>CAJYVI010000100.1 GCA_913778145.1 uncultured Pseudocitrobacter sp.
CGTCTTAAGAGCGGAAGCTAGGGAGAGAGGGCTCAGAGCAGGTTATTAAGCTGCTAAAGCGTAGTTTTCGTCGTTTGCGACTATTTTTTTGCGGCTTTTTACGAGGCAAACCGCCCCTCGGCATGCACCTTGGGTTTCGCAAATCCCGTCGAATCCAGAATCAGCCCCAATAGTGTTGCAGCAAGTATAACAGAGTTGCTATGCGCTCTGCCACCCCCCTGCATAAATACTCTCTGCCTGCATTTTGGGCAAAAATCTATTGCCAACAGGCAGATAGTCGTTCATTTATCGCTCACGCAGCGCCTCTTTCGCCCGGTTAAACGGTTTGATCAGGTCGTCGACGATGGTTTTTTCACCGGTTTTGATGTCCACGGTGGCGATCATCCCCGGTACGATGGAGAAATGGTGCCCAACTTTGTTCACCAGATAATCCTGGTGCGTACGGATGAATACTCGATAGTAAAAAATCTCCGGCTTGGCTTTGTCCTGGATGGTGTCCGGGGAGATGGTCTCCACTTCGCCCTCCAGCCC
This sequence comes from uncultured Pseudocitrobacter sp., assembly GCA_913778145.1. Taxonomy (GTDB): domain Bacteria; phylum Pseudomonadota; class Gammaproteobacteria; order Enterobacterales; family Enterobacteriaceae; genus Pseudocitrobacter. The sequence goes on from CAJYVI010000100.1 coordinate 532, forward strand.
GCCGTAGATGGCGTAATCATAGGCGGTGATTTTCACCAGCGCGCGCTGGCCGGGGTGGATGAAGGCGATGTCGCGCGGTGAAAGGCGCGCTTCAATCAGCAGCCGGTCATCTACGGGGACTATTTCCATCATCTCACCATTGGGCGGAATGACGCCGCCAATGGTGGTGACCTGGATATTTTTAACAATGCCGCGTACCGGCGAGCGCACTGTCATTCGCGTGACGGAATCTTCACGGCCCTTGATGATGGCCAGTAGCATGTCGACCTCAGCGTTCGCTTTGGAGAGCGCTTCCCGCGCCTGCACGTAGTACTGTGAGCGAAGGTCGGTTACTTTCAGACCTAAATCGCTTTTTTGTCTCTGAAGACGAAGCACTTCAACGTGGCTCGCCGCACCGCTTTTCGCCAGGCGTTCGGTGATGGCCAGCTCTTTGTTCACCGATACTAGTGCATCTTTTAATTCAGCTTCTGAATCGTTCAGCTGAGCGCGGCGGGTTTTATACAGCCGCGTTTCTGATGCCAGTAGATCGGGCCACGGTTTTAATGAATCCGGGAAGGTGAGGGGAAGATCGTTTACCTCTGCATACAGACGGGCGCTGGAAGCCAGGGAGGCGCGGTAGCGCGCAGCGCTTTCGCCAACGTTTGACTCTGAGCGCGTAGGGTCCAGTCGGGCGACAATTTCACCTGCCTGCACTTTATCGCCCTCGCGAACGTTGAGTTCAGTGATAATGCCGCCATCCAGGGATTGCAAAACCTGTTCGCGCGAGCTGGGTACGACCTTCCCGGTGCCCGTAGAGACTTCATCCAGCTTTCCGAACCACGCCCAAACGCCCAGTAGCAGAAAAAGTAGCGTGCTTAGCACGATGATGCGGCTGGCGCCTGAAAACTCATTCTTGCGACGGATGCCTGCGTCATCCATCACTGCGTCATGCTGATTGGTTTTCATTTTTCCACTCCCGCTCGTTAGCTTGTGTCGCTGCACGGCTGTTATTCAGCGCCTGAGCTTTTGGGGCATCCATCACCAGTTGGCCTTCTTTGAGTACCACCACGCGATCGACCAGGTCCAGAACGGGTACCCGATGCGTGGCGATAATCAGCGTCCGGTTGCCAAGCCACTGTCCAAGCCGTTGGATAAACTCGCGTTCTGTGTGATCGTCCAGCGATGCGGTGGGTTCATCCAGCAAGATGATGTTTGGTGAGCGTAGCAACATTCTGGCTAATAAAATGGATTGACGCTGGCCGCCAGAAAGGCCGGTTCCTCCCTCCATAATGGGATGATCTAATCCTTTGGGCAGGCGTTTAACAAAGTTATCGGCCCCGCTTATCGTCAGGACCTGAAAAATATCAGCGTCACTGGCGTGGGGTGCACCAAGCGTCAGGTTCTCGCGCAGCGTGCCATAGAAAAGCCGCGCATTCTGACTGAGAAAGCCGATATTGCGTCGCAGGTCTGCCGTGTCAATTTGCGCCATGCTGAGGTTGTCCAGCCGGGCATCTCCGCTTGCAAGATCCACCCCTCCGGAGAGTGCCTGGAGTAATGTCGATTTTCCCGCGCCGTTTCGGCCCAGAACGGCAATTTTCTCTCCCGGTAAGATTTCCAGTCTGCCGATGCGCAGTGGAATACGCTGATCCTCGCTGTGGTAGCGAAACTGCGCATTTTCAAAGAAATAGTGGCCGTGGAAAATTTCCTGGTGAACCATGTTCTCATCACGCTGCGTTTCGGTTGGCAGTTGCATAATACTGTCCAGCCCTTGCCTGGCGGCTTTAACCTGCTGCCAGCGCGCCAGAATGCCACACACATTGGCCATCGGCGCAATCATACGAGACGCCAGCATCGAAGCTGCCACCATTGACCCCGTGGTCATTTCCCCTTCAATAACCATCGGCGCGCCGACCATAATCACGGCAGCGTAAACCAGCCCCTGAATAGTCATTCCCCAACTGATCAACCCCTGGGAGAGCTGGCGAGTACGCAGGCCGGATTCCGCCGTAATGCGGATATAGCTGTTCCACTGCTGTAAAAAACGGTTCTCGGCCTGCATCAGTTTGATATCTTCCAGGCCCTGCACGCTTTCAACCAGAACGGCGTTGCGCAGTGTTGCTTCATGGGCAGACTGGTTCGCCAGCGTGGCCAATTTTTTTTGCAGCAGGATCCCGGGCAAAATCATCAGAATTGCCGCGATGGGGGCGATCCAGGCAAGCTGAGGCGCAATAATGGCCAGCACCACGATGAAAAGAAAGAAAAACGGCAGATCGACAATCGTTGAGATGGTTGATGAGGTGATCATCTCGCGGATCTGCTCCAGTTCGCGCAACTGAGAGATAAAGCTGCCCGTTGAACGCGGGATAGCGCTGTTGCGCAGGCGAAGCGCATGGGCGAAAACACGGTCTGAAATACGCATATCGGCCCGTTTGCCCAACACGTCCATGATGTGCCCGCGCGCTACCCGTAGCAGAAAACCGAACAGCACGGCGACAATGACCCCTGTCGACAGAACATAGAGTGTGGGATAAGACTGCGCGGGGATCACGCGGTCATAAACCTGCATCGAAAAAAGAATGCCGGAAAGTGAGAGCACATTGATGAGTAACGCAGCCAGCATCACCGGGCCATAGGGTTGCGCATCCTGCAACACCAGCTTTTTCATCCAGTCCGGGCTAAAGCGGGTGATATAAGCATCGACCCGGCGGTCCTTCAACGCGGAGATCGGACGCAGAGCGGCGATAAAGCGAATTTGCGGTAAAAGCGTACTTAGCGCCACGCGGTTGGTTTGTCTGTCACCGTCGATAAGCACGATATCTACCGTATCATCGCCATCAAATTGCTCAATGACGGCGAGTTGCTTATCTTCCATCTCCACCACTAAGGGAAGCCGCCATTGCGCGACGGATTGCGCGGTTGTTTGCAGAAGATGGAAAGAGAGACCCGCCTGGCGGGATAACTGTGTTAGCGCAGACTGCATCCCTTTATCTTTAAACCAGGGCGCGCTGGCCTGAATAGTGCCGGGAGAACACGCGATGCGATAGTGGTGTGCCACATGGCTGACGGCCTGCGCCCAGTTGCCGAGTGCTTTCTCAGTCATGTGTTCATCAGCGGATGGCGTCTCGGTATTCATGGCTGAATCTCCACTGACTGAATACTGCGATTTTCCAGACCAAACGCCTGGCGTAAGCCCCCGGTGTTATAGAGACAGTTGAGCTGTAGCTGATGGAGTTGCGTCTCAATTTGCTGCAAAGAGAAGCGGGCCTGATAGACCTCTTGTTCCGCATTTAGCACATCAAGCAACGGGCGAGATCCCAGGTCGAGATACTGCTGCTGGTACAACTCTCTGGTCTGTGCGCTTAACGCTTCCTGACGCGACAACACCTGAATCGCCCCCATTAGACTAAGAGCCTGACTTCTTGATTCCTGAAGTTTCTGACGAACATCGAGCCGTGTACGTTGAATGGTTGACTGGGCCGTTTCCACCGCATGGCTTGCCGCATTGCGCCTGGCGGTTAATCCACCCCCTTGATAAATAGGCATTTCCACTCTGACGGAGGCGGTGTATTGCGTTTTGTCGAGCACTTCATGGCTCGGATATTTATCGTTGAGATAGTGCTGCACCTGGGGTTCCAGCGAAATCGTTGGCGTCATCTGCGCGTTGGCATAATCAAGATTCGCCTGCGCTACGCTTGCCTGTGCCCAGGCGGCGAGGACAGATGGCACTAAGCGGTCATCCGGTTGGGCCAACTGACAGCTTTGGTTTAATTTCGCGGGGAATTCATTGCTGATATCGTTGAGATTGTTCCAGCCAACCCAGCTCATCAGAGTGGCGCGCGCGCTGTCGAGGTTCGATTCATACTGGATGAGCTGCGAACGAGCGGATTCAATACGCGCGTTGGTTTGCACAACATCAGAAAGCGAGGTGGCGCCTTCGTCATTTCGCTGCTGGGTGAGACGGCCAATCGCGCTCAGGGCATCAAGCTGCTCTTTGGCGATATCCACCATTTGCTGCCAGTTTTGTACCTGAATGAGAGCGATAGCAGTGTCGTGACTCACGCTATCAATACTGACCAGAACATTGGCCTGTTCCTGCGCGACGCCTGCCTGCTCTGCGCGAACCTGGCTTGAAACTTTACCGAAATCGTAGAGCATTTGTGAAAGCGACAACACCAGAGACGGGCTGTAACCGTGGTCGACATAGGTGTTGCTGATACCGTTATTCATACCGGCGCTAATTTGCGGGTAATATTTTGCCTTCGCGACATCAACTTGTTCATTCTGCGTAAGCAGTTTACCTACGGCTTCGCGTATCGCCGGATGCCATGTTACTGCGCGATTCACCGCGCCGCTGAGCGTTAATGTTCCCGGCGCCGGCATATCAAGCGGCAGCGAGGTGCTGCCGTCGAGTGAAGGAAGTTCTTGTTGAGCGAGCCCCTGCGGCGTAATAAAAGACGCGGAGTCATCAGCAAAAACGTATGCAGAGCACAGACTGCATGCCAGCCAAAGCGCAAAAGGCTGTATTTTTCCCATAGTTTATCCCTAATAAATGTATGCCGTTCTCGTTATTAGCCGGGCGCATTCACGCCCGGGTTTATGGCTTTCAAATAACTCAGGTAACAATGTGATTTTGCTGTACCAGCTCATCGAGCGTGGTGTGGACGTTCTCCAGAGTAATCAGTTGGGTTGAGTGATACGTAGAGCCTGTGCCGTCACGGTCGATGGAAATTACCGTGTTATTTCCGCTGGTGGTGACGTTGAGATAGTTACCCAGCGTCGACTGTTGACCATTCCATCCCACCAGCAGATCGTGGATGTTTATCTGATCGCCTTGTGCAAGGGAGAAGTTATTCCACACATCAGCTCCGTTGCCGCCCGTGGCGTTGGTGCTGTTGAGCAGATGGTAAATAAGCGTATCGCCGTAGGCGGAACCGTTGATGACATCGCTTTGCGCGGTACTGACAAATTGTGGGTTCATGTTGATGGTCAACGTAGCGCTATCGGTATGACCATTCTGATCGTTCAGGGTATAGGTGAAGGTCTCTTTCGTTGTCATCGAGGCGACCGAGACGCCGCTGTTCAGGGTGTAGGTGTACGTCCCATCAATGCCGATTTGCAGCGAGCCGTAATGACCCTGAATTGTGGCGCTTGAACTGCTGTTCGTCAGGGGATCAAGTGTGGCTGTACTGCCGTTGAACCCGTTGACAGTCAGTACGGTATGAACGCTGGAAAGCTGATCCGACGCGCCCGCCGCATCTGTTCCATCGTAGATATTCCCGTGCACTGTGCTGCCGCTAACCGAGGAATTGCTGTCAAGGGCAACGGATGTTCCGGTGATGGAGGCGGTGACGGTGAAGGATCCCAGTACGCCAAGCCCGGAGCTGCTGCCAGTCAGAGAGAGCGTATAGTTGCCCGCCGCCAAATCCTGCGCGTTAAGCGTGATATTGGTATTGGTGGCAGAGTAAGTGCCGCTCTGGATTGCCGTACTGCCTTGATAAAGCGTCCAGGTTCCCGACAGGTTAGAAACGGAGAGACCGGAGCTGGCGATGTTGAAGTGCAGCACTGGCGCGTGCAGCAGCGTATTCGCGCTGACCGTGAATGCGCCGCTTCCGCTTCCTGAGCCGGTACCGATGAGTGGGCTATTCCACGTTGCAACCCCAATATCGGTATCGGAATAGGCCGTGGTCGTTTGCGCAGTAGTGACAGCCATCAGTGCGCTGGAATCGTTAACCGCATCCAGCGCATGCGGCGTCGCGGTAATATTTAGCGACGCGCTATCGGTATCACCATTAGGCGCTTTGACCGTGTAGACAAAGCTATCCGGCGTTTTAATGCTGTCTGCGCCTTGTCCGCTTTTCAGGGTATAGGTGTAGTTGCCCTGGGCATCAATCGTTAATGTGCCGTACTGCCCGGTAATGTTGGTCGTTCCACTGCTGGCAATCGAAACGCCATTTACCTGTGTGACCAGCGTACCCGCAGGGGCAATGTCATCGCTGAGCACGTTACCGGTCGTAGTGACCGACGTGCTTTCAACAGCATAGGTGTGATCCTGCAAAACGTTTAAGGTGTAACCGGTAAGGGCCGTCACGCCGCTGGCGTTGTTAAGCAGGAACAGATACTCCCCGCCAGGCAGCGTCAAGGTAAGCTGGCCGGATTGTCCACCTAACAAAGGGGCCGTAAGCCAGGTTTTTACCACCTTAAACTGCTCGAACTGCTGCGTGGCATCGTTGAATTTGTAAACGTAAAGGTCAAAGGTGGAAAGCAGCGCGACGCCGCCGACACTCGCTTGCAGCGTCATTGTGCGTGTAGAACCCTCATCGACATCAAAGATGATAGGGTTCGTCATATTGGCCAGCACGTTCAGGCCGAGCGTATTCCCAAGATTAATGCCCACGACGGAGAAACCGCCTTGCGATGACGCGCCGTTGTTAACCGCTTCAACATCGGTGTTGAAGACCAGCGCGGCGCTATCGTCAACCGCCGTCACCGTACTGGCTGGCGCACCGTTGCCGAGCGTGACCACTAACTGCGCCGAATCGCTGATGCCATTCTGCGTAATGGTGTAGGTGAAGTTTTCGGTGCGCCCAAGAACGCTTGCCGACGTGTTGGTCAGGGTATAGGTGTAGCTGCCGTCCTGGTTAATATGCAGGATGCCATACACCCCCTGAATGTCCGTGCCGCTTGCACCAATGTTATGAATAACGCCTTGAGAATCCGTTACGGTGGTAAGCACCGTGCCTGCTGGCGCATTATCTTCGCCATTATTCGGATCAATATCGGTGATGACATTCCCGGTGTGAGAGGTTTCCCCCGTCACGTTTCCGGCGCTGGTCTGCTCAACGTCGACATTCAGGCTGGTGTAGGAACCTGTCGCCAGCAGGTTGGTATTATAGGTGATGACCCGATAACTCCCGGCTTCCAGACCATCAAACTTCAGGGTTACGCCGCTGGCGCCCAGCGTCAGCAGATTAGCAAACTGGGCCTGAGAACTGTCAACGAACGTAGTCCATGACCCGGTGGCTGTATCATATCGCTGAATCACAATTTCCTGGCTATTGAGCAGGCTTAACACCACGCCCGTGGCGGCGGCATCAATCGTCACCGAGCCTGTACCGCCAGCGGCAATATCAAACGTTACCTGTGCCGTGTCGTTGCCTAACACCGAAGCGACATTGCCCAGCGCGCCGACTAGCAGGAAACCGTAGTCGCTATAATGTGCGGTACTGATCGTTGCATCGCTGGTCAGCGACAGGTCGATAACATTATCACTGGCCGAAAGCGGCAGCGTTGGCGCAGTAATTGACACGGAAGGCGATGCGTTGCCTGCCGCATCCGTGGCCTTCACGGAAAGCACTTCACCTTCTATCTGGCGAACCGGAAGAGTGATGGTATAGCTTCCATTACTGCCTGCCGTGGCTGTCGCCGTTCCTCCGCCGGGAAGCGTAACGGTGACGGTACTATTGGCCTCAGCGCTTCCGGTTATTGTGGTGCCATCGGCGCTAATGACCGCGGTTGGCACCGTCGGGGCGATAGTATCGACAATTACTGTCATCGAGCCGGACGCGGCGCCGGTTCCGTTTGCATTTGTCGCTGTCGCAGTGAAGGCGTGGGAACCTTCACCCAGAGCGACAGATGGCGTATAGCTCCAGTTCCCGCTGGCGTTTGCGGTGACGGATGTCAGCAACACGCCATTGTCGTAGATATTGACGATCGCGTTTGCCTGGGCTGTGCCTGCAAGGGTAGGCAAGGCGTCATTGGTGCTTTGCCCGTTGCCCACATTCCCGGTCACCGGGGCGACGTCATCTGTCACGCTAACAATGATCGGCGCGCCAGGGACGCCGGTAAACGGTGCCGTCAGGTCTGCGGAACTGCCCTGGTTACCCGCTTTATCAACCGCATAGACCAATAACCCCTGGCCGTTAGTTTGCGCCGGAGAGATTGCCACCGTAAAGTTGCCCAGCCCATCCGCCGTTGCGCTCCCCAGCACGGTGCCGGTGCTGCTGGTGATGGTGACCGTGCTTCCCGCTTCCGCTGTGCCGGTCACGCTGGTACCCGTTGCGTTGACGGCAAGGCCAGTTGGCAACGCCGGCGGAGTGGTATCGACCACAATGGTGGAAGGAAGCGATACCGCGCTGCTGTTTCCAGCGGTATCGGTCGCGTTGACGGTAAAGGCATGGTTGCCTTCACTCAGCGGGGCCGTAGGCGTCCAGCTCCAGCTTCCGCTGCCGTTAGCCACCACGGTGGTGACCAACGTACCGTTATCATAAATATTGACCGTCGCATTGGCTTCTGCCGTGCCGTTCAGGGTTGGTCGCGTATCGTTGGTTGGCTGGCCATTGGCAACCGGGCCGGTAACCGTTCCGACGTCGTCAACGATCGTACTGATAACGGGGACGCCAGGCGCTGTCGTGTCGACAACAACAGTAAACCCGCCGGTCGCGTCGCTGACGTTCCCCGCAGCGTCGGTTGCCGTCACGGTAAACGTATGCGAACCATTTGCCAGCGAGGTAGACGGCGTAAATGTCCATGCGCCGTCGCTACCTGCGGTGGTGGTACCAATAAGCGTCGTGCCGTCATAAATTTTCACGGTACTGTTGGCTTCGGCGCTTCCGTTGAGCGTAGGGCGCGCATCATTTGTTGCCTGTCCATTCGACAGCGCCCCAACCACGCCGCCTGCCACATCATCAACCACCGAGATCAGCTGTGGCGCGACCGGTGCGGTGGTATCAATGTTCAGCGTGAAATTACCGGAAAGCGGCCCAACGTTGCCCACGGCGTCTGTGGCAGACGCCGTAAAGGTGTGTGAGCCGGCGGCGAGTTCAGCGCCCGGCGTGAAGCTCCAGTTGCCATTGGCATCGGCGGTGACGGTCCCGATTTTCGTGCCACCATCAAAGACGTTAACGGTCGAGCCTGCTTCGGCGGTACCGCTGAGGGTAGGGGTAGCATCATTAGTGAACTGACCGTTTGTCAGCGTGCTGGTGTCGGTACCCGTATTGGCCGACGCCTGGTTGATAACCGGTGCCAGCGGCGCAAGGGTATCGACCACAATATTGAACGCTGTGCCCGGTGCGCTGGCGTTGCCTGCGCTATCAGTAGCCGTTACGGTCAGAGCGTGTGCGCCGTTGGCCAGGTCTGTTGTTGGCGTAAAGTTCCAGACGCCAGAACCATTGGCGGTCACGGTGCCTATCAGGGTGCCGTTATCATAAATTTTGACAGTAGCGTTAGCTTCGGCTGTGCCCGTCATTGCCGGTCG
>CAJYVI010000101.1 GCA_913778145.1 uncultured Pseudocitrobacter sp.
TTTCCTCTTTCAGAGTCAACCCCATTTTCAAGGATTTTTCTCTTCAACCGAACCGGCTGTTTGTGTGAAGTGATTCACATCCGCCGTGTCGATGGAGGCGCATTATAGGGAGTTTGCTTCTTAGCACAAGGCCTTTTTAGATCTTTTTTTCTGACTGCTGTTTTTTCAAACTTTTTGCCTTGTAACTGTGCAAATTGCCTAAATTTTAAGGTGAGAAACCGCGAAATCAGGGCAATAATGATCATCTGTTCCCTAAAACGATCGTTATTAAGAGGTAATCATGGCCGCAGACTTACGCCACTATAAAGATCTTTTCCCGACCATTGGCGCTCGCGTGCTGATTGATCCCACCAGCGTAGTGATTGGCGACGTTCGTATCGGCGATGATGTCAGTATCTGGCCGCTGGTCGCCATTCGTGGCGATGTTAACTATGTCCAGGTTGGCGCACGCAGCAACATTCAGGACGGTAGCGTTCTCCATGTAACCCATAAATCAGCGCATAACCCGGACGGTAATCCGCTCATCATTGGCGACGACGTAACGGTCGGGCACAAAGTCATGCTGCACGGCTGCACCGTGGGCAATCGGGTTCTGGTCGGGATGGGGTCTATCCTGCTGGATGGCGTTGTGGTGGAAGATGATGTGATGATTGGCGCAGGTAGCCTGGTCCCACAGCATAAGCGCCTGGAGAGTGGCTACCTTTATCTGGGCAGCCCCGTTAAACAAATTCGCCCATTGAAAGCATCTGAACTGGAAGGGTTGAAATACTCGGCCAACAACTACGTGAAATGGAAAGATGATTATCTGAATCAGGATAACCAGACCCAGCCCTGATTATCTTCCTGCTGGTCGCGGATAAGATCGCTGGCTTCCTCTTCCAGATCCCAGCGATTTTCCTGAAAGAGCGCTAACCACGCCTGAGGCGTTTCGCCGCCGAAGCGAGCAATCATCGTTTCGCGGCGAATGGCACACATTAATTGCATGCCCTGCACAAGCGCCGGAAAACAGACGGCGCACTGGTTTTCATCCCAGTGCTCGCGGTCAGGAAACTGTATGGACTGATTCATGCGCGCAACGCCTGCTTCATAGTGTCAATCACCGGTTCGATTTCTGGCAACACACCATGCCACAGCAGTACCGCATGTGCCGCCTGCCCCACCAGCATACCTAACCCATCAGCACACTGTTTTGCCCCATGCTGCCGACACCAGACAAGGAACGGTGTATCTCCTTTCTGGTAGAACATGTCGTAGCAATAAAGAGAAGGATGAATCAGTGATGCCGGGATCGCCGGAATGTCGCCGTTAATGCCGCTGGACGTCGCATTGATAATTAAATCAAATTCATGCCCTTCCAGCGCATCCAGCCCCAGTGCCTTCACGCTGCCCGTATGCGCAAAAAGCTGCGCCAGCTCTTGCGCGCGCGAAGCCGTGCGATTAGCAATAGTGACGGCGCAATCCATTGAAAGCAGCGGCAACAGGACACCGCGCGTCGCGCCGCCCGCCCCCAGCAGCAGAATGCGCAGCCCTGGTCGAATAAAAGAGAGGCGTTCAAGATCGCTCAACAAACCAATGCCATCGGTGTTATCCCCCAACAGACGCCCGTCTTCCAGTCTCTTGAGCGTGTTTACCGCCCCTGCCAGCGCTGCGCGCTCGGTCAGTTCATCTGCCCGGGCGAAAGCTTCTTCTTTAAAAGGTACGGTGACGTTCGCCCCCTTCCCTCCTTGTGCGAAGAAACCGTTTAGCGCGTTAACAAAATCATCAAGCGGCGCCAGCACGCGCCCATAGGGATGAATGATGTTCAACTGCTGCGCAAACTGTTGATGAATGAAAGGCGATTTACTGTGCGCTATCGGGTTACCAAAGACGGCATAGGTTTCCATGAGTTACCCCTGGCGGAAAAGTTCGCCCGTCAGGGCATCACGGATTTCAGATGGATTGAGTCGCCCACCTGTCAGCGCATCCACGACGGGAAACGCATCGCCAAACTGCTGGCGCACTTCCTCTGTCGTACGGCACGGCGGCTGCCCGGTAAGATTCGCGCTGGTTGAAACCAGTGGTTTTCCATACGCATTGCAAAGCTCGATGACTACCGGATGATCGGTAACGCGCACGGCGAGGGAGTCAAATCGCCCCGTCAGCCAGGCAGGCGTAGTGGCTTTAGCCGGGAACACAAAGGTGACCGGGCCAGGCCAACAGGCAAACACCGCATCACGCTGCGCGGGAGTTAACGCGGCATCGTCTATATATGGTTTCAGTTGTTCAAAGCTCGCCGCAATCAGGATAAGCCCCTTTTCAACCGGGCGTTGTTTGAGTTCCAGCAGGCGATGAACGGCGATTTCACTGTCAGGATCGCAACCAACGCCAAACACGGCTTCGGTTGGGTAAGCGATGACTTCTTTATTCTTCAGAGCGACAACCGCACGCTGTACGGCTTCTGATGGCAGGTTATTATTCACTGATTTATTCCGCCGGAATCGGCTTTCCACATTGTTTACTGGCACAGTAGCGTTTCAGACCATGCGCCGTTTTCTTTTCGATGAGCAGCGGGTAATGACACTCAGGACACTCGCCCGCAACAGGGGTGAAGTTAAGCACAAACTGACACTCTGGATAGCGATCGCAGGAGTGGAACGTTTTGCCATAGCGTGAACGGCGCTGAACCAGATGCCCTTGCTGGCATTGCGGGCAGGCGATAGCCGTCTCATCAGGTTTGTCGATAAGTTCGGTATGCTCGCAGGCCGGATATTGGCTGCAACCAATAAACATCCCAAAGCGCCCCTGACGAAGCGCCAGCTCGGCGCCGCACTCCGGGCACAGTTGCCCCTCCAGAATTTTGACGATATGTCCATCCGCCTGACTCTTCAGGGGACGGACATAGTCACACTCTGGATAATGGGAACAACCAAGAAACGGCCCATGCTTGCCGGACCGTATTACCAGTTCAGCCCCACACTGTGGGCAGGGCTCGTTTTTACGCACTGTAAAGAGTGCTGATTTGGCCATAACAACTCTTACTGCTGCACCATCGAATTAATGCAGCATACCTTCATTCACGTCGAAGAGTAATTCTTCCATTTGTTGATACGCGTTTTCACACCCCGGAAGATTGAACAGAACCATTAGAATCACCCATTTGAGATCTTCCAGTTCGAACTCTGCGGTATCCAGAGCCATCACGCGTTCAATCACCATTTCTCGCGTTTCGAGGTTTAGCACCTGAATCTGTTCCAGGAATAACAAGAATCCCCGACAACTGGCATCCAGTCTCTGGCTCTCTTCCGCCGTAAAGATGCGAACAGAAAGCGGATCGGAAGCCAACTGCATCGGTTCGACAAGCCCTTCCTGATAATCAGCGAGCTTCTCCAGCCACATCAACGCGTTGAAAATGTCCTCACGTTCAAAACCTGCCTCGGTGAGATCCCGTGTCAGTTTATCCTGATCCACGCGCATTTCAGCTTCGTTATGGATGTAAGTTTCAAACAAGTACAGTAGTACGTCGAACATGGCATGCCCTCCTTAATCGGACATAGCCGCCGGGTACAGCTGCGATCCATCCTGCTAACTCCAGTTCGAGTAGCTGAGCCACGGTCACTGGCACAGGTTGGCCGGCACGTTCAGCGACGACGTCAACAGGTGTTACCTCATCTCCTACGTTAGCCAGGAGCTCAGGAAATGGCAATGCTACAGAATCCTGATCTGATGAATATTTTGACGTATCCTGCGCATTTTCAGTCTGAAAAAGCGCAATTTGCCTGATTTCGAGAATATCTTCGGGCGACGTAACCATTATCGCCCCCTGCTGAATCAGCCAGTGCGGCCCTTCGCAGCCGGGATTACCCAGCGGCCCCGGAATCGCATAGACGTCTCGCCCTTGATCCAATGCGCACCGCGCCGTCACCAACGAACCACTTTTTAACGCGGCTTCAACCACCAGCACGCCCCGGCTAAGGCCGCTGATGATGCGATTACGCCGAGGGAAATTATGCGGCAGCGGCGTCATCGCGAGAGGAAACTCCGAAACCAGCGTACCGCCTGACGAGACAATATCTTCCGCCAGTTGACGATGACGGTGCGGGTAGATGTGGCTCAAACCATTACCCAATACGGCGATGGTTTTCCCCCCCGTGCGCAAGGCGCTGCGGTGAGCAACCGCATCAATACCCAGCGCCAGGCCGCTGGTGATGGTGACGCCTTGCTGCGCAAAGGCTTCGCAAAATGTGCGTCCCCATCGCTCGCCGTACCACGAAAAGTTCCGGCTACCGACAACAGCCAGTTGCCAGGAACTCAGCAGCGGCAAATCCCCGCGAATAAAAAGCGCTGCCGGATAATCACTGATAGCCCGTAGTGCTGCGGGGTAGAAAGGCGAATTTGCCAGCAGCAGATGATTGTCAGGCTGCGCGAGCCAGAGTTCACTTTCGCTAACCTGCTGCGGCGTCAGCGAAAAAAATCGCGCCGCCTGCTTCGCGGTTAACCCGACGTCACGCAGCTGTTTCAACGTAACGGTCGTTTCATGTATCAGAGCCTCGGCGATGTTTTGCATCCTGTCGCCGTATAGATCGTTAACCGTTATCAGGCGAAGCCATATTTCTGTAGGTGACATCCTTTTCCCCTTGCCACATGCGGCGTCAGCAATCTTTGCGATTGGTCACTGATGCTGTCAATTGGAGGGGGTTTTGTCTAGAATAGAGGTAATAATCTTTCTAACTCCTGAACAGAACTCTGGAGATTTATGGCAGTTTTGCAAGTGTTACATATTCCGGACGAGCGTCTTCGCAAAGTCGCTAAGCCGGTTGAAGAAGTGAATGCAGAAATTCAGCGTATCGTCGATGATATGTTCGAAACCATGTACGCCGAAGAAGGTATTGGCCTGGCGGCAACGCAGGTGGATATCCATCAGCGTATTATCGTGATTGATGTTTCTGAGAATCGCGATGAGCAACTGGTGCTGATCAACCCCGAGCTGCTGGAGAAACACGGCGACACCGGTATTGAAGAAGGCTGCCTGTCGATTCCGGAACAGCGTGCGCTGGTGCCGCGTGCCGAGCAGGTAAAAATCCGTGCGCTCGACCGTAACGGTAAAGCCTTCGAACTGGAAGCAGACGGCCTGCTGGCAATCTGTATCCAACACGAAATGGACCACTTGGTCGGTAAACTGTTTATCGATTATCTGTCCCCGCTGAAACAGCAGCGTATTCGTCAGAAAGTCGAGAAACTGGATCGCCTGAACGCGCGTGCCTAAGGATAAGGATCAACGTGTCTGATTCACTACGTATCATCTTTGCGGGTACCCCCGATTTTGCAGCGCGTCATCTTGACGCGCTGTTGTCGTCTGAACATCAGGTAGTGGGTGTTTTCACCCAGCCCGATCGCCCGGCGGGACGCGGCAAAAAACTGATGCCGAGCCCGGTGAAAGTACTGGCCGAAGGGAAAGGCGTGCCGGTATTTCAGCCAGTCTCACTGCGCCCTCAGGAAAATCAACAGCTGGTAGCCGATTTACAGGCTGACGTTATGGTCGTGGTAGCCTACGGGTTAATCCTGCCAAAAGCGGTGCTTGATATGCCCCGCCTGGGCTGCATTAACGTTCACGGTTCGCTGCTGCCGCGCTGGCGTGGCGCTGCGCCTATTCAACGTTCGCTGTGGGCGGGTGACGCCCAAACCGGCGTCACCATCATGCAAATGGATGTTGGCCTTGATACCGGCGATATGCTGCATAAGCTCTCCTGCCCAATCACCGCCGACGACACCAGCGGCAGCCTGTACGATAAGCTGGCCGATCTGGGCCCACAAGGGCTGCTGCATACGCTGAATCAGCTCGCCGCGGGCACCGCTCAACCGGAAGTTCAGGACGAAGCGCTGGTCACCTACGCAGAGAAGCTCAGCAAAGAAGAAGCTCGCGTCGACTGGTCGCTCAGCGCGGCACAGCTTGAGCGCTGCATTCGCGCCTTTAACCCGTGGCCGATGAGTTACATCGTGATTGATGAACAGCCGGTGAAAATCTGGCAGGCGTCAGTTATCGATACCCCAACAAATGCGGCGCCAGGCACTATTCTGGAAGCCAATCGCCAGGGGATTCAGGTTGCGACCGGCGAGGGCATTCTTAACCTGCTCTCTCTGCAACCAGCAGGTAAAAAAGCCATGGGCGTGCAGGATCTCCTGAATTCACGCCGGGAGTGGTTTATCCCCGGAAACCGTCTTGCCTGACGGTCACCCTCTTTTTTAAGCCCGGTGTCGCCGGGCGTTTTTATTTTTGCGGTTATGAAAAAAAACATCAATTTACGCAGTCTGGCGGCGCAAACCGTCGAGCAAGTTGTCGAGCAGGGGCAATCGTTAAGTAATGTGCTGCCTGCTATGCAGCAAAAAGTGTCCGATAAAGACAAAGCCCTGCTCCAGGAGCTGTGCTTTGGCGTGCTACGCACGCTTTCTCAGTTGGAGTGGTTCATTCATAAGCTGATGTCGCGCCCGATGACGGGCAAACAGCGCACCGTCCATTATCTGATAATGGTGGGGATCTACCAGTTGCTGTACACGCGCATCCCGGCGCACGCCGCGCTTGCCGAAACGGTAGAAGGGGCGGTAGCCATCAGGCGTCAGCAGTTGAAAGGGCTTATCAACGGCGTACTGCGTCAGTTTCAGCGTCAACAAGATGAACTGCTGAGCGAATTTGCTCAGACCGAAGTGCGTTATCTGCACCCTTCCTGGCTGGTAAAACGTATTAAAAAGGCGTATCCGCAACAGTGGGAAGCCATTCTTGAGGCGAACAACCAACGCCCACCGATGTGGCTGCGCGTAAATCGCAATCATCATACTCGCGATGCGTGGCTGGTACTGCTTGCAGAAGCGGGATTAACAGGATTCCCGCATGCAGATTACCCGGATGCCGTACGTCTTGAAACACCGGCCCCCGTACATGCACTACCGGGCTTTGATGAAGGTTGGGTCACCGTTCAGGATGCCTCCGCACAAGGTTGTATGACGTATCTGCAACCGGAAAATGGCGAGAAAATCCTCGACCTCTGTGCCGCGCCGGGCGGTAAAACAACGCATATTCTGGAAGTGGCCCCAGAGGCCGACGTTATGGCCGTTGATGTCGATGAAAAACGTCTGTCGCGCGTCTATGACAATCTCAAACGTCTGGGCATGAAAGCAACCGTGAAACAGGGCGATGGCCGCTTCCCGGAGCAATGGTGCGGTCAACAGCAATTCGACCGCATTCTTCTTGATGCGCCCTGTTCCGCAACGGGTGTCGTACGTCGTCATCCGGATATCAAGTGGCTACGCCGCGATCGCGATATTCCGGAACTGGCACAGTTACAGGCTGAGATCCTCAATGCAACCTGGGCGCACCTCAAGCCTGGCGGCACACTGGTTTATGCGACCTGTTCAATTTTGCCGGAAGAAAACACTCAGCAAATCGCCGCCTTCCTGCAACGCACACCGGATGCGGTGCTAATCGATACCGGCACGCCAGAACAGCCAGGCAAACAGAATTTACCAGGCGCAGAAGAAGGCGATGGCTTCTTTTACGCTAAGCTAATCAAAAAATGATGAGATAACGGGTCGCGACTGATGAAAATTATCATTCTGGGCGCAGGGCAAGTAGGCGGTACGCTGGCTGAAAACCTGGTCGGAGAGAATAACGACATCACTATTGTGGATACCAATAGCGAGCGTCTGCGTGGTTTGCAGGACAAATTTGACCTGCGCGTCGTCCAGGGCCACGGTTCTCATCCGCGCGTGCTGCGGGAGGCCGGTGCCGACGACGCCGATATGCTGGTTGCCGTAACCAGCTCAGACGAAACCAATATGGTAGCCTGCCAGGTCGCCTACTCTCTCTTTAACACACCAAACCGTATCGCCCGTATTCGTTCACCCGATTACGTACGTGACGCGGAAAAGCTTTTCAATACTGACGCGGTACCTATCGACCATCTGATTGCGCCTGAGCAACTGGTCATTGATAACATCTACCGACTGATTGAATATCCAGGCGCGCTGCAGGTGGTTAACTTCGCCGAAGGGAAAGTGAGCCTCGCAGTAGTAAAAGCCTATTACGGGGGCCCGCTGGTTGGTAATGCGCTCTCTACCATGCGCGACCATATGCCGCATATCGATACGCGCGTAGCGGCGATTTTCCGTCACGACACGCCGATTCGCCCTCAGGGTTCAACCATTGTGGAAGCAGGCGATGAGGTGTTCTTTATCGCAGCATCCCAGCATATTCGCGCGGTCATGAGCGAATTGCAGCGTCTGGAAAAACCGTATAAACGCATCATGCTGGTCGGTGGCGGTAATATCGGCGCGGGTCTGGCACGTCGGCTGGAAAAAGACTACAGCGTGAAGTTGATCGAGCGCGATCAACAGCGCGCTGCTGAACTGGCAGAAAAACTGCAAAATACGATCGTCTTCTTTGGCGATGCATCGGATCAAGAGTTGCTGGCGGAAGAGCATATCGATCAAGTTGATCTGTTCATTGCCGTCACCAACGACGACGAAGCGAACATTATGTCCGCGATGCTGGCCAAGCGAATGGGCGCGAAAAAAGTAATGGTGTTGATCCAACGCCGCGCCTACGTTGATCTTGTTCAGGGGAGCGTAATTGATATCGCGATTTCGCCGCAGCAGGCCACCATTTCCGCCCTGCTAAGCCACGTGCGAAAAGCCGATATTGTCGGCGTTTCTTCATTACGTCGCGGTGTCGCCGAAGCGATCGAAGCCGTTGCCCACGGTGATGAAAGCACATCGCGTGTTGTCGGCAGAGTTATTGATGAGATAAAACTCCCACCGGGTACCATCATCGGTGCGATTGTGCGCGGTAATGATGTCATGATTGCCAATGATAATTTACGCATTGAGCAAGGGGACCACGTAATTATGTTCCTGACGGACAAAAAATTTATTACCGACGTCGAACGATTGTTCCAGCCAAGTCCCTTCTTCCTTTAATTACAAAAGGCGTTCTTCGGAACGCCTTTTTATTAACCCTTTATTTTTTAAGGCTAAAATTGCACGGCTGAATTATTGTTAATAATGGAAATTACATAAACATTTGTTAAACTTATAAACGTCAGCTGGCACAAGGAGAATAACATGAGCATTATTAAAGAGTTTCGCGAATTCGCGATGCGTGGAAACGTTGTTGATTTGGCGGTGGGTGTCATTATTGGTGCGGCGTTCGGTAAGATTGTATCGTCATTAGTTGCCGATATTATTATGCCACCGCTGGGCTTATTAATTGGCGGGATCGACTTTAAACAATTTGCGCTGACGTTACGCGACGCGCAGGGCGATGTTCCGGCAGTCGTAATGCACTACGGCGTGTTCATTCAAAATGTCTTTGATTTTGTGATCGTCGCTTTTGCTATCTTTATGGCGATCAAACTGATCAACAAACTGAATCGTAAGAAAGAAGAACCGGCAGCGGATCCAAAACCTACGAAAGAAGAAGTGCTGCTTTCTGAAATCCGCGACCTGCTGAAAGAACAAAATAATCGTTCTTAATCACGCGGCTAAAAGCAGAAGGCCAGTGGTAAAGAAGCGATTCGCTTGTTTGCCACTGGCCTCCCAGTTACCCCGTTTTGCATATTTAGTTTTACGCAGATAACTTCCTTTCCCTTTTTTATTCTTCTCAACGCGCTGTCTGAACAGCGGGTCGTGCAGAAGTGCCTCAATGGCGTTATCGTTAATTTGCCCTTTCGTATGTTGATAGCGGCTCATCATTTTCTCCTGATGGGTAATAATACGGCGCGAGTGTAGATCCGAACGGCGATAATTTCAACAGCCTTTGATATTGTTGTCAGCCCCCTGCTCCAGCGTCTCAAGGATAGAGCAATAAACGCTGCTATGTGCGGTGCCGCAGCAGGCATCATTCAGTTTCTTAAGCGATCGCTGCATTGATTGTAGTTCTTCGATACGGGACTCGACTTCACTGAGACGCGCCTGGACAATGCTTTTAGATTCCTGGCAGGTATGATGTTCAGGGTCGACGCGAATCGACAGTAGCTCGCGAATAGCCTCAAGGGTAAAACCCAGTTGGCGGGCATAACGAATAAACTTCAGGCGCTGAAGATCGTTTCCGGTATACAAGCGGAATCCGCCCTCGGTGCGAACTTCATGATCCATCATCTGCTGCTTTTCGTAGTAGCGGATGGTGTCCGGAGTCACACCCGCCAGCTTTGCCAACTCACCAATACGATACATCTGTAATTACTCCTCGTTAAACCGATTCATCAGTTTTTCTGCATAATCACCGCGCAAAAAATCGGTGCTCAGGCCGGCCTGACGCAATTTCAGTTCCATGAGTGCGAGTCGACGGCTGACTTCCTGATAGCGTTCATCTTCTTTGTGAATGCCTTTCAGTAGATCGACCAACGCCATCGCTTCTTTACGCTGCTCAAGCTCTGGTGGCAAACAGCCCGCATTCTTTAATAGGCGATAGCCTGCGCGTAACTCTTCGGGTACAGCCGAATCGTCATCGAGCTTCAATGGTTCGCCCTGGCCGGGAAGATTATCGAACTCACCTTTACGCTGAGCATCAGCGATGTGACGCTCTGCCCACTGGT
The DNA here is from genome assembly GCA_913778145.1 of uncultured Pseudocitrobacter sp. GTDB lineage: Bacteria > Pseudomonadota > Gammaproteobacteria > Enterobacterales > Enterobacteriaceae > Pseudocitrobacter. The sequence continues at coordinate 10,563 of CAJYVI010000101.1, forward strand.
CGACTAACCACATGACAGCACTCCAGGATGCGCAAAAAGGATACAACTATTGTAGAGAGATGGGGGAAGAGGAGATATAAAAAAACCCGCCGGAGCGGGTTTTTTTACGTTACTACAGATTACTCTGCAGCAGCTTCTGCTTTCTCTGAACGATCAACCAGCTCGATGTAAGCCATCGGCGCGTTGTCGCCTGCACGGAAGCCACACTTCAGAATACGAGTGTAACCACCGGCACGGCTCGCGAAACGCGGGCCCAGTTCGTTAAACAGTTTTGCCACGATCTCGTTATCACGAGTACGGGCGAATGCCAGACGACGATTAGCAACGCTATCAGTCTTGGCAAGAGTAATCAGCGGCTCAACTACGCGACGCAGTTCTTTCGCTTTAGGCAGGGTCGTCTTGATGATCTCATGACGAACCAGTGAACCTGCCATGTTGCGGAACATAGCCTGGCGATGGCTGCTGTTGCGGTTCAGTTGACGACCACTCTTACGATGGCGCATGACCTTATCCTTCTCAGTAAAACCTTAACCTGTGATCCGGTTACTCGTCAGCAATGCTTGCCGGTGGCCAGTTTTCCAGGCGCATGCCCAGAGACAGTCCACGGGAGGCCAGCACGTCTTTAATCTCGGTAAGAGATTTTTTACCCAGGTTAGGCGTCTTAAGAAGCTCAACCTCGGTACGCTGTACCAGATCACCGATATAGTGGATAGCTTCTGCCTTAAGGCAGTTAGCAGAGCGGACAGTCAATTCCAGATCGTCAACAGGGCGCAGCAGGATCGGATCGAATTCTGGTTTCTCTTCTTTAACTTCAGGCTGACGTACATCACGTAAGTCAACAAAAGCTTCCAGTTGTTCAGCCAGGATGGTTGCCGCACGACGAATCGCCTCTTCAGGATCGATGGTGCCGTTGGTTTCCATTTCGATGACCAGCTTGTCCAGGTCGGTACGCTGTTCTACA
>CAJYVI010000102.1 GCA_913778145.1 uncultured Pseudocitrobacter sp.
CGAGTATACCCAGCGGCAGCGAGACAATCGCCACCAGCGCCGAGCGAAAATGGAACAGAAACAGGGTACACACCAGAGCAACGACGATAAACTCTTCAATCAGCTTATGGGTTAACGTTTCGATCGCGTGGTCGATAAGCTGCGAACGGTCGTAAACCGGGACGATCTCCACGCCTTCCGGCAAGGTTTTTTGCAGCGACTGAAGTTTCGCTTTCACGTCCATTATGGTCTGACGGGCATTCTTGCCATAGCGCATGATGATAATGCCGCCGGCCACTTCCCCCTCGCCGTTTAGCTCCGCGACGCCGCGCCGGATTTCCGGCCCCATCCGCACATCGGCGACATCCGCCAGCAGCACCGGCACGCCATCGCGGCTGGTCACCACCACCTTGCGGAACTCATCAAGCGAATGCAGATAACCGGTGGTGCGCACCATATATTCTGCTTCGCCCATCTCCATCAGCGCGCCGCCGCCCTCCTGGTTGGCGGATTTCAGCGCATCGACAATTTGCTGATGCGTCACATTTAGCGCCCGCATCCGCGTCGGATCGGCAATCACCTGATACTGGCGCACCATCCCGCCAACGCTGGCGACTTCCGAGACGTTGGGTACGGTTTTCAGTTCGTACTTGAGCGTCCAGTCCTGGAGCGCGCGCAGATCCGCAAGGCTGTGTTTGCCCGTGCGATCAACCAGCGCATACTCGTAAATCCAGCCCACGCCCGTGGCATCCGGCCCTAATGCGACCGTGACGCCTTCCGGCATTTGCGCCTGAATCTGGCTCAGATACTCCAGCACGCGCGACCGCGCCCAGTAGAGGTCGGTACCGTCTTCAAACAACACGTACACATAGGCATCGCCAAACATCGAAAAGCCGCGCACCGTCTTCGCGCCAGGCACCGAAAGCATGGTGGTGGTAAGCGGATAAGTGACCTGATCTTCAATAATCTGCGGCGCTTTTCCCGGATAGCTGGCGCGAATAATCACCTGCACATCAGAGAGATCCGGCAGTGCATCCAGCGGTGCACGCTGCACCGCCCATGCGCCCCACAGCGCCATCCCCAGCGCCGCGAAAATCACCAGCAGGCGATTACGCAACGCAGCACGAATCACGGCGGCAATCATTTCTCGCCTCCCGTCATTGGCATCCATTGTGAAATCAGCGGCCCTTGCTCATCATCCAGCGTAAAGTGGAACATGATGTTATCGCCGGTTTTTGGTTTTGCCGCACGGGCATCAAGGGTGAAGTCCATGGTCATCGCGCCCCAGTGCAGCGCGGGGATCGGCTGGTGAGACAGCGTGACCGTGTTCCCTTCGATGGCCTTGACGACGCCGTTGCCAACATACTCTTGCACCTTTTTCGTTTCCTGCGGCAAGGCGCTGCGCAGGCTGGCTTCGGAATCAATCAGGAACTGGCCGGAGGTCACCACCTTATCGCCCTCTTTCAGCCCCTCTTTCACTTCCGTCCAGCCGTTGGCGGTTACGCCGGTGGTAACACGCACCGGAGCGAAATGCCCGTCGCCAGTGGCGACAATCACCCGATTTTCACTGCCGGTGGCAATCAGCGCTTCTTCCGGAATAGCCAGCACCGGCGGCTGCGCGGATCCGTCCTGCAAGCTCACGGTTAAAAACATGCCGGGCTTCAGTTTGTGCTGCGGGTTATCCAGCACAATGCGCGCTTTCAGCGTACGCGTGGTGGTTTCCATCTGCGGCAGCAGTTCGCTCACCTTGCCGTGAAACTGCTCGCCCGGCCAACCGTCTGCACTCGCCACAACGTCGCTGCCCGGCGTCAGGCGTTGCGCCTGGGTTTGCGGATAATCAATCACCACCCATACCGGGTCCTGGCTTGCCAGTTCAAACAGCGGCGCGGTCGCGGTCACCTGTGCGCCTTCACGCGTATCGAGCTTCGACACATAACCGTCCTGCTCGGCACGCAGCACCATCCGCGACTGCGGTTTGCCGCTGCGTTCCACTTGGCGAATCACGGATTCCGGCATAAAGGTCAGCGTCAGGCGCTCGCGAGCGGCCCGGCTGAGCGCGGCATCGCCCAACTGGCGCACGGCCAGATACTCCTGCTGCGCCGCCGTCCATTCGGGGATCCACAGCTGCGCCAGCGGCTCACCGGCTTTCACCCACTGCTGCGGGGCGCGAACAAACAGTTTCTCGACGACGCCATTGGCCGGAGACGGAATAATTTGCAGGCTACGCTCATCGGTAGTGACCGTGGCAAACGCGGAAAACGGCTGTACCAGCGCACGTTTTTCCACGGCGCCGATTCGCATGCCAAGACTTTGCTGCTGTTGCGGGCTAATGCTAACGCCGCCGGTATCCGGCGTTTCATCGGCATAGCGCGGCACCAGTTGCATATCCATAAACGGTGATTTCCCCGGCTTATCAAAGCGCTGACCGGGGACCATCGGATCGTACCAGTAGAGCACTTTACGCGCCGTAGAATCCGGGGCAGCAGAGTCTGTCGCCGGGCTACGATGCCCGGCGTAATAGCCCGCTCCCGCCGCCAGCACGGCCACAATCGCCAGCGTCAGTAAGTTCTTGTTCATAGCGCCAGCTCCTGTGGAATTAAATAGTGAATGGCCGCCCAGGTGCGGGCGACGTCGCGTTCGGCCTGACTGGTGGCAAGGGTGCTGTCCAGCACATCGCGACGCGCGGCCAGCAAGGAGGAAAGGTCAGACTGCCCGGCGCGATACTGGGCGGTCAGTAAGGAAAGGCGCTGCTGCTGAAGTGGTAATGTTTCATCGCGCAGGCGCAACCAGATATTTTGCGCGGCATGATATTCGGCAATCAGCGAGCTAATCTGGGCGGCATGATCGCGCTCGGTAAGCGAAAGCTGATCGTTCGCCTGCATAGTGCGAGAGACATCCGCCGCGTAATCTTTATCCTGCCGTTTATCTTTGAACAGCGGCAAATCGACGGTAAACATCACGCCTGCCATATCGTCATACCCTTCCGAGCGATGGCCGTAGTACACCTCGACATCCACATCGGGGATGGCAGCCACCGCCGACTGCGCCGAGCGCGCTTTGGCTTCATTAGCTTCCCGCGCGGCGGCAATCACTTCCGGGTGCTGATCCACACCGGCCAGCAGCGTGGCTTCTTCCGCAGGCAAGCGCTGATATGGCGGCAGCGCGCCGGAAACCGACTCGATCGGCTGACCGGTAAACTTCATCAGTTTTGCTCGCGCGACCTGCACATCGCGCTCCGCCAGGGTGACGTTATTGCGCATTGCATTCAACGTCACCTTCAGCGCCAGTACGCTGTCCGGCGCGGCGGTTCCGCTGCCGACGCTGGCGCGCTGCGTGCCCTGCTGTCGCTCGGTTTCCGCCACCAGTTTTTTGGCTGATTGCACCGCTTTTTCCGAGAGCGCGAGGTCGAGCCACGCCTGCGCGGTGTCGCGTTGCAGGGCGGCGCGAATCGCTTCGGATTTCGCGCTAACGCTTTGCGCCTGCGCCTGTAACGTCTGCGCTTTGCGTTCGCGTTTTTCGGCGCTGACGTAGCGCTGCATGATGCCCACGCGCTGCATGGTCATCCCTTCTCGGGTCAGACGTTGGTTATTACTGCCCTGCACCGGGACGTTTTCGATGCCAAATTTCAGTTTCGGATCCGGCAATTCACCGGCGGAATCGGCCATATTTTCCAGCGCCCTGGCTTCATTGCGATTAGCAGAAAGTTCGGCGGAATAGCGCTGGGCTTGCGACAGAGTTTGCGTGAGTGTCCATGACTCCGCCTGTACGGCGGAGCCAAAAAACCCAAGCAACACCCCGCCGAGCCAAAGGCTCAACGTGCGTTGTTTCATATCACCTCCGGCTTAGCGGTGCGGGTTCAGGGATACAATCTGGTAACCGCCATCACCTTCGGTAAAGGTGAAATCCACCTCCTCGCCCACGCGTTGCGCGGTCACAGGTTGGGTTGTCGGTTGAGCAAATTGCATCGTCATCGCAGGCCAGTTCAGCGCGGGGATGGGATGATGGGCAATAGTGATGGAAGTGGGGGTTACTTTTTTGATGATACCTTCCCCCTGCCAGCTAGCAGCGGACGGCATGGTCATTGTGGCGTGCGCGCTCATATCGTGCGCAGAAACGGAAAATGCGGATACAACAAACAGTACGCCAGCCAGCGCACGGGTATAAATTGCAGACATAGTAAACTCCTGATAATCGTTAATTAATTGATAGTTAAACGGATTATCAGGTTTCTATTCGCGGAACCGGCAAAAACGGATCGTTGCCGGAGGCCCTACGGCGGGAGGTGTCAGTGACCACGCGTCTTCCTGAACGGCTTCGCAGGTCGGCATAACTAACGCCAGGCTGGAAACCACCGGAATCGCGATTAAAGAGGCGTTATCGAGCGTCTTCTGCGAGGAGTCGGGCACACAGTGTTGCCCGCACAGCGACATGTTGCTTTCTGTCGCATGCGATGACATCTGGTGATCCATATGCTGGATCATCACCGCCTCGCCCGCCGGATTTAACTGACAGTCATGAGATGCAATCGCCACCTGACACTGGATAAACCAGAAACCGAACGCGAGCAGAAGCATCAGAAAATGTTTTCTGATGAAGCGTAAGCGCCAGTTCCAGGATACGTACATATTCACGATTCAGTTAATGAAAGTAACCGAAGTATACGCAGGCAATATTCGTGAAATAAAGTCTTTTTTAATTGCTTTACGATTCAACAAACTGGAAATATTTATAACAATTAATTCACCTATTGCATTCAGACACACCCAACCGCGCTATAATTACGAGGTTTTCAGCTTTGTGATTTACTCGATCAATTGTCTGTTGTATTACTATAAATAATCATTTTATTGATTTTCATCAGCAAGTATTGCCGCTTATTTCGGCACATTCCCTCTATTATTCTTTTTTGTGTGCTTTTCTCAGTACATATTTTCGACAATGGTGACAGGTATAAATATGTTAACGGCATTTGAGCTCCTGATAGGGGTCGTGGTCATTGTGGGCGTTGCCCGCTATATCATTAAAGGCTTTTCCGCCACGGGCGTACTGTTCGTCGGCGGCATTGTGTTACTGATCGCAAGCGCGCTGATGGGCCATAAAGTGTTACCCGCCAGCGAAGCGAGCACCGGCTATTCCGCAACGGATATCGTTGAATACATCAAAATCCTGCTGATGAGCCGCGGCGGCGACCTCGGCATGATGATCATGATGCTGTGTGGTTTTGCCGCCTACATGACGCATATTGGCGCCAACGACATGGTCGTAAAACTGGCTTCAAAACCGCTGCGTTATATTAACTCCCCCTATTTATTGATGATTGCCGCCTATTTCGTCGCCTGCCTGATGTCGCTGGCCGTATCGTCCGCGACGGGCCTTGGCGTGCTGTTAATGGCGACGCTGTTCCCGGTGATGGTTAACGTCGGCATTAGCCGGGGTGCGGCTGCGGCGATTTGCGCCTCTCCGGCGGCGATTATTCTGTCGCCAACCTCCGGTGACGTCGTGCTGGCGGCCAAAGCGGCGGAGATGCCGTTAATTGATTTTGCTTTTAAAACTACGCTCCCTATCTCAATCGCCGCGATTATCGCGATGGCGATTGCCCACTTCTTCTGGCAGCGCTATCTCGATAAAAAAGAGAACGTGTCTCATGAAATGCTCGATGTGAATGAAATCACCACTACCGCGCCGAGCTTCTACGCCATTCTGCCGTTCGCCCCGATCATCGGCGTGCTGATTTTTGACGGTAAATGGGGCCCTCAGCTGCACATCATTACTATTCTGGTTATCTGTATGCTGCTGGCGGCGGTGCTTGAATTCTGCCGCAGTTTCAACACGCAGAACGTTTTCTCCGGCCTGGAAGTGGCCTATCGCGGCATGGCGGACGCCTTCGCCGGCGTGGTGATGCTGTTGGTTGCCGCAGGCGTCTTTGCCCAGGGTCTGAGCACAATCGGCTTTATCGACAGCCTGATTTCCATCGCCACCTCGTTCGGTTCTGCGAGCATTATTCTGATGCTGGTACTGGTGGTGCTGACCATGCTGGCGGCGATGACCACCGGTTCCGGTAACGCGCCGTTCTATGCGTTCGTCGAAATGATCCCTAAGCTTGCGCACACCTCTGGTATCAACCCGGCTTATCTTTCCATTCCGATGCTTCAAGCCTCCAACCTTGGCCGTACCATCTCCCCGGTTTCCGGCGTCGTGGTTGCGGTGGCCGGGATGGCAAAAATCTCGCCGTTTGAAGTGGTGAAACGCACCTCCGTTCCGGTGCTGGTTGGCCTGGTCGTGGTGATCATCGCGACTGAAATTCTGGTGCCGGGCAGCGCGCTGTAAGTATTCGCAAAACTGATAAAAGGCGTCTGATGACGCCTTTTTTATGCTTTAATAATTGCCTTGAATGATTAACACCCCGGATACGTACTATGTTCAGGAAGGATATTCTGGCCGGATGCGTCGGCACCCTGCTGCTCGTCGCGCAATGCGCCAGCGCTGCCCCCCTCACCCCCACGCAATATGGCGATTTTGACCGCTATGTGCTGGCGCTTTCGTGGCAAACCGGTTTTTGTCAGAGCATGAACGACAGAAATCGCAAAGAGCCGCAAGAGTGCAAAATCCAGAAAGAGACGGCCAATAAAGCCGATCATCTCACCGTCCACGGCTTATGGCCGGGGCTGCCAAAATCTATCGCCTCACGCGGCGTGGATGAAGGCCGCTGGATGCGCTTTGGTTGCGCTACACGCCCCATTCCGAATATGCCTGAAGCCAAAGGCAGCCGTAAATGTTCAGCCCCCGAAACCGGTTTATCGCTGGAAATGGCGAACAAGCTGAACGGCGTGATGCCCGCCAGCGGTGGAAAATCCTGCCTCGAGCGTTATGAGTATGCCAAACATGGCGTCTGTTTTGGTTTTGATCCGGATGCGTATTTCGGCACCATGGTGCGCCTGAACAGCGAAGTCAAAGCCAGCGCGCTGGGGCAATTTTTAGCCGCCAACTATGGGAAAAAAGTAAACCGCAGCGACTTTGATGCCGCTGTCGCCAGCGCGTTTGGCAAAGAGAACGTCAAAGCGTTTAAATTGACCTGTAATGGCAACCCGAACTACCTCACCGAAATGCAAATTTCGCTAAAAGCCGGGAACATCAACGCGCCACTTTCTGCGGCGTCGTTCCTGCCTCAGCCGCACCCAGGCAACTGCGGTAAACAGTTTGTGCTGGATAAAGTGGGATACTGACATTAATCGCGTTAAATCGATAATTTTCAGTGATTGAATGTGCGTTGTATCACTTCAAACCTGATGATTGAATGCGTATGATGGAGTGAGATGAACCCTTGCCGCTGGCGGTGAGGGTTTTCTTTTGGAAAGACGTTTCTGGAACGACATGGAGTAACTATGACCAGACCTGCCATCATCATTAATGAGTTCGATGCGGAGCGTATCGACAGACTGCTGGAACTGCCTGCTTACGCAAACTCTCCGGTGGCTGGCGCGCTGAACGACGAACTGGACCGCGCGCAGATGTGCCCGCCGGAACAGGTTCCGCCTGATGTCGTGAGCATGAACAGCCAGGTAAGATTTCGCGATCTGACCAGCGGCGAAGAGCGCGTGCGAACTCTGGTATTTCCTGCGCAAATGACAGACAGCAACACGCAGCTTTCCGTGCTGGCCCCGGTGGGCGCGGCGCTGATTGGCCTGCGCGTCGGCAGCACGATTTACTGGGAACTTCCCGGCGGCACGTCCACGCATCTTGAGGTGCTGGAACTGCTCTACCAGCCGGAAGCAGCCGGTGATTACCAACGCTAATTGCGATGAATTAAGAGGATGCCCCGGCATCCTCTTTCTGTTTCTGGCGGCGGTATCTGGCGACATTGAAAAAACTTTACACCCTTCCACCCAGCGAACGATAAATTTGAGATATCAATGACAAACTAAAAAGCCATAATATGCTTTGATATCAAATACAGAGACAAGGAGGAATGCATATGTACAAGACAATCATTATGCCCGTTGACGTATTCGAGATGGAGTTGAGTGATAAGGCGATCGCTCACGCTGAATTTCTGGCACAGCAGGATGGGATCATTCATCTGCTCCACGTGCTGCCCGGCTCGGCCAGTTACACCATGAGTCGTTTCGCAGCAGACGTGCGTCGCTTCGAAGAGCATCTTCATCAGGAAGCGCTTAATCGTCTGGAAACGATGAAAAGCCACTTCAGTATTGACCCTGAGCGCCTGAAACTGCACGTGCGCATCGGCAGCGTTCGCGACGTGGTGAACGAACTCGCCGAAGAACTAAAAGCAGACGTGGTGGTTATCGGTTCCCGTAACCCGTCCATCTCCACTCACCTGCTGGGCTCGAATGCCTCCAGCGTTATTCGCCACGCCCATGTGCCGGTGATGGTGGTGAGATAAAAAAAGAGGCTACCTTTCGGTAGCCTCTTGCTTTTGCAGGTGTCGTCTTACTTCTTTTTTTTATGCCGTTTTGGTACGAATCAGATAATCAAAGGCGCTGAGTGACGCTTTCGCGCCTTCGCCAGCGGCGATAATAATCTGTTTGTACGGAACGGTGGTGCAGTCACCCGCGGCAAAGACGCCTTTGACGCTGGTTTCACATTTCGCATCGATAATGATTTCACCCATCCGGTTACGCTCGATCGCGCCTTCCAGCCAGGTGGTGTTCGGCAGCAGACCAATCTGAACGAAGATCCCCGCCAGTTCTACCTGATGCGTATCACCGCTTACACGGTCACGGTATTCCAGGCCGGTGACTTTGCTGCCGTCGCCTTTTACTTCCGTGGTTTGCGCATTCAGAATGATGTCGACGTTTTTCAGGCTGCGGACTTTATCCTGCAGAACCTGATCCGCTTTCATTTCCGGGGCAAATTCCAGCAGCGTAACGTGTTCAACCACGCCCGCCAGGTCGATTGCCGCTTCCACACCGGAGTTACCGCCACCGATAACCGCAACGCGTTTGCCTTTAAACAGCGGGCCGTCACAGTGCGGGCAATAGGTAACACCCTTGGTGCGATACTGATCTTCGCCCGGCACGTTCATGTTGCGCCATTTTGCACCGGTCGCAATGATAATGCTGCGCGCTTTCAGTACGGCGCCAGACGCGGTTTCAATCTGGTGTAAGCCACCTTCCTGCGCTGCCGGGATCAGTTTCGATGCGCTCTGGCTATCAATTACATCAACGTCATATTCACTAACGTGAGCTTTCAATGCGCCAGCCAGTTTCTGACCTTCGGTTTTCGGCACAGAGATATAGTTTTCAATATCAACGGTATCAAGCACCTGGCCGCCGAAACGCTCGCCCATCAGGCCAGTACGGATACCTTTACGCGCTGAATAGACAGCAGCGGCAGCGCCGGACGGGCCGGAACCTACAATCAGCACTTCGTAAGCATCACGGGTGCTCAACTCTTCCGCCGCGCGTTTTTCCGCGCCAGTATCGATTTTCGCGACGATTTCAGTAAGCGTCATGCGGCCCTGGCCAAACTCCTGACCATTGACGAATACAGCCGGAACGCCCATCACGTTACGTTCCGTGATTTCGTTTTGATAAGTACCGCCGTCGATCGCCGTGTGTTTGATGCGCGGGTTCAGCACGCTCATCAGGTTCAACGCCTGCACCACGTCCGGGCAGTTGTGGCAGGAGAGCGAGTAATAGGTCTCGAATTCAAAATCACCGTCGATGTTGCGGATCTGCTCCAGCAGAGACTGGGCTTCTTTAGACGGATGACCGCCGGTCCACAGCAGCGCCAGAACCAGTGAGGTGAACTCGTGGCCCAGCGGAGAACCGGCAAAACGCGGCCCCTGGTGGGAACCTGGGTTGGTAATCAGGAACGACGGTTTACGAACGGCCAGCGTGTTGTCTTCTTTAAAGGTGACTTTATCTGACAGTTCAGCAATCTCAGCCAGCAGTTCCTTGATTTCTGCCGATTTGGCGCTGTCATCCAGCGTGGCAATCAGCTCAACAGGTTTAGTCAGCTTTTCAAGATAGGCTTTGAGCTGGGTTTTCATGTTGGTGTCGAGCATTGTTAATCTCCTGGGCTAAAAACATCATCATGCAAGCTGCCTCATTCGGGCGGCCTGGATGCAACTTGCATCATAGTGCGTGGGGGAAGAAAAACGGGTGCTAAGCACCCGTTGGTTGCCGGGTGGCACTGCGTTTACCCGGCCTACATTTGTAGGCCCGGGCAAGCGTCGCGCCGCCGGGCAATAAAGACTTAGATTTTGCCGACCAGATCTAAGGACGGAGCCAGAGTCGCTTCGCCTTCTTTCCATTTAGCCGGGCAAACTTCGCCTGGGTGAGAAGCAACGTACTGTGCTGCTTTAATTTTACGCAGCAGGTCAGATGCGTCACGGCCAATGCCTTCAGCGGTAACTTCGATAGCCTGGATGATACCCTGCGGGTCAACAACGAAGGTTGCACGGTCAGCCAGACCTTCATCTTCGCGCATGTTCTCGAAGTTACGGGTCAGGGCGCCAGTCGGGTCGCCGATCATCGCGTATTTGATTTTCGCGATGGTTTCAGAGCTGCTGTGCCATGCTTTGTGGGTGAAGTGAGTATCGGTAGATACGGAGTACACATCCACGCCCAGTTTCTGCAGTTCTTCGTAGTGGTCTGCTACGTCGCCCAGTTCAGTCGGGCATACGAAGGTGAAGTCAGCCGGATAGAAGAAGAATACGCTCCAGCGGCCTTCGGTATCTTTCTCGGTTACTTCAATGAATTCGCCGTTTTTGAAAGCCTGGTTTTTGAAAGGTTTGATTTTAGTGTTGATTAAGGACATCTATACTTCCTCCGTGTTTTCGTTGAGTTGTAAGTTAACGAAATTTTGTTGATAGGGCCAATGCGTTTCCATTATCAAATCAATAAGCGTTACCTTACAACCGACTCGAGACAACATTGTGAACCTGAAAATGGGTAAGGCACAAAACGCCCCTTGCCCGTCTAATCTGCGTAAAGTAAAAAGGCCTCCTCTTCAGGCGGCCCCGATACCTGAACACCCGTCGGTAGATTCAGCACCAGCCAGGCTGGCTATATGTTGCACTCTACATTACCTTAACAAAGGTTGTAACAGCCAGCGGATTACATCACCCCACCCTTCAAAGGGCAATCCACCACTGGTTGGTCTTATCTATGGCTGTGATAGGCTACACCATTCTCTTTATCTTACGGACTGATTTTACAGAGATTTTCTATGCTAAAACGTTCTTTACTCCTCACGCTTCTCCCCCTGTTCGCCCACGCGGAAGAACTCCCTGCCCCGGTAAAAGCCATCGAAAAACAGGGTATTACCATCATCAAGCCGTTTGACGCGCCCGCAGGTATGAAAGGGTATCTCGGCAAATATCAGGACATGGGCGTGGCAATCTACGTTACGCCGGACGGTAAGCACGCCATTTCCGGCTATATGTATGATGAGAAAGGACAAAATCTTAGCGAGCAGCTGTTCCAGAAAGAGATTTATACCCCGGCCGGGCAAGAAATGTGGAAACGGATGGAAAATAGCGCGTGGTTACGGGATGGTAAAAAAAACGCGCCGATTGTTCTGTACGTTTTCGCCGATCCGTTCTGTCCGTACTGCAAACAGTTCTGGCAACAGGCTCGCCCGTGGGTTGATGCAGGAAAAGTGCAGCTTCGCACGCTACTGGTTGGCGTAATCAAGCCGGAAAGCCCGGATACCGCTGCGGCCATTCTGGCAACGAAAGATCCCGCCAAAACCTGGCATGACTATGAAAAATCCGGCGGAAAGATGAAGCTCACGCTGCCTGCTACGCCCGCAGCGGATGCAATGCGCACCTTAAATGAAAACCAAAAACTGATGGATGACCTGGGCGCAAACGTCACGCCAGCTATTTACTATATGAATAAAGAAGGCCAGCTTCAGCAGGTCGTCGGCCTGCCAGACGCGCAAAAACTGAAGGTCATGATGGGCGAAGAGTAAAAATTCGGGGTGATTGTATAAAAATATAATATCAATCACCTTGTTTTCTATGATCAGTAGAAAAACACTATTTTCTGATATATATTTAGTCAGGATGTAAGGTGCTTTAAGTTTTATGAAAACATGGAATGTTAATAATCTTAACGGTACAGGATAGCTTCAGAGCTCACTGCGCCGATAACAAGGACAACATAATGGCTAACCTCTATGATCTAAAGCGGTTTGATCTTAACTTATTAGTTATTTTTGAATGCATTTATCAACATCTCAGCATCAGTAAGGCCGCCGAGACGCTGTTTATTACTCCGTCTGCCGTCAGTCTGTCATTGCAGCGCCTGCGCATTCAGCTCAACGACCCGCTGTTTGTGCGTTCCGGCAAAGGGATCACACCCACTACAGTCGGGGTTAACCTGCATCATCACCTGGCGGATAACCTGAATCAGCTGGAAAAAACCATCAATATCATGAGCCATTCGGAACTGACGAAGCGCTTCGTGATTTATGGCCCACAGATTTTCATCTCCGACCTGGTCATGAATATTGTGACCCGTTTGCTGGACGATCCCAGCATTCAAATCGCCCATTACGATTACGTCGCGACGTCCGATAATATCGAAGATTTAATGAGTTATAGAAAGGCGGACCTGGTGTTAAGCACCTCGCCTATCATTAACCGTTCGGTGGTCTGCGAGCCGTTTAAAGAAGTGCCTACGGTTCTGGTTTGCCGCAAAGATCACCCTCGTCTGCAAGAACACGCAACGCGGGAAGAGATTCTTCTGGAACGTTTCGCGACATACACTACGGACGAACCCGGCATTAAGGGTTATCAGACAGAAGTGGATGAGCAGTACCTGGGCAGACGCACAGCATTACGCACGAATTCACTTATTGGTATGGTCAACATTATTCAAAAAACCGATTTAATCGGCATTATTCCGCGTGAGTTTCTCGATTATTTAGGTGAAAATAGCAAGCTGAAAGAAATTATCACACCTGAACCATTACCTTCGATAATGATATACATTATCTATAACCGCTCGTCGATGAATACGCCCTCATTCGCCAAAGTGATAGAAAAAATCGCAACGCATAGTGAATTATTTGAATGAATGAATTATGTATATGCATTCAAGATTGGAATGCATATACATCAATAAATGTATCTTACAGTAACCATTAATTAAAATATTACATTCAACATCCTTGTCGTTATATGATAGCGAGAAATCTCGCTTTCTATTTCGCAAGGATTGCCGACAATGTCGTTATTAAAGGTTCCATTACCCTGTTCCGTGCTGGAAGCCAGCCAGCACCGCGCAGCCTGGGCCTTACAGAATTTTCCCCGCGTGTGCGTTTCGTTTTCCGGTGGCAAAGATTCCACGGTCATGCTTCACATCACCGCACGCCTGGCGCGAGAAATGGGCAAAAAAATCAGCGTGCTATTTATCGACTGGGAGGCGCAGTTTTCCAGCACCATCAGCCATTGTGAACGTATGCGCGATCTCTATCAGGATGTCATCGAAAATTTTTACTGGGTGGCGATTCCCCTTACCACGCAAAATTCTCTGACCCAGTTCGAGCCAGAATGGCAGTGCTGGGAGCCTGGCGCACAATGGGTACGTCAACCGCCCGAAGGCGCCATCACCGACCCATCCCTGTTCCCGTTTTATCGCCAGGGTTGTACGTTTGAAAGCTTTGTTCAAAGCTTTGCGGAGTGGTTTTCGCAACAGCGCCCGGCAGCTATGCTGGTCGGCATCCGGGCCGATGAATCCTATAACCGATTCCTGACCATCTCCTCGCAGCGCAAGCAGCGTTTTGCCGATGATAAACCGTGGACCACCGCCGCGCCCGGCGGCCATGCCTGGTACGTCTATCCCATTTACGACTGGAAAACGGCGGATATCTGGACGTGGTTCGCCCGCACGCAGCTTTGTTACAACCCGCTCTACAATCTGATGTATCAGGCCGGCGTGCCCCCGCGCAACATGCGTATTTGCGAGCCGTTTGGGCCAGAGCAGCGTCAGGGATTATGGCTGTATCATGTGCTGGAACCGGAACGCTGGGCCGCCATGTGCCAGCGCGTGAGCGGCGTGCACAGCGGCGGGGTTTACGCCGGGCGTGACAACCAGTTTTATGGTCATCGCAAAATCGAGAAGCCCGCGCACCACAGCTGGCGCAGTTATGCGATGTTTTTGTTACAGAGCATGCCGCAAAACACCGCCGAGCATTATCGCAATAAAATTGCGGTGTACCTTCACTGGTATCAAAAACAAGGTATGGATGACATCCCTGATTGCCAGGAAGGCGACGTGGGTTCTAAAGATATCCCGTCCTGGCGGCGCATATGTAAGGTGCTGTTAAATAACGATTACTGGTGTCGGGCGCTTTCGTTTAGCCCGACAAAATCCATCCACTATCAGCGTTATCGCGAGCGGATAAACCAAAAACGGCAACAATGGGGGCTTCTGTGCAACAACGATTAATCAATGATATGACCACCTGGCTGCAATCGCTTGATTTCGAGGCGCGTGTAGAAGCGATCAATCATTTTCGCCAGGCGCTGCACGGCGTCAGCCCGTTTAACGACCAACCCGTCGATTGCGTGATTTGGGTAAAAGAAGAACAGGTCACGCCCAATGCCTACAACCCCAATAACATGGCGCCGCCGGAAAAACGGCTGCTACAGAAATCGCTGGAAGCAGACGGTTTTACACAGCCGCTGGTCGTGATGGATAAAGATGGCCATCAGTATGAAATTGTGGATGGTTTTCATCGCTATGCACTCGCCAGCAGCAAACCGGGCTTGAAAAAGCAGTTTAAAGGCTATCTGCCCATCACCAGTATTGATAGCCGCAGCACCACGTTGCCTTCACGCATGGCGGCCACCGTGCGCCACAACCGCGCGCGCGGGCGACATCAGATTAATGCGATGTCGGATATCGTGCTGGAACTGGCGCGTCTGGGCTGGAAAGATGACAAAATCAGTAAAGAGCTGGGGATGGACAGCGATGAAGTACTGCGTCTGAAGCAAATTAACGGCCTGCTCGAAATGTTTGGCGATCGCAATTTCTCGCAGGCCTGGACCGTTAAATAATCACAGCTGACATAAGCGCTCTGCCGCCGCCAGCAGGGTCGATTCCTGCTTGGCAAAGCACAGGCGAATAAGTTTATGTGGGAACGGATCGGCGCAAAAAACCGATAACGGAATGGCGGCGACGCCCACTTCCTTCGTCAGCCACTGGCAGAAGCTCACGTCATCCTTATCGGAGATAGCGCTGTAATCAGCCAGCAGGAAATAGGTGCCTTCGCACGGCAGAATCTCCAGTCGGCTTTCACGAAGCGCTTCAATAAATAGATCGCGACGCTCACGGTAAAACGTCGGCAACTGGCGATAGTGCTCTGGCTGCGCGCGCAGCATATCCGCCAATGCCAGCTGCGCTGGCGTGTTCACCGCAAAGGTCAAATACTGGTGCACTTTGCGTAACTCGGCGCTTATCGCGGGCGGCGCAACACAGTAGCCCACTTTCCACCCGGTCATGTGATAGGTTTTACCAAATGATGACACCGCAATAGCCCGCTCACGCAGTTGCGGATGCGCCAGCACGCTAGCATGCCCTTGAGGGTCAAAACAGATATGTTCGTAAACCTCATCGCTCAGCACGTAGATTTCCCGCTGGGCAATCGCCTGCCAGAGCGCGGCAAAATCATCCGCGTGCCAGACGGTGGCGGACGGGTTGTGCGGTGTATTGAGAATCACCAGCCGCGTTTTATCGCTCAGCAAGGCACGAAACGCGGCCCAGTCGACACGAAAATGCGGCGGCTGCAACGCAATGCGCTTGAGGATGCTGCCCGATAATTCTACCGCTGGCGCATAGCTGTCATAGCTTGGATCAAAACAGATGACCTCATCGCCGGGGCGCACCAGCGCGGTAATTGCCGCATACAGCGCTTCTGTCGCACCTGCCGTTACGGTGATATCACTGTTGGCGTCTGGCGTGTAGCCGTACAACGCCCCGGTTTTTTCGGCAATGGCTTCGCGCAATGCCTGAACGCCGGTCATTGGCGCATACTGGTTTGCGCCTGCGGCAACGTGATGCGCCAGCCGCTCCTGCAAGTAGCGCGGGCCGTCGAAATCAGGGAAACCCTGCGACAAATTAATCGCCTGATGTTTAAGCGCCAGGGCACTCATTTGCGTGAAAATCGTGGTGCCGAGATTAGGTAATTTACTCTGTGGGATCAGTGGGTTGTGCGTCATTATTGTTGTTCCATCTGAGATGCAGTGTTGAAGCCACTATAACACGATGTTAGTATTTGGCAATCAAGACGTTTAGACGTCTATATAACTATAACACGCTGAGGCACAACATCTATGAGTCAAACCGATATTCGCGTGGTCACCGGCCCCGCCAACTACTTCTCGCACCCTGACAGCCTACAACGCCTGAACGACTTTTTAAGCCCGGAACAGCTTTCACGCGCGGTCTGGATTTACGGCGAAAAAGCGATAGCAGGCGCGCGCCCGTATCTGCCAGATTGCGCCACCGCGCCAGGGGTCACACAGATTCTGTTCACAGGCCACTGTAGCGAACGCGATGTAAACGCACTGGTCGCACAGGCAGGCGACAACCGTAGCGTCGTGATTGGCGTGGGCGGCGGCGCATTGCTTGATACGGTGAAAGCCGTTGCGCGCCGGCTGAACCTCCCGTGTGTCGCCATTCCAACTATCGCCGCCACTTGCGCCGCGTGGACGCCGCTTTCCGTGTGGTATAACGACGCCGGTCAGGCGCTGCAGTTTGAAATTTTCGACGACGCCAACTTCCTGGTGCTGGTTGAGCCGCGTATTATTCTCAATGCCCCGGCGGAATATCTGCTGGCGGGCATTGGCGATACCTTAGCAAAATGGTACGAAGCCGTGGTCCTCGCCCCGCAACCGGAAACGCTGCCGCTGACGGTACGCCTGGGCATTAACGGCGCACTGGCGATTCGGGATGTGCTGCTGGAAAGCAGCGAGCAGGCACTGCTCGATCAGCAGCAAGGGAAATTAACCCAGGCCTTTCGCGACGTTGTGGATGCCATTATCGCGGGCGGCGGTATGGTTGGCGGCCTGGGCGAACGCTTCACCCGCGTTGCTGCGGCACATGCGGTGCATAACGGCCTCACCGTACTGCCGCAAACAGAGAAGTTTCTCCACGGCACCAAAGTCGCCTACGGCATTCTGGTACAAAGCGCCCTGCTCGGTCAGGATGACGTGCTGGCGCAGCTGGTTCACGCCTACAAGCGCTTTCATTTACCCACTACGCTTGCGCAGCTTAACGTCGATATTCACAACCGCGCGGAGCTCGATAACGTCATCGCCCACACGCTGCGCCCGGTGGAATCCATTCATTTCCTGCCCGTCGAACTGACGCCGGACACACTGTTTGCAGCCTTTGAAAAAGTCGAGAATTTCGCGGGTTAGTCCACTGTGTGTGCAAACCTCTGTCGGCTGACAGAGGTTTTTGCGAGCCTTCACGAAACCTTGCCTTTTGCCCCTTCCCCCTCTCACTAATCTTACTTATCGTGACGGTTATTAGAAAAAAATAATTTTCTAATAAACTTATATTTTACTTATTTAACTTGTAAGCGTACAGTGGAGGTACAGGATGGTTATTACCTGGTCAAGAGTGGCAAGGCGGCAGATAGAAAGCATTGATGTGAGATATCGGCAAAAGATCACCGATAAGATAATGGCGCTAAATGACAGAAACTCACCAATGCCCGATCTCGTTAAACTCTCTACACCAAAGGACCATTATCGCCTGCGTGTGGGCGACTATCGCATCATTTTTACAGTGATAGACGACGAAAATATCTGCCACATTGTGGCCGTGAAGCGCAGAACAACGACGACATATCTGCACGAGGAGAAAGCACCCTATGGCTATTCAGCTGATTAAGGATGAAAACGGGAAACCGCAGTACGTTGTGATCCCTTACGACGAATATTACCGCCTGCGTCTGCAACTGGCGGAATCCGCAAGCGACGATGACGATGAATGGGAAGATATTCCCTGCGAACATGATGACGATGACAACACCAGCCTGCCCGGCATCGTGTGCGACATCATGGATAAAGAAGGCGTGAGCTTACAGGCTGCCTGGCGCATTCACTGCGGCTTATCACAAAAGGACGTGGCGGAGAAACTGGGTATCAGCCAGTCTGCCGTCTCACAACTCGAATCACCCGAGTCTCGCCCGCAAAAACGCACGCGTGAAAAACTGGCGGCAATTTACGGCTGTAAACAGGAACAAATCAGCCTCTATCTGCCAAAAGAGGGTTAACAGCAGCGCGCGCCGCCTTTTCCGCCATAGCGAGCATCCTGACGATCGCGGAAAAACTCTTCGTACGTCATTGGCGTCTGGTCGGGGTGCGTAACACGCATATGCTCGACATAGTTGTCGTAATCCGGCACGCCAATCATCATTTTCGCGGCCTGACCTAAATATTTTCCAGCTTTTGATAATGTGTCGAACATGGTGATTTCTCATTGGGTTCGTGCGTTTTGTTCCCCTCACCCCGCCCTCTCCTACAGGGAGAGGGCGAAAACCAACGCAAATGTCACAATGGGCTTGGTCGGTCCCCTCTCCCTGTGGGAGAGG
>CAJYVI010000103.1 GCA_913778145.1 uncultured Pseudocitrobacter sp.
TTCAAGCAGAAGACGGCATACGAGATAGCGTAGCGTGACTGGAGTTCAGACGTGTGCTCTTCCGATCTCCGAAAAGGCCGTCAGCGCGTTCGGCGATATAGCCCAGACGCAGCGGGTTGATCCGATGCAGTGGTTTAAATTCGCCTTCCAGATCCCACCAGCGCGAAGCGACGGCTTCAAATTTGGCGATCTCATCGTGGTCAACGTTGGGCGCTAACGTGTTTTTTTCGGCATTCATGGGCACTCCTGGTCCTTATTTCATTATTACCGCGAGTATATCAGCACAACGACGCGAATAAAGCTCTGGCAGAACGCTATAGGTTTACCTGTCTTTACGCGGTTGTGTTATAATTTGCGACCTTTGAATCCGGGATACAGTAGAGGGATAGCGGTTAGATGAGCGACCTTGCGAGAGAAATTACACCGGTCAACATTGAGGAAGAGCTGAAGAGCTCCTATCTGGATTACGCGATGTCGGTCATTGTTGGCCGTGCGCTGCCGGATGTCCGAGATGGCCTGAAGCCGGTACACCGTCGCGTACTTTACGCCATGAACGTATTGGGCAATGACTGGAACAAAGCCTACAAAAAATCTGCCCGTGTCGTTGGTGACGTAATCGGTAAATACCATCCCCATGGTGATTCCGCGGTGTATGACACCATCGTCCGTATGGCGCAGCCATTTTCACTGCGTTACATGCTGGTTGACGGCCAGGGTAACTTCGGTTCTATCGACGGCGACTCCGCGGCGGCAATGCGTTATACGGAAATCCGTCTGGCGAAAATTGCCCATGAGCTGATGGCCGATCTCGAAAAAGAGACGGTAGACTTCGTTGATAACTATGACGGCACGGAAAAAATTCCGGACGTCATGCCAACCAAAATTCCTAACCTGCTGGTGAACGGTTCTTCCGGTATCGCCGTTGGTATGGCTACCAACATTCCGCCGCACAACCTGACGGAAGTGATTAACGGCTGTCTGGCTTATATCGATGATGAAGACATCACCATCGAAGGCCTGATGGAACACATCCCTGGCCCGGATTTCCCGACTGCCGCCATCATTAACGGTCGTCGCGGTATTGAAGAAGCTTACCGTACCGGTCGTGGCAAAATTTATATTCGCGCCCGCGCGGAAGTGGAAACGGACGCGAAGTCTGGTCGTGAAACCATTATCGTGCACGAAATTCCGTATCAGGTGAACAAAGCGCGCCTGATTGAGAAAATCGCCGAGCTGGTAAAAGACAAACGCGTGGAAGGCATTAGCGCCCTGCGTGATGAGTCTGACAAAGACGGTATGCGCATCGTAATTGAAGTGAAACGCGATGCGGTGGGTGAAGTGGTTCTCAACAACCTCTACTCCCAGACCCAACTACAGGTTTCCTTCGGTATCAACATGGTCGCGCTGCACCATGGTCAGCCGAAGATCATGAACCTGAAAGACATTCTTTCCGCGTTCGTGCGCCACCGTCGCGAAGTCGTGACCCGTCGTACCATTTTCGAACTGCGTAAAGCGCGCGACCGTGCGCACATCCTTGAAGCACTGGCCGTTGCGCTGGCGAACATCGACCCGATCATCGAACTGATCCGTCGTGCGCCGACGCCTGCGGAAGCAAAAGCAGGCCTGGTCGCACAGCCGTGGGATCTGGGCAACGTTGCCGCCATGCTGGAACGTGCGGGCGATGACGCGGCGCGTCCTGAGTGGCTGGAGCCGGAATTCGGCGTTCGTGATGGTAAATACTACCTGACCGAACAGCAGGCACAGGCAATTCTGGATCTGCGTCTGCAGAAACTGACCGGCCTGGAGCATGAAAAACTGCTCGACGAATACAAAGAGCTGCTGGAACAGATCGCCGAACTGCTGCACATTCTGGGCAGCGCCGATCGTCTGATGGAAGTGATCCGCGAAGAGCTGGAGCTGGTGCGTGAACAGTTTGGCGATAACCGTCGTACTGAAATCACCGCGAACACCGCTGACATCAACATCGAAGATCTGATCAGCCAGGAAGATGTTGTCGTGACGCTGTCTCACCAGGGTTACGTGAAATATCAACCGCTTACCGATTACGAAGCTCAGCGTCGTGGTGGTAAAGGTAAATCAGCAGCCCGTATTAAAGAAGAAGACTTTATTGACCGCCTGCTGGTGGCCAACACCCATGACACGATCCTCTGCTTCTCCAGCCGTGGTCGCCTGTACTGGATGAAGGTTTATCAGCTTCCGGAAGCCAGCCGTGGTGCGCGTGGCCGTCCGATCGTCAACCTGCTGCCGCTGGAAGCCGACGAACGTATCACCGCTATTCTGCCGGTACGCGAGTACGAAGAGGGCGTGAACGTCTTTATGGCGACCGCCAGCGGTACCGTGAAGAAAACCGCGCTGACCGAATTCAGCCGTCCGCGCTCTGCCGGTATCATCGCCGTAAACCTGAACGATGGCGACGAACTGATTGGCGTTGACCTGACGTCCGGTTCCGATGAAGTCATGCTGTTCTCTGCAGCCGGTAAAGTGGTGCGCTTCAAAGAAGACGCCGTCCGTGCCATGGGTCGTACAGCGACCGGTGTACGCGGTATCAAACTGGCCGGTGAGGACAAAGTCGTTTCCCTGATCATTCCGCGTGGCGAAGGCGCAATCCTGACCGTTACCCAGAACGGCTACGGTAAACGTACTGCGGCGGAAGAGTATCCGACCAAGTCTCGCGCGACGCAGGGCGTTATCTCGATCAAAGTGACCGAGCGTAACGGTTCCGTTGTGGGCGCGGTACAGGTTGACGATTGCGATCAGATTATGATGATCACCGATGCCGGTACGCTGGTGCGTACGCGTGTTTCCGAAGTGAGCATCGTCGGTCGTAACACCCAGGGCGTTATCCTCATCCGTACTGCGGAAGATGAAAACGTCGTGGGTCTGCAACGTGTGGCTGAACCGGTTGATGACGAAGAACTCGACGCCATCGACGGCAGCGCCGCCGAAGGTGACGATGAAATCGCACCGGAAACGGACACCGATGATGACGTAGCGGACGACGCTGACGAGTAAATCGTGAGACGTAACGATAAAGGCCGGTTATAAACCGGCCTTTTTTCTGCGTTGCGACAAATGGGTTTTACCGTTACCTTAACCACATCCTGTTAGCCTTTGATGGCGGAGTTTCGCCCCTTTGAAATATCTTGTCTCCTTTCGCACGACGCTAAAAGTCTCACGCTACCTGTTCCGCGCGCTGGCGCTGCTACTCTGGTTGTTGATTGCCCTTGCGTCGGTTTTCTATATCGTGAATGCGTTGCATCAGAAAGAGTCAGAGATACGTCAGGAATTTAACCTGAGTTCCGATCAGGCGCAGCGCTATATTCAGCGTACGTCGGATGTCATCAAAGAACTGAAGTACATTGCAGAAAACCGCCTTACGGCAACGAACGGCGTGCTGCCTCCCGCGACGATAAAAGACAATACAGAAGTCCCGGACTTCGAGCCTTTGTTCGCCGATTCTGATTGCTCCGCGCTGGACGATGCGTGGCGCGGCTCGCTGGAGTCGCTTTCCTGGTTTCTGCGCTACTGGCGCGATAATTTCTCCGCCGCCTATGACCTCAACCGCGTCTTTTTAATTGGCAGCGAAAACCTGTGCATGGCGAACTTTGGCCTGCGGGATATGCCGATTGAACGCAACCAGGCGCTGAAAACCCTGCATGACCGCATCGTGAAGTATCGCAGTGCGCCGCAGGATGAGAGCGGCAGCAACCTGTTCTGGATTAGCCAGGGGCCGCGCCCGGGCGTCGGCTATTTTTATGCCTTAACGCCGGTGTATCTGGCGAATCGTTTACAGGCGCTGCTGGGCGTTGAGCAAACCATCCGCATGGAAAACTTCTTCACGCCGGGGAGCTTGCCGATTGGCGTGACTATTCTTGATGAAAACGGCGATTCGCTGATCTCCCTCACCGGGCCGGACAGCAAACTGCGCATCGATCAACGCTGGATGCAGGAGCGCGCGTGGTTCGGCTACAGCAGCGGCTTCCGCGAACTGGTGCTGAAAAAGAATCTGCCGCCATCGTCGCTCAGCATTGTCTACTCCGTACCGGTGGATTTAGTGCTTGAGCGCATCCGTATGCTGATCCTCAACGCCGTGCTGCTCAACATCCTGACCGGGATAGCGCTGTTCACCATGGCGAGAATGTACGAGCGGCGGATATTTATTCCTGCCGAGTCTGACGCCCAGCGTCTGGAAGAACATGAGCAGTTCAATCGTAAAATCGTCGCTTCCGCGCCGGTGGGGATCTGTATTCTGCGTACCCAGGACGGCACCAATATCCTGAGTAACGAACTGGCGCATAACTACCTGAATATGCTGACGCACGAAGACCGGCAGCGCTTAACGCAGATTATCTGCGGCCAGCAGGTTAACTTTGTCGATGTGCTGACCAGTAACAATACCAACCTGCAAATCAGCTTTGTGCATTCGCGTTATCGCAATGAAAACGTGGCAATCTGCGTGCTGGTGGATGTGAGCTCGCGCGTCAAAATGGAAGAGTCGTTGCAGGAGATGGCGCAGGCGGCGGAGCAGGCCAGCCAGTCGAAATCGATGTTCCTCGCCACCGTCAGCCACGAACTGCGTACGCCGCTGTACGGCATTATTGGTAACCTTGATTTACTGCAAACCAAAGAGTTACCGAAAGGCGTCGGGCGTTTGGTCACGGCAATGAACAACTCCTCGAGCCTGCTGCTGAAAATCATCAGCGACATTCTCGATTTCTCGAAAATTGAATCTGAACAGCTGAAAATCGAGCCGCGCGAGTTCTCGCCTAAAGAGGTGATGAACCACATTACCGCCAACTATCTACCGCTGGTGGTGCGTAAACGGGTCGGAATGTACTGCTTTATCGAGCCCAATGTGCCGCCGCAGATGCTTGGCGATCCGATGCGTTTGCAGCAGGTTATCTCCAACATCCTGAGTAATGCCATCAAGTTTACCGATATTGGCTGCATTATTTTGCATCTTAAACGTGAAGGTGATTACCTGAGCATCAGCATCCGTGATACCGGCGTGGGCATCCCCGCGAAAGAGGTGGTACGTCTGTTTGACCCGTTCTTCCAGGTCGGAACCGGCGTGCAGCGCAATTTCCAGGGCACCGGGCTGGGGCTGGCGATTTGCGAGAAGCTTATCAACATGATGGATGGCGATATCGCCGTCGACACGGAGCCGGGCATGGGCAGCCAGTTTACGGTGCGTATTCCGCTTTACGGTGCGCAGCCTGCCACGCCGCTGGTGATTGACGCACTGGCGCAAAAACGCTGCTGGCTGGCGATTCGTAATGAGTCTCTGTATCAGTTTATTGAAACGCTGCTGACATGGCACGGCGTGGATGTGCAGCGCTACGAAGGTGAAGAACCGGCGCAGGATGATTTACTGATAACCGACGATGACCTGGAAAAACCGTGGGCGGGCAAGGCGGCGGTAATCTTCTGTCGTCGCCATATCGGTATCCCTCTCGAACGCGCGCCGGGCGAATGGGTGCATAGTATTGTTTCGCCGCACGAGTTAATGACCCTGCTGGGGCGCATTTACCGCATCAAAGTCGGCAACGCGGATCACGCCGAATCTTCATCGGCGCACGATGTGGCCGTCGACAGTAACGACGATATGATGATCCTCGTGGTGGACGATCACCCGATCAACCGTCGCCTGCTGGCTGATCAGTTGGGGACGCTGGGTTATCAGTGTATGACCGCGAATGACGGCGTCGATGCGCTGAACGTGCTGAGTAAAAATCATATTGATATTGTGCTGAGTGATGTGAACATGCCGAACATGGATGGCTATCGTTTAACGCAGCGTATTCGTCAGCTTGGCCTGACGCTGCCGGTTGTTGGCGTGACGGCTAACGCCCTGGCAGAAGAGAAACAGCGCTGTCTGGAATCCGGGATGGATAGCTGCCTGTCGAAACCAGTAACGCTGGACGTGCTGAAGCAAACGCTGGCAGTGTATGCGGCGCGGGTGAGAAAAACACGGGAGTCGTAGGATAAAAAAATCCCCCGGCTGGCCGGGGGATTCATTCTTAGAGCATTACTCTTTATCTGTCGGGGAAAGCGTGACAGAAGAGAGATAGTTCAGCAGCGCAATATCGTTTTCCACGCCCAGTTTCATCATCGCTGATTTCTTCTGGCTACTGATGGTCTTGATACTGCGGTTCAGTTTCTTGGCAATCTCGGTGACCAGGAAGCCTTCCGCGAACAGGCGCAACACTTCGCTCTCTTTTGGTGACAAACGTTTGTCGCCATAACCACCCGCGCTGATTTTCTCCAGCAGGCGAGAAACGCTTTCCGGAGTGAATTTCTTCCCTTTTTGCAACGCGGCCAGCGCTTTCGGCAGGTCGGTCGGTGCACCCTGTTTCAGGACAATCCCTTCGATATCCAGATCCAGGACGGCGCTCAGAATAGCCGGGTTGTTATTCATGGTCAGAACGATAATGGAAATGCCCGGGAAATGACGCTTAATGTATTTGATAAGCGTGATCCCATCGCCATATTTATCGCCCGGCATGGAAAGGTCGGTGATCAGGACGTGTGCATCCAGTTTCGGTAAATTGTTAATCAGCGCGGTGGAGTCTTCAAATTCGCCGACAACGTTGACCCATTCGATTTGTTCCAGTGATTTACGAATACCAAACAGAACTATCGGATGATCATCGGCAATAATTACGTTCATATTGTTCATAATAAAGGCTACCTTGCTACAGCAAGCTCTTGACGTAGGCGTCAATGTCGCTGACATATTTTTCTATGGCCGGAGCATCTTTCTCGCGAATAACATGCTCAAGCGTTTCACACAACTGCTTGCCAGGAACCAGGTTAAGCATAGCAAACACCCCTTTCAGGCGGTGGGCTGTCTGTGCCAACGCGGCAAAATCACGCGCGTCGCATTCAGTATACAGCCTGCTAACATCTTCCGGTACCGTATCAACAAACAGCGCATAATAGCCGCTGGCCTGAAGCTCGGCGTTTTCATCGCCGCCAAGAGGTGAATCCGTTACCTCTTCCTGTGCCAGTTGCTCTTCAATAAGCTGAAGGACTGCGTCCTGCATAGCATTACTGATATTAAAGTTAACACGCAGTTGGCCAGGGCCAATTTTGCGTATCCCAGCTTCATCATCGCTTAAAAGCAAGCCCGAAGCAGTAAGATTAGACGGATTATCTGTTAAAAAGATATCAAATTCTTGACTCGTTGCCCTTTCGTCCGGCGTGATGCAGCTCGCGCCCCAGCTTTCCAGTTGACGGGTTACGATGTGACGAATCTCGTTGGATGTGATATCGACCATCGCGACGACGTCATCCAGCAGGCGCTCTTCCTGCTCGCCTTCTTCTTCGCGCGCTGCCATTTTGACATGCAGCGAATAGCGTGTGCCCAACGATTCGCGCGCTTTAATATTCAGATGCCCGCCCAGCTTGCGCGCCAGTTGGTCGCAGAGCCAGAAGGTGAGGGCGTTCGCTTTGCCGTAACGGTCGGACTGGGTGTCGTTCAGATACGGGAAATGCAGATTGTCGATTTCGCCATGCGACACGCCGTTACCGGTATCCAGAATGCGGAAGGTCAGGCGCTCGCCCGCGGACTCATCAGCATTCACTTCCAGCGTAATTTTGCCAATCTGCGTCGTGGTCACTGCGTACTGAATCAGCAGCAACAGAATTCGGCGCAGCGCATCGCGATCGCCGTGGCGCTGTTCTTTAGCCGGAAGCTGATTGTTAATCAACAATTGCAGACCTTTACGTTTAATGGCAGGCAGGACTTCAGGCACTACTTCATCGATCAAATCCTGTATCGAAAAGAGCGTGGATGCACCTTTCCAGCTGTCATTTTCCAGCATATTGGCGAGCTGAATTTCATCCACCAGACGGACCAGCAGATCGGCATGGTTCGCCAGCTTCTGGCTTTCACTGGTGTCTATCGCGGCGGCCTCGGCGGCCAGCGTTTTGATCGGCTGCTTTAAGGTGTCGCTGATATTTTGCATAAAGGCCGCGCGGCCCTGCTGGTTTTTCTCATACAGACGCTGGGCCTGCTTGAGCTTTTTATTCACCAGCACTTCGCGGTCCTGATCGCGAATAATAAAGATCTGCATCCGTGGCGAGACCTGGCTGCGGAACTGGCGGATTTCGTACAGTTCATTATTAATGGTGGCCTGAATTACGCCCTGATGCTGATCCGCCATGCTGGTGATATTTTGCAGGTTCAGATGCGGCAGCAGGTGGTCGGCAATTTTATTGCTGATTAACGTGCGATTCGACTCCTGGTCGTGCACCAGCAGCCCCAGCGGCAGCAGCGACACAATCTCTTCGTTGATGGCGCGTAATAAACGTAGCTCGTTGTTGGCGCCAGACACCGGCGCACTAGCCGCGCTTTTGCGGCCCGTCTGATGACGGAACGTGGAGTAACCGAACAGCGCCAGCGCCAGCAGGCCGATATTCAGCAGCAGCGGCAGCATGATGTTCTGGAAGGTATCCAGCAGCAGCGTGCCAAATGGCACCTGCCACACTAAACGCATACCGGTTGAGTTCAGTGATGACGAGATCTCAATACGTGAACTATTAAAGTTAATCGTTACGCTATCGCTGGGCTCTTTATCCTGGCTGCGCAGGGCGTTTTGCGACGGGTCCTGTTCAAGACGGAAACTGTCGAGCGACATCGCCGGCGGCACCAGATCGTTAATCGGCAGGTCAAATGCGACTACCGTGGCAAGATGGCCCGGCTGGTTAAAGGTGGTGCGCAGGGTGAAGTAGTGGCCGTTTTGCCACGCCAGACGGCGCAGGGAAGAGAAGGTTTCACGCTCGTCCAGCGTGTTTGCCTGCTGGAGCATCTCGGCACGGCGCGAATCGACGATGTTTCCCACCGTCGACTCTTTAAAACCGGAAGAAAGATCTTTGAGCGGCAGCGTAGAGATAAGAATCAGGCTGTTGTCCTGGCCGTTCAGGTAATACATCGACCATGGGATAGTTTCCGCACCCCACAGTGTATCCAGATAAGTGGACATGCGCTGGGTAATTTCCAGCGTCGAGCTGTCGTGGGAGCCAAAAATCAGCGCCTCGGTTTTGCGTCGCGGTTTTTCCAGATAGTAGACGTCCTGCTTAAGACGCGTTTCCTGTAATCCTTCGCTGGAGGTCGCCGTAGAGGGGGCAGCGGCAATGTTGTCGTAAATCTGCCAGGTCGCATAACGCCAGGTATCGATGCGCTTATGCACGGCATGGGTCATGTCGACTATCTGGTAGCTTTTATCCTTCAGCCACGCGTTAACCGCGCTCTGAATCATCACCCCCATCGTCACCAGCAACACGATGATCATTAACAGGAAGAAGCGGGTGATGCTGCCCGGCAGCAGGGAAAATTTACCGGACGATTTCTTGTCAGACTGACTCATTGGCGTGTGTAACCCATCATAACGGCATCTGAATGAGAATATGCTCAGACATAGGTGAGCGTGGAACGTCTTAACCTGTTTTGCGCGGCGAACCCACGTCAAATTCTGTGTAACAGGCGAGAGTACAGCAGGCAGTATAAAGGGAACTGTGCCAATTGCCATACTTCAGCGGTTTTCCGCACCTGAAAGGGGGAAAAATGCGGGGAATAAAAGGTGAGAGTGAGGCCACATAACGTTTGCGTTATGTAAAAACAGCACGAATAAACAAGAAATTATTGCGTAAAATTTATGTTAGCAATTTGTTATGTGTTTTGCCGATGATTAATTAATGAACGTTATCATTAACGAGGGTTAGCATATCGGGATTAAAGTTACGTAAAGAAAGGTAAAAAAAACCGGATGCGATGCATCCGGTAGAAATAGGGGTAAACAGACATTCAGAACTGAATGACGGTAATAAATAAAGTTAATGATGATAGCGATATCTATTTTAGTTGCGGGTGAAACTTTTGTTTTACCATTCAGTGCTATACCTGTAACCAATTTTAATTATATGATTTTTAAGTATTATTTTTAATGCCTTTGTTTATCCGTGCTATTTTTCTTACCCATTTGTGCGAAAAAAAGTTCCGCTAAATTTACATTTTGAAACATCTATATGGATAAATGAAACACCTTTAAGGTTTTAGTATCATTTTGGTGTTGGATTATTCTGCATTTTGCAGCACAATGGTTTCGCCGACTGGTTAATGAGGGTTGACCAGTAAGCAGTGGCATATAAAAAGGCATATAACAGAGGGTTATTAACATGAAAGTTAAAGTACTGTCCCTCCTGGTACCAGCACTGCTGGTAGCGGGCGCAGCAAATGCGGCTGAAATTTATAACAAAGACGGCAACAAATTAGATCTGTACGGTAAAATCGACGGTCTGCACTACTTCTCCGATGACGACAGCGTTGATGGCGACCAGACCTATATGCGTATCGGCGTTAAAGGCGAAACTCAGATCCAGGACCAACTGACCGGTTACGGCCAGTGGGAATACAACGTTCAGGCGAACAACACTGAATCTACTGGTGATCAGGCATGGACTCGTCTGGCATTTGCCGGTCTGCGCTTCGGTGATGCAGGTTCTTTCGACTACGGTCGTAACTACGGCGTAGTTTACGATGTCACTTCCTGGACCGACGTTCTGCCGGAATTCGGCGGCGACACCTACGGCTCCGACAACTTCCTGCAGCAGCGTGCTAACGGCGTTGCAACCTACCGTAACTCTGACTTCTTCGGTCTGGTTGACGGCCTGAACTTTGCTCTGCAGTATCAGGGTAAAAACGGTAGCGTAAGCGGTGAAGGCACTGGCCCAACCAACAACGGCCGTGGTGCTCTGAAACAGAACGGTGACGGCTTCGGCGGCTCCCTGTCTTATGACATCGGCGAAGGCTTCAGCGTTGGTGCGGCAGTTGCGAGCTCTAAACGTACTGATGATCAGAACAACCTTCAGTATGGTAGCGGCGACAAAGCGACTACCTACACTGGCGGTCTGAAATATGATGCGAACAACATCTACCTGGCTGCACAGTATACTCAGGCATACAATGCAACTCGCTTCAGCGGTAACGGCAACGATGACGCTATTAGCGGTTTTGCTGAGAAAGCGCAGAACTTTGAAGTTGTTGCACAGTATCAGTTCGATTTCGGCCTGCGTCCGTCTGTTGCTTACCTGCAGTCCAAGGGTAAAGACATCAACAACGGTGTTCGCAACTTCGGCGATCAGGATCTGCTGAAATATGTTGATGTTGGTGCTACCTACTACTTCAACAAAAACATGTCTACCTATGTTGATTACAAAATCAACCTGCTGGATGACAATGAATTCACCCGTCGCGCTGGCATCTCTACCGATGACGTCGTAGCTCTGGGTCTGGTTTACCAGTTCTAATCGACTGAGAATCCACATGAAAGGAGCCGAAAGGCTCCTTTTTTTATGCCTTGTTTAAGCGAATTGGTGTACTCTTGCGCGCATTGCAGGAGAAATAGTCACGAATGGAAATGAATATCTTACGTGCGGCGCTGGTGAGCGCCGCGTTATTACTTGCTGGCTGCGATAACGCCAGTACTCCCACGCCGCCCACAAAAACGGCTACGGTACTTGAAGGTAAAACCATGGGAACCTTCTGGCGCGTGAGCGTGGTGGATATCGACAAAAAACGCGCTGATGAATTGCGCGAAAAAATCCAGACGCAGCTTGATGGTGATGACCAGCTACTCTCGACGTGGAAAAACGATTCCGCCCTGATGCGCTTCAACCTCTCATCCAGCACTGCACCATGGCCGGTAACCGAAGCGATGGCGGATATCGTCACCGAATCCCTGCGCATCGGGCAAAAAACCCAGGGCGCGATGGACGTTACCATCGGCCCACTGGTCAATCTGTGGGGCTTTGGGCCGGATAAACAGCCGGTCAACACGCCGACGCAGGAACAAATCGATGCGGCAAAAGCGAAAACCGGCTTGCAGCATCTGACGGTGATTAACACCGCAGGCCGCCAGTATCTGCAAAAAGATCTCCCGGAACTCTATGTTGATCTTTCAACCGTTGGCGAAGGCTATGCGGCGGATCATCTTGCACGCCTGATGGGGCAGGAGGGGATCTCGCGTTACCTGGTCTCCGTTGGCGGGGCGCTGTCGAGCCGTGGCATGAATGCGGAAGGTCGCCCGTGGCGCGTGGCGATTCAAAAACCGACCGATAAAGAAAATGCCGTACAGGCGATTGTCGATATCAACGGCCATGGGATCAGCACGTCCGGCAGCTATCGCAACTATTATGAGCTGGACGGTCAGCGAATCTCTCACGTTATCGACCCACAAACTGGCCGACCCATTACCCATAAACTCGTTTCCGTAACGGTGATTGCGCCGACGGCGCTGGAAGCCGATGCCTGGGATACTGGCCTGATGGTTCTCGGCCCGGAAAAAGCCAAAGAAGTGGTGCGCGAGCAGGGGCTGGCGGTGTACATGATTATGAAAGAGGGTGATAACTTCACCACCTGGATGTCGCCGCAGTTCAACGCGTTTCTGGTGAACGGTAAAAATTAAAAAGCAAGATTGCCGGTTTTTTGCTGTCTCCTCCAGGGCAAAGTCGTCATACACTTACTGGAGGAGCCTGATATGACATCTCACACTTTTCATACTGACGAGCGCCGCTGGCAGGCGGTGCTTGATCGCGACGCCGGTGCTGACGGGCAGTTTGTCTTTGCCGTGCGCACCACCGGTATTTTTTGCCGCCCCTCCTGCAAAGCGCGTCATGCCCTGCGCCAGAATGTGCAGTTTTATCCCGATGCTGATGCGGCCCTAAAGGCGGGTTTTCGCCCCTGCAAACGTTGCCAGCCGGATACACTCGACCCCCAGCAGCAAAAGGTGAATAAAGTGGCCATAGCCTGCCGAATGCTCGAACAGGACGCGCCCGTTACCCTGGAGACGCTGGCCGAGGCGGTGGCTGTCAGTCCTTACCATTTCCATCGTCTGTTTAAATCGGTCACCGGCATCACGCCAAAAGCGTGGCAGCAGGCATGGCGAGCCCGCCGCCTGCGTGACGCGCTGGCGGAAGGCGAAGCGGTGACCCATGCCGTACTCAACGCTGGTTTCCCGGATAGCAGCAGCTACTATCGCCATGCCGATCGGCTGCTTGGTATGTCGGCAAAACAGTATCGGCGCGGCGGGGAAGAAGCGGTTATCCACTATGCGCTGGAAGGTTGCCGGTTCGGACGTTGCCTGGTGGCGCTGAGCGCACGCGGTATTTGCGCCGTGCTGCTGGGCGATAGCGATGCGCAGCTCACCGCGGAGCTACAGCACCTTTTCCCCTCTGCGCAATCGCAGCAGGGCAGCCTGGCGTTTCATCAGCAAATTCATGAGGTGGTGATGCGGCTGGATAATCAACAGTTGCCGCTGAGTTTACCGCTGGATATTCGCGGCACCGCCTTTCAGCAGCAGGTCTGGCAGGCGCTACGTGAGATTCCGCTGGGTGAAACGCGCAGCTATCAGCAAATCGCCACGGCGATGGGTAACCCGAAAGCCGTGCGTGCGGTGGCGGGTGCCTGTGCGGCAAACAAACTGGCGATTATCATTCCCTGTCATCGCGTGGTGCGTGAAGATGGTAGTCTGTCGGGATATCGTTGGGGCGTGGGGCGAAAAGCGGCGCTGCTGGCGGATGAGAAAAATGCCGGAGAAAAATAATGCTCGATCTTTTTGCCGATGAAGCACCCTGGCAGGAACCGCTGGCGGCGGGCGCCATCATCCTTCGCCGTCAGGCGTTAAGCCAGGCCAGTGAACTACTGGCAGCGATTGAACAGGTCGCCGCAATGTC
Organism: uncultured Pseudocitrobacter sp.; assembly: GCA_913778145.1. Lineage (GTDB taxonomy): Bacteria > Pseudomonadota > Gammaproteobacteria > Enterobacterales > Enterobacteriaceae > Pseudocitrobacter. The sequence goes on from CAJYVI010000103.1 coordinate 13,756, forward strand.
ACCGTTTCGCCAGATGGTGACCCCCGGCGGCTACACCATGTCGGTGGCGATGACCAACTGCGGCCCGCTTGGCTGGAGCACCGATCTGCGCGGTTACTGCTACACGCCGCGCGATCCGTTGACGGGCAAGTCCTGGCCGCCCATGCCGGATGTGTTCCGCAGGCTGGCGCTGGAGGCAGCGACGCTGGCAGGCTATGCCGATTTTTCGCCTGACGCCTGCCTGATTAACCGCTATCTTCCGGGCGCAAAACTGTCGCTGCATCAGGATAAAGACGAAGCCACCCTGAGCGCGCCGATTGTTTCGGTTTCGCTGGGCTTGCCCGCCGTGTTCCAGTTTGGCGGCCTGAAGCGTAACGATCCGCTCCAGCGCCTGTTGCTGGAACATGGCGATGTGGTGGTGTGGGGCGGCGAATCGCGCCTCTTTTATCACGGCATTCAGCCGCTCAAACCGGGTCACCATCCGCAGGTCGGCCCACTGCGCTATAACCTCACGTTTCGCCATGCGGGTAATCAAGAATAAAAATAAGAATTATTCTTGATGTACTCGTACGGCAGTTTACACTGCACGCTGTTTTTCATTTCCGGGTTGCTGTTTTATGGAACTTCTCCTGCTTGTCTGGCGCCAGTACCGCTGGCCATTTATTGCCGTTATGGCGCTGAGTTTGCTAAGCGCGGCGTTGGGGATTGGGCTGATTGCCTTCATTAACCTGCGTTTAATCACCACGGTAGATATGTCGCTGACGGTGCTGCCAGAATTTCTTGGGCTGCTGCTATTGCTGATGGCGGTTACGCTCGGCTCACAGCTGGCGCTGACTACCCTCGGCCATCACTTTGTTTACCGTCTGCGCAGCGAATTCATTAAACGTATTCTGGACACCCAGGTTGAGCGCATAGAAAAACTCGGCAGCGCGGCGCTGCTGGCGGGCCTGACCAGCGATGTGCGGGCGATCACCATCGCTTTCGTCCGTCTGCCGGAGCTGGTGCAGGGAATTATCCTGACCTTTGGCTCCGCCGCTTACCTGGCATTTTTGTCGACCAAAATGCTGCTGGTGACTGTATTGTGGATGGCGCTGACCATCTGGGGCGGTTTTGTGCTGGTGGCGCGCGTCTACAAACATATGGCGATTCTGCGCGAGACGGAAGATGCGCTGTATCAGGATTATCAGACCGTGCTGGAAGGGCGCAAAGAGCTCACGCTCAACCGGGAACGCGCAGAGTATGTCTTTAATCAGCTCTATATTCCGGACGCGAAAAACTACCGTCACCATATTGTGCGTGCGGATACCTTCCACCTGAGCGCGGTGAACTGGTCGAACATTATGATGCTGGGCGCGATCGGCCTGGTCTTCTGGATGGCTAACAGCTTGGGTTGGGCGGATACCGCCGTGGCGGCGACGTACTCGCTGACGCTGCTGTTCCTGCGTACGCCGCTGTTATCGGCCGTTGGCGCGCTGCCGACGTTGCTCAGCGCGCAGGTGGCGTTCAAAAAACTCAACACCTTCTCGCTTGCGCCTTACAAAGCGGAATTCCCGGTGCCGAAAGCGTATCCGAACTGGCAAACGCTCGAACTGCGCGATGTGGAGTTTCATTATGAAGACAATACTTTCGCCGTAGGCCCGATTAACCTGACGCTACATCGCGGTGAACTGGTGTTCCTGATTGGCGGCAACGGCAGCGGTAAATCGACGCTGGCGATGCTGCTTACCGGGCTCTATCAACCGGTGAAAGGGCAAATTCTGCTGGACGGTAAACCGCTGGCGGCGGACAAACCGGAAGATTACCGTAAGCTGTTCTCTGCGGTCTTCACCGACGTCTGGCTGTTTGACCAGTTGCTGGGGCCGGAAGGAAAACAGGCCGACCCGGCGCTGGTGGATAAGTGGCTGGAACAGCTGAAAATGGGGCATAAGGTTAAACTGGAAAACGGCAAAATTCTCGACCTTAAACTCTCAAAAGGGCAGAAGAAGCGCGTGGCGTTGCTCCTGGCATTAGCAGAAGAGCGAGACATCATTATGCTGGATGAGTGGGCCGCCGATCAGGATCCGCACTTCCGCCGTGAGTTCTATCAAATATTGCTCCCGCTGATGCAACAGATGGGTAAAACGGTCTTCGCGATTAGCCATGATGACCACTACTTCATCCATGCGGATCGCCTGCTGGAGATGCGTAATGGGCAGTTAAGCGAGCTGACCGGCGAGGAGCGCGACGCAGCCTCGCGCGACGCGGTCGCCCGAACGGCCTAACCTGATGAAAAAAGCGGCATTCGCCGCTTTTTTTATGGGTTTTAAAATGCTGTTTATTATTATTTACATTACTCCACGCTATGCTTAATGCTCCCGGCCTACCTGCCGGGCATTCAGATGACCGAAAGGATGACCGGCAATGTCCGCAATAATGAAAAACAGCGCGAAGCTGCGTGATGAAGAGCGTGCGCGTCTTATCTGGCTATTAACCACTGATAAAGCCATTACTTCTGTTCTGCTGGGCAAATTGACGCTTGCTGAGCAGTATGATGAGCGTGCTCTCATTGACGATCTTGCGGAAGTCAGTGCGCTGGTGGCGCATCTTCCCGGCCCGGATCTGGCGGACGTTCTGGAGGCATTGCCTTCCGATGAACGTCACGCGTTATGGAACGTGGTAGAAGATGACAAGCGCGGCAAAGTGTTGCTTGAAGCATCGGAGAACGTCTGGGACGACCTCATTGACGATATGAGCGACCGGGCGTTGCTCGATGCACTGCAAACGCTGGACATCGACGAACAGATTTACCTGGTTCAGCATCTGCCTCGTGACTTAACCGGACGCCTGCTGGCGACGCTCCCACCGTCCGAGCGCGCCCGCGTGCGTCAGGTGATGAACTATGCCCACGATCGCGTCGGCTCGATCATGGAGTTCGAAGTCATTACCGTGCGCCCGGAAGTGACGCTGGCAACCGTGCAGCGTTACCTGCGTCGACTGGGAAAAATGCCGGAAAACACCGATAAACTGTTCGTCACGCGGCGGGATATGACGCTGGTTGGCGAACTGGAACTCACCACGATTTTGCTCAGCCCGGCGCAAAGTACCGTTGAAGCGGTGATGGAATCCGAGCCGGTGGCTTTCCATCCGGAAGAAGAATCGGAAAAGGTGGCGCGTACCTTCGAACGTGACAACCTGGTCAGCGCCGCGGTCATCGATCAGCAGGGTAAATTGATGGGACGTTTGACCATCGATGAGATCGTTGACGTGGTGTACGAAGAGACGGACAGCGATCTGCGTCGCATGGGCGGCCTGAGTGCGGAAGAAGACGTTTTTGCCCCAGTAACCAAAGCGGTGAAAACCCGTTGGGCGTGGCTGGCAATTAACCTGTGCACCGCATTTATTGCTTCGCGCGTTATCGATGGCTTCGAACATACCATTTCACAGCTGGTGGCGCTGGCGTCATTGATGCCGATCGTCGCCGGAATTGGCGGTAACACCGGGAATCAGACCATCACGATGATCGTGCGCGCGCTGGCGCTACAGCAGATCCAGCCGGGCAATTTCTCGTTTTTGATCCTGCGCGAAATGGGTGTGGCGTTGATTAATGGCCTGGTGTGGGGCGGGATCATGGGCTGCGTCACCTGGCTGCTCTACAGCGACCCGCACCTGGGTGCGGTGATGACGCTGGCGATGATATTGAACCTGCTGGTCGCGGCGCTGATGGGCGTGCTGATCCCGATGATCATGGTGAAGTTTGGCCGCGACCCGGCGGTAGGCTCCAGCGTGATGATCACCGCGATCACCGACACTGGCGGTTTCTTTATTTTCCTTGGGCTGGCGACGATTTTTCTGCTTTAACCGCAAACTTTGCTTTCAGGCGGGCAGGGATCAGCGCCATGCTGACCACACCCGCCAGCACGCCAATCGCCAGGTTGCCCGTGCTGACGGTTGCCGCGACCGTTACCAGCATCACCACGGTTTCCGGCCACGGGGCGCGTTTCAGCGCTGCGGGCTGAATACTTTGCCAACTGAATGTTTTGACCGCCACAATCACCATAATACCGGCCAGCACCGACATCGGAATGTCTGCCATCACGTTGCTTAATGCCGTCACTAATAGCAGCAGCACCAGGCCTGCCATGATCGTTGAAACGCGGCTGCGGCCTTTGCCCATCTCAACGTTAACGATCGTCTGACCAATCATCGCGCAGCCCGCGATACCGCCATAAAAACCGGCCAGAATGTTGGCGATGCCTAAGCCGGTGCTTTCGCGGGCTTTGTTTGACGGCGTTGCGGTCAAATCATCGACCAGCTTTGCTGTCAGCAACGACTCCATTAACCCGACAAAGGCAATACTGAGCGCGCAGGGCCAAATGATGTTCAGGGTGTCGAGATTCAGCGGCACCAGCAACGGCGTCAGGCCGGGCAGGCCGCCGCTCATCGAACCTTCATCGCCAACGGTCGGCAGCAGCTGACCGCTGGTGACGGTGAATACGGTTAACAGCACGATGGCAATCAGCGGTGACGGCACGCTTTTAATTACCCGCGGTGCCCACAGCACAATCAGCAGGGTCGCGACGAAGAGCGCGATAATCAGCGGATTACGGCTCCAGAAATGCGGCACCTGGGCGAAGAAAATCAGCACGCCTAGCGCGTTGACAAAACCGGTCATCACCGGCTGCGGAATAAACCGCATCAACCGCGCCATACCGCACAGGCCGAACAGAATTTGAATCACGCCAGCCATCACCACGGCGGGCAGAATGTAACCCACGCCGTGCTGATGCACCATCGGCCCGATGACCAGCGCCACAGAACCGGCAGCGGCAGTCACCATTGCCGGGCGTCCACCCAGAAATGACATCGCCAGACACAGCACGACCGAGGCAATCAAACTGACCTTAGGGTCGACGCCGGCAATGACCGAAAAGGAAATAACTTCGGGTATCAATGCCAGCGCGGTAATGACGCCAGCCAGCGTTTCGCGAAGCAGAAGTTTGGGCGAGCGCATCACGGAAAGGATGCGGCCATCCAGAGGAGCAAAAGGGGTGTCTGACATGGGATCTTCATTGGTTATCGATAGCCGGTTTTCTATAAGCCGTACTTTCGTGCTATTTATCACAAAACGGAGCAGTTTACCGCTCTATGTCACAGAATGCCAATACAAAAATTTAATCGGCGTATACATTTATTAAACATTTTGATAACAGGTCTCAAAACACAACTTAAAATTTAAACAATATTTAATTTTTTTGTTGCTGGTGATACCGTATATCCACGAATTGTTTTTACCTGCGTGTAACAAATCGCATTTCAAGTAAGGCCTCCCTACAATGAAGAAAAAGACAGCTGTACCCAATGCACAGAAAGCGGGTTCCGATACTGCTTCTGTTGTGGCCAAAACCAACTCCCGCGTTATACACGAGACGGATGTTTTGTTGATCGGTGGTGGTATTATGAGCGCTACGCTGGGTACCTGGCTGCAAGAGCTGGAACCGAACTGGTCGATCACCATGGTCGAGCAAATGGAAAGCGTCGCGGAAGAGAGTTCCAACGGCTGGAACAACGCAGGCACCGGCCACTCCGCGCTGATGGAGCTGAACTACACGCCGCAGAAAGCGGACGGTTCCGTCAGCATCGAAAAAGCTATCGACATCAACGAAGCATTCCAGGTTTCTCGTCAGTTCTGGGCGCATCAGGTAAAACGCGGCGTCCTCACGCAGCCGAAATCCTTTATTAACACCGTCCCGCACATGAGTTTTGTCTGGGGCGAGGCGAACGTTAACTTCCTGCGCGCGCGTTACCGGGCGCTTCAGCAGAACCCACTCTTCCGCGGTATGCGCTACTCCGAAGATCATCAACAGATTAAAGAGTGGGCGCCATTGGTGATGGAAGGGCGCGACCCGCAGCAGAAAATTGCCGCGACGCGCACCGAAGCTGGTACTGATGTGAACTACGGCGAGATTACCCGCCAGCTCATTTCCTCGCTGCAGGCGCATAAAAACTTCAACCTGCAACTTAATACGGTGGTGCGTCGTTTCCGACAGAACGCAGACAAGAGCTGGACCATCACCGTATCCGATGCCAATAACAGCCACGCCAAACGCACGATTAAAGCCAAATTTATCTTTATCGGCGCGGGCGGTGCGGCATTAAAACTGCTGCAACAGACCAAAATTCCGCAGGCGAAAGAGTATGCTGGCTTCCCGGTTGGCGGCCAGTTCCTGGTATGCGAAAACCCGGACGTGGTGAATCATCATCTGGCAAAAGTGTATGGTCAGGCGGATGTCGGCGCGCCGCCGATGTCGGTTCCGCATATCGATACCCGCGTGATTGACGGTAAGCGCGTTATCCTCTTTGGGCCATTCGCGACGTTCTCAACGCGTTTCCTGAAAAACGGTTCCCTGTGGGATCTGCTGGCGTCGATCAATAAATCGAACATTATGCCGATGATCAACGTCGGCATGGATAACTTCGATCTGGTGAAATATCTCGTCAGCCAGGTGCTGCAGAAGGACAAAGATCGTCACGCCGCGCTGCGTGAATACTACCCGATGGCGCAGAAAGGCGACTGGCGTTTATGGCAGGCAGGGCAGCGCGTGCAGATTATCAAACGCGATGCGGAAAAAGGCGGTGTTCTGCGTTTGGGGACCGAAGTGGTGAGCGACGATGACGGTACCGTCGCGGCGCTGCTCGGCGCGTCGCCGGGTGCCTCTACCGCTGCGCCAATCATGTTGCAACTGCTGGAAAAAGTGTTCCATGAGAAAATGCAGACTGCGGCCTGGCAGGCAAAAATCAAAGCGGTAGTGCCAACGTATGGCTCGCGCCTGAACGAACATCCGCAGGCGATTGAAGAGACATTGGCGCATACCAGTGAAGTGCTTGAACTGAGCTACGTGCCGGTTCGTGATGCCGATCCTACCCCGCAGCCGCAGACACAAACGCAGCCGGTGGTGGTGAATGAGATGGCGGATATTGCGCTGTAAATGATAAAAAGCCCCGAATGCGGGGCTTGAGATTGCTGAAAAACTGGCTCACACGTTAATGTGGGCGCGGTTTTCCCCCTCGCCCTTCAAGGGAGAGGGCCGGGGTGAGGGTAAATATCCGCACCAGTGCTGGCCTGTTCCCCTCACCCTATCCCTCTCCCCAAAGGGGCGAGGGGACTGTCCGTGCTCATTTGAACGTAGTCATCAATATGAAGCCCGATAATATCGGGGCTTCTTGCACTTTATTAACGCTCTACAGCGTTATGGACTTCTTCTTCGGCTTTCCAGACGCGGTATTTCACTTCCACGTTATCCGGGGTATAGACCACGATCGGCAGTTTGCTGTTATAACGCAGCATGCCGTCGTCACCGAGATACGCCGCAACGAACTGTTTGGTCTTCGTTTTGTCCGGGCAGGCCATCATGGTGGAAACCGGCTCGCCAACTTTATCAAAGACGTAGTAGTCGTAACCCCAACCTTCCAGCGTTTTGCTTTCCAGCTTGCCGCCCAGGCGGTGACGGTTACAGTCGACTTCCAGCGTTTTACCAATCATCAGCTCAACTTTCAGCGCTGATTCATCCTGCTGCGCAGGTAACTGAATCACCTGGCGCTTCATGCCTTTCTCCGCTTGCGGATAAGGCGCAACTTTTTCCAGCGGTTGCTCTGCCGCCGTGGCAGAAAGCGAAACAGCGGTCAGTAGTAAAGCAGCGAGCGTAAATGTGTTTTTCACTGTGAATCCTTTTTATCAGTAGTTCATCGGCAAGATTATCATCATTGTCGTGAATGTTAAGTGCCATTTACTGATTTTTGCATTAAGAGTAGTTAACTGTTTTGCGTATTAATCCGAAAACGAAGTTTATCTCTGTCATTATCAAAGCAGTTCAATCTGCTGTTCTGCACAGGCATCGCGTAACGCGGCATCCGGCTCGCCGTCGACAATGATCGTGCTGGCAAGGGATAGCGGGCCGATGGCAAAAGCAGAAGCGGCATTCATCTTTTCAGCCGAGGCCATGACCACGGTTTCTGCCGCGCGCTGCGACAACGCACGTTTTACGCAGGCTTCTTCGTAATCACCCGTGGTGAATCCGGCGCTGGCGTGAATACCCGTCATCCCCATAAAAAACAGGTCGGCATTGATATGACTGATGGCATCGATCATCGCCGATCCCACCGTGACAACCGAGTGTTTAAACAATCTCCCGCCGATGACGATCACCTCAACCAGGGGATGATCAATCAGACTGACGGCAATGCCTGGGCTGTGGGTGACGACGGTAAACGCGATATCCTGCGGTATCCGTGCCACCAGTTCGTGTGCGGTGGTTCCGCCATCGATCATCACCACCTGGCCCGGTTGAATCAGCTTTACCGCTTTTGCGGCGACGGTTTGCTTTGAACGGTTTTGCACGTTTTTGCGTGTTTCGATGGGGGCTATCGCCGCTGACGCGGGCAGTGCACCACCGTGAACGCGTTGCAGCAGACCTTCAGCCGCCAGTTCACGTAAATCACGCCGGATAGAGTCCTCTGAGATCATGAACTTTTGGCTCAGTTCGCTGGATAAAACCTGCTTATGTTGCGCAAGCAGTTCGAGGATCATTTTTTTCCGTTGGCTGGCGAGCATGAATATTTCTCTTCACGTTTTTTCTTGATGTTGCACGATTGTGCATGACATTATCGTTTTTGTCATTCACCTGAGGAATAAAAATGCACAATAACACGCCACACCTTCGCAACGTTCAGGAACAGCTTCTTTCCGATAACTGGTACGTACTGAAAAAATATACCTTCGACATACAGCGCCGCGACGGTAGCTGGCAGACGCAGAACCGCGAGGTTTATGACCGGGGCAATGGCGCAACTATCCTGCTCTATAACCGCGAGAAAAAAAGCGTGGTGCTGACTCGTCAGTTTCGCTTCCCGGTTTCGGTTAACGGCCATTCTGGCTTGCTGATCGAGGCGGCAGCCGGTCTGCTGGATAAAGCGTCACCGGAAGCGCGCATTCTGGCGGAGGCCGAAGAAGAAACCGGCTTTAAAGTGAGCCACCTGGAAAAGGTCTTTGAAGCCTATATGAGCCCCGGCTCGGTCACTGAGAAACTCTATTTTTTCATCGCGGAATATACCGAACGCGACCGTACTGGTGAAGGTGGTGGTCTGGCGGAAGAGGGCGAGGACATTGAGGTGCTGGAGTGGCCGTTTGAACAGGCGCTGGCGGCGATTTCACGCGGTGAAATCGTCGACGGGAAAACCATTATGCTGTTGCAGCATCTGGCGCTGAAGGGCGTCTTTAATGAATTCCGGGGCTGAATCGAGATTTTAGATACTCTGGCAGGCGGGATGAGGAAATCCTGCCTATAACAGGACAAACCATGCATTAGGCGGAGTTGGTGAGCGGGGGCACATTTTGGGAAGAGAGGTGAAAAACAGGCATTAAAAAACCCGCAAACTCAGAGAGAATGCGGGTACTTAAGGGGGGACTGAACGTTTAAAAACGTATCAGAAAATCTTTTTGGTCGGCACGAGAGGATTTGAACCTCCGACCCCCGACACCCCATGACGGTGCGCTACCAGGCTGCGCTACGTGCCGACTCGTGGAGGCAATAGTACCCTTTTCGTTGCTGATTGCAAGCCAGCGAACGCGCGATTGATGTATAAATAATCAATCAGTTAGCGATGAATCGTTTTTCCTCGGTCAGCACTTGCAGCAACAGGCTTAACTGCGGTTTCTGCTCGCGCTCTTTCTCGCCGTCGCTGTTCCATGTCTGGTAATGGCCATTGTGGTCCAGGACCACGGTGAAGTGCGGCGTCGTAATGGCCAGCGTATTGTTATCTGCAGCAGTCACCCAGATGTGGCGGCGCATGGCGCTAAAGAGGTCCTGCCCCTGCGAGTATTCATTGGCTGGCGTGCTGACGTGCAGCAGACGTTGCATCAGGGTGGTCATCACGTCTTTATGCTCAGTCAGTGCACTAATACGCTGTGCAGGGGTGCCCGGCCAGTGGACGACCAACGGAACCTGTAGCCGCGCGCGTGACCAGTCGAACTGCTCACGTTCATCGCCCAGCGGTACGCCATGCCCGGCGGTAATAATCACCACCGTGCTATCCAGCTTGCCGGAGTCGCGCAGGGCGCTCAGCACACGGTTAATTTGCGTATCCACATCGGCAGCCGCCGCAGCGTAACGGCGGGTGAAGCCTTGCTGCTGGCTATTATCGAGATTGGTGCCGTTAAAGGAAACCCATGAGAACCAACGGTTTTCTTCCTGCGCGTAGCGGCCCAGCCAGTTAATCCACTGGTTCGCTGTTTGCTCGTCGTTCTGCGATTTGCTCGGCGGCAGGGAGAAGTCTGACAGCAGGGCTTGTCGGTAAACTGGGCTACTGAAACCATCAGACGAGAACAGGCCCAACTGATAACCCTGCTGGTTAAGCGCAGTGATCAGCGCCGCCGGGATACGCGCGGAAAGCACGCCATCCATATACGCCGGGGAGATACCATAGAACAGGCCAAAGGTACCGTTGTCTGCTGTGTTACCTGAGCTCATATGCTGGGTAAAGTTAACGTTTTCACCGGCGAACTGGGCCAGAGAAGGCATCTGTTTTTCGAAGCGAGAGTAGTTCAGGCCATCGACGGTGATCAGCAGAACGTTTTGCCCAGCGCCCATATCGCGATAGCGCAGTTCGCTCAGCGGGTATTGTACCGATACGGCTTCCGGATCGCCTTGCTCAACCAGACGACGCTGGTAATCCTGCGCATCCAGCAGGCCATGTTTTTCCAGGAAGCGGCGCGCGGTCATCGGATAAGAGAGCGGCAGATTCGCTTTCTGCATGGTAATCGGGCGATAAAAGTTGGCATCCGCCCAGATGTACATCACGTGTGAGGCGATAAACGACACAAAAAAGAGCCAGGCGACGGGGCGGAAATAGCGGCGTCGGCGCATCAGACTGCGCAATTTTTGCCAGCTCCAGGTGGCGAACAGCATTTCGATAAGTAATATCACCGGCACGCTGATAAACATCAGCTGCCAGTCGCGGGCCATTTCGTTTTGGTCCGGGTTGATAACCAGCTCCCACACCACTGGGTTAAGGTGCAGGTGGAAGCGGGTGAAGACTTCGGTATCGATAAGCAGCAGCGTCATTCCGGCGGTCGCCAGAATCGCGGACAGGAACCGCATTAACCGCTGCGAGCCGACGATAAACGTCAGCGGAAAGAGAATCAGCAGATAGACGGCGAACACCAGAAAGCTGAAATGCCCGACAAGGCTCAGGTACGAGTAGACGCGACCGGTAAGCGTTGTCGGCCAGTCGGCAACAAAAAGATAGCGGCTGCCGAGCACCATGGCCAACAACATGTTGAACATAGCAAACCAGTGCCCCCAGCTAACCATCTGGGAGACTTTTTCTCGGTAGGGCTGACGATGAGTCACCATAAACTGTTGTGTGTATCCCTTAGTGCGCCGGGTCGTCGTTAATCGAAGACTGTAACGCCTGAGCAAACGAGCGGGCGATAGCCTGGCGCTGAGCCGGGGCGACGCTGCTGTTAATCAGGTTCGTCACCATGTTCCCCAGAACCATCAAAGAGAGGTCTGTTGGAGTCTTGTGTTGTTCCAGTACGTTGACCAGTTCACTGAGCAGTTGTTCAACGTGTTCATCACTGTAGCGGGATTGTTGTGGCATAAATCAAATCTGTCTATATATGGAAGGGCAATATATTACCGTAGCACCAGCATTTTTTCCGCATTTTTTCGCCTTAAACGTCATCCTTTCCTCATGGATGAAAGGATAGCGCATCGGAAGAAAGAGCAAGTTGCACAGCAGCCTAAGGGGTGGTTGAATACACCCGATCTAAAAGGAGAGTTTAACATGAGTCTGGATATCGACCAGATTGCGCTGCACCAGCTTATCAAACGCGATGAGCAGACGCTTGAACTGGTACTGCGTGATTCGCTGCTGGAACCCACTGCGCCCGTCGAAGAAATGATGGCGGAACTGCATCGGGTCTACAGCGCTAAAAATAAGGCCTATGGGCTGTTTAATGAAGAAAGCGAGCTGGCGCAGGCGTTGCGTCTGCAGCGTCAGGGCGAAGAAGATTTTCTGGCTTTCAGCCGGGCGGCGACCGGCCGTCTGCGCGATGAACTGGCAAAATATCCGTTTGCGGATGGTGGCATTGTGCTGTTTTGTCATTATCGTTATCTGGCGGTGGAATACCTGCTGGTGGCGGTATTGAATAACCTCAGCAGCATGCGCGTAAACGAACAGCTGGATATCAGCTCTACACATTATCTCGATATCAATCATGCGGATATCGTGGCGCGTATCGATTTAACCGAGTGGGAGACTAACCCGGAATCGACCCGTTACCTGACGTTCCTGAAAGGGCGAGTAGGGCGTAAAGTCGCGGATTTCTTCATGGATTTCCTCGGTGCCAGCGAAGGGTTGAACGCCAAAGTGCAAAACCGTGGCCTGTTACAGGCGCTGGACGATTTCTCCGCCGAAGCACAGCTCGATAAAAACGAGCGTCAGACCGTGCGTAAGCAGGTTTACGACTACTGCAACGAGCAGTTGCAGGCGGGCGAGGAGATTGAACTGGAATCACTCTCCAAAGAAATTTCCGGCGTCAGCGAAGTAAGCTTTAGCGAATTTACGGCTGAAAAAGGGTATGAGCTGGAAGAGAGCTTCCCGGCGGACCGGAGCACTTTACGTCAGCTAACGAAGTTTGCCGGAAGCGGCGGCGGGTTGACGATTAACTTCGACTCCATGCTGCTGGGCGAGCGTATTTTCTGGGATCCGGCAACGGATACGCTGACCATTAAAGGCACGCCGCCGAACCTGCGCGATCAGCTTCAGCGTCGCGTGGGTGGTAAATAAACGGCGCGCACAAAAAAGCCCCGCAATGCGGGGCTTCTTCACAACTTGTCAGCGATTACGCGCGAACGAAGTCGATGTGAGACAGTTTCGGTTTGTAAGCGTGACGCTGTACAGCCTGAACTTTCACTTTTTCTTCTTTGCCATCGATTACGATGGTAACAACTTCTGCGTAAAACTCAGCTTTGTCCTGCATGTTCCACAGTTTGTCGTGATCCAGTTCGATTGCAACCGGAGCAGCTTCGCCACCATAGATGATAGCCGGGAACTTGTTAGCTGCGCGCAGGCGGCGGCTCGCACC
>CAJYVI010000104.1 GCA_913778145.1 uncultured Pseudocitrobacter sp.
AACACTTGTTCGGGGACATGGTAGACACTTACAACTAAGGCATAAGAACCCGTTTATGGAGTCGCTTATGCCCTGGGATGCGAGAGATACCATGTCATTACGTTCCGAGTTTGTTCTGTTCGCCTCACAAGATGGGGCGAACATCCGTTCCCTCTGCCGTCACTACGGCATTTCTCCCGCCACCGGTTACAAGTGGCTTCGTCGCTGGGCTGAGGAAGGCGCATCCGGTCTTCTGGACCGTCCCCGTATACCTCATCACTCTCCCAACCGTTCTCCGGATGATATCACTGACCTGCTGCGCATCGCCCATGCCCGTCATGAGCGCTGGGGCGCACGCAAGATAAAACGCTGGCTCGAAGACCAGGGACACCTTATGCCCGCCTTCAGCACCGTCCATAACCTGATGGCCCGTCACGGTCTGCTGCCGGGTACGGCGCCAGGCATTCCGGCCACAGGACGGTTCGAACATGACGCGCCGAACCGGCTCTGGCAGATGGATTTTAAGGGCCACTTTCCCTTCGGCGGGGGCCGCTGCCATCCGCTCACCCTGCTGGACGACCACTCCCGTTTCTCCCTGTGTCTGGCCCCCTGCACCGATGAACGCCGTGAGACCGTGCAGCAGCAACTGGTCAGCGTGTTTGAACGCTACGGGCTGCCAGACCGGATGACGATGGACAACGGCTCACCGTGGGGCGACACCACCGGCACCTGGACGGCACTTGAGCTGTGGCTGATGCGCCAGGGTATCCGGGTGGGCCATTCCCGGCCATACCATCCGCAGACACAGGGCAAGCTGGAACGTTTTCACCGCAGCCTGAAGGCGGAAGTACTGCAGGGTAAGTGGTTCACAGACAGCGGTGAGTTACAGCGTGCTTTCGACCACTGGCGTACTGTGTATAACCTTGAACGGCCCCATGAAGCACTGGGTATGGCCGTTCCGGCCTCGCGGTATCAGCCGTCTGCAAGGCAGTACAGCGACAGCATTACGCCACCGGAATATGATGAAGGGGTGATGGTGAGGAAGGTCGATATCAGCGGGAAGCTGAGCATAAAAGGTATCAGTCTGAAGGCAGGCAACGCGTTCAGGGGAGAGCGGGTCGGGCTGAAGGAGACGCAGGAGGATGGCTGCTATGAAGTGTGGTGGTACAGTACAAAAGTGGGGGAGATCGACCTGAAGAAAAGGTCGATCTCCATGGGTAAAGGATGTTAAAAAGTGTTCACCATGTCCCCGAACACCTGTCTACCATGTCCCCGGACCGTACACTCCCGCAGGGAGAGGGAGAAAACCGAGTTCGTATTTGCATTGGGCACAATCCGTCCCCTCTCCCTGCGGGAGAGGGTTAGGGTGAGGGGTAAAGTAAAGCCCTTATTCCCAGCTCACTTCCCCTTTCGGTTCGTAAGCATTCACATCTATCGGTGAGTTCTGTTCGATAAACTGCTTAAGCACTTCTGCATCAATAAACCCGGTGTTCACATAGCCCGGTAATTTATCAATCTGCGGATAACCATCCCCGCCGCTGGCGTTAAAGCTGAGGGTCGCCAGGCGATAGTTTTTCGCCGGGTCAATCGGTTCGCCTTTGATTTTAAGGTCCGTCAGCTTGCCGTCTTTTGCCACAAAACTGACGTTGGCAAACTGCGTGTAGGCGCCGGAATCCGGTTTTTTCTGCGCCACGGCGGTGAGATAATCCGTCACCTCTTTACCGGTCATGTCGGCATAGACCACCACGTTGCCAAACGGCTGAACTTTCAGCACGCTTTTATAGGTGATATCCCCCGCTTCAATAGAATCACGAATGCCGCCACCGCTCATTACCGCGAAATCAGCACCCGTCCGTGCCATTTGCGCCGCGAGGATCACACGCGCCAGGTTGGTCTGCACGAAGCGCACTTTGCTACGGTCGCCTTCCAGATGACCATTTACCGTGCCAATTTTAACGCCGAGCTGTGCTTTGCCTTTATTCTGGAACGGGCTCAGCAGCGAGAGCATCTGCGCGCTTTCCGGGATTTGCGGCGTGTAGAGTACGCGCTCACTTTGCCCGTTATCGTAAGTCACTTTCTTCTTCAGGTTCACCGGGATCAGCTGATAATGCACCAGCTTGAGTTCGCCGTTGCGGAACTCAAAATCTGCGCGCCCAACGTATTTCCCCCACTCATGGGCCTGCACAATCCAGATGCCGTTCTGTTTATCCGGCGCACAGGGCGTGCCCGGCACATAATCGACCTGCTTTTTATTCTCCGACGCCATGCAAACCGGATCCTGTGAGTGACCACCCACAATCATCGCCAGCGCCCCGGCAGGCAAGCTGCGCGCCATCTCGACGTCACCCGGTGCGTTAGAACCGTGCTCGCCGTTATCATAATGACCCATGTGCGTGGCGGCGATGATAAAGTCTGGCTTCTCGTTTTGCTGAAGCTCCTGAATGACCAGCTTCGCCTCTTCCGCAGGTTTACGGAACTCAATATCGGTGAAGAACTCGGGATTCCCAATCTTCGCCGTATCGTCGGTCGTCAGGCCAAGCACAGCAATTTTGAGATCCTGGCGCTTAAAGATCGCCCACGGTTTAAACAGGCGCTCGCCGGTGCTTTTCTGATAAATGTTGGCCGACAGGAACGGGAATTTTGCCCACTTTTCCTGCTGGCGCAGCACGCTCATTGGGTTATCGAATTCGTGGTTACCCACCGCCATCGCGTCATAACCCACCAGATTCATGCCGCGAAAATCGGGTTCCGCATCCTGTAAATCGGACTCCGGCACGCCGGTATTAATATCGCCGCCAGAGAGTAGCAACACGCTGCCACCTTCCGCTGCAACCTCTTTGCGAATGCCATCCACCAGCGTTTTTTGCGCCGCTAAACCGTACTCTCCATACTCACTGCGCCAGAAGTGACCGTGATGATCGTTAGTATGTAATATAGTGATTTTATAGGTTTTATCTTTTTCCCAGGCCTGAACACCCGTGCTTACCAAAGACAGCGCGGCCAGCATCGCCAACGCTATGCCCCGTCGAACAAATTTCATGATCCACTCCCTGATTGAATGACAAGTGCCGAAATTACAACGCTCTGAAAGAATAGTCGAATTTCATTTTAGAAATGAGACTTCCTTCATACGCCGCAGACAGGTATCTTAGGCTGATAACTATTACAACATCGATTATCTCCAACATCGCACCATCAAATATAAGTGGAATCTATGGCAATCAGTGAAACCAGCCCTGGGCTGTCCGGCTCCTCTGCGCCCCAGCAACAGGCACGCACGTCGTTTAAAATTCTCGGGGCCATCAGCCTCTCTCACCTGCTTAACGATATGATTCAGTCGTTAATTCTGGCTATCTACCCACTGCTCCAGGCTGAGTTCTCGCTCAGTTTCGTGCAGATAGGGATGATTACCCTCACCTTCCAGCTCGCCTCTTCACTGCTTCAGCCGGTGGTGGGCTATGTCACCGATAAGCGCCCGATGCCGTGGTCGCTCCCTATTGGTATGTGCTTTACCCTAAGCGGCCTGATTCTGCTGGCGCTGGCGGGCAGTTTCTATACCGTTTTGCTGGCCGCCGCGCTGGTCGGGACCGGTTCGTCGGTTTTCCATCCGGAATCCTCGCGCGTGGCGCGTATGGCCTCCGGTGGGCGTCATGGCCTGGCGCAGTCAATTTTCCAGGTGGGCGGTAACTTTGGTAGTTCGTTAGGGCCGCTGCTGGCGGCGGTGATTATCGCGCCGTACGGCAAAGGCAACGTCGCCTGGTTCGTGCTGGCCGCGTTGCTGGCGATTGTTGTGCTGGCGCAAATCAGCCGCTGGTATGCTGCACAGCACCGCATTAATAAAGGCAAACCTAAAGCCGCGATGATTAATCCGCTGCCGCGCAACAAGGTAATTCTGGCCGTTTGCGTACTTCTTATGCTCATTTTTTCAAAATACTTCTATATGGCGAGCATCAGTAGCTATTACACCTTTTATTTGATGCATAAGTTTGGCTTATCCATCCAAAATGCGCAGATCCACCTCTTTGCGTTCCTGTTTGCGGTCGCGGCGGGAACCGTGATTGGCGGGCCTGTGGGCGATAAGATTGGGCGTAAATATGTTATTTGGGGCTCTATCCTCGGCGTTGCGCCATTTACCCTTGTTTTACCCTATGCATCGCTTGAATGGACCGGTATTTTAACGGTGATCATTGGATTTATCCTCGCATCCGCATTTTCGGCGATTCTGGTGTACGCTCAGGAGCTGTTACCCGGTCGAATTGGCATGGTTTCCGGTTTATTCTTTGGTTTCGCCTTCGGCATGGGCGGCTTAGGTGCTGCGGTACTGGGGCTGGTTGCTGACCATACCAGCATCGAACTGGTCTATAAAATCTGTGCTTTCCTGCCGCTTCTGGGGATGTTGACCATATTCCTGCCTGATAACCGACAAAAACAGTAATTTTCACGCAGCCAAAGGCAAACTTTGGCTGCGTACTTCCCCAGCCACTGCGGCATTTCCCCTGCTAATCCTGAGCCAATCCCACTTTTGGGGTTATTCCGATCATTAATTCCTTTTTTTATTAAAATTCAACATTTATTCATAAACATGATGACCCATTTTGTCATAAACTATTACAAGGTTTTTTGGTTTTCCGGATGATGTCACGCATCCGAGCCAAAAATGGAACAACGCACCACCACGAAAGGAGACGGAATGCATCACGCCACACCGCTTATCACCACCATTGTTGGTGGTCTTGTTCTCGCATTTTTCCTTGGCATGATTGCCAACAAATTACGCATATCTCCTTTAGTCGGTTATTTATTAGCAGGCGTTCTGGCCGGGCCATTCACGCCTGGTTTTGTCGCCGATACGCAACTGGCACCTGAACTGGCAGAACTGGGCGTGATTCTGCTGATGTTTGGCGTCGGGCTGCACTTCTCACTGAAAGACCTGATGGCGGTAAAAGCCATCGCCATTCCCGGTGCAATCTTGCAGATAGCGGTGGCGACGCTGCTGGGTATGGCGCTTTCGTCATTGCTCGGCTGGTCGTTGATGACCGGTATCGTGTTCGGCCTCTGTCTTTCCACCGCCAGTACCGTGGTGCTGCTGCGCGCGCTGGAAGAACGGCAACTCATTGATAGTCAGCGGGGGCAGATTGCCATCGGCTGGTTAATTGTCGAAGACCTGGTGATGGTGTTAACGCTGGTTCTGCTGCCAGCCGTCGCAGGCATGATGGAAAAAGGCGACGTCGGGCTGGCTTCGCTGGCGGTGGATATGTCGATTACCATCGGTAAGGTTATCGCCTTTATCGCCATTATGATGCTGGTTGGCCGCCGTTTGGTGCCGTGGATCCTCTCCCGTAGCGCCGCCACCGGCTCACGCGAGCTGTTTACCCTTTCAGTGCTCGCATTAGCGCTCGGTATCGCCTTCGGTGCGGTTGAGCTGTTTGATGTCTCCTTTGCGTTGGGCGCGTTCTTCGCCGGGATGGTGCTGAACGAGTCTGAACTGAGCCACCGCGCGGCCCACGATACTCTGCCGCTGCGCGACGCGTTCGCCGTGCTGTTCTTCGTTTCCGTCGGCATGCTGTTTGACCCAATGATTCTGATTGAGCAGCCGCTGGCGGTACTCGGCACGCTGGCGATTATCGTCTTTGGTAAATCACTCGCGGCATTCTTCCTGGTACGCCTGTTTGGTCACTCGCAGCGTACCGCGCTGACCATCGCCACCAGCCTGGCGCAGATTGGTGAATTCGCCTTTATTCTGGCGGGGCTCGGCATGGCGCTGGATCTCCTGCCACAGGCCGGGCAGAACCTGGTGCTGGCAGGGGCAATCCTGTCGATTATGCTCAACCCAATTCTGTTTACCCTGCTGGAAAAATATCTCGAGAAAACCGAGACGCTGGAGGAGCAAACGCTCGAAGAAGCGATTGAGGACGAGAAACAGATCCCGGTGGATATCTGTAATCATGCGCTGCTGGTCGGCTACGGTCGCGTCGGCAGCTTGCTCGGCGAGAAGCTAATGGCGCAGGGCATTCCGCTGGTGGTCATTGAAACCTCACGTACACGCGTCGATGAACTGCGCGAGCGCGGAATTCGCGCAGTGCTGGGCAACGCCGCAAACGAGGAAATCATGAACCTGGCGCATCTGGATTGCGCACGCTGGCTGCTGCTGACCATTCCAAACGGCTACGAAGCCGGAGAGATTGTCGCCACCGCACGCGAAAAATGCCCTGGCATTGAGATTATCGCCCGCGCGCATTATGACGATGAAGTGGCATATATCAGCGAACGCGGTGCCAATCAGGTGGTGATGGGCGAACGTGAGATTGCGAAAACTATGCTGGGCTTGTTAGAAAAACCGCCGCTTGAAGAGGCGGTGACAGGCTAAAACCGGAGTGCCGGATGGCGGCTACGCCTTGTCCGGCCTACTCATTCACAAAAGCGTTCCAGGCCCGGTAAGCAAAGCGCCACCGGGCAAAACATTACGTTACCTTTCCCAGTACGCCTCTTCGAGGCTATCTTCCCTTTCCGGCAGGCCGCGCGTCAGGCGCGGTGAATGCTGGTTAAGCACCTGATAACTCACCCGGTTGGCATATTTACACACCTGCGCCAACGACGAGTAGGTCAGCCAGTGATGCTGGTGTTTGCTGGAATTCGGCACGTTAGTACGATGGTAATTATTGGCGGTGATATCGTGCAGCAGCGCCGCCAGCGCGCCATCTCCCGCGCCGTTGGTATTCATTATTTTTTCCGGGCCGCCCATGTAGGGCGCGATGTGCGAGTAAACACGTAACGGGTCCTGACAATCTTTAAAACGCACCGCGCGGCTGAATTCATACTGGTTGAATTCAGCAATAGCCCCCGGCAGCAGCGGATGCTGGGTTTTCCGTTTTGCATCGTTCTCGGTAAAGCCCGCCATGTAAAGCCCCACCGGCCCGGCGGTACAGAGCACCAGATCCACCCAGTCCAGCGCTTTATCGGACGCCAGCAGCGGGTCGTCCAGCCCGGTCAGCGCTAGCCCCTCTTCTTCATTCATTGCCAAAATTGAGACATGCTCTTTGAGAAATGCCTGCCACCACTGCGGGTTATCGGCAATCACATACTTAGTGCCGAGCGTCAGGACGACCGGAACGTTATATTTCTTCGCGTAGGCAATCGCCTGCATGGTGGCGTCTTTCATCGGCTCACCGGGCTTGCAGCGCACCAGATAAGAGGTCAGCACCAGCGCAGAGGCGCCCGCGATCACGGCTTCCGGAATGCTTTCCGGGCGCAGCTGGTTCATGTGGCCTGGGCTAATCGCAAAGGTACGCTCGCCGGATTCGCTAATCAGCGTAAAGCAGCGACCAATCGGGCCATCAACGCCCTGTAAATAGTTGAGATCGGTACGGCTGGAGGTATTACACAGATAACGGTACGCGTAGCCGCCAATTTCCACATTACGGCACATCACGCCGAGCAGCACCGAGCGATCGTCCGCCAGCACCGAATAGTTGTGCATGGTGTTACCGATGGTTCCCCCGGCAAACTGATGGGTGATGAGGTTATTCTGCACCAGCTCCTGATACAGCGCTTCCGCGACATCATCTTCAATCACCAGCGAATGCCCGGCGCTCAGGCCATAGCGTTCAATAAACGCATCATCGACTTTGGCTTCAATATCCACCAGGGTCTGGTCGATACCGACCACCCAGGAGACGCCATTTTCGCTTTCCGGCTGAATTTGTTTTAACAGCGGATCGCGGGCGTTAACGGGAAAATAGTGTTTTGATTTACGTTTACCGGGAAATTTCATGATTCTGTTTACTGGTGGATAGCCGAGCGGGAAATGGTAGCACATTCCACCAGCCGCATGCGACGAACGTCGTGCAGGTCAGCGTTCAATATCGGTCAGCGGGATCGCAGTTTCCCGCATCGGGAGCTTTACAATAGCGCGAGGATACTAAGGAGCGCGTGATGAAAGCGGAAAACAAAATCCCCGTACTGGAGAAAATCTCGGCAGAAATGCAGCAGGTCATGCAATTTGAGCGGCCCGACCTACCGCCCTGGCCCGCCGATGCAACGCTTGAAATTCAGCGCGATTACTACACGCGCGAGCGACAGTTCTGGAACGAAGGCGCGCCGGGGATGGCCACCGTCGAGTGCATCGTGCCCACGCCATACGGCACCGTGGCAACGCGGATTTACTCACCGCAGCCGGAAAGCCCGGCGACGCTGTTTTATCTGCACGGCGGCGGCTTTATTCTCGGGAATCTGAACACGCACGACCGCATTATGCGGCTGCTGGCAAAGTACAGCGGCTGCACGGTGATTGGCATTGATTACACCCTCTCGCCGGAGGCCTGCTATCCGCAGGCGATTGAAGAAACCGTCGCCGTTTGTCAGTTCTTTCAGCGCCGCGATACCGCCCATCATATCAATATGACGCAAATTGGCTTTGCGGGGGATTCCGCAGGCGCGATGCTGGCGCTTGCCAGCGCGCTGTGGCTGCGCGATCACAAGATAAACTGCGGGAACGTCGCCGGTACGCTGCTCTGGTACGGGCTGTATGGTTTGCAGGATTCCGTCAGCCGCCGGTTGATGGGCGGAAGCTGGGACGGGTTAACGCGTGAGGATCTGGAAAGCTACGAACGCGCCTATCTGCGTAATGAACAGGACAAAGAATCGCCGTGGTACTGCCTGTTCAATAACGATCTCACCCGTGACGTGCCGCCCTGCTTTATCGCCAGCGCGGAATACGATCCGCTGATTGACGACAGCCGCCTACTGCACCAAACGCTGCAGGCGCACCAGCAGACCAGCCGTTATGTGATGTATCCCGGCGTGCTGCACGCGTTTTTACACTACTCACGGATGATGAAAACCGCCGACCAGGCGCTGCGGGACGGCGCGGCTTTCTTTGTCGAACAGCTGCATTCTCGCTAGCAGTGTGGCGTCACCAGCGCCTGCATCATATCGATATGTTCCGGCGTGTCGTTCAGCGCCGGAATATATTCATATTTCACCCCGCCGGCTTCAAGGAATACCTCGCGGTTCTGTACCGCAATTTCTTCCAGCGTCTCCAGGCAATCGGCGGAGAAGCCTGGGCACATCACCTGAATGTGTTTCACGCCCTTCTCACCCAGCATTTTCAGCGTTTCATCCGTGTACGGCGTCAGCCACGGTTCACGGCCAAAGCGCGACTGGAAAGTCATCATCACTTTATCCGGATCGATTTCCAGCGCGGAAACCAGCGCCCGCGTGGTATCGCGGCAGCGCTGCGGGTAATCATCACCTTCATTGGCGTAACGCTGCGGAATACCGTGATAAGAGAGCAGCAGTAAGTCCGGTTCACCATGGCGGGCAAAGGAGGCCTTCACCGTGCCCGCCAGCGCCTTAATGTAGTCTTGGTCGGTTGCGTAATCGCGAATAAACGTGATGCCCGGAATAGCGCGGGTTTTACCCAAAATACGCGCCAGTTCATCCCACACGGCGGCAACCGTCGAGCAGGAGTATTGCGGATACAGCGGCAGTACCACGATGTGGTCAACATCCTGCGCCAGTAAATCATTAACGGCGCTTTCCAGCGACGGCGTGCCATAGCTCATACCCAGCGCAACGGGCATGTCTGGCAGACGTTCCGCCAGCGCCTTTTGCTGTCTGCGGCTGTATACCATCAGCGGCGAGCCCTCTTCCATCCACACGGATTGATAGAGTTTCGCCACGCGCGGCGAGCGGATAGGCAGGATCACACCGCGTAACAGCGGCCACCATAACAGGCGGGAGGTGTCGACAACGCGTCGGTCGCTGAGGAACTGCCGAAGATAGCGTTTAACCGCGTCGGCGGTTGGCGCATCGGGTGTACCGAGGTTTACCAGCAGAATTCCTGTCTTTTTATAACGCATTACCGCCTCTCATTGATTCAAATCGTTGATAATTGTAGCGGAAAAGCGGGGAAGAAAAACTAATTGCTGTAAGAGGTGGTGCGGATAGTTTTGCCGGATGGCGCTGCGCTTATCCGGCCTACGGGAAAGCGCGGATGAAGTTGCCTGATGGCGCTGCGCTTATCAGGCCTACAAAAAAATGTAGGCCGGATAAAATGTGTGCACCGCCATCCGGCAAAGCGGCATTAGCCGAGGATTTTTTCCAGCTCAGCGCGTACGTCTGCAACGGCTTTAGTGCCGTCTACTTTCGCGTATTTGGTGTTACCCGCCTGCGCTTCTTTAGAGTAGTAGCCGATCAGCGGCGCAGTCATCTGATGGTATTCCACCAGACGTTTACGCACGGTTTCTTCCTGATCGTCTTTACGGGTGGTCAGATCTTCGCCGGTCACATCATCTTTACCTTCCACTTTCGGCGGATTGAATTTGATGTGGTAAACACGGCCAGATGCCGCGTGAACGCGACGGCCAACGATACGGTCAACAATCAGCTCGTCCGGAACATCGAATTCCAGAACGTAATCCACGTTGATACCCGCTTCTTTCATGGCGTCTGCCTGCGGAATAGTACGCGGGAAGCCGTCCAGCAGGAAACCGTTACGGCAATCTTCCTGGGAGATGCGTTCTTTAACCAGCGCGATAACCAGTTCGTCGGTAACCAGCTTGCCAGCATCCATGATGTCTTTGGCTTGTTTACCCAGTTCAGAACCGGATTTCACGGCGGCACGCAGCATATCGCCGGTGGAGATTTGCGGAATACCGTACTTCTCCATGATGAACTGAGCCTGAGTTCCTTTACCCGCGCCCGGAGCGCCAAGCAGAATGATACGCATTGCGAAAATCCCCTCAAAGGTTGTCTAAATTTTTCAAAAGCGCTAAACGATACCACCAACGCGCCATTGGCTCAAGGAAGCGGGGCGGCGCTGAAACGGTTAATGGCGGGAAGGTGGGCGAAAAAAAGCCGGATGGCGGTGCAAGCACCTTATCCGGCCTACAAAAGCAGATTCAACCGTAGGCCGGATAAGCGTCAGCGCCATCCGGCATTACAATGCCGCTATCAGGACACCAGCAGCTGGTTCATACGGCGGATAAACTGGTTCGGGTCTTCCAGCGTTCCGCGCTCAGCGAACAACGCCTGATCGAGCAGCAGCTCAACCCACTCTTTAAACTGGGCTTCATCCTGGGTGTCCGCCGTGCGTTTCACCAGCACGTGGTCCGGGTTCAGTTCAAAGATGTACTTCACATCCGGCACGGCCTGGCCCGCTGCGGCAAACAGTTTCGCCATCTGGGTGCTCATTTCGTCCGCGTCGGTAGTGACAATCGCCGGGGTGTCCGTCAGACGGTGCGTCAGACGTACCTCTTTCACGCGATCGCCCAGCAGGGTTTTCACACGCTCAACGAACGGCGTCAGCGCTTTTTCCGCTTCTTTGGCACTTTCGTCCACTTCATCTGCCAGTTTGTCGATGGACTCATCGGCTTTAGCAACGGACTGGAACGGCTTACCGTCGAACTCGGTCAGGTAGTTCATCATCCACTCATCGATGCGGTCAGAAAGCAGCAGCACTTCGATGCCTTTCTTACGCAGCAGTTCCAGGTGCGGGCTGCTTTTCGCCGCCGCATAGCTGTCAGCGGTGATGTAGTAAATTTTTTCCTGCCCTTCTTTCATGCGGGAAACGTAGTCTGCCAGCGAAACGGTCTGCTCTGAAGAGTCCGTGTGCGTAGACGCGAAGCGCAGCAGTTTCGCAATCGCTTCCTGGTTGGCGCTGTCTTCCGCCGGGCCTTCTTTCAGCACCAGGCCGAACTGTTTCCAGAAGGTCTGATATTTTTCCGCGTCGTCTTTCGCCAGTTTTTCCAGCATTTGCAGCACGCGTTTGGTCAGCGCGCCGCGCAGGCTGCGGGTAACCGCGCTGTCCTGCAGGATTTCACGAGAGACGTTCAGCGGCAGATCGTTGGAATCGATCAGGCCGCGAACAAAGCGCAGGTAGTTCGGCATGAACTGCTCGGCGTCGTCCATGATAAACACGCGCTGCACGTACAGTTTCAGCCCATGTTTATGGTCGCGGTTCCACAGATCCCATGGTGCCTGAGACGGGATATACAGCAGGCTGGTGTATTCCTGCTTACCTTCCACACGGTTGTGGCTCCAGGTCAGCGGATCGGTGAAGTCATGGGCGATGTGTTTGTAGAACTCGGTATATTCTTCGTCTTTAATTTCAGACTTATTACGCGTCCACAGCGCCTGTGCTTTGTTGATTTTTTCCCAGGAGATAACGGTTTCGCCGTCTTTTTCTTCCCGTTTTTCAATTTCAACCGGCAGCGCGATATGGTCTGAGTACTTGCTGATGATGGAGCGTACACGCCAGTCATCGAGGAATTCATCTTCGCCTTCGCGCAGATGCAGGGTGATTTCGGTACCGCGATCGGCTTTGGTGATGTCAGCAACGGTGTAATCGCCTTCACCTTCTGATTCCCAGAACACGCCGTTTTCTGCCGCATCGCCCGCCGCGCGGGTGCGCACGGTCACTTTATCGGCCACGATAAACGCAGAGTAGAAGCCCACGCCAAACTGACCAATCAGCTGGCTGTCTTTCGCCTGGTCAGATCCCATCGATTCGAGGAACGCTTTGGTGCCGGATTTAGCGATAGTCCCCAGATGATCGATGACTTCATCGCGATTCATACCAATACCGTTATCGGCGATGGTCAACGTACGCTTATCTTTATCGAAGGAAACACGCACGCGCAGCTCGCCGTCACCTTCATAAAGGTCCGGGTTGGAGAGCGCACGGAAACGCAGCTTGTCTGCCGCATCCGAAGCGTTAGAGATAAGCTCACGCAGAAAAATTTCTTTATTGGAATACAGGGAATGGATCATCAGATGCAGAAGTTGTTTCACTTCAGACTGAAAACCGCGAGTTTCTTGTCCTTTCATGTCGAAAATACCTCAATGCCAATTACAAGGTAAAAATGCGTTGAGAGGGAAATGGGGATAGCGGGGGAAAATTTCAAGCGAGAGCAGAAAATCCTGCTCTCGTTTGATTAAAAACGAATCTTATGACGACCGGCGAGCGAGTGCGACAGCGTGGTGCCATCGACCATCTCCAGTTCGCCGCCAACGGGGACGCCGTGGGCGATGCGGCTGGCTTCCACACCGTGCTGAGCGCAAAGCTCGGCGATGTAGTTGGCGGTCGCCTCTCCTTCCACCGTGGGGTTGGTGGCGAGGATAACTTCACTGAGCGATTCCGTTTCCAGACGCTGCTCCAGGCGATCGAGGCCAATATCATCTGGCCCGATGCCGTCGAGCGGCGACAGGTGGCCCATCAGCACGAAGTAGCGGCCAGAAAACTGCCCGGTCTGCTCAATGGCGTAGATGTCCGCAGGACTCTCCACCACGCAGATTTGGCCGTTTTCCTGGCGACGCGGATTCGAACAGATGTTACAGACTTCCTGTTCAGTAAAGGTGCGGCAATCGGCACAGTGGCCGATTTCCGACATGGCGCGCGTCAGCGACTGCGCCAGACGCATTCCGCCGCTGCGATCACGTTGCAGTAGCGTAAACGCCATACGCTGCGCGGACTTCGGGCCAACGCCCGGCAGGCAGCGCAGCGCTTCCATAAGCTGAGTTAACAGCGGGCTGGTTTGCATCAGAACGGCAGCTTCATACCCGGCGGCAGTTGCATACCGGAGGACACAGAAGCCATTTTCTCTTTCTGGGTTTCATCAATGCGACGCGCCGCATCGTTGAATGCCGCAGCAACCAGATCTTCCAGCATGTCTTTGTCATCTTCCAGCAGGCTTGGGTCGATTTCCACACGACGGCAGTTGTGCGCACCGTTGATGGTCACTTTTACCAGACCTGCGCCGGATTCACCGGTCACTTCCATTTTCGCGATTTCTTCCTGCATCTGCTGCATTTTTTCTTGCATCTGCTGGGCCTGTTTCATCAGGTTACCCAGACCGCCTTTACCAAACATAGGCTTCTCTCTTTCATTCAAGGGTGACGACCATAAGCCAGGCTCACGATCAAATGGGGCGGATACTCTCTTCGTCCAGGTCCGCATCGAAGAATCGACGCAGGGTCTGGATGTTGTTATCCGCGATTATCGCCTCACGCGCCTGCGCGAGTTTCTCTTCATAAATGGCCTGACGCCACTCAAGCGGCGTTCGCTGAGTTGAATTATCATCTTCAATGATAGTCAATTCAACGGGTGCGCCGTTTAAAGTGCTCAGCGCCTCGGCCAGCTTCTGCTGTGCGCCCGGCGAATTCAGGTGCCGCTGGGTGGGACGCAAATGCAGGCAAATCGTATTGCCGCTTTGCTCTTTCCACGCGTTCAGCGCCACCTGCTCAACCAGCTTCGGCAGCGCCAGCTGGCTCACCTGCGCGGCCCACTCGTCGCGCTCGATGGCTTCGGCGGCAAGCTTGGCGGCCAGTTCCGGCGTTTTTTCATGCTCCAGCGCTTTCTTCAACGCTTTTGGCGTTGCCACCTCCACTTTGACCTCTTGGGTCGGCAGGGTGGATTTCCAGCGATAGGCTTCTTTCTTCGCCGGTGCTTTCTCGAGTGCCGACGGCGCAGGACGCGAAGAAACGCGTTCCGTTACCGAAGCCAGTCTTTCCAGCGCAGCGTTATTCACCGGCCGCGCGCGGGAAGCGGCTGCCGGTTCACTCTTTTTTGGTTTGGGCGCTCCCGCGTTACTCTGCTGAAGCTGACGACGCGCGGCCAGCACCTGATTCGTCGATTCAGGTAGTGGCACATCCGGCCCGCGAGGCGCAGGCGCGGCCTGCTGCTGAACCGGTGGCGGCGTCATCATCGCCGTCGCGGCCTGCGGCGCGAAGTTGTGCTGAGGCACTTCCGGCTCCGGCAGCGGCATCCGCGGATGGAAGGCCAGCGCACGCAGCAGCGTCATCTCGATTCCCATGCGACGGTCCGGCGCGTAAGGAAGCTCCTTGCGGCCAATCAGCAGCGTTTGGTAATAGAGCTGGACATCGGTTGGCGGCACGGTCCGCGCTAAATCACGCATTCGCTGCTCAACCGGGGCCATATCGCTCCCCAGCGCGGACGGCGACAGCTGCACCATCGCAATGCGATGCAGCAGACTTTGCATTTCAACCAGCAGCGCTTCCCACTCGATGCCACGCTGCGCGGCTTCGTTGACCAGCGCCATTACGCGTTCACCGTCTGCGGCGACCAGCGCCTCAATCAGGGAAAGCGCCTGGTCATCATCGAGCGTGCCCAGCATGGTGCTGACCGACGCGGTGGTCAGTTGCCCTTCTCCGCTGGCAATGGCTTGATCCGTCAGGCTTAACGCATCACGTAGGCTGCCGTCTGCGGAACGGGCGAGCAGTTGGAGCGCGCGCGGCTCAAAAGCAATGTTTTCTTCGCCGAGAATATGCTCAAGCTGATGACGAATTTGTTCGACATCCAGCGCTTTAAGATGGAATTGCAGGCAACGGGAAAGAATGGTGACCGGGAGCTTTTGCGGGTCGGTCGTTGCCAGCAGGAATTTGACGTGCGCAGGCGGCTCTTCCAGCGTTTTTAACAGCGCGTTAAAGCTGTGGCGGGAGAGCATGTGCACTTCATCGATCAGATAGACCTTGAAACGCCCACGTGCCGGTGCGTACTGAACGTTGTCGAGCAGATCGCGCGTGTCTTCAACTTTGGTGCGCGACGCGGCATCGATTTCGATTAAATCGACAAAGCGACCTTCTTCGATTTCACGGCAGTTATCGCACACGCCGCACGGCGTGGCGGTGACGCCGGTTTCGCAGTTCAGCCCCTTCGCCAGCAAACGGGCGATAGAGGTTTTACCGACGCCGCGGGTGCCGGAAAAGAGATAGGCGTGATGAATGCGCCCTAACGACAAGCCGTTCGCCAGTGCAGTCAGCACATGTTCCTGGCCGACGACGTCAGCGAAGGTTTGTGGTCGCCATTTTCGGGCTAAGACCTGATAACTCATTGGCTGGCTCTGAGACGTTGGAAGGTGGATTCACGAGGGGGGTAATGCTATCACAGCCCCGCCAATACGGCGAGGCTCAGTATCGGGATTTGCTTAGTGGCCCGGGAAGGATACCAGGCTGTAGCTGTTGATGCCCTGTTTTGCCAGGCGCTGCTCACCACCGAGGTCGAACAGGTTGATGATGAATGCCGCATCGGTCACTTCACCACCCAGACGACGGATCAGTTTAACGGTCGCTTCGATGGTGCCACCAGTTGCCAGCAGATCGTCCACCACCAGCACTTTATCGCCAGCTTTGATTGCATCAACGTGGATTTCAAGCTGATCGGTGCCGTACTCAAGCTCATAGCTTTCTGCAATGGTTTCACGCGGCAGTTTACCCGGCTTACGTACCGGAACAAACCCAACCCCCAACCCCAGCGCAACCGGCGCGCCAAACAGGAAACCACGCGCTTCGGTACCGACGACTTTAGTGATACCTGCATCTTTATAGCGATTCACCAGCAGTTCAATGCTGAGGGCGTAGGCTTTCGGATCTTCCAGTAAACTGGTGACATCACGGAAAAGAATGCCCGGCTTCGGATAGTCGTGAATGCTTTTAATGCTGTTCTTCAGAAATTCAAGCTGCTGTGCAGTAGCGGTCATAGGTTTGTGCCTGCTTAAAACGTATTACTCGAGGCGTGCAAAATGGGTCAAAATTACAATTGATTAACTTTTGACCGGGCGCGCCTGTGCTCGAAAACGGTCGAATTTACTGACTGCTGATAAGAATTGCAACACCATTAATGCGCTTTACGGCTTTTGTTGTTCCGCATCAATCACCGGGATTCGCCACATGAAAATCAGCAGGCAGGCCAGAATCACTAAAAGCAGTATGCGAACCCACATCATCTTCACCAGCCATAGCGAGATAGCGAAGGTCACCAGAATTAGGATAATAGCCCGTGGTTTCGCCCCGCGCGGCATTGCACGATACTTCTGCCAGTGGCGCAAATAGCCGCCAAACCAGGAGCGATAAAGCAGCCAGTGGTGGAAACGCGGCGACGAGCGGGCGAAGCACCAGGCAGCAAGCAGGATAAACGGCGTGGTAGGCAGCAGCGGCAAAACCACGTCGAGTGTGCCCAGGGCTACCGCCAGCCAGCCAATCATGATTAAAATAGTGCGTTGCATAGCGAGAATCGTTATCAATACCAACTGCTAATGTAGCATAGCCGATAACAAACAGGACGGAGATTGGCGTGAAAATAGCGCAGCTTTTACAAACGCTGGAGTCTCAGCTTGCCCGGCTGCAAACGCGCATAGCGCCGCTGGCGCAGCACGCCACCCTGACGCCCCGCTTTGACCGGCAGCTGTTTCACACCCGGAGCACCACGCTACAGGCGTGCCTGAATGAGGCGCAGAAGAATTTCAACGAGTTACAGCGTGCCGTTGAGCAACAGCAGCTTCCGCAGGTGGCGTGGCTTGCTGAACAACTGGCCGCACAAATTGAGGCCATTAATCGCGAAAGTGAGGCCTGGATGCTGCGTGCCTGGGATAGCGCTTCGCCCGCGCAGACGCGCTGGCAGCGCAAGCGCCTGCAAACCCAGGAGTTTGAACGTCGGTTGCTGGAGATGAAGCACTCGCGCGAGCAGCAGCTTCAACGGGCGACGACCTTTGATGAACAGCAGCGGCTTGGCCGCGAAATAACCGCCTTTGACGCCCGTCTGGCGCGCTGCCGACAGGCTTTGCAGGATATTGAAAACGTACTGGCGCGCCTGACGCGCTAAAGGGGAAAGCATGTCGCTGGAAAATGCGCCGGATGACGTCAAGCTGGCGGTAGATTTAATAATGCTGCTGGAGAGTCACGATATCGCGCCGGATGTGGTGTTAAGCGCGCTGGAGATGGTAAAGCGAGATTTCGCGAAGAAGCTGGCGCCCGGTGGCGCTGCGCTTACCGGGCCTACAAAATTGCACAAACCGTAGGTCGGATAAGGCGTAGCCGCCATCCGGCAAACTCGTCGCACAACCGCCCGGTGGCACTTGCGCCTACCGGGCCTACAAAATTGCACAAACCGTAGGCCGGATAAGGCGTAGCCGCATCCGGCACAATCGCCACACAACCGCCCGGTGGCGCTTGCGCCTACCGGGCCTACAACAGAGGTATTAATCCGCTACCGCGAGATTGTTACCGCCGTTGTTATCACGCTTCACTTCCGTCACTTCATCGCCCTTTTCATTGTGCAGATGAACTTCCAGCTGGTTAAACGCAATGTTGATGTTATTTTCACGGCACAGACGATCGATGGTGCGGTTCAGCTCATCGACGGTATAGCTGCGATCGCGCAGTTCACGCACATACAAACGCAGCTCGTGATCCAGCGTGCTGGCACCGAAGGTGGTGAATAACACAATCGGCTCTGGATCGTGCATCACTTTCGGGTGCTCCATCGCCGCTTTCAGCAGGATCTCTTTCACCTTGTCGAGATCGGATCCATACGCCACACCCAGGCTAATCACCACGCGCGTGATCGTGTCGCTGAGCGACCAGTTGATCAGACGCTCGGTCACAAACGCTTTGTTCGGGATGATCACTTCTTTACGGTCAAAGTCGGTAATGGTGGTCGCACGGATGCGGATCCTGCTGACCGTTCCGGAGAAGGTGCCGATCGTCACGGTATCGCCAATACGTACCGGGCGTTCGAACAGAATAATAATACCGGAAACAAAGTTACCGAAAATCTCCTGCAAACCAAAACCGAGACCGACCGATAACGCCGCTGCCAGCCATTGCAGTTTGTCCCACGATACGCCCAGCGAGCCAAACACCGTCATTGCGCCAACGGCGATGATCACGTAGTTGAGGATCGTGGTAATGGCATAGGACGCGCCCTGGCGCATGTTCAGGCGCGAGAGCACCAGCACTTCCAACAGGCCCGGCAGGTTGCGAATAAGCGCCCAGGCGATGGTTGCCGCTATCACCGCAAACAGCAGGCTGCCCATGGTAACGTTTTTCACCACGCTGGCGCCCGCTTCCGTGCCGCTGTAGTGCCACAGGGTAATGCTGTCGAGATAGGTAAAGACGGAGATTAAGTCTGACCAGATCCCCCAGAACGCTGCCGCGAACAGACACACCATCAGCAGCATGGTAATACGCAGCGTTTGCTGGTTAACCTGCTCCAGAGCGATAGTCGGCTCTTCCTGCGGTTCTGCGCCTTCCGCTCCCTCTTTGACAATATTCTGCCGACGCGCAACCGCACGGCGGTAGGCGATACGCCGCGCCGCAACGCTTAGGCCGCGCAGAACGGTTTGATAAAGCAGGTTCCAGACGATGACCAGATAAACAGTTTCAATCCAGCGGCCAGAGAGGCGCAGCGTAGTATAGAAGTAGCCGGTTGCCGTCAACACCATTAATCCAATCGGCACCAGCGACAGCACGGTAATCGTCACCAGACGCAGGCCGTGCGACTCTTTATCACGCCAGCTGTCGCGGCACATCGGCCATACAAGGATGGCGATCAGCAGCAGGTTCAGCAGAATAACAAACTGCCCCAGCACATCGTCCATCAGGTTCAACGGCGAGAGTTCTGCCACAACGGACCAGAAGTGTAGCGGCAGCAGCGCAAGGCTGACGCGCACAATCTGGCGTCGCCAGTGGCTGGTGAGCTGCTCAGGCATATTGAAGTGGCGGACAGCGACGCCGTCTTTTTCCAGTACTTTCCAGCACAGGCCGAATACCAGCCAGAAGGTGGCCAGTTTTTTACAGAACGCCCACAGCAGGTCGCTGATGTTGAGCTGCATGGTTAGCAGAATCAGCCCCACGGCAAGAATCACTAATACCACCGGTAAAGCTTTTATTAGATCGATAAGAATCGCTTTTGGCGTATGCAGCTGGCTGTCGTTGCGTAGCTGCCCGACCTGTTCTGCCAGGCGGGCCTGATACGCGCGCAGCCAGCTCAGTTTCCAGCGAATAACACCGGCTATTAGCAGCAGGGGCAAACCCGCAAGGAAGGCGATAAAGACCGCCGGCCACGCTTTCTCCCAGTTCACGGTGATTTTCATCGATTTGAACTGATCTTTTAGCGCGCCTGGGAAGGATTTGATCCAGTCCCAACCCATCGGTTTGTTGCTGTTTACCCAGAAGATTTGCTGAGTGAGGATATCTTTAAGGTTTTTCGACACGCTCATCAATTGCTGCTGGTTAATTTGCAGGTTGATGGCCATCATCAGCTGGTTACCCAACTGTTTATTAATTAAATCCAGCGCTTCGCGACGTGCATCAACCAGTTGCAGCAGAGCGTCATGCACTTCAGGCGTGATTTCACCGGCGTGTCCCTCTTCCAGTTTGGCGACAAAATCTTCGCTCTGGAACATAGCGTCACGCTGTTGGTTAATCTCGAACTGCTCCAGACGCAGATCCGCAATGCGGTTGGTCATGTCTTCGAGTTCATCCGCGGAAGGTAAGGTCTGCTGCTGTTGATAAAGAATACGCGAAAGCAGCAGACTGCCTTTTAACACCGCAATTTGTTCTTTAACGTTCCGCTCAGACTGCAACGCGCGGTCGAGCCAGTTCTTCACTTTTATATTTTGCTGAACAAGCTGGTTGCCGCCTTCGGTGACGTTGATCAGCCGCTGGCTTAACTGATGATTGATTTCCAGTTCCTGCTTGACCAGTGGGTTGGCCTGAATACGCGCCGTATCTTCCGGGGAGGCCGTTTCCTGTGCTGTTTTTTCCGTCAGCGTGAGACGTTTAGTGTTAGCCGCTTCCTGTAACAGTTGAAGCTGGTGCTCCAGACGGGCGCTGTAAGCAGTAATGTAATCACGTTGTTTTTGTAACGTATCCTGCAACGTTGTATTGCCCTGCAGGCTTTTACGTTGCTGATCCAGTTCCGCATTAAGCAGCGCCTGCTGAACCTGCAACATGGTTTGCTGAGAAGGACGCAGCGCGCCTTCCCCCACCGTGGTGCCGTTAAGGCTATTACGAATTTGCTGCAACTGCTGCGATGCGGCGTTCATGGCGTTCTGCACGCGCTCAGGCTGAGTTTGCAGTGAAACCAGTTGCGTATTATAGGTCGCCAGGTCGTTCTGCGCGTTTTGCAGATCGTCGAGCATCTGCGTCAGCCGTGCTTCCAGCTGGCGTAACGAGAGCGTTGAGAGCGTTTTGCGCGTTTCATCGTCATTATCGACGTCGCTCAGCGCATTCAGTTTCTCGGTTGCCTCACGCAGCTGCGCCGGCGCCTGATCGACTCGCTTTTGCAACTGAATGGTTTCGTCTTTAACGCGATCGATTTTATCGAGGAATTGAATAGTCTCGGTCAGATCCTGCAGCTCCAGCTTGTCTGCTGGGGTAGGATCTTTCTTCTTATTAATCGCATCAATTTGCGCCTGAATATCGGCACGATCGGGAAGGTCATTGCCGCTTGTGGCACGCGCCTGCGCGGCGGTGACAGCACAGAAAAGACATGCAATAACGACTATAAAAGCGAAAAACGTGTTCCGCGAACGAATGTTATGCAGCATAGTTTTAACATGAGTGATTGCAAAAGCCGGAGAAAACCGGGGGATAAACGCGTGCGCAGAATAGCACTTCTGCAATCGGCGGAATAGCGCCGCCGTCCAGGATTATTCCTGGTAATACTGAATTTTCTGATTAACCTGATTTCTCGTGCAGCGTCGGGCAGAACTGAAACATCTCCAGCAGAATCGCCACGTAATCGCGCGCCTCTTTTTTCAGGTCAAACGAGCCTGGCGCAAAAAGCCAGTTCTCCATAATTCCCGATATATAGCTGCGCATCAGAATGGCCGCTTTGCGGGTTAACAATTTTGCCGGCAGCATCTGTGCGGTTATACAATCTTTTAACACTTGCTCAATACGGTCGTAACTTTCCATGCAAAGATTACGCTGAGCCTGTTGTAATAAGGCCATTTCACCGACAAATTCGCATTTATGGAATATAATCTCCATCATCAAGCGTCTACGCTCTTCGACTACCGTTGCTTCAAGGATATAGACTAATATTTCCCTTAAAACTGAGAGTGGATCGTCGGGGAATTTTGCCCGATACTCAATCTCAAGATCGCCGATACTGGATTCTGATAACTCCCAGATTTCACCAAATAAATCCGACTTGTCTTTGAAATGCCAATAGATAGCGCCGCGCGTCACGCCTGCCGCCCTGGCAATATCCACCAGCGAGGTTGACGATACGCCTTGCTGAGAAAACAGACGTAGGGCGACATCGAGGATGTGCTGACGTGTCGCAAGGGCTTCTTGTTTGGTTTTTCGTGCCATAGGTTGGTGAATTTACAGAGGTTAGATTTACATACATTTGTGAATGTATGTACCATAGCACGACGATAATATAAACGCAGCAATGGGTTTGTGGACGCTGAACCATTGATCAATTTGAAATCGGACACTCGAGGTTTACATATGAACAAAAACAGAGGGTTAACGCCTCTGGCGGTCGTTCTGATGCTCTCAGGCAGCTTAGCGCTTACAGGATGTGACGACAAAGGGGCTCAACAAGGAGCACAGCAGATGCCAGAAGTTGGCGTTGTGACGCTCAAATCTGAACCTCTTCAAATCACGACTGAACTCCCTGGACGCACCAACGCGTATCGTATTGCAGAAGTTCGTCCGCAGGTCAGCGGTATCATTCTGAAGCGAAACTTTACTGAGGGCAGCGATATCGAGGCGGGCGTGTCTCTTTATCAGATCGATCCTGCTACTTACCAGGCCTCTTATGAAAGCGCAAAAGGCGACCTGGCAAAGGCTCAGGCTGCAGCCAATATTGCTCAACTGACCGTGAAGCGCTACCAGAAACTTCTGGGTACGCAGTACATCAGTCAACAGGATTATGACAGTGCGCAGGCAGATGCACAGCAGGCTAACGCAGCGGTCGTTGCGGCCAAAGCGGCTGTGGAAACCGCGCGTATCAACCTCGCCTATACCAAAGTCACCTCCCCTATCAGCGGCCGTATCGGTAAATCCGCGGTAACGGAAGGCGCACTGGTACAGAACGGGCAGTCTACTGCGCTGGCAACCGTGCAGCAGCTGGATCCTATCTATGTCGATGTAACGCAATCCAGTAACGATTTCCTGCGTCTGAAACAGGAACTGGCGAACGGCACGCTGAAGCAGGAAAACGGTAAAGCTAAAGTCGACCTGGTGACGAATGACGGTACCAAATATCCGCAGAGCGGCACATTAGAGTTCTCTGATGTAACGGTTGATCAGACCACCGGGTCTATCACCCTGCGCGCTATCTTCCCGAACCCGGACCATACGCTGCTGCCTGGCATGTTCGTTCGTGCACGCCTTGAAGAAGGTGTGAATCCGAATGCGCTGCTGGTTCCTCAGCAAGGCGTAACCCGTACGCCACGTGGTGATGCGACCGCTCTGGTTGTCGGTGAAGGCGATAAAGTTGAAACGCGTGATATTAAAGCAACCCAGGCGATTGGCGATAAATGGCTGGTCACCGAAGGGCTGAAAGACGGCGACCGCGTGATTATCACTGGTCTGCAAAAAGTCCGTCCCGGCGCGCAGGTGAAAGCGCAGGAAGTGACTTCTGACAATAAAGAACAAGCCGCAGCCGGCGCAGCGTCAGAAAAAACTCAGTCTTAACTTAAACAGGAGCCGTTAAGACATGGCTAATTTCTTTATCGATCGCCCGATATTTGCATGGGTGATCGCGATCATCATCATGCTTGCCGGGGGACTCGCGATCATGAAACTGCCGGTAGCGCAATATCCAACGATTGCGCCGCCAGCCGTGACGATCTCCGCGACCTATCCGGGTGCTGATGCCCAGACGGTGCAGGACACCGTGACACAGGTTATCGAACAGAATATGAACGGTATCGATAACCTGATGTACATGTCCTCCAACAGTGACTCTACTGGTACAGTACAGATTACTCTGACCTTTGAATCCGGTACTGACGCGGATATCGCGCAGGTACAGGTGCAGAACAAACTGTCGCTGGCAACACCGTTGCTGCCGCAGGAAGTTCAGCAACAAGGGATCAGCGTAGAGAAGTCCTCCAGTAGCTTCCTGATGGTTGTTGGTGTCATTAACACCAACGGCACCATGACTCAGGAAGATATTTCCGACTACGTTGCGGCGAACATGAAAGATCCGATCAGCCGTACGTCTGGCGTCGGTGACGTTCAGCTGTTCGGTTCTCAGTACGCGATGCGTATCTGGATGGACCCAACTAAACTGAACAACTTCCAGCTGACGCCGGTCGATGTTATCGCGGCGATCAAAGCACAGAACGCCCAGGTTGCAGCCGGCCAGTTAGGCGGTACGCCGCCGGTGAAGGGCCAGCAGCTTAACGCCTCTATCATCGCGCAAACCCGTCTGACCAGCACCGATGAGTTCGGCAAAATTCTGCTGAAAGTGAATCAGGATGGTTCGCAGGTTCGCCTGCGCGACGTGGCGAAGATTGAGCTGGGCGGTGAAAACTACGACATCATCGCTAAATTCAACGGTAAACCGGCTTCTGGTCTGGGTATCAAGCTGGCGACTGGTGCAAACGCACTGGACACCGCGAAAGCTATCCGTGCCGAACTGAAGAAGATGGAACCGTTCTTCCCGTCAGGTTTGCAGATTGTTTACCCGTATGACACCACCCCGTTCGTTCAGATCTCCATTAACGAAGTGGTGAAAACGCTGGTCGAAGCAATCATCCTGGTATTTATCGTGATGTACCTGTTCCTGCAAAACTTCCGCGCGACGTTGATTCCGACGATTGCGGTGCCGGTCGTATTGCTGGGTACCTTCGCTATCCTTGCCGCCTTTGGCTTCTCCATCAACACCCTGACGATGTTCGGGATGGTGCTGGCGATAGGGCTATTGGTGGATGACGCCATCGTGGTGGTAGAAAACGTCGAGCGTGTAATGACCGACGAAGGGCTACCACCGAAAGAGGCGACGCGTAAATCGATGGGCCAGATTCAGGGCGCACTGGTGGGTATCGCGATGGTGCTGTCGGCGGTATTTATCCCAATGGCCTTCTTCGGCGGTTCTACCGGCGCAATCTACCGTCAGTTCTCCATCACTATCGTTTCGGCGATGGCGCTGTCCGTACTGGTGGCACTGATTCTGACCCCGGCACTGTGCGCCACGATGCTCAAACCGGTTGCGAAAGGCGATCACGGGGAAGAGAAAAAAGGCTTCTTCGGCTGGTTTAACCGCATGTTTGATAAGAGCACGCACCACTACACCGACAGCGTGGGCAACATCCTGCGCAGCACCGGTCGTTACTTGCTGCTGTATATCATCATCGTGGTCGGCATGGCTTTCCTGTTCGTTCGTCTGCCAAGCTCGTTCCTGCCAGATGAAGACCAGGGCGTGTTCCTGAGTATGGCCCAGCTTCCGGCGGGTGCCACGCAGGAGCGTACGCAGAAAGTGCTGGATGAGATGACCAACTACTATCTCACCAAAGAGAAAGACAACGTTGCATCCGTGTTTGCGGTTAACGGCTTTGGTTTTGCGGGTCGTGGTCAGAACACCGGTATTGCCTTCGTTTCTCTGAAAGACTGGGCGGATCGTCCAGGCGAAGAGAATAAAGTTGAAGCCATCACCCAGCGTGCGATGGGCGAGTTCTCGAAAATTAAAGATGCGATGGTGTTCGCCTTTAACCTGCCAGCGATTGTTGAACTGGGTACGGCGACCGGTTTCGACTTCCAGCTGATTGACCAGGGCGGCCTCGGCCACGAGAAACTGACTCAGGCACGTAACCAGCTGTTCGGCGAAGTGGCGAAACACCCGGATCTGTTAGTCGGCGTGCGTCCTAACGGCCTGGAAGATACCCCGCAGTTCAAGATCGATATCGATCAGGAAAAAGCACAGGCGCTGGGCGTATCTATCAGCGACATCAATACCACGCTGGGCGCAGCCTGGGGTAGTAGCTACGTCAACGACTTCATCGACCGTGGTCGTGTGAAGAAAGTGTACGTGATGTCCGAAGCACAGTACCGCATGTTGCCGGAAGATATCAGCAACTGGTATGTACGTGGTTCTGATGGTCAGATGGTGCCGTTCTCCGCGTTCTCCACGTCTCGCTGGGAATACGGTTCACCGCGTCTGGAACGCTATAACGGTCTGCCGTCGATGGAAATCCTCGGTCAGGCGGCACCGGGAAGAAGTACCGGTGAAGCGATGACGCTGATGGAAGAGCTGGCGGGTAAACTGCCGTCGGGTATCGGTTACGACTGGACCGGGATGTCTTACCAGGAACGTCTCTCTGGTAACCAGGCCCCTGCCCTGTACGCGATCTCGCTGATTGTGGTCTTCCTCTGTCTGGCGGCGCTGTATGAGAGCTGGTCGATTCCGTTCTCCGTTATGCTGGTGGTTCCGCTGGGGGTTATCGGTGCACTGTTGGCCGCCACCTTCCGTGGCCTGACCAACGACGTTTACTTCCAGGTGGGCCTGCTGACAACCATTGGCTTGTCGGCGAAGAACGCGATACTTATCGTGGAATTCGCCAAAGATCTGATGGAGAAAGAAGGCAAAGGCCTGATTGAAGCGACGCTTGAAGCGGTACGTATGCGTCTGCGTCCAATCCTGATGACGTCGCTGGCGTTCATCCTCGGGGTTATGCCGCTGGTTATCAGTACCGGCGCAGGCTCCGGCGCACAGAACGCGGTAGGTACCGGCGTAATGGGCGGGATGGTTACCGCAACGGTTCTGGCTATCTTCTTCGTTCCGGTATTCTTCGTGGTGGTTCGTCGCCGCTTTGGCCGCAAAGTTGAAGAGACTGAGCACAGCCAACCGGCAGAACGTCACTAAGTCTTACTGACGATGGTAAAGGGTCGCGCAAGCGGCCCTTTTTTATGGTTTTTTATAATCGCTCTTATCGTTATAAACGTTTTTAAAATGCAGTAATAAAATTTTATAATTAAAAAATGGCTGTTATCTTTAATAGTGATGATTGAGGATGGTGAAGATTACCTGGCTTAAATGATTAGGAAAACTCCGAAGTTCTCAGCGTTTTCTCGGATCATCTTCCTGGAACTGTCTCAAATCTGCTGAAAATCCAACCAAATCACTGCCGCAGCGTTTGTGTGGATAATAGGTAAGTGAATGAATTCTAATGATTCAAATAATGCTTTATTGTCTAAACATTGAAAAATCTTAATCTGAACCGCATCTCATTATTGGGGAATTAAGGAAAATAGATTTAATTGTAATTTTTCGTAATAGCTCGGTGAAATCTTTTTCAGAGTAGATTATAGTTAGTACATAAGGACTGTGCGTCTGCGCCAGGTTAGCCGGTTGTTACCCCATCCCACACACTGTTTGTTCTCGTTGTTTTACTCACGAATAAGGGGATGTGTTATGGACGAATACTCGCCAAAAAGGCATGATATCGCGCAACTCAGATTCCTCTGCGAAACGCTCTATCATGACTGTCTCGCCACTCTTGAAGAGAGTAACCATGGTTGGGTTAATGACCCTACTTCGGCAATCAACCTTCAACTTAATGAGCTGATCGAGCATATCGCAACCTTTGCACTTAATTATAAAATTAAGTACAACGAAGATAATAAATTGATTGCACAAATTGACGAATATCTGGATGATACTTTCATGTTGTTCAGTAACTACGGCATTAATAGTGAAGACTTGCAAAAATGGCGCAAGTCCGGTAACAAACTTTTCCGCTGTTTCGTCAACGCCAGCCGGGCTAACCCCGTTAGCCTCTCTTGTTAAGATAATTACAATCACATGGGTGAATTATGACTGAGAAACCATTAACTAAAACGGATTATTTGATGCGACTGCGCCGTTGCCAGTCTATTGATACGCTGGAACGCGTCATTGAAAAAAATAAATATGAACTTTCTGACAATGAGCTGGCGGTATTTTACTCAGCCGCCGATCATCGTCTGGCGGAATTGACGATGAATAAACTGTACGACAAGATCCCGTCCACCGTCTGGAAATTTATTCGCTAAGCGCGCTTTCCGCGCATTGCCACTGGTGTCAGCTAAGCTAACTTAAGATTGTAACGTTCCACTTCCCTGGTATGTTTGTGATTAATGTCACACCAATTAACAGGGAACGTTCCCTATTGTTCCAGCGCCTCTTATGGTGAACACTCTCAATTGACGAGGAGTGTCACAATGAGTGAAGAGAAACGTAAAATGATCGCTGGCGAACTCTATCGCCCGGGCGATGCCACGCTCAGAGCCGATAGCCTGCGCGCAAAGCAGTTACTGCACCGCTACAATCATTCGTCACCTGACGAAAAGGCGTTACGGCACCAGCTTCTGGCTGAGCTTTTTGATAAAAGCCACGATGCTTATATTGAGCCTAATTTTCGCTGCGACTACGGCTATAACATTACGCTGGGCGCCAATTTCTACGCCAATTTTGATTGCGTGATGCTAGACGTTTGCCCGATTACCATCGGCGATAATTGCATGCTCGCGCCCGGCGTACATATTTATACGGCGACCCATCCTCTGGCCCCCATCGAGCGCAACAGCGGCTATGAATACGGCAAACCGGTTGTTACCGGACATAACGTCTGGATTGGCGGGCGCGCGGTCATTAATCCCGGCGTCACCCTTGGGAATAACGTCGTAGTGGCCTCGGGCGCGGTGGTAGTGAAAGATGTCCCTGATAACGCGGTGGTAGGTGGCAATCCGGCCCGAATTCTTAAAATGCTGCGCTAACGTGACTGTTATGCTTTTTCGCAACCAATCTGTTACTTTTTGTATTGGTTAATGCAACATAGAATAGGTGAATCCGCCCTGAGTTGCAGAGCCTAATTATGACAGAAATCCAGCGATTACTTACGCAAACCATCGATGAGCTGAACGTTCGTGAAAAGCGCGACAACAGGCCGCGCTTTAGCATCAGTTTTATTCGCAATCATCCCGGCCTGTTCCTGGCGATGTACGCGGCGTTTTTTGCCACGCTGATTGTTATGATGCGATCCGAAACGCTGGAAGGTTCCGTCTGGCTGTTGTGGGTGCTGTTTGCCCTGCTGAATGCGTTTTTCTTCTTCGATGTTTATCCACGCTATCACTATGAAGATATCGACGTGCTGGATTTCCGCGTCTGCTATAACGGCGAGTGGTATAACACCCGCTTCGTGCCGCAAGAGCTGATTCAATCTATCAAGAACTCACCGCGCGTCAGCGCGCAGGCGCGTGCGCAGTTGGAAAAAATGGTCGCCAGAAAAGGCGAACTCTCGTTCTATGATGTCTTTACGTTGACCCGTGCGGAAGCGACGCAATAATTCGCTGTAGCGTCCGTATCGCCGGAATAAAGCGTGATGCGGACGTATTGCCATACCCCAGCACCAGGCCGGTACGCTGATGCTGCGTATCGAGATAAAACTGGCTAAGCGCCGCCGGAGACATCTGCTGCTGACGAGCACGTTCCACCACCGCCACATCATCAATCCCGTCGATAATTACCGTCAGATGCAGCCCGCCCTCCCCGGCCAGCACCTGGTGCGGAATCAGCAGTTCCTGCGCCAGCGCCTCGCGTAATTGTGTTTGCCGTTTACGATAAAGCCGACGCATCGCCGCCAGATGACGGGCGTAATGACCTTCCTCAATAAACGTCGCCAGGGTACGTTGCTCGGCGCGATGCCCACCGCGCAACAGGGCGCGAATCGCCGGTTGTGCGGCAGCGACCAGCGCAGGTGGCAACACCATAAAACCCAACCGCAGCGACGGAAACAGCGTTTTGCTGAAGGTGCCCAAATAGACGACCGGCGCGTCTCTCAACATCCCACGCATGGCGGGGATCGGCTCACCGCTGTAGCGAAACTCACTGTCATAATCATCTTCAATGATCCACGCCCCGGCGCGATGCGCAAACGCCAGCAGGGCCAGGCGCCGTGCCGCGCTCAGCACGCTCCCCGTGGGATATTGATGCGATGGAGAGGTGAAAATCAAACGCGGCAT
Source organism: uncultured Pseudocitrobacter sp. (assembly GCA_913778145.1). Taxonomy (GTDB): domain Bacteria; phylum Pseudomonadota; class Gammaproteobacteria; order Enterobacterales; family Enterobacteriaceae; genus Pseudocitrobacter. Next base: position 29,743 of record CAJYVI010000104.1, read on the forward strand.
TGAGGAAGCCTCTGTAAATCGCATACCTTCGTCATCCACAGGAACACCTTCCAGCCGTAATCCCGCGGCCAGAAAAGCGCTTTTTGCCCCGAAATAGCCCGGCTCTTCCACCCAGGCCAGTTGCCCCGGCTCGCTTAATAGCTGGGTACAGAGATTCACGCCTTCCAGCGCGCCTTCGGTGATAACCACCTGACTGGCGTCACAGTCAATTCCTCGCGATAGCGCGAGGTGGCGGGCAATCGCTTCGCGCAATGCCCACTCCCCGGCAGAATCGCCATAGCCCAGCAGCAAGCTCCCCTCCTCCCGCAAGGTACGATCGAGCAACCGCCGCCAAAGCGGTAAGGGAAAATAGTTTATGGCCGGCGTGCCCGGCGTAAAGAGCATCGGCGGTGATTCCCGCGGCGTTGCGGGCGGAAGTTGTTGAAACCGCTCGGCCACACAAGCCGATAAATCCGACGATGGCGATGTCGCCTGCGTTTTGGGGAGTGACGCCACGCGCGTGCCCTGTCTGTCGCGCAGCAAATACCCCTCCAGCGCCAGTTGCTCAAGCGCACCGTTGACCGTATTACGGGAAATCGCCAGCCGCTGCGCCACGATACGTGAACCGGGAAGTCGGCTGTTGGCCTGCAACTGCCCTTGTAAAATGGCGTCTCTCAGCGCGTTATAAAGGCCGCGCTGAAGCGTCTGCGGGCCGCGCATCGCCAGCGCGCGTTGCAAAAAGGCAAAAAAGGGATCGTCAGGAATATTCATTATGGCTCCTCGTGGCACCATCAAAAGATATAGGGATGGCACTTTTTATGGAACCAGTAAATCTCTACTCTCATCTCGTCCACTTACAGCAAGGAGAGGTTATGAGTCAGCTTAATCAATTTAATCAACCCGTTGGCGATGCATTGCCCGACTGGCAACCACGCGCTTATCCGTCGCGCGTGGTGCTCGACGGTGCCTGGTGCCGTCTGGAACCCCTGGCCGTGCATCATGCTGACGCGCTATTTGCCGCCCACCAGCTTGCCGCTGATACGCGCAGCTGGACGTGGCTGCTGCGTGAACCTGACAGCTGTGTGGACGATTTTCGTCAGTGGATCGCCAGCGTGGAAAGTCTCAACGATCCGATTCATTTTGCGGTAATAGATAAAAAAACCGAGAAACCGGTTGGCTCACTGTCGCTGATGCGTATTGATGCCAGCAATGGCGTGGTGGAGGTCGGGCACGTGCACTTTTCGCCACTGCTTAGCCGCACACCGATGTCGACGGAAGCCCAGTGGCTATTGATGCGTTATGCGTTTGATACGCTTGGGTATCGTCGTTACGAGTGGAAATGTAACAGCCTGAATGAACCCTCGCGCAATGCTGCATTACGTTTAGGCTTTCAGTTTGAAGGTCGCTTTCGCCAGGCGCTGGTGATTAAAGGGCATAATCGCGATACGGACTGGTTTTCGATTCTGGATAGCGAATGGCCTGCGCTGGATACAGCGTTTCGTCACTGGCTTGCCGCCGACAACTTCGACGCCGACGGCAAGCAGCGAAAAACCCTGGAACAATGGCGCAAAAGTGGAAATGATTAACGTCTTTTTTTACGGCCCTGCACCGCTTTAAAACGCGGATTGGTTTTGCAAATGACATACAGCCGCCCTTTGCGCTTCACAATCTGGCAGTCCGGGTGGCGCTGTTTTGCACTGCGTAATGAATTGAGTACCTGCATTACTGGCCTCTCACATCAAGAAAACGGCCAAAGCGCTGACGGAATTTCGCGGCGCTGCCTTCGCTGGAAAACGACTTCTGTTTCCCGGTATAAAACGGATGCGACTTCGCAGAAACCTCTAGAGTGACATAGGGATATGTCTCTCCTTCAAGCTCAATTTCGCGATCGGTCTTGATTGTCGATCCGACTTTAAAATACTCATTGGCGCTGGTGTCGTGGAAAACCACGGTGCGGTAATGCGGATGAATATTGGATTTCATAACGCCCTCATCTTGTATGTTATAACATAACAATATGCTAAGGCATTATTCCGCAGCGATCAACCATTCGCTTATCAGGGTTATTTCCTTATCTCTTTTTCGCAAAAGCTCAGCACCCCGCAGCGGCATAAAATAGAAAATATCGTTATTGGTGACGCGTCATCGAATCAGGCACGCTGGCGCTATCTCATCTCATCAGGAGCGATCATCATGCGTTGTTGTTGTTATCCCTTCACCCAAAAAAATGCCCTTTTCCCCCAGCACTTTGGAGATAACAATGAGCCTGACGACACTGCCCGTTCTCAATCTGGCGCACTATCATTCTTCTACTCAGCGTGATGCCTTTCTGGAACAACTGCGTCATGCCGCACGCGATGTAGGATTCTTTTACCTGACCCATCACGGCATTGATGACACCCTTTCGCAGCAACTCCAGCATCAGGCGCGACGTTTCTTTGCCCTGTCCGATGCGCAAAAACAGCAGGTCGCCATGGTGCACTCGCCGCATTTTCGCGGCTATAACCGCAGTGCCGCCGAACTGACGCGCGGCCAGCCCGACTGGCGCGAGCAGTTTGATATTGGCGCAGAGCGTCAGGCACTGCATCTGAATGCCGATGATCCGCGCTGGCTACGCTTACAGGGGCCTAATCTGTGGCCACAGGCGCTGCCGACGCTGAAACCGGTACTGTTGGCGTGGCAACGGGCGATGACAGACATGGCGATAACGCTGCTGCGCGCGTTCGCGCAAGCGCTGCAACTGCCTGCTCATGCCTTTGATGCGCTGTATGGCGACAAACCCAACGAACATATCAAGCTGATTCGCTATCCGGGACAGCAGGAGACGCAAAGCAGCACCCAGGGCGTAGGCGCGCACAAAGATTCCGGCTTCCTCAGTTTCCTGCTGCAGGATCAACAAAAAGGGTTACAGGTTGAGGTGCGTGAAGGTGAGTGGATCGACGCCGCCCCGCTACCGGGCAGCTTTGTCGTCAACATTGGCGAATTACTTGAACTGGCGACCAATGGGTATCTGCGCGCGACCGTACACCGCGTGGTTTCGCCCCCCGCCCATCAGGATCGCCTGTCGATCGCCTTCTTCCTCGGCGCCCAGCTGGATGCGGTCGTCCCCGTCTACGCTTTGCCGGAAGCACTGGCACGAGAAGCGCACGGTCCGCAAAGCGACCCGCAAAATCCGCTGCTGCGCGATGTGGGCTGGAACTACTTAAAAGGCCGCCTGCGTTCACATCCGGACGTCGCGGAACGCCATTATTCCGATGTGCTTCGCGCTCGCAGCGAACAACTTATCGCCTGAAAACAATAATAAAGGAATCACACCATGAAAAATGCTGCATTCAAACTGGCAGGTATCGCGCTCTCTCTTTCTCTGGCCTGGGGTGCGGGTGCCGCGCCGCTGCGCATCGCGGCGGACCCGGTTCCACACGCGGAAATTCTCAACTTTATTAAAAAACAGGACCCATCACTCGACCTGCAGGTGGTGGAACTTACCAGCGGAGTCAACGCCAACGAACTGCTGGCCAACGGCGACGTGGACGCGAACTACTTCCAGCACGTGCCTTATCTGAAAGATCAGGAAAAAGCATTAGGCAAAACCTTCGCCGTGGCGGCAACGGTGCATATAGAACCGCTGGGTATTTATTCTCACAAACATAAAGATCTGAAATCGCTGCCAGAAGGCGCGACCATCGCCGTGCCGAATAACGCCACAAACTTAAGCCGCGCGCTGTTCCTGCTGCAAAGCAAAGGGCTGATTAAACTCGATGGCAAATTCAGCGACCCGGCGAGTACGCTCGCGACGCCGAAAGACATCGTCGAAAATCCTCATAACGTGAAGATCCTGGAAATCGAATCGCCGCAGATCCCACGGTCGCTGGACGATGTGGATCTCGCCGTGATTAACGGCAACTATGCGCTGGAAGCCGGTTTAAACCCGGCAAAAGATGCGTTGGGGCTGGAAAGCGCGGCTCATAATCCGTATGCCAATATTCTGGTGACTAACCCGCAGCTCGCCAACGATCCGCGCATCAAAGAGCTGGCGAAAGATCTGACCTCACCGCAGGTTGCGGAATTTATCCGTCAGCACTACAACGGTTCGGTGATCCCTGTCAGTGCGCCTCAGTCATGATTACACTCGACGGGCTGAGTAAACAGTACGCCGGAACAGGCCGACCGGCGCTCAACAACGTCTCGCTTCACGTTCCGAAGGGAGCGATTTACGGTATCCTCGGGCGCAGCGGCGCGGGGAAAAGTACGCTGATTCGCTGTCTGAATTTACTGGAGCGGCCCTCGGCGGGCCGCATTCTGTTCAACGGTGAAGACATCTCGCGGTTCAATAAAACCCAACTTCGGGCGCATCGCCTGCGCACCGGGATGATTTTTCAGCATTTTAATCTGCTTCATGCGCGTACGGTGGCCGACAACATCGCCGTTCCGCTGGAAATCTCCGGCGTGGCGAAAGCCGAACGTCAGCAACGGATTGAAGAACTGCTGTTTATCGTCGGGCTGGCGGATAAAGCGCAGGCGTTTCCGTCACAGCTTTCTGGCGGTCAGAAGCAGCGCGTCGGCATTGCCCGCGCGCTGGCGGCAAAACCGGATGTGCTGCTTTGCGATGAAGCCACCAGCGCGCTGGACGCCGAAACCACCGCCTCGGTGTTAACGCTGCTCGACACTATCAATCGTCAGCTTGGGCTGACGATTGTCCTCATCACCCATCAACTGGACGTGGTGAAAAACCTCTGCGACCACGCAGCATTGCTGGAAAAGGGTGAATTACAGGAGAGCGGAAAAATTGCTGACCTGCTGGTATCACCCTGGTCGCGCCTGCGTGAAATGCTGTTAGGCGATGCCGATGAAGAACGCCGTTTTCTGGCTCGTCACGGTATCAACGGGAGGCCTTTATGCGTAGTCGCATGAGCTGGGAAGACCTCTGGCCCATTCTCCTGAACGGCACGCTGGAGACGCTGTATATGGTGGGATTTGCGGCGCTGTTTACGGTGCTTATTGGCCTGCCGCTGGGGGTGCTGCTGTTTCTTTCCCGCCGTCAGGGTTTAGTACCGATGCCGCGTTTAAATGCTGTGCTGGGCGCGTTAGTCAATATCGGCCGCTCGCTGCCGTTCATTGTGCTACTGATTGCGCTGATCCCCTTCACCCGATTATTGATTGGCACCACGCTCGGCAGCACGGCGGCGATTGTTCCCATCACCATTGGCGCATTTCCCTTCTTCGCGCGGCTCACCGAAAATGCGCTGGATGAGGTTGATTACGGGCGAATTGAAGCCGTGCTCTCAATGGGCGGCAATAGCTGGCACGTGATCAGCAAAGCGCTGCTACCGGAAGCGCTACCGGCTCTGCTGGCGGGAATCACCTTAACGGTAGTAATGCTGATTGGTTTTTCATCGATGGCGGGCGTAATTGGCGGCGGCGGGCTGGGCGATTTAGCCATTCGTTACGGCTATCAGCGTTTTAACGATCAAATCATGGTCGCGACGGTGGTGACGCTGGTCATCATGGTCCAGGCCGTGCAGATGACCGGCGATCGCCTGGTGCGCGCGTTGGCGCATCGGCGATAATTTATCCAATCAATCTCAGAATAACCCTATTGTTTAATAAGCTTATTATTGTAATGGGATATACTTGTCGTACCTTGCCACATTCAGGACAACGCGGTGACAACACGACATTTGGTGATCCTGGTGACGGGCGTGCTCATTATGGCGATTTTCTTGCCCATTTTACTGAGCATCTGGCTGGCTCACCGGGAGGCGGACGCCCAGTTCAGGGATGAACAGGAACGCTATGCTTCTCGCGTGATGGCGCGCACACTACAGGTGCTGGATCAAGCGAAAACCGCGCTAGTCCAGATTGACGCCTCGGTCAATCCCGGCTGTAGCCCCCAGCAACTGCTGGAGATGCGCCGTCTCTCCTATTCCTGGCGCTATGTTCAGGAAGTCCTTTATCTGGAGGGGTCAACGCCAATATGTTCTTCGCTGGAGGTAAAAAGCGCCCCGGTCACCTATCCGGAACCGGATCGCATCACTCCTGATGGTTATCGCACCTGGTTTACAGCAAAGAACGATCTTGGTCTCGACCATCATATGATTGCCATTGCCAGCAAGCAGCATATGGTCATTATCGACCCCCTCTCCTTTATCGATGTTATTCCTTCAGAGCTCAGCAATATTCAATCAGCGCTTCTGGGTACACTGAGAGACCGCGTGCTGGCAAGCAGCCAGCCGATTGATATTGCCGTGTTCAAACGGATGCAAAAAGAGGGGCTGGAGACGCTGACGGTCAATCACACCATCTACACCGTGCGCCATTATCCCGAGCTCGATCTGGCCGTGGTGACCTGGTCGCCGATACAACCGAAAGTCGCCAGCTGGCATCGTCAGTTGCTTATCTGGTTACCGATTGGCATTTTAATCAGTCTGCTGGCCGCCGGGTTTATTCTGCGCCTGCTGCGGCGTTTGCAATCGCCCCATCACCGCATGCTCGATGCCTTAAATGAATCGGCTATTACCGTTCACTATCAGCCGATTGTGTCGCTAAAAAGCGGGCGCATTGTTGGGGCCGAGGCGCTGGCGCGCTGGCAGCAAACCGATGGCAGCTATCTGTCGCCGGAGATCTTTATTCCGCTCGCCGAGCAAACCGGGCTTATCACCCGACTGACAGAAACGGTGGTAAAAAACGTATTCCACGATTTAGGAAAATGGCTGCATGTTCATCCGGATCTCCACATCTCCATTAATCTCTCCGTTGAAGATCTGCGGTCTGCCACGCTCCCGACGCTGTTAAGACAGCAGCTTAACCACTGCCAGGTGCTTCCTTCACAAATCGCGCTGGAACTGACCGAACGCGGGTTTGCCGATCCCAAAATCGCGCTTCCCGCCATCGCCAGCTATCGCAAAGCGGGCCACGCGATCTATATCGATGATTTCGGCACCGGATATTCCAGCCTGCGTTACCTTCAGGATTTAGAAGTGGACACGCTGAAAATTGATAAATCCTTCGTTGATGCGCTGGAATATCAGCAGGTGACGCCGCACATCATTGAAATGGCGAAAAGCATGAAGCTGGATCTGGTCGCTGAAGGCATTGAAACCGCCTGCCAGCAGGAGTGGCTATATCAGCATGGTGTCCACTATGGGCAGGGCTGGCTGTACAGCAAAGCGTTGCCGAAAACGGATTTTATTATCTGGGCCGAGGAGAATTTACGCTCGCACTAAACGGGCTATGCTTAAGGTAAAGCCAACGTGAAGGAGAGCGCGATGAAAAAGCAAAACTGGCCTCTGGAAGATGTGCGTCACTGGCTGGAACCCGGCCCGGTGGTGTTGATTAGCAGCCGCTGGCAGGGCAAAAACAACATTATGACGCTTGGCTGGCACACCATTCTTGAATTTTCACCCTCTCTGGTTGGGCTGATGATTTCAGCCGGAAATATCAGCCATGACCTCATCCGCCAAAGCGGCGAATGTGTCATAAATCTGCCTGACGCCAGTATGGCGGACACAGTCTCCGGCATCGGGAATTGCAGCGGTGACCGCACCGATAAATTCGCCCATTTTGATCTTACGGCAGAAAAAAGCGAGCAGGTCGCCGCGCCGGGTATTGCCGAGTGTCATGCCAGTTTTGAATGTCGTTTGTACGATGATGCACTGGTCGAGCACTATAACTTCTTTATTTTTGAAGTGGTTGCTGCGCACGTGAAGCCTGAACCTGAATGGCCGCAAACGCTGCATTACACCGGCGGCGGGATTTTTCGCGGCGACGGCGAAGTGATTGACCGCCACCATCTGTTTACAAAAGTGTCCTGACCCGCCGCACGGCACTCCACTCGTAAGACCAGGGAACCAGGCTTCAGGAAATGACCGTTGTCCTGCGCGTCCCGATAGGCTGACGAAACCACGGCAGGCAAAGCTGAATCAGCGGCCCAATCGCCAGAGCATACAGCACGGTGCCGACACCAAACGTTCCCCCTAAAAGGACGCCAATCACCAGCACGGACAGCTCAATCGTGGTACGGATTGCCCGAACTGACCAGCCGGTACGTGCGTGTAGCCCGGTCATCAGGCCATCACGCGGCCCCGCGCCGAAGCCTGCGCCAATATACATCCCCGTAGCCAGCGCGTTTACAATAATCGCCGCGGCCAGCAATGCGCTGCGCGCTACCAGAGACTCCAGCGGCGGCAGGATAGCCAGCGTCGCATCGGCGGTTAGCCCCAGCACAATCACATTACTGACCGTGCCCAGACCCGGGCGCTGGCGCAGCGGGATCCAGAACAACAGCACCAGCACACCGGTGGCGATAATCACCAGGCCGATATTCATTGACAGCAAACTGGCGACGCCAAGATGGAATACATTCCACGGATCTGCCCCCAGATCCGCGCGAACAAACATCGCGGTGGAGACGCCGTAAAGGGTTAAACCGATATAAAGCTGGATAAGACGACGGAGCATTGTGCACCTCAGTATGCGCGTTCAGAACTTCATCATCGGTGAAAATGGCATTATGATTAATGACCAGTTTTTTAAAAGTGGACTGCATATGACTGCAAGGCGCTCTGCTACACACTCTTTGGTTCGCCTGCTTGGCCACTGGCAGGAGGCCAACTCACGTACACCGCTATGGCGGCAGCTGGCACAGGCGCTGCGTCTGTTGATTCTTGACGGACGCTTGCCGCTGCAAAGTCGCCTGCCCGGTGAGCGCGAACTGGCGATGGCGCTGGGTATCAGCCGGACAACCGTCGCCAGTGCCTTAGGTCAGCTACGCGAGGAAGGATATCTGCACAGCCGTCACGGCAGCGGCTCATGGGTGATGTTGCCAGAAGGCCGCCGCGAAATTCCAACCCGCATGTCGTCGGCGGAATCACTGGATCTCTCAACCGCTGCGCTGAGCGCCGGGGCGGAAATTCATCAGGCTTACAGCCACGCGTTAACCCTACTTCCAGAGTATTTGCATCACACCGGATACGATCAGCATGGTTTGATGGTGCTGCGGGAAGCCATTGCGCGTCGCTACTGCGCACGCGGCCTGCCGACTAAAGCGGACGAGATTATGCTGGTAAACGGTGCGCTTAGCGGGCTGGCACTGGTACTACGTGCCATGACCGGGCCGGGGGATCGCGTGGTGGTGGAAAATCCCACTTACCCGTTAGCGATTGCCGCGATTCAGGGCGCCTCCTGCCGCCCCGTCGGCTTATCTTTGCCCGCGCAGGGCTGGGATACGGACGGATTAGCGGCAATTATCGCGCAAACTGCGCCGCGACTGGCGTGGCTGATGCCTGATTATCACAACCCGACAGGGCGCTGCATGGACCACGCCACACGACAAATTGTCGCAGACCTCGCCGCCCGCACGCGCACCACGCTGGTGGTAGACGAAACGATGGTCGATTTATGGTACAACGCCCCACCGCCCCCGCCGCTGGCGGCATTCAATGCCGACGCGCCGGTGATTACCATTGGTTCAGCCGGGAAAAGCTTCTGGGGCGGTTTACGCTTAGGCTGGATCCGCGCGTCGACGCGAACGCTCGCGTCCCTGATTCAGGCGCGCGATACGCTCGATCTTGGCTCACCCCTGCTGGAACAACTGGCGGCACGGTGGCTACTCGAAAACGCCGACGATTTATTGCCGGCCAGAAGAGCGATGCTGGCACAGCGTCGCGATATGTGCGCAGGGCTGATGCAGAATTATTTCCCATCCTGGCGCTTTACCCGTCCTGAAGGCGGGCTCTCTTTCTGGGTCGAGTTGCCCGAAATGCTGGCGACACAGTTTGCCGCCCGGGCGGAAGGTGTGGGAATACATCTGGGTACCGGCACACGCTTTGGGCTGGCGGGCGCGTTTGAACGCAACCTGCGCCTGCCTTTTACACTGCCGGATGAAACCTTGCGTAATGCTTTCGAATTATTACAGCCGCTCTGGCAGTCGCTCGCCGGGCAACAGAATACGCATCGCTTACGCAAAATTATATAACGTGCTGCCTGTATTAATGCTGCGGTGGGATGGGGAACCCCTTAAGGGAGATAATAAAATTATCGCCCTCTTTTTTTATTTTCGCCCCGGTATCACACCAGTCAGAAGCAATGCGAAAGAATTCATCACTGCCCACATTCCAGTTCAGGCGCACATGTTTGACATACCCCGAGCGTAACAGCTCGCAGGCTTCGGTGTAGTTACGGGCGACAGAAGGTTGTTGTTTCATTTTTTCTTCTTCAGCAGTTTACGTAATGCTTTGATTTCTTTTGGTGTAAAGGCAGACGTGTCCTCTGCCGTATGCTGACTGTCCACGTCCTCTTCTGTTACACCAGCCTCTTCGGTGGCAAACGCCAGCGTGATGAGTCGCTCCGTTGCCACGCTTAAATTAAGGTCGTTATCCTGCGCGTAGTGGCGAAGCTTTTCTTTTAACGCTTCGTCGATTTTTACATTCAAAACGGCGGTGGTCATTTTAAACATTTCCCCTGTGAAGTTATTATCACTAATACAGGAAATTAAATAACCGATCCACAAATATATTTATAACCGCAAATGTGAAAATATACCCCAATAATAAAGTAATAGGGTTTTATGACAGAAGAGTGACAGGCGTATGACGATAATATGAAAATAAAGGAAATAACCCTGCAAATAAAAAGGGAAATATACCCAAAATAATTCGAGTTGCAGGAAGGCGGCAAGTGAACGAATCCCCAGGAGCGTACATAAGTACGTGACTGGGGTGAGCGAGCGCAGCCAACGCATCTGCAACTTGAAGTATGACGGGTATAAGAGGCGTCGAGATTGGGAAGCAGAAATGGGTGGGGGCCCTGCCAGCTACATCCCGGCACACGCGTCATCTGCCCTGGCTGCTTCCTTCCGGACCTGACCTGGTGAACAGAGTAGCGTTGCGGGAGAACCAACAGAGCCCCCATTGAGAGCGCTAGTTACCTAACGCGCTGGCGCATTATCCCTGCTGTGCCATGCAATTGCAAGCCATCTGCGGTTACCTGCTGGATTCTTGCGCAATCGCCCCTTCACAGCACGCAGGTTGCTGATTATGCTGAACGCTGGTTAATCAGGAACAGACTATGGACGCACTCGATTCCTTTCCCCAGCGAGTCTGGCAAATTGTCGCTTCAATCCCCGAAGGTTATGTCACCACCTATGGTGATGTCGCGCGTCTGGCGGGTTCACCGCGCGCGGCACGTCAGGTGGGCGGTGTGCTAAAACGCTTACCGGAAGGGTCTACCCTGCCCTGGCATCGAGTGGTGAATCGTCACGGCGACATTTCGCTGACAGGCCCCGATCTCCAGCGCCAGCGTCAGGCGCTGCTCGCCGAAGGCGTGCAGGTATCAGGCGGCGGAAAAATTGATTTGCAGAAGTATCGCTGGATCTACTAAATAAAAAATGCCCTCACGAGGAGGGCATTCAAAGCATTACGGGATTTGCGTCGGTGCAGGGTCCGCAGAAGACGGATTAACCTGGGTTGGCGACGTTGATGGCAGTGTCGTCGCCGCGCCGCCGCTTTGCTGCATCGGCATCGCCGTCTGCTGTACCGGAACCAGCGTCAGGTCAGCTTTAGTGCCGCCCTGGTTGATAATTGGCTGCACGGTATCTGTGATAAAGATCAGCTTATCATTCAGCGTAATGGCTGCACTCAACAGAATTCGGGCATTAGGCTGGATGTCCTTCGGGTTGAACGGCAGCACAAAGCTAAACGGAGCCTGTTTCCCTTCGGTACGCGTCACTTTCTGGGCAATCACTTTGGATGGCGCATCGGCGAGCGACGCATCAGAAACGGTAACGGTCAACACCGCATCCGGCGGCAAAGCGACTTTCTGACGGATCCATACAGTACCCGTTACACTCGGCTGCTGAATCGCTGCTTGCGTAGCGCCCGCAGCACTCGGATTCGGCGCCGGGGTCTGGATGTCAGCACTTTTATCTGCACAGGCAGACAGGGCGACGGCGACGGCTATTCCACTTAACATTGGCACGATTTTCATTGCGTTCTCCTTTTCGCTCATGCATCCGCAGGATTTATTCCTGCCAGAGCGACCATTCATGACAGTCATAACGCGTTAAGTGTGGCACAGAACGCCTTTTTTTTCCTGCAAAGTGCCCTTTATTCAGACTTTTGCACCCATCGGACCTGTTGAAAAACTGCGTTATACTGTGCTCATACCTCGCCGCGGCGATAATAAAAATTATTGAGGAAATCTATGAGTCAGGCGCTATCTAACTTACTGGCATTGTTGAATCTTGAAAAAATCGAAGAAGGATTATTCCGCGGGCAAAGCGAAGATTTGGGCCTGCGTCAGGTATTTGGCGGTCAGGTTGTGGGTCAGGCACTGTATGCCGCGAAAGAAACGGTTCCCGTTGAACGCCTGATTCACTCGTTTCACAGTTACTTTCTGCGCCCCGGCGATAGCCTCAAGCCGATTGTCTATGACGTCGAAGTGCTGCGAGACGGTAACAGTTTCAGCGCGCGTCGCGTTTCGGCAATTCAGAACGGTAAGCCAATTTTCTATATGACGGCGTCATTCCAGGCGCCAGAGCCGGGCTACGAGCACCAAAAAACCATGCCCGAAGCGCCCGCGCCTGAGAGCCTGCCGTCAGAAACCGATATCGCCCGTTCGCTGGAGCATCTGCTGCCGCAGGTGCTAAAAGATAAGTTTCTCTGTGAGCGTCCGCTGGAAATTCGCCCGGTTGAGTTCCACAACCCGCTGAAGGGCCACGTCGCCGAGCCGAAACGTCAGGTCTGGCTGCGCGCCAACGGGACGGTTCCGGATGATTTACGTGTACATCAGAATCTGCTGGGCTATGCGTCAGATCTCAACTTCCTGCCGGTCGCGCTTCAGCCGCACGGCATCGGTTTCCTGGAAAAAGGGATGCAGGTCGCGACGATTGACCACTCCATGTGGTTCCACCGTCCGTTTAACCTGAATGAGTGGCTGCTGTACAGCGTGGAAAGCACGTCCGCATCCAGTGCGCGTGGCTTCGTGCGTGGCGAGTTCTATTCGCAGGATGGCGTACTGGTGGCGTCGACGGTCCAGGAAGGCGTGATGCGTAATCGCGGATAGGTTGACGTCTGAAAGCAAAAGCCTCCGCAAGCGGAGGCTTCAGATTACTGACAAAGTGCGCTTTGTTCTTGCCGGATGCGGCGAAAACGCCTTATCCGGCCTACAAAATCGTGCTAATTCAATATATTGCAGAATCCTTGTAGGCCTGATAAGCGTAGCGCATCAGGCAATTTCGCGTTAGTCATCAGTCTCAAAGCCTCCGCAAGCGGAGGCTTTTTGTTAGCACTGATTAGGCGTTGTAGGCGTTTTCGCCGTGGCTGTTGACGTCCAGCCCTTCGCGCTCCTGCTCTTCCGGCACGCGCAGGCCCACGGTCAGGTCTGCCACTTTATAACCAACGAAGGCCACAATCCCCGACCAGACGATGGTGATACCGATGCTTTCGAGCTGTACCAACACCTGATGGCCCATGGTGACGCCTTCCGCGTAACCAACGCCGCCAAAGGAGGTGGAAGCAAAGATACCGGTCAGGATACAACCCACGATACCGCACACACCGTGAACGCCGAAGACATCGCAAGGATCATCCACACGCAGCCAGCGTTTCAGAATGGTAACGCCCCATAGCCCTGCCAGACCCGCAACGATACCGAGGATCAACGCACCGCCGACACCGATAAAGCCACACGCCGGTGTGATGCCGACCAGGCCCGCAATCGCCCCGGAACACGCACCCAGCAGAGACGGTTTACCGCGCAGCGCCCACTCACCGAATACCCAGCCCAGAATCGCTGCCGCGGTTGCCACAACGGTGTTCACGAAAGCCAGACCGGCAATTTCGTTCGCCGCGCTCGCTGAACCGGCGTTGAAGCCAAACCAGCCGAAGTAGAGGATGGCAGTACCGATGAACACCATCGGCAAGTTGTGCGGTTTAAACGCTTCTTTGCCAAAACCGACGCGTTTACCAATCAGGTACGCCCCGACGAGACCCGCAACCGCCGCGTTAATGTGAACCACCGTACCGCCCGCGAAGTCCAGCGCGCCGTGCGAGCCAAGCAGACCGCCGCCCCATACCATGTGCGCAATCGGAATGTAGGAGAGCGTCAGCCAGATAACCACGAAAATCAGCACCGCTGAGAAGCGAATACGCTCCGCCAGCGCACCGACTATCAGCCCTACGGTGATGCAGGCGAACGAGCCCTGGAAGGCAACGTGAATATACTGGTAAAACGTGCCCATCGGCGCCGTTATCGCGATGCCTTTCAGCATCACCCAGTCGAAATTACCGAAGAAGCTGCCGCCGGTACCGAAAGCCAGCGTGTAGCCGTAAACCACCCACAGCACGCAGACCAGCGCAAACGTCACCGCCACCTGCGTCAGCATAGAGAGAACGTTTTTCCCACGAATCAGGCCGCCGTAAAACAGGGCAATTCCCGGAATGGTCATAAACAGGACCAGCGCGGTACAAATCATCATAAAGGCGTTGTCTGCTTTATCGATCGTCGCCGGAGCCGCCATCGCCAGGCCCGGCAACAGCGCCAGAGCCGCCAAACCGGTTTTCAATTTTGCTATTTTCATTTTTTCGATCCCTATCACTGTGCGCCAGGAATTACAGTGCCGCTTCGTCGGCTTCGCCGGTACGAATACGAATCACACGTTGCAGCTCGGCGACGAAAATCTTACCGTCGCCAATTTTTCCGGTGTAAGCCGCTTTACTCACCACATCCACGACTTCATCAAGCTGGTCGTCGGCAATCGCGACGTCAATTTTCACTTTCGGCAGGAAGTTCACGCTGTACTCCGCACCGCGATACAGCTCGGCATGCCCCTTCTGACGACCGAAGCCCTTCACTTCCGTCACGGTCAGTCCCTGAATACCAATGGAAGACAGCGCTTCGCGGACGTCTTCGAGTTTGAATGGTTTGATTACCACGGTAACCAGCTTCATAGATCCCCTCCAGTCAGAATTCGGTAATGGCTGCTGCTACACGATTGAGATAAAGCAAGGGGCGTGCCAGAAATGAAAAGTCACAAAAATAGGCGGTTAACAGCATGAGGCGAGAGGCCATGCACGCGTTTTAGCAAGAAATGAAACAAAAACGCACCATGCGAGTGCAGGGTGCGTTTTGAAATTGCACGCGCTGGTGCGTCTGTTAGCAAATTGCTTAAAAAAAGTGCATCAGGCGGTCAGGGTTTCATCCTGCGTGCTGGCGGCGAGCTCTTCCCCGGCCAGCTGAAGCTGATACATCTGCCAATAACGGCCTTTTGCTTCCAGCAGTTGCTGATGCGATCCCTGCTCCACCGCCTGCCCGCGATGCAGCACCATAATGGTGTCTGCGTCGACGATGGTGGAAAGCCGGTGCGCAATCACCACAAGCGTCGTGTGTTCACGCACGGCGGCCAGCGCCTGCTGAATGGCCTGCTCGGTACCGGAATCAATATTGGCAGTGGCTTCATCCAGAATCAGCACCTGCGGGGTATCAACCAGCACGCGCGCCAGCGCCAGTAGCTGTTTTTGCCCGACGGAGAGATTATTCCCCTGCTCGCCCAGCGGCGTATAGATACCATCGCTCAGACTACGCGCCAGTTCCGCCAGTTGTACCGTTTCCAGCGCTTGCCAGACCTGCGCTTCGCTGATATCACGGCCCAGCGTGACGTTCGCAAAGAAAGAATCCGCCAGGACAACCGGATCCTGCTGCACCATGGCAACGCCCTGACGGAGCACCTGATGACTCAAACTGCCAAGCGGGCGACCGCCCAGGCGAATTTCACCTGCGTTCGGCGGGTAATAGCCCATCAGCAAACTGGCAAGCGTGCTTTTTCCGCTGCCCGTGTGCCCCACCAGCGCCACAAAACTGCGCGAGGGAATCGACAGCGAGATATCCTGCAACACCATCCGGTCATCGCGGTAAGCAAAGGAGACGTTATCAATTTCAATGTCGCCGCTTTCCAGCTGACGGGTATCGTCACCGTAGGTCTGGCGCGGCCTGTCCATCAGTTCGAATACGCGCTCCCCGGCCACCACTGCCTGTTGCAGCATTGACTGCTGAGTGGTGAGTTCAATCAGCGGTTCATTGAGTCGACCCAGATAGCTGATAAACGCATAAAGTACGCCCACTTCAATCGTGCCCACCGACGTAAAGCCAAACAGCATCAACAGACCGCACAGTATTAACGTAGAGAAGAGGCTCAGCAGCGGGCGCAGCAGGAAGCCATCGAGACGCAGCGTTTGCATACGCGCCAGATAGTGCTGACGGCTATGTTCGCCGATGCGCTCGCCAAAGCGCGCCTGCTGACGGAACTGCTGGATAACGCTCATGCCGTTGATCACTTCGTTAAAACCGTCGTTGATATCCGCCAGATACGTCCGCACGCGACGCACGATAGGCGTGCTGTAGCGTTGGTAAATCACCATCACCGTCAGCACCGCCGGGAAGATGCACACCGCCACCAGCGCCATGCGCCAGTCGAGGCTGAACATCGCCACCAGCATCGCGCCAATCAGCGCCGCGCTGCGCAGCACCGTCGCGACGACGGTGACGTAGAGATCGCGGATCACTTCCGTGTCGTTAGTGACGCGGGAAATCAGCTGCCCGACAGGTTGCGTATCAAACTCGCTCAGCGGCTGGCGCAGCGCGGCGTCCATCACGTCACTTCGCAACTGTTGCACCACCCCAACCGCCGCACGATTGAACAGCAGCGACTGGTTATAGTGCAGCGTCGCCGCCAGCAGTTGCAGGCCGATATACGCCGCCGCCAGCCCCGCAACGGTGCCCAGCGGCAGCGTGTGTTTCGCCACCATGTTATCGATGAAGTAGCTTATCAACACCGGTCCGGAGACTTCCGCCGCTGCCGCCACCCACAGCATCACAACCGCAATAGAGAGCGGTTTGCGCCAGGGTGAGCCGTAGGCCAGCAATCTTTTTAATGTCGGCCACAGTTGACCAAAATTACGCATCGGTCACCTCCGACGGTTCTTCATCAGGCGCATCATCCAGCGCCGCTTCCAGTTGCTGATAACGATACATATCGCGATACCAGCCTGGCTGCGTCACCAGCTGTTCATGCTGCCCGCGCTGGCAAAGATGCCCGTGCTGCATCACGATAATTTCACTGGCTTCCGTCAGCGCCGACAGTCTATGGGCGCTGATAATCACGGTGCGGCCCTCGCCCCACTGGCGCAGGTTATGCAAAATTTGGTGTTCGGTACGGCCGTCCACCGCCGAGAGCGCATCGTCGAGGATCAGAATTTCCGCGTTCAGCAGCAACGCGCGCGCAATGGAGATGCGCTGTTTCTGCCCACCGGAGAGCATCACCCCACGCTCGCCCACTTCCGTATCGTAGCCCTGCGGCAGACGCAGAATATCTTCATGAACGCTGGCAAGTCGGGCGACGTGTTCAATTTCGTCCTGGCTCGCCCCCGGACGGCCCAGTGCGATGTTGTTAGCCACCGTGTCTGAAAAAAGGAACGGTGTCTGGCTGACTACCGCCAGGCGGCTTCTCCAGGCATCCAGTTTCAGTTTCGGCAGGGCGATACCGTGAAAATCGATTTCGCCTTTTTCGACATCAAAGTGGCGCTGAATCAGCGACAGAATGGTGGATTTACCTGAGCCCGTTGGGCCGCAAATGCCCAGCATCTGCCCCGGTTGTAGCGTGAAGTGGACTTTCGTCAGCGTCGCTTTTTCCGTTTGTGGATAATGGAACTGGTCAATGGCGACCTTCAATACGCCTCGCCCGTCCGGCACCGATTCGGTGCCGTCATTGACCACCGGGGCTTCCATCAGCATGGCGCGAATACGGCTGTAGGCGGCGCTGCCGCGCTCGACGATATTAAACATCCACGCCAGCGCCAGCATCGGCCAAATCATCAGGCCGAGATACATCACGAAGCTGGTGAGCTGACCGAGGGTTAACTCGCCCTGCATCACCATCCAGCTTCCACCGCCAATCGCCAGCAGGTTTGCCATGCCGATGGCGATATAAATTGTCGGGTCAAAACGGGCATCGATACGCGCCACGCGCATATTCTTCGCCCCGGTATCCGCCGCATCGGCAGCGAAAAGCGCCGACTGGCGATCTTCCAGGCCAAAGGCTTTGATCATGCGAATACTGGTCAGGCTCTCTTGTGTGCGGTCGTTCAGGCTGGAGAACGCCGCCTGCGCAAGCTTGAAGCGGTTGTGCAGCATATCGCCATAGCGCTTAATCGCCAGCGCCATAATCGGCATCGGTAACAGCGCCAGCAGCGTGAGCTGCCAGCTGATTTGCGTGGACATCACAATTAACACCGCGCAGCCCATCACCAGCGAGTCGACCAGCGTCAGCACGCCTTCCCCGGCGGCAAAGACCACGCGGTCAACGTCGTTGGTAGCGCGCGCCATTAAGTCACCGGTGCGGTGACGCAGATAAAATTCCGGGTGCTGGCGGCTCAACTGGTGATAAAAGTCTTCTCGCAGTTCGACCGCAAGCTGATAGGACGCGCCGAACAGCAGCACGCGCCAGACGTAGCGCAGCAGATAAACCACAACGGCAATCGCCACCATAAGGCCAATCAACATCCAGATGGTCGCCGCGGTGTAGTGATGTTGGGTGACGCCATCGACAACGTAGCCCACCACTTTTGGTGGTATCAGTTGAAGAATGGCAATGACCACCAGCAGCGCGACGGCGCCAACATAGCGACGCCACTCCCGGCGGAAATACCAGCTTAATTGAGCAAATAATCGCACGCAGTAAAATTCCAGAGATAGTGTTATTCGATAGGAAGCGCTGTGGTGTATTTAATCTGTTCCATCGCAAAACTTGAGGTCACGTCCGACAGTCCGGGGACGCGATTCACCAGGCTTTTATAAAAGTCGTCGTAGCGTTTCATGTCGGCGACCTGGACCCGCATCAGGTAATCATATTCGCCCGCCATGCGCCAGAAACCGAGCACCTCGGGCATCTGGCTGACTTCATTCACGAAACGACTATACCATTCACTGCTGTGATGTTGCGTTTTTATCAGCACAAATGCGGTGAGGCCGAGCCCCAGTTTTTCCGCATCCAGCAACGCCACGCGCCCAAGCAAAATGCCGTCATCTTCCAGCCGCTTGAGACGCTTCCAGCAGGGTGTGGTGGTCAGATTAACGGCATCGGCCAGCGCCTGCAAAGAGAGGGTGCAGTCCGTTTGCAGCAGCGAGAGCAGCTTGCGGTCAATTTTATCTAACATCGCCCACCTCAGGAGAAAATTTTTCTCCTGTAAGTCTATTTTAAAGTGGAGATAGCAACAATTTTTTCCGCATCTTTCGCTAAGCTAGGCACAAAATGACAAATGGAAAATCACCATGAACAGCACCTGGGTCAAAAATGCCATTAGCGAAATTAACGCCGATTATCAACGTAGCGCCGACACGCACCTGATTCGTCTGTCGCTGCCGGCGTTTCCCGGTATTCAGCTCTATTTAAAAGATGAAAGCACTCACCCAACCGGCAGCCTGAAACACCGGCTGGCGCGGTCGCTGTTTCTGTATGGCCTGTGCAACGGCTGGATCAAAGAAGGCACGCCCATTATTGAAGCGTCGTCCGGTTCTACCGCCGTATCGGAAGCCTATTTTGCTCGCCTGCTGGGGCTGCCATTTATCGCCGTGATGCCCTCCTGTACGGCAAAACGCAAAATCGAACAGATTGAGTTTTACGGTGGACGTTGCCATTTCGTGCAGAGCGCCTGCGAAATTTATGCAGCCTCCGAAACGCTGGCACGTGAACTTAACGGCCACTATATGGACCAGTTTACGTTCGCCGAACGCGCGACCGACTGGCGCGGTAACAACAACATCGCCGACAGTATCTTCCGTCAGATGAGTCACGAACCGAACCCGATCCCTGACTGGATTGTGATGAGCGCGGGCACAGGCGGCACATCGGCAACCATTGGCCGCTATATTCGCTGTCAGGGACATAACACGCAGTTAATGGTGGTCGATCCGCAAAACTCAGTGTTTATGGACTACTGGCAAAGCCGCGACGGCAGCCTGCGTAGCTCTGTTGGCAGTAAAATTGAAGGGATTGGTCGCCCGCGCGTCGAGCCTTCTTTCATTCCTGATGTGGTGGATGACATGCTACGAGTGCCGGATGCGGCAAGCGTCGCCACCGCGCAATGGCTGGAAAGCCAGTTAGGCCGCAAAGTTGGCGCATCCACCGGCACCAACATGTGGGGCGCGTTGCAACTGGCAGCGCGGATGCGCAAAGAGGGACGCAGCGGGTCAATCGTGACGCTGCTGTGCGACAGCGGCGAGCGGTATCTGGAAACCTATTACAATGCAGAATGGGTGAAGGAGAATATCGGCGATCTCGCGCCGTGGCAGGCGGAAATTGAGTGCCTGCTGGCGAGGTGAACAAAAAAAGCCGGGCTAATATGCCCGGCTTGCTGGAAAGGTCTCATTATTCGGGGGAATAAGGAAGGTTGGGTTTGTCCAGCCAATGTGTCAAATAGTGGGAGACCGCCTGATTCTGGCAGTGTCCGATAACCGGTAAGTGCGGCAATGCCGCTTTCAGTTGTCCCATCGCGTTGCCCATCACCAGGCCACGCCCGACCAGGCTCAGCATTTCGCGGTCGTTCATCGCATCACCAAACGCCATACATTCCTGCATCGTCAGCCCAAGATGTGCGCTCAGCACCGTCAGCGCCGCGCCCTTATTGCAGCCAACGGGCAGCACTTCCAGACAATCCACCGCCGAAAAACAGAGATGCGCACGATCGCCCAATGCTTCCTGGAGCTGTATGCCCAGACGCACGAGATCGTCGTGATCGCCGCAGAAACAGATCTTGGTTACCTCATGGGCAGGGATCTGTCGCAGATCGCGCAGCTGATAGTGAAAGCCGCTGTACATATGCGCCTGCAGCATTTCGGGGATAGCTTTGCCAGTGAACCAGCCGTTATCGTTGAAAACGTGCATGCTGGCGTGGGTGTCCCAGCGAGCATGCAACACTTCATCGGCCACGTCCGGGGCGAGGTCGCTGCGATGCATTACCTCGCCGTGCAGAGAGTGAACGCGGGTTCCGTTGCCGGTAATCAGAAACGCGTCGAGCGCCAGTTGATCAATCAGCGGGCGCATCTCAAGAACGTGCCGTCCCGTGGCGAAAGTCAGCGTAATGTCGCGTTCGCGCAGGCGCTTAAGCGTGGCGATGGTCTCATTCCCCAGCCGATGATCGGGCATCAGCAGAGTGCCATCCATATCAAATGCCGCCAGTTTTGCCATTTTATCTCCGCCTGTGATCCCGCTCTCTTGCGTGACAGTATTGCCTGAGATATACGGAAGTAATACTGAATTGATCACATTTATTGTTCCGGGTTTTTATGCGACTGCTCAACCGATTAAACCAGTTTCAGCGTCTGTGGCTACCCTCTTCCGGCGCACCGCAGCAGGTCACCATTGCCGATCTCGCGGCGCGCTGTTTTTGCAGTGAGCGGCACGTCCGCACGCTGCTGCGTCAGGCGAGCGAAGCGGGCTGGCTCAGTTGGCAGGCGCAGTCCGGGCGCGGGAAACGCGGTACGCTGACCTTCCACACGACGCCAGATACCCTGCGTAATGAGATGATGGAGCTGGCGTTAAACAGCGGTCAGCAACACAATGCGCTGGAACTGGCGCAACTGGCGCCAGTAGAACTGCGCGCGCTGCTGCACCCCTTTTTGGGCGGCCAGTGGCAGAACAATACGCCGACGCTGCGTATCCCTTACTATCGCCCGCTGGAGCCGTTGCATCCTGGCTTTTTAGTCGGCCGCGCCGAACAGCATTTAGCGGGGCAAATCCATTCCGGGCTGACCCGCTTTGGCCGCGATACCGCCCGCCCGGAAGGCGATCTTGCGCATCACTGGGAGGTTTCAGCGGATGGGCTGCGCTGGCAGTTCTATATTCGCTCCACTCTGCACTGGCACAATGGCGACCCCATCGAAACACGACAGCTCAAACAACGGCTGGAAATGCTGCTGACGCTGCCCGGTTTGCGCAGACTGTTTGCCAGCGTGGAACAGATTGCGCAGCCTCACGCCCAGTGCCTGAGCTTTACGCTTTCGCGCCCGGATTATTGGCTGCCGCATCGGCTGGCAAGCTATTGCAGCGTGCTGGCGCATCCGGACGATCCGTCGCTCGGTAGCGGCCCGTTCCAGCTGAAGATCTTTGAGCCTGAGCTGGTGCGTCTGGAAAGCCACCATCGTTATCATCTGGGGCATCCGCTGTTGCAGGCGATCGAGTTTTGGATCACCCCACAGCTGTTCGAACAGGACCTCGGCACCAGCTGTCGCCACCCGGTGCAAATCGCTGTCGGCGAAGCGGAAGAACTCAGCCAGCTACGGCTGGTGAGTAACAGCATCAGCCTCGGCTTCTGCTACCTGACATTTCGTCAGAGTTCACGGCTGTCGAAAGCACAGGCGCAGCGGGTGATTTCGCTGATTCATCACAGCGGCCTGCTGCAATCATTGCCGGTAGATGAGAACCTGATTACGCCCAGCGAAGCGCTGCTTCCTGGTTGGGCAATACCTCCCGTGCAGGAGCACGCGGTGCCCTTGCCGCCGCGCCTGACGCTGCATTATCACCTGCCCGTTGAATTACACACCATGGCCGAAGAACTGAAGCGGGCGCTGGCGAAGGAGGGCTGCGAGCTGACGCTCTGCTTCCACGATGCGAAGAGCTGGGATGATTATCCGGATCTGGATCAGGCCGATCTACTGATGGGCGATCGGTTGATTGGCGAAATGCCGGAATACACGCTTGAGCAGTGGCTACGCTGCGATCCGTTATGGCCCGCCATATTGAGCGAGTCACGTTATTCGGCGCTGATGACCGCGCTGGATGCCGCGCAGGCGCAAACGGATGAAGCTCAGCGCATTGCCGCGCTGAAAACCATCTTCACCCTGCTGATGGAGGAAGGTATGCTCACGCCGCTGTTTAACTATCAATATCAAATCAGCGCGCCGCCGGGAGTTAACGGCATTCACCTCAACGCGCGCGGCTGGTTTGATTTCACCCAGGCCTGGCTGCCGCCGTCGACGCGGTGAAGAAGCTGGTCGCCACGCTGCCCGCGCGTTACCATAGCGTCTTTATCGTCATTAACAGGAAATGCTATGAAACGCGCGGTTGTCGTCTTTAGCGGCGGACAAGATTCCACTACATGCCTGGTGCAGGCACTCCACCAATATGATGAAGTTCACTGCGTCACATTCGATTATGGTCAGCGCCATCGCGCAGAGATCGACGTCGCCCGTGAACTGGCATTAAAACTGGGCGCGCGTGCTCATAAAGTGCTCGACGTCACCCTGCTTAATGAACTGGCGGTCAGCAGCCTGACGCGCGACAGTATTCCGGTGCCAGACTATGAACCGGACGCCAACGGTATTCCGAATACCTTTGTGCCGGGGCGCAATATTCTGTTCCTGACGCTGACGGCGATTTACGCTTATCAGGTCAAGGCCGAAGCGATCATCACGGGCGTTTGTGAAACCGATTTTTCCGGCTACCCGGACTGCCGCGACGAATTTGTGAAAGCGCTGAATCACGCGGTTAACCTTGGTATGGCGAAAGATATTCGTTTCGAAACCCCGCTGATGTGGCTCGATAAAGCCGAAACCTGGGCACTGGCGGACTACTGGGGCAAACTCGACCTGGTGCGCAGCGAAACACTGACCTGCTATAACGGCATTAAAGGCGATGGCTGCGGGCATTGCGCGTCCTGCCATCTGCGAGCAAACGGGCTGAACCACTATCTGGCGGATAAAGTCGGCGTGGCGGCAGCGATGAAGCAGAAAACCGGGCTGAAATAACGGCGGCGGGTTGCCGGGGGCGCTGCGCTTGCCCGGCCTACAGACCAGAGCCAGATATCGAAGGGACCTTTGTAGGCCCGGTAAGCGCAGCGCCACCGGGCAATGCGCACTTACGCGACCATCTGCTCCAGGTGTTCGCGTAACTCCCCTTCCAGAGGCAACGCCTTCTGCGTTTTCAGGTCAATGCAGACAAACGTAATCAATGCATCCGCCACCACCTGCCCTTCCGGGTCCAGCGTCACTACCTGACTTAACACGCCGCTTTTTCCGTTTAACTGCTCCACTTTACTGGTTACCGTGAGCACATCGCTCAGCACCGCCGGGCGGCGGTAGTTAATGTTGATGTTCACCACCACAAACGCGATATGGTGCGCAGTCATCCACTGGAAACTGGCGCTGTTTTCCAGCCCATCCCAGCGGGCTTCTTCCAGAAACTCCAGATACCGGGCGTTATTGACGTGCTGATACACGTCCAGGTGATACCCGCGAACTTTAATTTTTGTCTGCATAGCGCCATAGCCTTACATGTTATTAGAAGAGTCAGAGGTCACACCACTGGTATGACCTCTTTAGTCTGGCAAACTTTGACGCCAGTGCAAGCTACGAGAAGCAATTAAAGCGTGAGGTGGTTCAAATTACGTTCCACCAGCGAGTTGCCCATTCCCGGCACCTGCTTCAGGTCATCCACCGTTTTGAACGGGCCATACTCCTCGCGGTAGCTGACAATTGCCTGTGCTTTCTTCAGCCCCACACCGTTCATTGCCTGCGCCAGTTCTTCCGCCGAGGCCGAGTTGATGCTGACTTTACTGCCGCCCTCATCATCGGTTTTCGCGGCAGGCACCGCTTTTGTCTGCTCGGAACTGGCCTTCGCACTTTGCGTCACCGTCGATTTTGCCCCGGCTGTGGAAGCCGCCTGTGCGCTGAAACTCATCCCCATGCAAGACATGACTGCGGCAATCGCCAGCATTTTGATTCCACGTTTCATACTGATTTCTCCTTGTTGATTGATAGCGAAGCCACCATAGCGAGGAGCGGAAAACAATTCAAAAGGCAGATTTCAAATGTGGAAAAGGCCGCGAAAGCGGCCTTTGAGGTGTGCATCGCATTACAAATTAATGCGAGGAGGGTTCCGATTATTGTTGCTGATCGACGATGTCGCCCATCTTAATCTTCGCCGCTTTACGCAGGTTGCTCATCAACGCTTCGAACGCGATTTGCGCGTTGTTCTGAGTGATACCCTGAACCATCGCTTTCTTCTGCGCTTCCGGCATTTCGCCCGCTTTCACTTCGTCCAGCGCCAGCAGAACTACGTTGCCCTGCATGTCGTTGCCCATACCGAAGCTTGGTTTACCAGGCTGCGGTAACGGCAGTTCAAAGGTGGCCTGGCTCAGCGGATCCTGACCGGTACGGCTCAGGGTTTTGGTTTCGCCAAAACGCAGACCAGCAGCTTTCATCGCCTCGTCGCCTTTACCGTCTTTCAGCGCAGCCAGCAGTTTTTCAGCATCGAGTTTCGCCTGCTGTTCTGCTTTGTTGTGCTTAACGATATCGATCACCTGCGCTTTCACTTGATCCAGCGGTTTCACGCTTTCTGCTTTGTGCTCAGCGACACGCAGAACGAAAGCACGATCGCCATCGACGGTGATGATGTCGGAGTTGTTGCCCGGCGCGCCGTTTTCGCCCACCAGACCGCCGTTGAAGATAGCATCGGTGACCGGTTTGAAGTTCAGCTCAGCCGGGACATTGTCGTGGCCGAACCAGTCGGTTACCACGGCTTTCACACCCGCAACCTGCTCAGCACCTGCCAAAGAGTCGTTGTCGCTGCTGGCGGCATCGCTCACTTTCTGCTGCAGGGCATAGTAGGCATCCAGCGCTTTTTCCTGTTTCACTTTGTCAGCGATTTGCGCGTGAACATCGGCCAGCGGTTTAACCTGTTCCGGCTGGATATCGTCCAGACGCGCAATCAGGAAGCCCACGGAAGATTTGATGACGCCAGAGAGCTGACCTTTTTCTTTCAGGCCCGCGTCTTTCAGTTCCTGCACGGTGGCGGAGTCTTCCAGCCAACCCATGTCGCCGCCGTTACGTTTAGAGATAACGTCGGTCGATTTCTCTTTCGCTATCGCGGCAAAATCGCCGCCGTTGTTCAGCTCATCAAGGATGGCTTTCGCATCGGCTTCGGTTTTAGTTTGGATGATGCTGTAACGTTTACGCTCAGGCTGAGTGAACTCATCTTTGTGCTGGTCGTAATAGGCCTGTATGTCAGCGTCAGAAGCGGAAGACGGCATGCTCGCCGCGTCCAGTTTGATGTAGCTGACGCGGAACTGCTCCGGCGCAACAAACTGGCCTTTATTCTGCTCGTAGTAGCTGGCAACTTCCTGATCGCTCACCTGCTGCTTCGCTGCCAGCGCGTTGACATCGATGGTGGCTTCACGCACCAGACGCTGCTGGGACACCAGCGCGGCCAGCTGGTCGGTTTCACCCGGCAGCATAAAATCGGTACCCGCAACGGCGCTAATCAGCTGGTTAGTGGTCAGCTGGTTACGCAATGCCTGCGCGTACTGGTCTGCGGTCATCCCCATTTGATTCACCAGCGCGTTATAGCGGGTGTTATCGAATTTACCTTCGCTCTGGAAGGCCGGGGTCGCGAAGATTGCTTTACGCACCTGTTCGTCGCTGATGCCGAGGCCCAGCTCTTTAGCGTATTGGTCGAGCAGCGCTTCGTCCACCAGGCGGCTCAGCACCTGTTGACGCATCGTTTTGATGTAATTTTCGTTCGCCGCCAGTTCGGAGAATTGATCGCCCATCTGCTGCTGCATACGGTTACGTTCGCTGGCAACAGCGTTTTCAAACTGACTACGGCTGATTTCCTGGCCATTCACTTTCGCGGCATAGTTGTTACCGCCGCCGATAAGATAGCCACTTACGCCGGTCAAAATGAACGACACAATAATGATACCGAAAATTACCTTGAGCACGACGCTATTAGCTGCCGTGCGTAAATTGTCCATCATGGTGTAACAACACTCCGCTGTAGGTGACTTTTATACCCGTCCTGCCGCAGGTTGCTGACAACCCGGCAAATTCAGAGCAAATACCTCGTGCAGCATAGCACGTCTCGACCGCTGCGCGTGAGGCCGTATTTTGACAAGAAAACGGGGCCGTTGTCAGCCCGAAACGCGTAGAAACTCGCAGAAAGTGGCATTTTGGACATAAAAAAAGGCACATCGTTCGATGCGCCCTTGTACTGTTTCACATTCCCAAACGGGAGAGCGATCAGTTTACCGCGTCTTTCAGTGCTTTACCTGCACGGAACGCCGGTACTTTCGCAGCAGCGATGGTGATCTCTTTACCGGTTTGCGGGTTGCGGCCAGTACGGGCAGCACGCTCTTTAACGGCAAAAGTACCAAAACCTACCAGCGCAACATCATCCCCGGATTGCAGAGATTCAGTAACAGAAGCAATTAAAGCGTCTAACGCACGTCCAGCCGCAGCTTTGGAGATATCCGCACCAGCAGCAATTTTGTCAATCAGTTGAGATTTATTCACTGTTCTCTTCCTCTCTTTATTATTTATATCGCACCTGAACCCTTCACGGTGCAACGCGCAGCAGTTATATCAGGACTGTCATGCCCTTACAACAATAGTTGTCGATAACAGTCCTGTCAGCGTCTTAAATTAGCGAGACAAAAAAAGGCTGGCAAGTGTGTTTTCACCTGCCAGCCCTGTTTTTATTGACGCTCTTTGCGCGAGGTCACTATTTTGCGGTTACAACCTGCATGCCAGTAGGCTCATTTTGCAGCGCAAGGGCCAGAACTTCCTCGATACGTTTCACCGGGTGAATATCAAGATCGGCCAGAACGTTGTCCGGAATCTCTTCCAGATCGCGCTTATTCTCATCAGGAATCAGAACTGTCTTAATACCGCCACGGTGTGCCGCCAGCAGTTTTTCCTTCAGACCACCAATCGGCAGCACCAGGCCACGCAGGGTAATTTCCCCTGTCATTGCCACATCGGCGCGAACCGGGTTGCCGGTCAGACAAGAAACCAGCGCTGTACACATGGCGATACCTGCGCTTGGGCCATCTTTCGGCGTTGCCCCTTCCGGCACGTGAACGTGGATATCGCGTTTTTCGTAGAAATCCGGGTTGATACCCAGTTTTTCTGCACGCGCGCGTACCACGGTCAGCGCAGCCTGAATGGACTCCTGCATGACTTCGCCCAGCGAACCGGTATAGGTCAGCTTGCCTTTACCCGGCACACAGGCGGTTTCGATGGTCAGCAGATCGCCGCCCACTTCTGTCCATGCCAGGCCGGTCACCTGACCGACGCGGTTTTCGTCATCCGCACGACCGTAGTCGAAGCGTTGAACGCCGAGGTAGTCGTGCAGATTGTCGCCGTTAATATCGATGTGCTTCAGGGATTTATCCAGCAGCAGCTGTTTCACCGCCTTACGGCACAGTTTCGAAATTTCACGCTCAAGGCTACGCACGCCCGCTTCACGGGTGTAGTAACGAATGATGCCGACAATCGCGCTGTCATCTACCGTCAGTTCGCCTTTTTTCAGGGCGTTACGTTCGATTTGCTTCGGCAGCAGGTGCTGTTTGGCAATGTTCAGTTTCTCGTCTTCGGTATAACCGGACAGACGAATCACTTCCATACGGTCCAGCAGCGGCGCCGGAATGTTCATGGAGTTCGAGGTCGCAACGAACATCACGTCGCTGAGATCGTAATCCACTTCCAGATAGTGATCGCTGAACGCCACGTTCTGCTCTGGATCCAGCACTTCTAACAAGGCAGAAGCCGGATCGCCGCGCATATCGGACGACATTTTGTCGATTTCATCGAGCAGGAACAGCGGGTTTTTAACGCCCACTTTCGCCATTTTCTGAATCAATTTACCCGGCATGGAGCCGATGTAGGTACGACGGTGACCGCGAATTTCCGCTTCATCACGCACGCCGCCCAGCGCCATACGAATGTACTTACGCCCAGTCGCTTTAGCGATAGATTGACCCAGAGAGGTTTTACCCACCCCCGGCGGCCCAACCAGGCACAGAATCGGGCCTTTAATTTTGTTCACACGGCTTTGAACCGCAAGATACTCAAGGATACGGTCTTTCACACGCTCAAGGCCGTAATGGTCGGTATCGAGGATTTCCTGCGCCTGGCGAAGGTCTTTTTTGACCTTGCTGCGCGCATTCCACGGCACCTGCACCATCCAGTCGATATACCCGCGAACCACGGTCGCTTCGGCTGACATCGGTGACATCATTTTCAGCTTCTGCAGTTCGGCTTCGGTTTTCTCTTTCGCCTCTTTCGGCATTTTCGCCGCGTCGATCTTACGCTTCAGCGCTTCGTTTTCGTCCGGCGCGTCGTCCATCTCGCCCAGTTCTTTCTGAATAGCTTTCATTTGCTCGTTCAGATAGTACTCACGCTGAGATTTCTCCATCTGCTTTTTGACGCGGTTGCGAATGCGTTTCTCAACCTGCAGCAGATCGATTTCGGACTCCATCATCGCCATCAGATATTCAAGGCGTTCGTTGATGTCGGACATTTCGAGCACAGACTGTTTGTCCGCCAGTTTCAGCGGCATATGCGCAGCGATGGTATCTGCCAGACGTGCAGGGTCGTCGATGCTGTTCAGCGACGTCAGCACTTCTGGTGGGATTTTTTTGTTTAGCTTGATGTAGCCTTCAAACTGGCTAATCGCGGTACGAACCAGCACTTCCTGCTCGCGTTCTTCGATATCCGGTGATTCCAGATATTCCGCTTTTGCCGAAAAGTGTTCCCCGTTATCCGACAACGTGGTGATACGCGCACGCTGCAAGCCTTCAACCAGCACTTTGACAGTGCCGTCCGGCAGCTTCAGCATTTGCAAAATAGAGGCCACGGTCCCGACGGTGAAAAGATCGTTTACACCCGGCTCATCCGTTGATGCTTCTTTCTGCGCGACCAACATGATTTTTTTATCATGATCCATGGCGGCTTCAAGGCAACGGATAGATTTTTCCCGCCCTACAAATAAGGGTATGACCATGTGCGGATAAACCACCACATCGCGCAACGGCAATACGGGGATTTCAATGCGTTCAGAACGCTCAGGATTCATAGAGCTCTCTCTTAGTTTAATGTCCGCCAGGTAATCAGATGACACAAGTGTGCGTCATGCCATCATTAACATGTATGTCAGTATATGGGGATGTATTCCACACATTCAACGCCATGATTACGGAAAAATAAAAGGGGAGATAAAATCCCCCCTTTTTGATTAACTGATTGTATGAATTGGCGAATTATTCACCAGAGGCTTGCTGCGCTTCCGGCTTACCGTAAATCAGCAGCGGTTTGCTCTGGCCGCCAATCACCGACTCATCGATAACCACTTTTTCGACGTCTTCCATAGAAGGCAGATCGTACATGGTATCGAGCAGTGCGGCTTCGACGATAGAGCGCAGGCCACGCGCGCCGGTTTTACGGATCATCGCTTTCTTAGCAATGGCATCCAGCGCTTCATCGCGGAATTCGAGATCCACACCTTCCAGATTGAACAACGCCTGATACTGTTTGGTCAGGGCATTTTTCGGCTCTTTCAGGATCTGAATCAGCGCCTCTTCGCTCAGCTCATTGAGCGTTGCAACCACCGGCAGACGACCGATAAATTCCGGGATCAAACCAAATTTGATCAAATCTTCCGGCTCAACCTGCGTCAGCAGTTCACCTTCGCTGGCTTTATCAGTTTTCGATTTCACGGTCGCACCGAAGCCGATACCGGAACCCGTTTCTACACGGTTAGCGATAACTTTATCGAGGCCCGCAAATGCGCCGCCGCAGATAAACAGAATCTTGGAGGTATCAACCTGCAAGAACTCCTGTTGCGGATGTTTGCGCCCACCCTGAGGTGGAACGGCAGCGACGGTGCCTTCAATCAGTTTCAGCAGCGCCTGCTGTACGCCTTCGCCCGATACGTCACGAGTGATAGACGGGTTGTCAGATTTACGAGAAATCTTATCGATTTCATCAATGTAAACAATGCCGCGCTGGGCTTTCTGTACATCGTAATCGCATTTCTGCAGCAGTTTCTGAATGATGTTTTCGACGTCTTCACCCACATAACCAGCTTCGGTCAGGGTGGTGGCGTCAGCCATGGTGAACGGTACGTCCAGCAGGCGCGCCAGCGTTTCAGCCAGCAGCGTTTTACCGGACCCGGTCGGGCCAATCAGCAGAATGTTGCTTTTGCCCAGTTCAACGCCGTTGCTGGTATCACCGTTGCGCAGACGTTTGTAGTGGTTATAGACCGCTACAGCCAGGACCTTTTTCGCCTGTTCCTGACCGATGACGTAGTCATCCAGGTGATGGCGAATTTCATGTGGCGTCGGCAATGCACTACGTTCACGATGCGGCGCCACTTCTTTAATCTCTTCGCGAATGATGTCGTTACATAGATCAACACATTCGTCGCAGATATACACTGACGGCCCGGCGATCAGCTTACGCACTTCGTGCTGGCTTTTGCCGCAAAAAGAGCAATACAACAGTTTGCCCGAACCATCTTTGCGTTTATCTGTCATGAGTCAAAACCTCTTTTTAAGTTCTTTGTGCCGCATATGACGACGCAAATGCCATTCTCAAGCGCAAGCCGCTTCGCAAGCGTTTTGCCGCCCATACATAGTATAGCGGCACACTCACGCTCTGGGCATCAATTACGATGGGTCAGGATGGAGTCGACCAAACCGTACTCTACCGCCTCTGAAGCAGACAAGAAGCGATCGCGCTCGGTGTCGCGTTCGATCTGCTCAAGAGATTGACCCGTGTGGTGAGCCATAAGTTCATTCATGCGCCCTTTCACTTTCAGGATTTCGCGGGCGTGGATTTCGATATCCGTCGCCTGACCCTGATAGCCGCCCAGCGGCTGGTGAATCATGACGCGCGAGTTCGGCAGGCAGAAACGCTTGCCTTTCGCCCCTGCGGTCAGCAGGAATGCGCCCATAGACGCGGCCTGGCCCATACAAATGGTGCTCACGTCCGGCTTGATGAACTGCATGGTGTCATAAATCGACATCCCGGCGGTAATAACACCGCCTGGGGAGTTAATGTACAGGTAAATATCTTTTTCCGGGTTTTCCGCTTCCAGAAACAGCATCTGCGCCACGATCAGGTTCGCCATGTGGTCTTCCACCTGGCCGGTCAGAAAGATAACGCGCTCCTTAAGAAGACGGGAGTAGATATCAAAAGAACGTTCACCGCGTGAGGTCTGTTCGATGACCATCGGCACCAGGGCCATATGGGGTGCAAAGTTATCTCGTTCGCCACTGTATGACATTTCCGTCTCCTGGATAAAAAAATGAAACCTGCTGCACTGATTGTAACCTTGTTTGCAACCTTGTGGACGGTCTACCAGCCATCGCAGCTAATACTTCCCCTTTTATGGGGACAAATCCACCCTATTTCAAGCATAACAATATTTTGCCGTTACGCTAACACCGAAACTGTGTTTTATCACGCTTCCGCTGTCTATCAGTGCGATAAAAAAAACCCGCTGCCGGAAGGCAACGGGTTTTTGCTCAAACTTTAAACGCAGGAAGCGAAATTACGCCTGCTGGTTCATCAGTTCGTTGAAGGAAGTTGCTTTTTCAGTCACTTTCGCTTTTTCCAGAACCGCTTCAACAGCCTGTTCTTCCAGAGCGACGCTGCGCATGTTTTCCATCAGTTCTTTGTTTTTGCTGTAGAACTCGATCACTTCTTTCGGATCTTCGTAGGCAGACGCCATTTCTTCGATCAGCGTTGCAACGCGAGCTTCGTCAGCTTTCAGTTCGTTGGTGCGAATCACTTCGCCCAGCAGCAGGCCCACGACTACGCGACGTTTAGCCTGTTCTTCGAACAGTTCACGCGGCAGTTCCATCGCTTGTTGCTGATTGCCACCGAAACGCTGAGCAGCCTGGCGACGCAGAACGTCGATTTCGCTGTCGATCAGGGCAGCCGGAACGTCGATTTCGTTGGCTTTTACCAGGCCTTCGATCGCCTGAGATTTAACACGGTTACGTACTGCGCCTTTCAGCTCGCGTTCCATGTTTTTACGTACTTCTGCACGCAGGCCTTCAACGGAACCATCTTCAACGCCGAAACGTTTGATGAATTCTTCCGTCAGTTCCGGCAGTTCACGTTCTTCAACTTTTTTCAGGTTGATAACGAATTTCGCTGCTTTACCTTTCAGGTTTTCAGCGTGGTATTCTTCCGGGAAGGTAACGTCGATGGTGAATTCTTCACCGGCTTTGTGACCTTTGATACCGTCTTCGAAGCCCGGGATCATACGACCCTGACCCATTGCCAGTACGAAATCAGTCGCTTTGCCGCCTTCGAATTCTTCGCCGTCTACAGAACCAGTGAAGTCAACGGTAACACGGTCTTCAGCATCAACTGCGCCGTCTTTGTCTTTCCAGTTCGCCTGCTGTTTACGCAGGGTGTCCAGCATGCCGTCAACATCGGCTTCGGTCACTTCAACAACCGGTTTTTCAACTTCGATTGCGTCCAGGCCTTTCAGCTCAACTTCCGGATACACTTCGAATTCAACCGCGTAGGTGAAATCTTCGCCCAGTTTGTATTCGCCCGGAACGTAGTTCGGTGCGCCAGCCGGGTTGATTTTTTCTTTGATGATCGCATCAACGAAGTTGCGGCTCATCAGGTCGCCCAGCACGTCCTGGCGAACAGATGCGCCATAACGCTGAGCAACAACATTCATTGGTACTTTGCCCTTACGGAAGCCGTCAATGCGTACTTTTTTCGCTACGTTGACCAGCTCGTTTTTTACAGCAGTTTCGATGCTGTCAGCAGGGATAGTAATCGTTACGCGGCGGCCAAGGCCCTGAGTGGTTTCAACTGAAACTTGCATCTTGTTACCTCAAAAAAATCACAGTGCTCGGTCAACTCTGAGTTTTGCCTCGCAATACCGGGATGTTCTCTTTAAATCAGATTCACATTCCGTGTCGCCAGAATCATCCCGAAGACATTCTGAAAAATAAGACGCGCATTATAGCGGCATCACTGATATGAGTCGAGAACGGTTGTTATGCCTGGATGCGGCTTTTTTCACAATTCCCGGCGAATTTTTGTCTGAAAAAGGTCAAACTGGTCCATTTTTCAGACAAAACAAAACGGCCCGCAGGCCGTTTTCTCATAAATCTGTACGCAACATACTGGAAAAGTTCAGTCGGTTGCAAATGCCTTTTCTAGGCGAGGCTTCCCGCGCCGCGACAAGGTGGTGATGCGACGACAGTATCCTGTAACCCCTCCCACTCTTTATGCGTGTAGGTGTGCAGCGCCAAAGCGTGCACCGTGGAAGCCAGCTCCTCCGCCAGGGTGCCATAGATCATGCGATGGCGATTGAGAAAACGTTCACCGGTGAAACGATCGCTGACCAGCACCACCTTGAAGTGGCTTTCAGAACCCGCCGGTACGTTGTGACGATAGCTTTCATCTGTCACCTCGAGAAACACAGGTTCGAACGCTGCCCTTAATTTTTCTTCTATATGTTCACGTATCATCATGAAGTTACTCCTCCGACAACGTTGAGATGCCGTCTATCCCTTTAAATGTTAGCCGCTTTTACCGTTTCCATTACACAAAGACAACAAAAAATTAGCGTTTGTCTGATGTGAACCGACAAATCAATGATGTTAACTGACTCCTCACACCTTTTATGCCCCGCGCTGCGGAGTGAGTTGCGGCGCAAGGTTATAAAACGCACAACACGATGAATTTACATGCATTGCCTACTTCCCCTTGCCGTTGGCAATGTTATGATGGCGGGAATTTTCAGTAAACAATGCGTTTGAGAGCCTGAACATGTTAAAAAAAATCCTCTTTCCCTTAGTAGCACTGTTTATGTTGGCAGGATGCGCTACGCCGCCGACCACCATTGAAGTGTCACCTAAAATGACGCTTCCACAGCAGGATCCAAGCCTGATGGGCGTAACCGTCAGTATCAACGGCGCTGACCAGCGTCAGGATCAGGCGTTGGCGAAAGTCACCCGCGACAACCAGCAGGTCACCCTGACGGCCTCTCGCGACCTGCGCTTCCTGTTACAAGAAGTGCTGGAAAAACAGATGACCGCGCGCGGTTATATGATTGGGCCTAACGGCGCGGTCGACCTGCAGATCATCGTCAGCAACCTGTACGCTGATGTCTCTCAGGGCAACGTGCGTTACAACATCGCCACTAAAGCGGATATCGCTATCATTGCCACCGCGAAAAACGGCAACAAGATGACTAAAAACTACCGAGCCAGCTACTCGGTAGAAGGTGCGTTCCAGGCTTCGAACAAAAATATCGCTGATGCGGTGAACAACGTTCTGACCGATACCATCGCCGATATGTCACAGGACACCAGCGTCC
This sequence comes from uncultured Pseudocitrobacter sp., assembly GCA_913778145.1. GTDB lineage: Bacteria > Pseudomonadota > Gammaproteobacteria > Enterobacterales > Enterobacteriaceae > Pseudocitrobacter. Next base: position 64,901 of record CAJYVI010000104.1, read on the forward strand.
ACGACTTTATCAAGCAAAACGCGCGTTAATCCCACTAAAACTGACCCGGCTTTATGTCGGGTCAGTGCTATAAGAACATGTCCAGCCATTATTTACGTATTTTCCAACAACCTAAATCGGCCATACTGCTGATTCTTGGTTTCGCCTCCGGTTTACCCCTTGCACTCACCTCCGGGACGTTGCAGGCGTGGATGACCGTTGAAAACATCGATCTGAAAACGATCGGCTTCTTCTCTCTCGTTGGCCAGGCTTACGTCTTTAAGTTTCTCTGGTCGCCGGTGATGGATCGCTACACGCCGCCATTCCTTGGCCGCCGTCGCGGCTGGCTACTGACCACGCAATGTTTGCTGTTACTTGCCATCGCCGCGATGGGCTTCCTGGAGCCTGCCTCGCAGCTGCGCTGGATGGCGGCGCTGGCGGTGGTGATTGCCTTCTGTTCCGCTTCGCAGGATATTGTCTTCGACGCCTGGAAAACCGACGTTCTGCCTGCGGAAGAGCGCGGCGCAGGCGCGGCCATCAGCGTGCTCGGCTATCGCCTGGGGATGCTGGTTTCCGGCGGACTGGCGCTGTGGCTTGCCGACAAATGGCTTGGCTGGCAGGGCATGTACTGGCTGATGGCGGCACTGCTGGTGCCGTGTATTATCGCCACCCTGCTTGCGCCGGAGCCCAGCGACGTCATTCCGGTGCCGCGCAGCCTGGAACAGGCGGTTGTCGCGCCGTTAAAAGATTTCTTTGGCCGTAACAATGCGTGGCTGATTCTGCTGCTGATCGTGATGTACAAACTGGGCGATGCCTTCGCCATGAGTCTGACCACCACCTTTTTGATTCGCGGCGTCGGCTTTGATGCCGGTGAAGTCGGGGTGGTAAACAAAACCCTCGGCCTGTTCGCCACCATTGTTGGCGCATTGTACGGCGGCGTGTTAATGCAGCGTTTAACGCTGTTCCGTGCGCTACTGATTTTCGGCATCCTGCAAGGTGCATCGAATGCGGGCTACTGGCTGCTGTCGGTGACCGATAAACATCTGTTCTCGATGGGCGCGGCAGTGTTCTTCGAAAATCTGTGCGGCGGGATGGGAACCGCGGCGTTTGTTGCGCTGCTGATGACCCTGTGTAACAAGTCGTTCTCCGCCACCCAGTTCGCGCTGCTATCGGCGCTCTCTGCCGTGGGCCGCGTCTATGTCGGGCCGATTGCCGGTTGGTTCGTCGAAGCGCACGGCTGGCCGACCTTTTATCTGTTCTCAGTTGTCGCCGCCGTTCCGGGAATTTTACTGCTGCTTGTCTGCCGCCGGACGCTGGAATATACCCAGCAAACCGAGCAGTTTATGCCGCGCAGCACCTTTAGCGGGGGTTATCGCTTCGCCCTGCGTCTGTTGCTTATCGGCGCTCTGTTGCTGGGCGCATGGCTGATCATGCTGATTATTGATGCACTGGATCTGGCGTCACTCCCCTTCTCGACCACCGTTCTGGAAGCCGGGGCATTGATTGCCATTGCCGGTATTTTAGTCGGTTGCGTGCTTGATTATCTGGCGCTACGTAAAACGCATCAGATGTAGTTCAGCGCAAATCATGCGAGTCCTGAGTAGTCACGATAAGTAATTATTTGGGACTCGCCATGAACCAACTGGATAATTTGTTGTTTCGTGCCTTTTAGAATTCTGGAAATTACTGGAACCAATTAAAAGCGCTTTATTTCGTTAACCGATTCAGCATCTGCTCTATTATTTTTCTTTTACTGATTTGTCGCTGATTTGATGATTAATTGTTAATTATTTGTATATTATTGACAATGGTTATACCAATTGACATTTCATATCATCCTTTTATCCCTCTTTCGTTATAACACCCGTCAAATGGGCGATCTGCCTGAAAAATAGACACAATTGGCAACATATGTGACATCAACGGCAGAACCCAGTAACAGATAACTGACAGAGAGCCATTCGCATTTACAGTAATGTAACTTTCCCGTAAAATACCCACACGCTTTAAGCGCCACCAAACCCCGTGGAATTGAGGTCGTTACATGAGACTCAGGAAATACAATAAAAGTTTGGGATGGTTGTCATTAATCGCAGGCACGGTTTTACTCAGTGGTTGCGATTCTGCACTTCTTGACCCCAAAGGACAGATAGGACTGGAGCAACGTTCGCTCATACTGACGGCTTTCGGCCTGATGTTGATAGTCGTTATTCCCGCCATCTTGATGGCAGTTGGTTTCGCCTGGAAGTACCGTGCGAATAATAAAGATGCGAAGTATAGCCCGAACTGGTCACACTCCAACAAAGTGGAAGCTGTGGTCTGGACGGTTCCTATCCTGATCATCCTGTTCCTCGCCGTACTGACGTGGAAAACCACGCACGCACTTGAACCAAGCAAACCGTTAGCCCATGACGAGAAGCCTATCACTATTGAAGTGGTTTCTCTGGACTGGAAATGGTTCTTCATCTATCCGGAACAGGGCATTGCTACCGTTAACGAAATCGCTTTCCCGGCGAACGTTCCGGTGCAGTTCAAAGTGACCTCGAACTCCGTGATGAACTCCTTCTTCATCCCGCGTCTGGGTAGCCAGATCTACGCGATGGCCGGTATGCAGACTAACCTGCACCTGATCGCGAACGAGCCGGGTATCTACGACGGTATTTCCGCCAGCTACAGTGGCCCGGGCTTCTCTGGTATGAAGTTCAAAGCCATTGCGACGCCGGATCGTGCCGCGTTCGACCAGTGGGTCGCGAAAGCGAAACAGTCTGCGAACACCATGGATGACATGGCGGCATTCGAGAAAGTGGCTGCACCGAGTGAATACAACAAGGTGGAGTACTTCTCCAGCGTGAAACCGGATTTGTTTAAGGCTATTACGGGCAAATTTATGTCTCACGACACAAACATGAACATGTCTCAACCGGCAGGCGAGCACGCAGCGCATGAAGGGATGGAAGGCATGGACATGAGCCACGCGGAAGCCGCTCACTAAGGGGCCGAGGAAGAAAACGATGTTCGGAAAATTGACACTGGATGCAGTGCCGTTCCATGAACCAATTGTCATGGTAACGATAGCTGTAATTATCGTCGGGGGACTGGCGATACTGGCAGCGATCACTTATTTCGGTAAGTGGAGCTACCTTTGGAAAGAGTGGCTGACCTCGGTCGACCACAAACGCCTTGGCATTATGTATGTCATCGTCGCTATCGTCATGCTGCTGCGTGGCTTTGCCGACGCCATCATGATGCGTAGCCAGCAGGCGCTGGCCTCTGCGGGCGAGGCGGGCTTCCTGCCGCCGCACCACTACGATCAGATCTTCACCGCACACGGTGTTATCATGATCTTCTTCGTAGCGATGCCATTCGTTATCGGTCTGATGAACCTCGTGGTTCCGCTGCAGATCGGTGCGCGTGACGTTGCGTTCCCGTTCCTGAACAACCTAAGCTTCTGGTTTACGGTTGTCGGTGTGATTCTGGTTAACCTTTCTCTGGGCGTCGGTGAGTTCGCACAGACCGGTTGGCTGGCATATCCGCCATTGTCGGGAATTGAGTACAGCCCTGGCGTCGGGGTCGATTACTGGATATGGGCGTTGCAGCTCTCCGGTGTCGGTACAACGCTGACGGGTATCAACTTCTTCGTCACCATTATCAAGATGCGCGCACCGGGCATGACCATGTTCAAGATGCCGGTATTTACCTGGGCATCACTGTGCGCCAACATCCTGATTATTGCTTCCTTCCCAATTCTGACGGTTACCGTCGCGTTGCTGACCCTGGATCGCTATCTGGGCACCCATTTCTTCACTAATGATATGGGCGGCAACATGATGATGTACATCAACCTGATTTGGGCCTGGGGCCACCCGGAAGTGTACATCCTGGTTCTGCCGGTGTTCGGTGTCTTCTCCGAAATCGCAGCGACCTTCTCGCGTAAACGCCTGTTTGGCTACACCTCGCTGGTGTGGGCGACCGTGTGTATTACCATCCTGTCGTTCATCGTTTGGCTGCACCACTTCTTTACGATGGGTGCGGGCGCGAACGTAAACGCCTTCTTCGGTATTACCACGATGATTATCGCCATCCCGACCGGGGTGAAGATCTTCAACTGGCTGTTCACCATGTACCAGGGCCGTATCGTATTCCACTCAGCCATGCTGTGGACTATCGGCTTCATCGTGACCTTCTCTGTAGGTGGTATGACCGGCGTACTGCTGGCGGTACCGGGCGCAGACTTCGTGCTGCACAACAGCCTGTTCCTGATTGCGCACTTCCATAACGTGATTATCGGTGGTGTGGTCTTCGGGTGCTTCGCAGGTCTGACCTACTGGTGGCCGAAAGCCTTTGGTTTCACGCTGAACGAAACCTGGGGTAAACGCGCATTCTGGCTGTGGATCATCGGCTTCTTCGTGGCATTCATGCCACTGTACGTGCTGGGCTTCATGGGCATGACCCGTCGCCTGAGCCAGCAGATTGACCCGCAGTTCCACACCATGCTGGTTGTTGCAGCTTGCGGTGCGGCGCTGATTGCTCTGGGTATCCTGTGCCAGCTGATTCAGTTCTACGTATCTATTCGCGACCGCGACCAGAACCGTGATCTGACCGGTGACCCATGGGGTGGCCGTACGCTGGAGTGGGCAACCTCTTCCCCGCCGCCGTTCTATAACTTCGCCATTGTGCCGCAGATCCATGAACGCGATGCATTCTGGGAAATGAAAGAGAAAGGCGAAGCTTACAAACAGCCTACGCAATATGAAGAAATTCATATGCCGAAAAACAGCGGTGCGGGCATCGTCATTGCCGCCTTCGCGACTATCTTCGGTTTCGCCATGATCTGGCATATCTGGTGGATGGCAATCGTCGGCTTCGCGGGCATTGTTATCAGCTGGATTGTGAAAAGCTTCGACGAGGACGTGGACTACTACGTGCCGGTCGCTGAAGTCGAAAAACTGGAAAACCAGCATTTCGATGAGATTTCTAAGGCAGGGCTGAAAAATGGCAACTGATACTCTGGCGCATAACGCCCACGCGCACGAACATGGGCACCACGATGCAGGCCCGAATAAGGTATTCGGTTTCTGGATCTACCTGATGAGCGACTGTATTTTGTTCGCCTGTCTGTTCGCGACCTATGCCGTGCTGATGCACGGCACAGCGGGCGGCCCGACCGGTAAGGACATCTTCGAACTGCCGTTCGTTCTGGTTGAAACTTTCCTGCTGCTGTTCAGCTCCATCACCTATGGCATGGCGGCTATCGCCATGTACAAAAACAACAAGAGCCAGGTTGTTTCCTGGCTCGCTCTGACCTTCCTTTTCGGGGCAGGGTTCATCGGGATGGAACTCTATGAATTCCATCACCTGATTGCTGAAGGTATGGGCCCGGATCGCAGTGGCTTCCTGTCCGCGTTCTTCGCGCTGGTAGGCACCCACGGTCTGCACGTCACCTCTGGTCTTATCTGGATGGCTGTGCTGATGGTTCAGGTTTCCCGTCGCGGGCTGACCAGCACTAACCGCACCCGAATCATGTGCCTGAGCCTGTTCTGGCACTTCCTGGACGTGGTGTGGATCTGTGTGTTCTCTGTAGTTTATCTGATGGGGGCGATGTAATGAGTCATTCTACCGATCACAACGGCGCATCCCACGGCAGCGTGAAGTCCTATATGACGGGCTTCATCCTGTCCATCATCCTGACGGTTATTCCGTTCTGGATGGTGATGACGGGTTCAGCGTCGCCGGCGGTGATTCTGGGAACCATTCTGGTAACGGCGGTGGTGCAGATTCTGGTACACCTGGTGTACTTCCTGCACATGAACTCGAAGTCTGACGAAGGCTGGAACCTGACTGCGTTTGTCTTCACCGTGATCATCATTGCCATCGTGGTTGTAGGCTCCATCTGGATTATGTGGAACCTGAACTACAACATGATGGTTCACTAAGAGCGGCGAGTATGATGTTTAAGCAATACCTGCAAGTAACGAAACCAGGCATCATTTTTGGCAACCTGATCTCCGTGATCGGCGGTTTCCTGCTGGCCTCCAAGGGCAGCATCGATTATCCGCTGTTTGTCGCGACGCTGATTGGCGTGTCTCTGGTGGTCGCCTCGGGTTGTGTATTCAACAACTACATCGATCGTGACATCGACCGTAAGATGGAACGTACGAAAAACCGAGTGCTGGTCAAAGGACTGATGGCGCCTAAAACGTCGCTGGTTTACGCCACCTTGCTGGGTATTGCTGGCTTCATGCTGCTGTGGTTCGGCGCTAACCCGCTGGCCTGCTGGCTGGGCGTGATGGGGTTTGTGGTTTATGTCGGCGTTTACAGCCTGTACATGAAACGCCACTCCGTCTACGGCACGCTGATTGGCTCTCTCTCCGGCGCTGCGCCGCCGGTGATTGGCTACTGCGCGGTGTCCGGCACCTTTGACAGCGGCGCGGCTATCCTGCTGGCGATTTTCAGCCTGTGGCAGATGCCTCACTCCTACGCCATCGCGATTTTCCGCTTCAAGGATTATCAGGCGGCGAACATTCCGGTTCTGCCGGTAGTGAAAGGCATTTCAGTGGCGAAAAACCACATCACGCTGTACATCGTGGCGTTTGCTATCGCCACCCTGATGCTGACGCTTGGCGGCTATGCAGGTTATAAATACCTGATTGTTGCGGCGGCGGTCAGCGTGTGGTGGCTCGGCATGGCGCTACGCGGTTATAAAGTGGAAGATGATAAAGTCTGGGCGCGCAAGCTCTTTGGCTTCTCTATCATCGCCATCACCGCGCTCTCTGTGATGATGTCCGTCGACTTTATGGTCCCGAACTCCCAAAGCCTGCTGACGTATGTCTGGTAAGGTTTGAAGGATGTGAAAAAACCCGCTGCGGCGGGTTTTTTATTGTCTGCAATTCAATATACGGCTATTAACCGTATCGCTTGACGCGATGACGCTTTGGGCATAGATTATGTCATACGGCTAACAGCCGTACCATGTATGGAATCCATCACCAGGATTTCATTCAGCCACATTAAGAGGTCAATCATGCCTGGTAAAACCGCCACTCTGCCCGACGTCGAGAAAGCGCTGAAAAACGCGCGGGTTGAACTGAAAACCAGCTCCGACGCCAAGAACAGACTTCGCGAAGCTGCCGAAGCCGTTGGGTTAGATTTAAGCGCCTTTATCCTGAGCGCCGCCATGGAACGCGCCGAAAGCGTGCTGGATAACCAGCGTCGTCGCGAGCTTTCGAATCAAAGCTGGGAACTGATGAATCAGCTCATCGCGGAACCTGCTCAGCCGACGCTCGCACTCAAGGCGTTAATGAGAAGGAAAAAGAGCGATGACCAATCTGCCTGAGGAAAGTGCCCTCCCCCCGGTGCTCTCCTGTAATTATCAGTCCGACATAACCTACCCGGGGCAAAAACACTTCGATTGCGGTAACCCCGTTATCGATAAATTTGTTCGCACGTCACTTAAGAAGAGCGTGCATAACAGTGACTGTGCTGCAAAAGCACTTATCGACAGTAACAGCGGCGAACTTATCGGCATCTGCACCTTTACCGCCTACTCGCTGGAAAAACAACGCGTGTCGGGCGTATTGCAAGGCTCGCAACCGTCAGAAATAGGCGTCGTAAGGCTGGTCATGCTTGGCGTGGCGCGTAAATACCAAAAACAGGGCTATGGTCAGGATTTGCTGTGCGACTTTTTTGAGCATGTCAAAATCATCCACCAGGCATTGCCGATTAAAGGAGTCTATCTCGACGCTGACCCGGCAGCGATTAATTTTTATGTACGCCTCGGTTTTGTGCAACTTTCGGATACGCCGAATGCCTTTGGCGCTGTGCCGATGTTTTTAGCCATTCAGCATATTATTGCGGCGTAGCGGTTTATCGGATGGTGTCGAAACCATCCGATAGATTTAGGGTGCCAGCGTCAAAATCCCCGTCTTTAATAAATCGATGTCTTTACCGTTAAGGGTTGCTGAAGCGGCGGTTACCCTAAGTTTAACAGCCGAACAAAATTCAGGTTGGTAGATGATAAGTTCCGCATCGCTGGAAGATGAGCTCCTGATATAATCAGTGAAATTAATATCCATCCTGTTCATACCGAAATGCACAAAGCCCAATGTTTGCGTTATCTGCTTACTGGCATTGTTTTTTATACCTAGCGTGACGCGCAGGTTTGCGACTTCACCCAGTTTATTGGTACTCACACTAAAGCCGTATCGACAGGTAAAATCATCATTTTCATCTGCCAAAAACATATACACGCGCTGAAGTTTCAGTACGGGTAATGTGGCACTCGACATTTTTCGATCAACCATGTCTTTTTGGCAAGCGGCAAGAAAATCCTCCGGGCCTGTGAAAATGTGTTCGCCCTTATCCAGATATTCCTTCGCTTTAGTACAATCCGCCTCAACGTACTGCCCATTGGCATACATCAGCCCCAGATTTGACCAGGCCGCTTTCTCTCCATGCTGTGCGGCCTGATTAAAGAAAGAATAAGCTTTTGCGTAATCCACACGGACCTGCTCGCCGGAATAGTAGATTTGACCAAGCGCCAGCAGCGCCTCACCCTCTCCCTGTTTAGCGGCTAACGTAAACCATTTTAAAGCCTCCTGAATATCCGGCGTTGTATTATATCTGGGCTGATAATATTCCCAACCCAGCAACGCCTGCGCCTGCGCATCGCCCTTATTGGCCATATCGCGCAGCGCGCTCAGGAGTTTAGGTACTGATTTTTCACCTAACCCTCGATCGTACAATTCGCGTGCTTTCCCTTCTGCCAGACAGCCTGATGACAGTATCAGGCTACAAAGCAGTAAAATCCTTTTAGTACGCCCCATCGCTTACTCCTTGATGATGCTTTACGGTACCAGCGTCAAAATCCCCGCCTTCAATAAATCAACGTCTTTACCCTTAATTTTTGCCGTCGCATGAGTCATCTCCAGGGTCAGTCCATCACAAAACGCGTTATCCTCAATATGCAGCAACGTGGATTGACTAAACGAATTATGTTCATCTCCCTCCAGGTTGCGATTAAGCGTATTCATGCCAAACGGAGCAAACGACACGGTATCTGTCAGTACCGCACCTTCTCGATTTTTGATGTTTAAACCCACGCGCATATTGGCAACTTCGCCAATGCGGTTAGTATCAACTTGCAGATGGAGCTGGCAGGCGTAGCTATCGTTTTTACCACCGGTAAATGTGCCGACCTGTTTAAACGTCAGCACAGGCAGCTCATTACTCCCCTTTTCGCGTGCCTGCTTGTCTTTTTCACAGGTGGCTAAAAAGCCGTCAATACGCCCCACCCTGCTCTGCCCTTTATCAAAATAGTCTGCGGCCAGTTTGCAGTCGGTCTGCACATATTGTCCGTTGGTGTACATCCAGGCCAGATAACGCCACGCAACGGCGCTACCTTGCTCTTTCGCCGTATCAAAAAGCTGGAACGCTTTGGTATAATCAATATCAACCTGTTCACCAAGATAATAAATTATACCGAGGTTGGTTAATGCATCTTTGTTACCCTGCTTCGCCGCCAGTTCATACCATTTGAGTGCTTGCTGAATATCCGGTTTAACGCCCTTCTCTCCCGTTGCATATAAAAGCCCCAGGATATTCTGTGCGTCAGGCTGGCCCAGTTCCGCCGCCCTGCGATACCACTTCATTCTAAACGCGTCTTTATTGGCAACCTTAATAAACCTGGCATCATAAAGCTGGCCGACCAGAAAAGTAATGTCGGGATCGTTATCTTTCGCCCAAAATTCAGCAAGATTCAATACATCTGATTTTGAAAAGCCCAGACGATTCATAAGCAGTTCATTCCCCGTATTGGCATAACTCATCACCATCTGGAGAAAAGTAAAACGCTGGCTGGGATCTTTTATCGCCGTAGCTTTTGCCGAATAGATTTCATCGACCAGCTCATTAAGTGTTGTCGCATCAACGAGAATATCTTGTTTATTCGCTTTGTCAGCAAGCGCCTGAGCGCGAGTGGTATTCAGCGCAACGCCTTGCCCGTACTGATAGAAATAGCGCGCGTTGTAGCAGCCGTAGCGGCTATCCAGATCGCAGGCTTGCTCGTAGAAGTGAAGGGCTTTTTCTACATCGGCAGAGCCTGAAACGCCGTATTCATAGATAAAACCCAGCTTCATCAGCGCGTCGGGATCTTTCGCTTTCGCCAGCGACTGGAGTCCGGCTAATGCTTTTTTTTCACCCCCGGCGAACAAATGATAATACCCTTCAGCATCATCGGCAGCCTGACATACCGCAGAGACAGATAACATTAAAAACAGCCAACTCCATTTATTTAACCACATTCCCTTGCCCTTAAACTTTATTAACGCCAACCAATAAACTTAAAACATATTTAAAACAGTAATACATTCACTCAACGAATATTCACCCCCTAAAAATAAAGGGCAATAAAGCACAGGAAAATAACACTTCTACCGTTCGTAAAAGTGTATTCCCATCAAGAAATGTATTTATTTTCCGGCCGGAGGGAAATTAACTCACCAGCATTTCCCGCGCACTATACAGCAAATCCAGATGATCGCGGCACAGCGCCTCCAGCGACGTGCGCGACTGATGGCTGGTTAAGCTCAACGCGCCCCAGTAGAGCCCTTCTCTGTCGGCCAGCGGTACGGCGACCACCAGCATGCCGATTTCAAACTCCTGTTCGATGGTGGCATAACCCTGCTTGCGCACCAGCGCAATACGCGCCATCAGCTCATCAATTTCAACGGCGGTGTACGGCGTGCGGCGTTCGCGTTTAATTTGCCGTAGCACCGCCTCGCACTCTTCTTCCGGCAGCGACGCCAGCCATAAACGCCCGCCCGCCGTGCAGTACACCGGCACGCGCTCACCCAGGCGCACGGACGTCGAGTTAAACGGCGTGTGCTTACTGCGCGCGATATACACCAACTCATTTTCATCAATCACTCCCACCGACGCATGCTCTTCCGTTCGGCTGGCGATGTACTCAACGATGGGGCGCACCATACGCGGGAACTGGGCGGAATCGACGTACGCCTGCCCCAGCCGTAGCGCTTTGGGCGTCAGCCAGTAGTAGCGCCCGTCAGTGCAGAGATAGCGTTCATGCACCAGCGTCAGGAAAAATCGCCTCGCCGCACTCTGCGTCAGGCCGCTCATTTTCGCCGCCTGCGGTACCGTCAGGCGCGGATGTTCTTTGGAGAAAAGCTGAATAATCGCCAGCCCTTTTTGCAGGCCGACGATCAAATCACGGGAATGAATCTGATTTTGCATAGTCGTTCACACTTTCGCAACAAACAAGCCCATTTACTGCGATTATCGCACTGTTAGTGCGATTAACAACCCACCTGTCCGAATTCTGCGTTGTTGGTCACCGGATCCGCTGAAATACTCAATCAACATTTGATTAACAAGTGAGATGAGAAATGGTCAGTGGATTTACGCAAATCGTTGCTGTGCTCGGGCATCCCATCACGCAGGTGAAATCGCCGGAAAACTTCAACCGCTACTTTGCCGATACGCAAATGGATAAGGTCATGATCCCGGTCGATATCGCCCCGGAAGCGGTTGCCGATTACCTGAACGCCCTGCGCGGCTGGCAAAACATGAGCGGCGTGCTGGTTACTGTGCCGCATAAACAGCGCGTTGCCGGGTTACTGGACAGCCTGACGCCGCGCGCGCGCCATCTCAATGCGGTGAACGTGGTCAGAAAGCTGGCTGATGGGCGTCTGGAGGGCGATATGCTCGACGGCGTCGGCTTCCAGCTTGCCGCCGAAGCGCACGGTTTTACCGCCACAGGCAAACGCGCGCTGTTATCTGGCTGCGGCGGCGTCGGCAGCGCGATTGCCTGGGGATTGTGTGAAGCGGGCATTAGTCACCTGGCGCTGTACGACCAGGATGACGCCACGCGTCAGCGGCTGGAAAACCGTCTGGCGACGCACTTCCCGGAAGTCCATCTCAGTGAACTGCCCGCTACCCTTGCAGGCCTCGACCTGCTGGTCAACGGTTCTCCAGCGGGCATGCAGGGTTTTGATCCACTGCCATTGCCGCAGCCTCTGCTCGACACCTTGCAAAACAGCACCCACGTTGCCGATGTGGTAACGGCTCCGGTGGTCACCCCGCTGCTGGCCTTTGCACAAACGCGCGGCTGCACGGTGCAAACCGGCCCGGAAATGGCGCTGGCACAGATGAAACTGATGGGCCAGTTTATTGGCGCGATCCCTGCTGAGCATGAGGCGGCCGCATGAAAAACTGGGATGTGATCGTTATTGGCAGCGGCGCGGCGGGCTTTGCTACCGCGGTCACGGCCTGCTGCAAAGGCTTGTCGGTGCTGATGCTGGAGAAAGCGCCGCACTTTGGCGGCACGTCGGCGATTTCCGGCGGCGCGGTGTGGATCAACGATACCGATCAGGCTCGCCAGGCGGGTAAAAGCGGTTCACCAGACGCCATCAAAACCTATCTGCGCACCATTATTGGCGATGCGAATTACCGCCCGGCACTGGTGGATGCATTTGTGGATTCCGGGCGCGAAGCGCTGGCCTTCCTTGAGCAGGAAGGCGCGGTGAAATACAGCCTGCGCCCGCTCTCACCCGATTATTACCCGGATGAAGCCGGGGCGGTCGATGCGGGCCGTGCGCTGGAAGTGGTGGAATTTGATGGTCGTGAGCTGGGTGAACACTTTAGCACCCTGCGATCTCCGCCGCCGGGTATGCTGCTGTTTGGCGGCATGATGGTCAATCGTGTCGATATTCAGCACTTCCTGGATATGCGCCGTTCGTGGACATCATTTCGCCACTGTTCGCGCCTGCTGCTGCGCTACGGCCGCGATCGTCTTCGTCACCCGCGCGGCACGCGTCTGGCGATGGGCAACGCGTTGATTGCGCGGATGGCGACGCTGGCGCTGCGCAAAGGGCTGGACCTGGCGCTGAACGTCAACGTGACCGCGTTAATCGAAGAGCAGGGCCGCGTTACGGGCGTCACCATCAAACGTGAGGGCAAAGAAGAACAGCTGCACGCACGCTGCGGCGTGGTGCTGGCGGCTGGCGGCTTTGCTGCCGGGCAAATTGCCGCACGGTTCCGTCCGGCAACGCAGCAACATTTCACCATGTCGCCTGCCACCAACGACGGCGCTGCATTTCAGCTGGCGGGACGCGTCGGCGCGCAAGAAGGTGCCGATCTTCCCTCTAACTTTTTCTGGGCCCCGGTGTCGGTTTTACGTCACCCGGACGGCACAGAAGAGCGCTTCCCGCATCTGGTGACCGACCGCGCCAAACCGGGCGTAATTGCCGTCAATCAGCGCGGCGTACGCTTTGTAAATGAGTCGAACTCTTACCACCACTTCGCCAGCGCGATGCAGCAGCAGCCGGAAAACGCGCCCTGCTATCTGATTTGTGATGCCCTGGCGATGAAAAATTACGGTCTCGGCCTCGCGCGTCCGGCTCCGGTTAATAACGATGCGCTGATTAAAGCGGGATATTTGTATAAAGCCGATACCCTCGCCGCGCTCGCGCAGCAGCTCAACCTCGACCCGCGCACGCTGGAAGAGACCGTCGCACGCTATAACCGCGATGCCGCTAACGGTAGCGACAGCGAATTCCGCAAAGGCGGGAACAGTTACAACCGGGCGATGGGCGACCCGGCGCATCAGCCAAACGCCTGCAACGCACCGCTCAGTCAGGGGCCGTTCTACGCCATCATCCTTTATACCGGCGATTTAGGCACCTCGCGCGGGCTGGTCACTACCGCCGACGCGCAGGTGATGAATCAGCAAAACGAGGCCATTCCTGGCCTGTATGCGGTCGGTAATGACATGGATTCCATGATGGCGGGCACCTATCCCGGCCCCGGCATTACGCTCGGCCCGGCGCTCACCTTCGGCTATCTCGCCGCGAAACATATGGTTCAACAACAATCCCTTTAACCAGGAGAACGACATGATCTACGAAAAACGCACCTACACCATCAATCCTCTGAAAATGGCCGACTGGCTGGCGCTGTATAAGAGCGACGCTTATGCGGTGCAAACCGAGCACCTCGGCAAACTGATTGGCTTTTTCTTTACTGAAATTGGCGTGGTGAATCAGGTGGTGCATATCTGGGCGTATGAAAGCCTGGATGACCGTCTGGTTCGCCGTGGCCGCATGGCCCAGGACGAACGCTGGCTGACCTTCTCGCGTAAAAACCGTGAGCTGGGGGCGGTTGAGCGTCTGGAATCGGTGCTGATGCGCCCGACCGATTTCTCCCCGCTGCAATAAGGAGCCCAGGATGAGCAGGCAGGTAAAGGTCGATGTTCTGGTGGTCGGTTCCGGTGCTGCGGGTTTATCCGCCGCCGTGACCGCCGCGCTGCACGGCGCACGCGTGCTGGTCGCGGAAAAAGAGCCGGTGATTGGCGGAACCAGCGCCTGGTCCGGCGGCTGGCTGTGGATCCCACGCAATCCGCTGGCGCGTGAAGAGGGCATTAACGAAGAGGAATCCGCCCCGCTTACCTACCTGAATGCGGAGATGGACGGCCGCCCTGCTGATGCGCGCCTGCAAACGTTTCTGCGCTACGGCCCGGAGATGGTCGATTTCTTTCGCTCACGTACCGCGGTGCAATTTCTCTCCGGCAGCAAAATGCCGGATTTCCACAACTCCCCCGGTTTTGCCACCGGCGGGCGCTCGGTCACCGCGCAGCCTTACGACGGGCGCGGGCTGGGCGACTGGCTGTACCGTCTACGCGCCCCCCTGGAGACCATCAGCCTGGCAGGCATGGGGATCGCGGGCGGTGCGGATATGGCACATTTTTTCAACGCCACCCGTTCACCACGATCGGCATTCTACGCCACCCGTCGCCTGCTGCGCCACAACTGGCAGCGTCTGCGCTACGGGCGTGGGCAGCACCTGGTGAACGGCAATGCGCTGGTCGCGCGTCTGCTACGTTCGGCGCTGGATGCCGACGTTCAGTTCCAGTTAAACGCCCCGGTAGCCCGATTGCTGAAGCAGGACGGGCAAATTATCGGCGCGGTGCTCGATAGCGATGAAGGCGAGATAACCGTCAGCGCTGGCGCGGTGGTACTGGCCTGCGGTGGCTTTCCGCACGATAAAGCACGGCTGGCGCAGGAAGTGCCGCACGCGCGTCAGGGCTACGGCCACTTTTCCGCCGCGCCGCCGGGGAATCAGGGCGATGGCATTCGGCTTGGCGAAGCGGTTGGCGGCCATTTTGAGCACAATCTCAAGCACCCCATGGCCTGGGCGCCGGTATCACGCGTCACGATGGCAAGCGGGTTACAGCTCGCGTTCCCGCATCTGGTCGAGCGTGCCAAGCCGGGGTTTATCGCCGTATTACCCAACGGGAAACGCTTCACCAACGAAGCCGATTCCTATCACGATTTTATCGCAGCACTGATTGCCGCCACACCGGAAGGTGAAAAACCGCAGGCATGGCTGCTGGCAGACCAGCGCACGCTGAGCCGTTACGGATTAGGCCACGCGCGGCCCACGCCGTTTCACGTTAAGGCGTGGCTGCGCAACGGCTATTTGCAGTCCGGCGAGACGCTGGAAATGCTGGCGAAAAACTGCGGGATTGAAGCAACCACGCTGGTTGAAACCGTCGCGCGCTTCAACGGTTTTGC
Organism: uncultured Pseudocitrobacter sp.; assembly: GCA_913778145.1. Lineage (GTDB taxonomy): Bacteria > Pseudomonadota > Gammaproteobacteria > Enterobacterales > Enterobacteriaceae > Pseudocitrobacter. Next base: position 80,464 of record CAJYVI010000104.1, read on the forward strand.
CGAACGCGGTGTGGATGAAGAGTTTCAGCGCGGCGCATCCGCCTACAACTGCGCCCAGGGCGATGCCACGCATCAACCCAGCCCGACGCTGGGCGCGATAAAACAGGGGCCCTATTACGCCGTGCGCATTCTGCCCGGTTCGCTGGGTTCATTCAGCGGCCTGCTGACCGATGAACATGCGCAGGTGCTGAACGATCAACATCAGCCCATCCCCGGCCTGTACGCCGTGGGGAACGATATGTCGAGCGTCATGCAGGGGTTCTACCCCAGCGGCGGCATAACGCTTGGCCCGGCCATGACCTTCGGGTATCTGGTGGGAAAAAATCTTGCCGCAAACATAACAAAAACAGCGTAATACATCGCTTTGCCACGGAAGGCTAAAACATAACAAAAACCTTACCTGCAACTGTACTGGAGTCCCTATGAACACGCGTTCCTTGTCTCTTGCTGCACTGACGATGCTCGACGTTCCGCCACCGGAACAGGTGCGCATCGCCGCCGAAACGGGCTTTACGCACGTTGGCCTGCGCCTGCTCCCCGCCACGCCGACAGACCCTGACTACGATATGCTTGGCGACACCGAAACCGTTCGCGAAACCCTCGCCGCCCTGCGGGAAACGGGCGTTCGCGTGTCGGACGTAGAGATTGTCCGTTTAACGCCAGATTTCAATCTTGACGCCCTGCGTCCCTTCCTGGAAACCTCCGCGCGTCTGGAAGCCCGTCAGGTGTTGGTCGCCGGGAATGATGACAACGTCACACGCTGCGCGGAGAATCTGGCGCGGCTGGCCCAGGCCGGGAAAACCTACGGCCTGACCATGAACCTCGAACCGATGCCGTGGACGGCGCTGAAAACCGTGCGTGACGCGCAGACGTTGATTACCGCCAGCGGGCAGAACAACGTCGGCATTCTGGTCGACGCGATTCACTTCTGGCGTGCGGGGGAATCGTTGACCACGCTGGCTGACATTCCGGCTGCGCAACTGAACTATATGCAACTGTGCGATGCCCCTGCAAAAATCCCTGACACCATCGATGAGCTGATTTACCAGGCGCGCAGCGCACGAAAAGTGCCGGGCGAAGGCGGCCTCGATTTACGCGGTTTGCTGGCGGCGTTGCCTGCCACGCTCCCCGTCTCTCTCGAAGTCCCGCTGGCGGGCGCACAAGGTGCCCTTCCCGCTCAACAACGCGCACAGCTGCTGTTTAACGCCGCGCAATCCTTCCTGTGAATCACTCACCCGAGGACTCGTTATGGCTCAGACTCAACGCCTGGACGTCAGAGAGTTAATTAACACCCAGCCGCTCAGCCGCTATCAGAAGCTGGTGATTTTTTTAGGGTTTGCCGTAATTGCGCTGGACGGTTTTGATATCGCCATCATGGGGTTTATCGCCCCAGTGCTGAAACAGGAATGGGGCGTCAGCAACCATGAACTGGGCTTTGTGATCAGCACCGCGCTGATTGGCCTGGCGCTGGGGGCGATGTTCTCCGGCCCGCTCGCCGACTGGCTGGGGCGCAAGAAGATAATCATTAACAGCGTCTTCTTCTTCGGTTTCTGGACCGTCGCCACCGCGTTTTCGCACAACATCGAACAGATGATTTTCTTCCGCTTTATGACCGGGTTGGGCCTCGGTGCCGCAATGCCCAATATCAGTACGCTGGTCTCGGAGTATGCGCCGGAACGGAAGCGCTCGTTCATCATTACGGTAATTTTCTGCGGTTTCACCTTCGGGGCGGCAATTGGCGGCTTTACCGCGTCATGGCTGATCCCAATGTATGGCTGGCATTCACTGATGGCGCTGGGCGGCATTTTACCGCTGCTGTTTGTGCCCATTTTGCTGTGGAAACTGCCGGAGTCCGTGCGTTTTCTGGTGATTAAGCAAGCCCCCGCCGGGCAGATTTGCGCGATCCTAAAGCGGCTCTATCCGGGAAAAATTGCCGATAACGTGAGTTTCGTTCTGCCCACGCTGCCGGTAAGCGGCAACGCGATGCGCATCGTGCTCTCACCGCAATACCGTTTCGGCACGCTAATGCTGTGGCTCGTCTACTTTATGGGGCTGTTTCTGGTTTACATTCTCGGCAGCTGGCTGCCTACCCTGGTGAAAGAGATTGGTCTCACCGTTAGCCAGGCGGCAATCATGACCGCCATTTATCAGGCGGGCGGCACGGTGGGCTCGCTGTTCGCCGGGTGGTTGATGGACCGCATTAACCCGCATCGGGCGCTGGGAGTCATTTTTGCCGTTGGCGGGCTGGTGACGATGGCGATTGGTTTTGCGGCCGCCAGCTTCACGTTACTGTGCCTGCTGGCGCTGATTAGCGGCGCCTGTCTGAACGGCGCGAATACCGGCATGAACGCGCTCTCTGCGCGCTTTTATCCCACCCAGGCGCGCGCCACCGGTTCAAGCTGGATGCACGGCGTCGGGCGTATCGGGGCGATCCTCAGTGCCTTTGCCGGGGCTGAAATGCTGGCGATGGATCTCAAATTTGAAACCGTCTTCCTGCTGCTTGGCATTCCGGCGCTGCTCACCGTGCTGGGCGTCGCGGCAAAAGGCTGGTTTGCCTCGGGCCAACCCGACAATGTTCCTCCCGTTACCTCTTCGCTCAGGAGCCCATCATGAATCTGACAAGACTCGCCGTGATCGGCGCGGGCGCCATCGGGCGCAAACATATCGAGGTTATTCAGCATGCGTCAGATGCCAGGCTGGTGGCGCTTGCCGATCCCTCCGAACAGGCGCGGGAACTGGCGACTGAACTCGGCGTCGCGTGGTTTGCTGACGTCGAGGAAATGCTGGATGAAATCGAGCCAGACGGGGTGATCAACGCCACGCCAAACACGCTGCACGTGCCCTGCGCGCTGGCCTGCGTAACACGCGGTATTCCGGTGCTGGTGGAAAAACCGGTAGCGGAATCTCCTGAGCGTGCGCGTGAGCTGGTGGACGCAGCGCTTGCGCACAATGTGCCGGTATTAGTTGGCCATCATCGCCGTCATAACGCCCTGACGGCGGCGGCGAAAACGCTTATCGACAGCGGCAAACTCGGCAATATCGTCGCTGTTTCCGCCCACTGGCTACTGCAAAAACCGGACGACTATTTTGACGTAAGCTGGCGACGCGAGCCCGGCGCGGGGCCGCTATTGGTTAACCTGGTGCACGATATCGATCTTATGCGCTATCTGCTGGGCGAAATTGAAGAAGTCCAGGCGATGGCCTCCAGCGAAACGCGCGGCTTTGCCAACGAGGACAGCGCGGTGGTGAATTTGCGTTTCGCACGCGGCACGCTGGGCAGCGCGGTGTTGAGCGATTGCAGCGTTAGCCCGTGGAGTTGGGAGATGAACTCGGCGGAGAACCCGATTTACGCGCACACGGCGGAAAACTGCTACCTGATTTCCGGCACGCTGGGCGCGCTGGCGATACCGCAGATGCGCTGGTGGCGCTACGGCGAGAAAAGCGGCTGGCACGAGCCGCTTATCAGTGAGACGTTGCACATAGACGCCATCGACCCGTTTATCCTGCAACTGAACCACTTTATTGCCGTTATTCGCGGCGAGGCCACGCCGATTATCGACGCCGCCGATGCGCTACGATCGCTCGAGGTTATCGGCGAGATCCGCCAGGCAATTTGACCTTCAGGCCAGGGCCCCGCACAGGGGCCTTTTCTATACAGCACAAAAAATTCACGAATGTAATATTTGCTCATTAACACTCTGTTTACCCTGCCTGCGCTCCGCACTACACTATGGGGCGATTAATAATGAGGTGGGAATGAACGATTACAAAATGACGCCGGGTGAATTGCGCGCCACCTGGGGTTTAGGGACCGTATTTTCGTTGCGCATGCTCGGCATGTTTATGGTCCTGCCGGTTCTGACCACTTACGGCATGGCCCTGCAAGGTGCAAGCGAAGCGTTGATTGGCCTGGCGATTGGTATTTACGGGCTGGCGCAGGCCGTCTTCCAGATCCCCTTTGGTTTACTCTCCGACCGTATTGGCCGCAAGCCGCTGATTGTTGGCGGGCTGATGATTTTTGTCGCCGGTAGTGTGATTGCCGCGCTCTCAGACTCCATTTGGGGCATTATTCTTGGGCGCGCCTTGCAAGGTTCCGGGGCGATCGCCGCCGCCGTGATGGCGCTGCTTTCCGACCTTACCCGCGAGCAAAACCGCACCAAAGCGATGGCCTTTATCGGCGTCAGTTTTGGCGTCACCTTTGCAATCGCCATGGTGTTAGGGCCGATTATTACCCATAAGCTGGGCCTGCACGCGCTGTTCTGGATGATTGCCATCCTCGCGACGCTTGGCATTTTGCTGACGCTTTGGGTGGTGCCAAACAGCCATAACCATACGCTGAACCGCGAATCCGGTATGGTGAAAGGCTGCTTTAGCAAAGTGCTGATGGAGCCAAAACTGCTGCGCCTGAACTTCGGCATTATGTGTTTGCATATTCTGCTGATGTCGACCTTTGTTGCCCTGCCTGGACAGCTGGAAGCGGCGGGTTTCCCGGCCCCCGAGCACTGGAAAATCTATCTGGTCACCATGGTGGTGTCGTTTATTGCCGTGGTGCCGTTTATCATTTATGCCGAAGTAAAGCGCAAAATGAAGCGCGTGTTTTTGCTGTGTATCGCCCTGCTGCTGATTGCCGAGATTGTACTGTGGGGTTCCGGCAGCTACTTTTGGGAGCTGGTGGCGGGCGTGCAGATTTTCTTCCTCGCCTTTAACCTGATGGAAGCGCTTTTACCGTCACTGATCAGTAAAGAGTCTCCTGCGGGCTACAAAGGCACGGCGATGGGAATTTACTCCACCAGCCAGTTCCTCGGCGTAGCCATTGGCGGCTCGCTGGGCGGCTGGATTGACGGCTTCTTCGATTCGCAAACCGTATTCCTGGCGGGCGCCCTGCTGGCGACGGTCTGGATGCTGGTCGCCATCACCATGAGCGAACCGGCTTATGTCAGCAGTTTACGCATTGAAATTCCCGATGGCGTTGAGGTCGACGATGCTCTGAAGGCGCGCCTGCTGGCGAAAGAGGGGATTAAAGAGGTGCTGCTGGTGGGCGATGAGCGTTCGGCTTACGTTAAAATCGACAGCAAAGTGACGAATCGGTTTGAGGTGGAGCAGGCGATTATCGCATGAGCCTGAAATGCCCGATGGCGCTTCGCTTATCGGGCCTACAACAGCACAACGATGCCGTAGGCCGGATAAGGCGAAGCCGCCATCCGGCAATACAGATTAATCGCGGAAGTTTTTGAACTGGAACGGCTGACCTAAATCGCCGCCGCGCACCAGCGCCATTACCGCTTGTAAATCATCACGGGATTTCCCGGTCACGCGAATCTCTTCACCCTGAATTTGCGTCTGCACTTTCAGCTTGCTGTCTTTGATGAGCTTCACGATTTTCTTCTGAATCGCGCTCTCAATCCCCTGCTTCAGCTTCGCTTCCACAAACCAGGTTTTCCCGCTGTGCACAAACTCTTCCGGCACATCAAGAGACGTCCCTTCAATGCCGCGCTTGAGCAGTTTGGCGCGCAGAATATCCAGCAGCTGGTTGACCTGGAAATCAGACTCACTCAGCACTTTGATGGTTTTATTCGCATCGTTCAGCTCGATTTTCGCTTCTACGCCACGAAAATCGAAACGTGATTCAACTTCACGCGCTGCGTTATCCACGCCGTTGCGTGCTTCCTGAAGATCAACTTCAGAGACAATATCGAAAGATGGCATCTTTTCCTCTCCCTCAGTGACTTTTGCGTTGCATAATACCTGCAACGCGGCATAACTCAACTTGTTATCCCCGAAAGCTTAGCGCCCGAGGCTATAATTTGGGTGTCAACGCCGTTCAGGAGGCAGTGTGAAAATTACAGTATTAGGATGCGGCGCGCTGGGTCAACTGTGGCTCACGGCGTTATTTAAAAAAGGATTTGATGTTCAGGGCTGGCTACGCGTCCCCCAGCCTTACTGTAGCGTAAATCTGCTTGAGCTGGATGGTTCTGAATTTAATCAGTCCGTTACCGCCAACGACCCCGACTTTCTCGCCCACAGCGACCTTTTGCTGGTGACGTTAAAAGCCTGGCAGGTCTCCGATGCGGTAAAAACGCTGGCAAAAAAGCTGCCGGCAACGTCTCCTATCCTGCTTATCCATAATGGCATGGGCACAGTAGAAGAGTTAAACGACGTCACACAGCCGCTGCTGCTGGGCGCGACCACGCAGGCCGCGCGCCGTGACGGCAATATCATCATCCACGTCGCCAACGGCACCACGCATATTGGCCCGGCCAAACATTACGATCGCGATTACAGTCATCTGGCGGTAACCCTGCAGGACGTTCTGCCGGATGTCGCCTGGCACGATAACATTCACTCGGCGATGTGGCGCAAGCTGGCGGTAAACTGCGTGATCAACCCATTGACCGCGCTGATGAACTGCCCGAACGGCGAACTGAGCCAGCATTTACCGCAGGTTGAGCTTATCTGCGCGGAAGTCGCGCATACCATGGCGCGGGAAGGTATTCATACTTCGACGGAAAACCTGCTATTTTACGTCACCCAGGTGATTGAACGCACTGGAGAAAATATCTCTTCCATGCTTCAGGATGTTCGGGCGCTGCGACACACGGAAATCGACTATATCACCGGTTACCTGCTCCGACGCGCCCGCGCTCACGGCCTTAGCCTGCCGGAAAATACCCGCCTGTATGAACAGATTAAACGTAAGGAGAGTGAATATGAGCGCATCGGCACTGATCTGCCTCGCACCTGGTAGTGAAGAGACGGAAGCCGTCACCACGATCGACCTGCTGGTTCGCGGCGGTATTAACGTCACCACGGCAAGCGTCGCCAGCGACGGCAACCTGACTATCGTCTGCTCGCGCGGTGTGAAGCTGCTGGCCGATGCCCCGCTGGTGGAAGTCGCCGATGGCGATTACGACATCATCATCCTGCCGGGCGGCATCAAGGGCGCAGAGTGTTTCCGCGATAGCCCGCTGCTGGTTGAAACCGTGCGTCAGTTCCATCTCTCCGGGCGGATTGTGGCCGCGATTTGCGCCGCTCCCGCCACGGTACTGGTTCCGCACAATCTCTTCCCAGTCGGAAACATGACCGGCTTCCCTACGTTGAAGGATAAAATCCCGGAAGATCAGTGGATGGACCGGCGCGTTGCGTGGGATCCGCGCGTAAACCTGCTCACCAGCCAGGGGCCTGGTACGTCGATCGATTTTGGCCTGAAGATTATCGACCTGTTAGTTGGGCGTGAGAAAGCTCATGAAGTCGCCTCACAGCTGGTGATGGCGGCGGGGATTTATAACTACTACGAGTAACGCGTTTTAAATGCCCGATGGCGTTGCGCTTATCGGGCCTACGGTTATATTTGTGCGAAGGCTCACAGAACATCACTTTTTTCTCCTCTTAATTTCCCTGCTCGTACCGCGACCTCGCTAAAAAGCATCGTTAATTCAATCAGATATTCAATAAAACGTCTCTTTTGTCGCTGTATTGACTCGGAAATCATTCCATGAAAAACTCCGCACCAACTGGTATATACCAGTTAAACTCCTGAGAAAGAGATTTAATAAACAGGGGAAATACAACACCTCACTGGAGGCATTTCTCGTGGTCACATTTATTGAAAATCGTATTATTCCGTTGCTGATTAGGATCGGGGAAGATAAACATCTGATCGCTGTGCGTAACGGCATTGTTTTGACGCTTCCCTTTACCATTACCGGAAGCCTGTTCCTCATTCTGGCAAATTTGCCCATCCCTGGCTGGGCGGAGTTACTTGGGCCTTTTGCTGCCAAGCTCAGCGCCCCTGCTGCAGTTACCTTTGGCGCTATTGGTTTAATTTCATCAATTGGCATCAGTTATAATTTAGCGAAAGAATATAAGCTCAGCGCGATAACCTGTAGCGTAGTTTCCGTTGTCGTTTTTTTACTGGCGCAGTTAAATAATGAATATCAGCTTAACGTTGATAACCTTGGCGCAGCGGGTCTTTTCTCAGCCATTATTCTGGCGATATTTACCGTTCAAACTCTGCGTTTTTTTATTACGCGCAACCTGGTTATTAGCCTGCCCGATGGCGTGCCGCCTGCGGTCGCACAATCTTTTTCCAGCCTGATTCCGGCCATTTTTGTCATCACCCTGGTGTGGCTGATTCGGGTATTACTCAACTTCGATATCAATAGTTTTTTCACCTGGCTGGTCAGCCCGCTGGTTAGCGGCCTTGGCTCACTGCCCGGTATGTTAACGCTGATTTTCCTGATTTCTCTGCTCTGGTGCTGCGGTATTCACGGCGATAACGTGTTATCCGGTATCACCAGCCCGATTTTTCTAAAATATATCGCGGAAAACACCCAGGCTTACCTTAACCACCAGCCCATTCCCCATATTACCGCCGATGGTTTTTATATCGTCTTTATGTGTATCGGCGGTACGGGCGCAACGCTAGGTCTGGTGCTGGCGATGCTGCGTTCGCGCAGCAAACTTTATCGCTCAGTGGGTAAACTCTCGGTCACGCCTGCGGTATTTTGCATCAACGAACCGGTGATATTTGGTTGTCCGGTGGTCTTTAACCCGCTGTTGATGATCCCTTTCACCCTGACGCCGATGCTGCTGTGCACCGCCACCTATTGCCTGATGTATTTCGACATTATTGGCCGCCCTGTTCTGCAAATCCCCTGGACCATGCCGCCTATTTTCGCCGCCTGGTTTGTTACAGGGGGCAATATTCCGGCAGTGATTTGGTCTGTCTGCACCATCGTCATCTCGGCCCTGATTTACCTCCCCTTTTTCAAGCTCGCCGAACGCAAGCAGGTTGAAAGAGAGCTGGCAGAAGAAAAAGGCGAAGACGCTTTCGCCACCACAGAATCCGCTTAATAAAAGGATGTCCTATGCAAAAGCTTAAAGTTGTCACCATTGGTGGCGGGTCCAGCTACACGCCGGAATTAATTGACGGATTTATTAAGCGCTACGCTGAATTACCCGTTACCGACTATTACCTGCTGGATATTGAAGAAGGAAAAGAGAAGCTGGAGATCGTCGGTAAGCTGGCGCAGCGCATGGTGCAGCAAGCTGGCGTGCCGATGAACATTCACCTGACGCTGGATCGCGAAGAAGCCCTGAAAGACGCCGATTTTGTCACCACCCAGCTGCGTGTCGGTTTTCTGGAAGCCCGTATCACCGATGAGCGTATTCCGCTGAAATATGGCGTACTCGGCCAGGAAACCACCGGCCCTGGCGGTTTTATGAAAGCTCAGCGTACTATTCCCGTGCTGCTCGATATCTGCCGCGATATGGAAAAATGGTGCCCCAATGCATGGTTGATTAACTTTACCAACCCGGCAGGTATTGTCACCGAGGCGATTACCCGCCACAGCAATATTAAAACCATCGGTATTTGCAGCGGCGCCAACAGCATGATGATGGATATCGCCAAAGCGTATGACGTTGAAAAGTCCGCCGTGGATACGCGCATTATTGGCCTGAACCATCTTATTTTCGCTGACCGTATCGCGATACACGGCGAAGATAAAACGGATGATTTTATTAATAAGCTGGCGCAAGGCAGCGCCAGCAATTCGCTAAAAAATATTCCGGATATCGGCTTTACCGCCCGCTTTGCCCAGGCACTGCACATGTATCCGATTTCCTACCTGAAATACTTTTTCCTCAATCGCGAAATGGTGGAAACCGCGCAGCAGGATGCCGCCACGAAGGGCACGCGTGGCGAACAGACGCGCGAAATTGAGAAACGGCTGTTTGAGCTTTATCAGGATGAACACCTGAATCATAAACCGAAAGAGCTGGAGAAACGCGGCGGCGCATGGTACTCCGACACTGCCTGTTCCATCATCAGCGCTATCTATAACGATAAAAAAGAGATCCACGTGGTCAACACCGTCAACAACGGCACTACGCCGGATCTGCCGGATCACGTCACCCTTGAGACCAATGCGGTTATCGATAAACATGGCGCGCACCCTGTCGCTTATGGCCGCCTGCCGGTGAAAATTCGTGGTTTGATTCAGAGCGTGAAGGCTTACGAAGAGCTTACCGTCGAAGCCGCCGTTACCGGTGATTACGATACCGCTTTACTGGCGCTGAGCATCAACCCGCTGGTGCCTTCGGCAACCATTGCCGAGCAGATTCTTGATGAGTATCTGGACGTTAACCAACGCTATCTTCCGCAGTACGCTAAGGAGGCAAAATGAATATTGAAATTCGCCAGGATTACCCGGCACTGTGTGAATATGTCGGTCAACAGGTTATCCAGACGCTGAAAAACAAACCCGATGCGCTGGTCTGCATTGCCGGGGGGGACACCCCGCTTGGCGTCTTTAAAGTGCTGGTGGAAGCCAGCCAGCAGGGGCTGGATCTCTCCCGTGCCGCCTTTGTTGGTCTGGACGAATGGCTTGGTCTGGGGCGCGAGGATAAAGGCAGCTGTCGGGAGATGGTGTATAGCCATCTTTTCGATAAGCTGCCGCTGCGCCCGGATCAAATCTGCTTTTTCGACGGGCTGACGGCGAACCCACAAGCGGAATGCCAGCGCGTTGATGCCTTCATCGCGGAACATGAGCACATTGATATTTTGGTGCTGGGCATTGGCATGAACGGGCATATTGGCTTCAACGAACCCGGCGCAGACCTCAACAACCGGTGCCATATCGTTCCGCTGGACCCCATCACCAAAGCGGTATCCGTCAAATATTTCGGCGGCGCGCGAGACGTCACGCATGGCATTTCCCAGGGGCTGAAAACGTTACTGGAAGCGCAACAGATTATCGTGATGGCGAATGGAGAGAAGAAAGCGGAGATTGTCGCCACCACGCTGAACAGCGAACCTACAACAGCAATACCTTCGACGCTGGTCAAAAATCATGCGTACTGTACGCTGGCGCTGGATACCACTGCCGCGAGCCTTATTAAAGGTTAAGTATGTGGGTCGGGGGAATACCCCGGCCCTTTCTCAGCGCTCAATGCGCATATTTTTAACCCGGAAGATATCGGCGCGGTTATAGCTGATGGAGTAGTTAAAGATGACACCGCCTTCGAGTCGTGTAACTTCGGTGATTTTTAGCATTGGCAGCCCCGGCGAAATATTCAGCAACGTCGCCTGCTCAGGGTCAAAAAGCGCGGCTTCGATCAGTGAATCAGCATCTTTGATTTTCTTATCCGTAAAGGTTTCGATGTAGCCATACAGCGATCCCTCTTTAAGCACTGACTCTGGAATGGTCTCTATCACATGGCAGGGAATATTACTGTCTTCAATCAGCACAGGTTCTCCGTCGAGCAGACGAATACGGCGGATAAACCAGACCGCATCGCCCACAGCGAGATCAAGCTGCGCGGCCAGCGATTCATCTGCCTGAATCTGCCTGAAATCCACCAGTTGGCTTGTTACCGCCACCCGCCCCTGAAATTCGCGCGAGAAGCCCAAAATACTGTCGCTTTTTTCGTTATTGAGGATATAAATATTGGATTCGGTGTTTTTCAGGACAAACATGCCTTTGCCATGAATACGCTCGATAAACCCTTCCTGCACCAAACTTGCCATCGCCTTCTGTACCGTCACGCGTGTCACATCGTAAACCGCCGCCAGCTCGCGTTCGGAAGGGATACTTTCGCCTTTCTTATATTTCAGGCAGAGAATATCTTTTTTGATCTTCTCTTTGATTTCCATGTACTTGTGTACTTTTTGCATGCTGTCCTCGCCGCTGGTGTGAAGCGAGTACTTTAGCACCAGGGATTACGGTGTTGCCAGCATGCAAAATCGCCCGATGGCGCTACGCTTATCGGGCCTACGATTATTGAGCGATATGATGAATCGCAATTTGCTTTGGATGAAATGGATGGCGGGTTGTCGTAAGTGTTCTGGAATGTTATGTGGGATCCATAAGTACATTCCTCCCATATACAAATAATTAACGTTTTCACCCGGCACAACCGCTTTCACTTTTTGCCAAACAACAAACCCATAACCAATATTATTTGTCCAACGCATTCCACTGTCGGTTAACTCCAGCACATAACCATTCTGACAACTTTCATTTTGTTCATAGATACGCCGGTGCGATTTACGCAGCGGTCTGGCTATCAGCGCAATACCAACGGCTATGCCGGCAAAATACAACCCAAGAAGAGAGTAGAGAATTCCCCCGTCATAGAGTGTGACAAGTAACTCACCGGTCGTTGCTGACCAGATGCCTAACGAGAAATTAAGCTGGTTTATCCCCGTAGTAATAGCGATACTCAGTGCTATCCATAAAATGATAAATTTTATATATGCTCGAGGTTTGTAAGAGCGAACCCTTTCGCGTAACTCAAGATTGCTTCCCTTGGTATATTCTTTGAACGTTAATGTTCCCGCAGGTATTTCCAGACGGAATAGTACATCTTCCTGGTAACTGTGTTCCATACTTCCCTGTTCATGTTCTATTTGATACATAGACAGAGTGTAATATCCGAGTTCGCTATCCGCATGTCCGTAAAAAGACCTTTTGTAGCTCAGATACGCACAGCCGCCATCCCCCCAAAACCGCAGACATAAAAAACTCGCATCGCGAGGTTTCAGATTGATGGCAAAATTCAAAAATAGTGCGGACAGTCCCCTCGCCCCTTTGGGGAGAGGGTTAGGGTGAGGGGAACAGGCCAGCACTGGTGCGGATATTTACCCTCACCCCGGCCCTCTCCCTGGAAGGGCGAGGGGGAAAACCGTGCCCACATTAATGTATGAGCCGGTTTGTCAGCAATAATGCAATTACGGGCGATAAACCTTCACATTGGCAAAGCCCTGCTCGCGCAGGTAAAGCGCCTGCAGGCGGCTCATCACGCCGCGCTCGCACCACAGCAGGTAGTTTTTGCTCTGGTCGAGGTTGCCAAACTGGGTGCTCAGTTTGTAGAACGGCAGAGAAGCAATTTCCACACCTTCCACTTGCAGCGGTTTGTCATCCTGCTCATCAACGGAACGAATATCCAGAATCACATCGTTGTCACCAAAACCTCTGACGGTTTCAACTTCAACCACTGCCTGGTCGGTCTGCTGCGCGATTTCGCGGATATCGAGGTTGTTGGCGTTTGCCACCACGTCATCGAGAATGCTGAAATCAAAGTGCTCTTCTTCTGCTTCGATTTTCGCCTTCACCGCTTTGATGGTCGGGCTTTTCGAGATCACGCCGCAATATTCCGGCATGGTACGGGCAAAGTCTTCGGTACCAATTTCACGCGCCAGATTGATGATGTGCTCTTTATCGTGGGAGATCAGCGGGCGCAAAATCAACGTGTCGGAGACATTATCAATCAAACGCAGGTTGGTCAGCGTCTGGCTGGAAACCTGGCCCAGCGCTTCACCGGTGACCAGCGCCTGCACGCCGTAGCGTTCAGCCACTTTCGACGCCGCGCGGACCATCATGCGTTTCAGCACCACGCCCATCTGGCCATCGTCGATTTTCTCGAGGATTTCGCCGACAACCGGTTCAAAGTTAATGGCGACGAAACGCACGCGGTGGGAGCTGCCAAAGCGGTTCCACAGGTAATGCGCCACCTGACGAACGCCGATTTCGTGCGCCGCACCGCCGAGGTTAAAGAAGCAGTAGTGTACGCGGCAGCCGCGACGCATCAGCATGTAGCTGGAGACGCCGGAGTCGAAGCCACCGGAAATCAGCGACAGCACATCTTCCTGGGTACCGATAGGGAAGCCGCCGATACCTTCATAACGGCCTTTGACCAGCAGCAAGCGATCGTTTTCGATTTCCAGGTTAACGGTGACGTCCGGGTTGGTCAGCTTCACTTTCGCCGATTCAACGTGCTGATTCAGGCCACCGCCGACGTAGCGCTCGATCTCAATCGAGGTGAACTCGTGTTTACCACGACGTTTCACACGCACGCAGAAGGTTTTGCCTTCAATTTGATCGCGATACTGCACCAGCGCTTTTTCAAAGATATCGTGCAGCGAGGTGAACGGCACATCTTCAACTTCAAGAATATGGTGGATGCCGGGAATGCGGGTCAAGGCGTCACGGATATCGAGGCGCTGATTCTCATCTTTCGCGCGAACTTCGATGTGATCCCAGTGACGAACAACGGCGAGCGTCTCGTCATAATGCTTTAGAACGTTACGAATGTTCCCGGTTAAAATTTTAATAAAGCGCAACCGCACAGATTGGCTTTTGATGGTGATTTCCGGGAACAATTTAATGATAAACTTCATGGCGGCAATGGTTCGTTGGCAAGCCCGATGCGGGCTGTAGGTAAAATTTGTACTGCAGCGCACCGGGGTACCTGCATCCAGGTCGCGGAGTATACCATCTTCGTGGTTAAGCTGCGCGCTTTCCCATATACCATTGTGTGTTATTTGATTCAGGACGCGACTGGGCTACCATAGTCGCCATCGCGATATAAAAAGAGCTGATCATTCACTATGCCAAAGAAAAATGAAGCCCCGGCCAGTTTCGAAACTTCACTCACCGAACTGGAGCAGATCGTTAATCGCCTCGAAAGCGGCGATCTTCCGTTGGAAGAGGCACTGAACGAATTCGAGCGCGGCGTACAGCTGGCGCGTCAGGGGCAGGCAAAACTGCAACAGGCAGAACAACGCGTGCAGATCCTGCTGGCAGATAACGACAACGCCTCTCTGACCCCTTTTATGCCGGACAATGAATAAATGGATTTTTCGCAGCAGTTAAATGCCTGTGTCGAACACGCCAACAGCGCGTTGCGGCGTTTTATTGAGCCTCAGCCCTTTCAGAACACTCCGCTGGTTGAAGCCATGCAGTATGGCGCATTATTAGGCGGTAAACGCTTGCGTCCGTTCCTGGTGTACGCGACCGGGAAAATGTTTGGCGTCGATCAGCTCACGCTGGACGCCCCCGCAGCCGCCGTCGAATGCATTCACGCCTATTCGCTGATGCATGACGATCTTCCGGCAATGGACGATGACGATTTGCGTCGCGGCCTACCGACCTGCCACATCAAATTTGGCGAAGCGAATGCAATTCTGGCAGGCGATGCCCTGCAAACGCTGGCGTTTTCTATACTGAGTGATGCGCCAATGATCAATGTGTCGGACCGCGATCGTCTGGCGATGGTTGCCGAACTGGCACAGGCCAGCGGCGTTGCAGGGATGTGCGGCGGCCAGGCATTGGATCTTGACGCTGAAGGTAAGCAGGTTGATCTGGCGACGCTTGAGCGTATTCATCGCCATAAAACCGGTGCGTTGATTCGCGCGGCTGTACGTTTAGGCGCACTGAGCGCGGGCGAGAAAGGCCGCAACGCGCTACCACTGCTGGATAAATACGCTGAATGTATCGGGCTGGCCTTCCAGGTTCAGGATGACATTCTGGATGTGGTGGGCGATACTGCGACCCTCGGAAAGCGCCAGGGTGCCGATCAACAATTAGGCAAAAGCACCTATCCCGCACTGCTGGGTCTTGAGCAAGCCCGCACTAAAGCCCGTGACCTTATTGAAGAGGCCCGTCAGTCGTTAACTGAACTGGCCGCACAGTCACTGGATACCACTGCACTGGAAGCGCTGGCGAACTACATCATCCTGCGCGACAAATAAACTATAAATGAGTCTCTGATGAGTTTTGATATTGCCAAATACCCGACCCTGGCGTTGGTCGATTCCACTCAGGAGTTGCGCCTGCTGCCAAAAGAGAGCCTGCCGAAGCTGTGCGATGAACTGCGTCGTTACCTGCTCGACAGCGTGAGCCGTTCCAGCGGACACTTCGCCTCCGGGCTTGGCACGGTGGAGCTCACCGTGGCGCTGCACTATGTCTACAATACGCCGTTCGATCAGCTGATTTGGGACGTGGGCCATCAGGCCTATCCGCATAAAATCCTGACCGGACGTCGCGACAAGATTGGCACTATTCGCCAGAAAGGCGGCCTGCATCCGTTCCCGTGGCGCGGTGAGAGTGAGTATGACGTGTTAAGCGTCGGCCACTCCTCTACCTCCATTTCTGCCGGGATTGGCATCGCCGTTGCTGCCGCGCGCGAAGAGAAGCAGCGCCGTACCGTCTGCGTGATTGGCGATGGCGCAATTACCGCAGGCATGGCGTTTGAAGCGATGAACCACGCGGGCGATATCAAACCGGACATGCTGGTCGTGCTGAACGACAACGAGATGTCCATTTCCGAGAACGTCGGCGCGCTGAATAACCATCTGGCGCAGCTGCTTTCCGGCAAGCTTTACTCTTCTCTGCGCGAAGGCGGCAAAAAAGTGTTCTCCGGCGTACCGCCGATTAAAGAACTGCTCAAGCGCACCGAAGAACATATCAAAGGCATGGTGGTGCCGGGCACACTGTTTGAAGAACTGGGCTTTAACTATATTGGCCCGGTCGACGGCCATGACGTGCTCGGTCTGGTGAACACGCTGAAAAACATGCGCGACCTGAAAGGCCCGCAGTTCCTGCACATCATGACCAAAAAAGGGCGCGGCTACGAGCCCGCCGAAAAAGATCCCATTACGTTCCATGCGGTGCCGAAATTTGACCATACCAGCGGAAAATTACCGAAAAGCAGCGGCGGTTTGCCCTCTTATTCCAAAATTTTCGGCGACTGGTTATGCGAAACGGCGGCTAAAGATCGCAAATTAATGGCGGTTACGCCTGCAATGCGTGAAGGTTCCGGCATGGTCGAATTTTCGAAAAAATTCCCAGACCAGTACTTTGACGTAGCGATTGCTGAACAGCATGCGGTCACCTTCGCCGCGGGTCTGGCGATTGGCGGGAATAAGCCGGTGGTGGCGATTTACTCCACCTTCCTGCAACGTGCCTACGACCAGGTTATTCACGATGTGGCTATCCAGAAACTGCCGGTGATGTTCGCCATCGACCGCGCGGGGATTGTCGGCGCTGACGGTCAGACACATCAGGGCGCGTTTGATCTCTCCTTCCTGCGCTGCATTCCTGATATGGTCATCATGACACCGAGCGATGAAAACGAGTGCCGCCAGATGCTGCACACCGGCTATCACTACAACGATGGCCCGAGCGCAGTACGTTATCCTCGCGGATGCGGTACCGGCGCGGAACTCCAGCCGCTGGAGAAACTGCCGCTGGGCAAAGGCGTGGTGAAACGTCAGGGTGAAAAAATCGCTATTCTGAACTTCGGTACGCTGTTACCTGAAGCCGCAGTGGTCGCCGAAAAACTCAACGCCACGCTGGTGGATATGCGCTTTGTGAAACCGCTTGATGAAAGCCTGATTCTTGAGATGGCGGCGCAGCACGACGTGCTGGTTACGCTGGAAGAGAACGCTATCATGGGCGGTGCAGGCAGCGGCGTGAATGACGTGCTGATGGCGCACCGTAAACCGGTGCCAGTGCTGAACCTTGGCTTGCCGGACTTCTTCATTCCGCAGGGCACTCAGGAAGAGATCCGCGCCGACCTCTGCCTTGACGCGGCAGGTATCGAAGCGAAAATCGCGAGCTGGCTGGCATAACCCTCCTCTCCGCTCCTGCTATGCTTAAAGGTAAACCTTAAAAGCAGGAGCGGAACCATGCAATACAACCTCTTAGGACACACCGACCTTCGGGTTTCCCGTCTTTGCCTGGGCTGCATGACCTTTGGCGAACCGGACCGCGGCAAGCACGCCTGGACCCTACCCGAAGAGAGCAGCCGCCCTATCATCCAGCGCGCCCTTGAAGGCGGCATTAATTTCTTCGAC
Organism: uncultured Pseudocitrobacter sp.; assembly: GCA_913778145.1. GTDB lineage: Bacteria > Pseudomonadota > Gammaproteobacteria > Enterobacterales > Enterobacteriaceae > Pseudocitrobacter. Next base: position 98,105 of record CAJYVI010000104.1, read on the forward strand.
ACCGCCAACAGCTATTCCGACGGCAGCAGCGAAGAGATCGTAGGCCGCGCCCTGCGCGACTTTGCACGCCGTGAAGACGTTGTTGTCGCTACCAAGGTTTACCATCAGGTCGGCGACCTGGCGGAAGGACTCTCCCGTGCGCAAATTCTGCGCTCTATCGATGACAGCCTGAAACGGCTGGGGATGGAGTACGTCGACCTGCTGCAAATTCACCGCTGGGATTACGGCACGCCCATTGAAGAGACGCTGGAAGCGTTAAACGATGTGGTGAAAGCCGGGAAAGCGCGTTATATCGGCGCATCGTCGATGCACGCGCGCCAGTTTGCTCATGCGCTGGCGCTGCAAAAACAGCACGGCTGGGCACCGTTTGTCACCATGCAGGACCACTACAATCTGATTTATCGTGAAGAAGAGAATGAAATGCTGCCGCTGTGCAGCCGCGAAGGTGTGGCGGTGATCCCCTGGAGCCCGCTGGCGCGTGGACGCTTAACCCGCCCGTGGGGCGAAACGACCGCACGTCTGGTGTCCGATGAGTTTGGTAACACGCTCTACAGCACCACCGAAGCGAACGATGCACAAATTGCCGACCGGTTGGCGCACGTGGCGGAAGACCTTGGCGCTACCCGTGCGCAGACAGCGCTGGCGTGGTTGTTGAGCAAGCCGGGCGTGGCGGCACCGATTATCGGCACATCGCGAGAAGAACAGCTAGATGAGTTGTTGAATGCGGTAGATTTAACGCTGAAGCCCGAACAGATTGCCGAGCTGGAAACGCCGTATCAGCCGCATCCGGTGGTGGGGTTTAAGTAAGGCCCCTCACCCTAACCCTCTCCCACGGGGAGAGGGAACCGACCGCGGATAAATTCAAGACCTGCTCTGGTTTTCACCCTCTCCCCGTGGGAGAGGGCCGGGGTGAGGGGTGGAATCCCCGCTCTCCCTAAATCACCCCTATCGGCCAATGATGCCCGATAAAATACAATATCCCCGCCGAAATCACCCCGGCGACGATGTCATCAACCATAATCCCCATGCCGCCGTGAACGTTGCGGTCGAACCAGCGAATCGGCCACGGTTTCCACATATCGAGAATACGGAAAATCACAAACCCGGCGGCAACCCACTGCCAGTCCATCGTCGGCAGCGCCATGAGCGTTATCCACATGCCGACGAACTCATCCCATACGATGCTGCCGTGGTCGTGGACGCCCATGTCTTTTGCCGTCTGATGGCACAGGTAAACGCCAATGCAGATGCTCAGCATCACTACCAGCGAATAGAGCTGCCACGGCAGGAAGGTCATCAGATACCAGAAGGGAATCGCGGCCAGCGAGCCCATCGTACCCGGCACTATCGGGCTTAAGCCACTACCAAAACCGACCGCCAGCAGGTGCCAGGGGTTGCGTAAATTGAGACGGCTTTTCGCCACGTCTTTGCTAGCCAAAGTGATCGAATCCCTTATAGTCGAACGTCACGACGTCGCCGCCGCGCTGAAAATGCATGCCGTCTACATCGGCGCTCATCTGGCCGATGCAGGTAAACGGCACGCCAAGATGACCTAACGCCACGTCCAGCGCACCACGGTTGAGTTCCGGTACGGTAAAGCAGAGTTCGTAATCTTCTCCGCCGGAAAGCGCCCAGCGCATCGCCTGTTCGTCATCAACGTGACGCTGCATCGCCTCTGAATAAGGTAACGCATCGAGGTCGATTCGCGCACCGCATTCGCTGGCTTTCAGAATATGACCGAGGTCGGAAACCAGGCCGTCGGAAAGATCGATCGCCGAACTGGCGAGGTCGCGCAGCGCCTGCCCTTGCAGAATGCGCGGCGTCGGGCGCAGGTGACGTTTAACCAGATACGCGTTATCCGTTTCATCGCTCACCGTCAGCCGGTTCTGTAAAATTGCCAGCCCGGCAGCGCTGTCGCCCGGCGTACCGGTGACGTAAATCCAGTCGCCCGGTTTTGCGCCCGAGCGCTTCAGCGCCCTGCCGACGGGGACGTAGCCGTGAATACCCAGCGTCATAGCGAGCGGACCTTTCGTCGTGTCGCCGCCTATCAACTGCATATCGTAGTAATCGAGTTGTTCAAACAGGCTATCGCTGAACGTTTTAAGCCAGGATTCATCGATCGACGGCAACGTCAGGGCCAGCGTCAGCCAGGCCGGGTCCGCGCCCATCGCCGCGAGATCGCTGACGTTCACTGCCAGCGCTTTATACGCCAGATCGGCAGGGTCGATATCAGGAAGAAAATGAATGCCGGACACTAAAGTGTCGGTGCTGATTGCCAGGGTCTGTTTTTCGGGAATATTGAGCAACGCGCAGTCGTCGCCGATTCCGGTTTCAACATCAAAGCGAGCGCTTTTTACGCGGTCAAAATAACGGGCAATCAGGGAAAATTCGCCGCATGCCATACGTTATGCCTCTGCAGGAGAATAAAACAAGGCCGGGGAGTGCGGCAAAAACCACACTCGCACCGGCCTGCAGATTATTTTTTCTTGGGGCGGATTGCAGGCGCTGCTTTATCCAGCACACCGTTGACAAACTTGTGGCTGTCTTCAGCGCCAAAGGTTTTTGCCAGTTCGATAGCTTCGTTGATGGCGACTTTATACGGCACGTCATCACGTTTAGACAGCTCGAACAGCGCGATACGCAGCACCGCTTTTTCTACCTGGCCCAGCTCTTCAAGCAGACGAGACAGGTAAGGTTTCATCAATCCATCGAGGTACGCGCTGTTAGTCGCCACCCCGGACAGCAGTTCACGGAAGTACATAACGTCTACATCTTTGACGTCCTGTTCCGCCAGGAACTGGTATTCAACATCGGCGATGTCGTTCTGGGACAACTGCCAGGAGTAAAGCGCCTGAACGGCACACTCACGGGCGCGGCGACGAGCAGCAGGTTTCACGGAATTCCCCTTACAAAAATCAAGCCTTGATGGCTTTCAATACATTAATCATCTCAAGCGCGGTCAGTGCAGCTTCTGCACCTTTGTTACCGGCTTTGGTGCCAGCGCGTTCGATGGCTTGTTCAATACTTTCAGTGGTGAGAACACCAAAGGCTACCGGGATTTCGCTGTCCTGAGCGACGTGCGCCAGGCCATTGCTTGCCCCGCCAGCGACATATTCGAAGTGCGCAGTGCCGCCACGGATAACCGTACCGAGCGCAATCACCGCGTCATATTTACCGGTTTTAGCCAGCGCGCCAGCCGCCAGTGGCAGTTCATAAGCGCCAGGCACCCAAACAACGGTAATGTTTTCATCTTTGACCTGACCAATACGTTTCAGGGCGTCAATCGCACCTTCCAGCAGGCTGTCGTTGATAAAGTTGTTGAAACGCGCAATGGTGATGGCGACGCGAGCGTCCGGGGTAGCAACGTTAGCTTCAATAATGTTCATACTCTTCCTTTGGGTTCATTTGCCCCGCAGGGGGGCGGATTTTATCATAATATTTTGTGCGCTGCTTCCCTTTTCAGGAGGCATTACGCGTTCGTCAAATGCAGGCAAATATCCGGGCCTACATGGCGTATCTCGTTGAATTTGAAATGGGGGGCGTCGGCCAGTTTCTCAAGCCCCGGCAGAACACATAATCCGCGCGCATCGCTGCCTAATAGTTTAGGCGCTACGTAAACAATAAGCTCGTCAACGACACCTGCCTGAATCAGCGCGCCAGCAAGCGTGGGGCCGGCTTCTACCCAGATGCTGTTAATCTGTTGTTTACCCAGCTGCATCATCAGCAAAACCAGATCAACATGCCCTTTATGTTCCGGCGTAATAATCGATTTTACGCTCTCTGGCCAGCGGCGTTCATCGTTTTGGGTGCGGGCAAACCAGGTTTCGCCTGGCTGCTGGACGATGCGGTGATCCGGCGTGACGCGGTTCTGGCTATCGACCACGATACGCACCGGCTGGCGCAGGTTTTCCTCGGCATAAAGCGCCTGCGTTTCCGCGCTCAGTTCGTTCCAGCGCACGGTTAACGCCGGGTCGTCGGCCAGCACCGTGGCGCTGCTGGTGAGAATTGCGTGGCTTTCAGCACGCAGACGCTGAACATCGCGGCGCGCCTGCGGCGAGGTGATCCACTGGCTTTCGCCGCTCGCCATCGCTGTACGCCCGTCCAGAGACGCACCAAGTTTAAGCTGCACATACGGAAAGCCCGTGCGCATGCGTTTCAGGAAGCCCTTATTCAGCGCTTCCGCTTCGCTCATCATCAGGCCGTGGCTGACGTCAATCCCCGCCTGTTGCAGGCGATAAAGCCCGCGCCCTGCCACCTGTGGATTGGGGTCCTGCATGGCGGCCACCACGCGGGAAACGCCAGCGGCAATCAGCGCATCGCAGCAAGGCGGCGTGCGGCCATGATGACTACAGGGTTCAAGCGTCACGTACGCCGTCGCGCCTTTAGCTTTTTCGCCTGCCATACGCAGCGCATGAACTTCCGCGTGCGGCTCTCCGGCCCGGTAGTGAAAACCTTCGCCGACGATTTCGCCCTGATTGACAATGACGCAGCCGACACGAGGGTTAGGATGAGTGGTGAAGCGACCACGCGCGGCAAGTTTCAACGCGCGCGCCATGTACATTTCGTCGTGCATAGCTTAGTCCTGTAGACGAGCGATCTCTTCGCCGAATTCTTTAATATCTTCGAAGCTGCGATAAACCGACGCAAAGCGGATATAGGCCACTTTATCAAGCTTTTTCAGCTGTTCCATCACCAGATTGCCCAGCAGTTTGCTCGGCACTTCACGCTCCCCGGTGGCGCGCAGGTGCGATTTAATGTGATTAATTGCCATTTCGACGTCATCGGCGCTTACGGGGCGTTTTTCCAGCGCTCTTAACATGCCGCTGCGCAGTTTGTCTTCGTTGAACGGTTCGCGCACATCATTGCTTTTTACGACGCGCGGCATCACCAGTTCAGCCACTTCAAACGTGGTGAAACGTTCGTTGCAAACCAGGCATTGCCGACGGCGGCGGACGGAGGAGCCCTCGCCAACCAGACGAGAGTCGATCACTTTGGTATCTACGGCGAGACAGAATGGGCAGTGCATACATCGTCCTGACTATGAGGTGGTAACTGAAACCTATTTTACCCTGATATGGCTCGACAACAAAGGAAGAGCGTTTTTGAGACAATGGATCGATGCCAGAATCTTTTTTGCGATCTACCATTACGTGATCCCGACCATAAGGAAACAGACATAATGACAAGACGTTACCTAAGAATTGCCGTACTGGGAAGCCTCTTTAGCCTGACTGCCTGCGCACAGCAAGCCGAGGTTCGTCAGATGCATGAAAGTATCAGTACGCTCAATCAAGAGATGACCAAACTGAACAAGGAAACGGTGAAAATCAGCCAGCAGAACGCGCTGAATGCGAAATCTGCCAGCGGTGCATATATCATTCCCGGTTCCAATACGCCTGCGCTGCTGAAGAGCCAGATAGGCACGCTGCGCATGTCTTTGCGCAACATCGCGCCAAATGCACAGGGTACGGCGGTGACGCTGCGTATTCAGGGTGAGTCTAACGATGCGCTGCCGGCTTTTAGCGGCACCGTAGAATACGGTCAGATTCAGGGCACTACCGACAGCTTCCAGGAAGTTAACGTGCAGAATCAGCTCATTAACGCGCCCGCCAGTATTCTCGCACCCAGCGATGTCGATATTCCGCTACAGTTGAACGGCATCACCCCGGACCAGCTTGGCTTTGTCCGCGTTCATGATATCCAGCCGACAGCCGCACAGTAACCTGTCATTCGCGCCAGTTATCTCTGGCGCATTTCTCCCGTAAATTCTCCCTATTATCATTCATCATATTTCTTTGAAGATTGGCATTCATTGATAGGACAGGTAGAATCGCCGCCGTTCAATCTACGCAAACGTGAACGCAATCGATTACGTATCTGAAAAATGTGTGACCCGTAACTGATTTTTGTGAGCAATGATTCTTATAATAGGCACGCAGAAATACGAAACATTTTGTAAAGCTTCGACGCTTACTTTCATTCCCGTTAGGGATTTTTTATCAGTGGCAAACTTATGAAAAAAACATTATTAGCAGCCGGTGCTGTGGTAGCACTCTCCGCGTCTTTCACTGCCGGTGCAGCAGAAAACGACAAACCGCAATATCTTTCTGACTGGTGGCATCAGAGCGTCAACGTGGTAGGCAGCTACCACACCCGTTTCGGGCCGACGCTGCGTAACGACACCTATCTGGAATATGAAGCGTTCGCTAAGAAAGACTGGTTTGATTTCTATGGTTATGTCGATGCGCCACGATTCTTTGGCGGCGACAGCAACTCTCGCGGTATCTGGAACCACGGTTCCCCGCTGTTTATGGAAATCGAGCCGCGTTTCTCTATCGACAAACTGACCAACACTGACCTGAGCTTTGGTCCGTTCAAAGAGTGGTACTTCGCGAACAACTATATCTACGATATGGGTCGCAACAGCGAAGGCCGTCAGAGCACCTGGTATATGGGTCTGGGTACCGATATCGATACCGGCCTGCCGATGGGGCTGTCTCTGAACGTCTATGCCAAATATCAGTGGCAGAACTATGGTGCATCCAACGAAAACGAGTGGGATGGCTATCGTTTCAAAATCAAATACTTCGTGCCGATTACTGACCTGTGGGGCGGTAAGCTGAGCTACATTGGTTTCACCAACTTCGACTGGGGTTCAGACCTGGGCGACGATCAGTACCGTACCAGCAACTCTATCGCCTCCAGCCACATTCTGGCGCTGAACTACGATCACTGGCACTACTCTGTAGTGGCGCGTTACTTCCACAACGGTGGTCAGTGGAAAGACGGCGACGAGCCGGTTTGGCAGGCTGAGCCGATTAAATCCAACGGCTTCGGCTGGTATCTGGTGGCGGGTTACAACTTCTAATCAGAAAAAAAGCACCGCACGTTCTCAACGTCGGTGCTTGAGACTGGTGGCAAACGCAACATTGCCTGATGCGCTGCGCTTATCAGGCCTACAACGTTTCTGCAATTTATTGAATTTGCACTATTTGTAGGCCGGATAAGGCGTTTACGCCGCATCCGGCAGGAACAATGCGCACGTTGTCAGCAATCTGAAGCACCGAACGTTCTCAACGTCGGTGCTTTTTTGTTACTTCTTCTTATCCATCATTGCTTTCAAATCGGCAAAGGGATTGTACTTCGCCTCACCCACATCTTTCTGCGCGTCTTCCCCGGCAATCACCGTCGAACCGTATTGATCCGCTTCGGTATATTTCGAGTGTTCGTGATCGTGACAGAACAGGCACAATAGCTCCCAGTTGCTGCCATCTTCCGGGTTATTGGTGTGGTCGTGATCCATATGGTGAACCGTCAGCTCGCGCAGGTTCGAATAAACAAACTCGCGCGAGCAACGCCCGCACACCCATGGGAACAGTTTCAGTGCTTTTTCACGATAGCCGCTTTCCAGCCGCGCGTAGTTTTTAGGGATGATGGCCATAATTGCTCGGTAATGAAATTAAAGGTTTTGGACAGTTTATCACTCTGTACACACCAACGCTCGCGTTGGGTCGAGCAGCCAGGGGCGCAAATACCCTACCGTATTCGAGAACGGCAACACCTCGTCCGGCAGGCAGATGCCTAAATGCTCTTTGATGTAATGGCGACGCATTAACACGCGGTTCCACAGTTCAGGGTACGCCTGCGCCAGCTCATCTCGCAGCGCTTTATCCGCCAGTGCCACCGTGTCTTCAATGCTGGCACCCGCGTAGCCCGCACGAGAAGGAATAATGTCGATTTGCAGCAGCATACCGCTGCGCAGCGGCGCGCTGGAGTTCGGGCTAATGGGCGAGCACAGCCACTCCTCATCCGCTACCAGATGGCCTGGATTAAGATGCCAGTGATACTCCGCCTTCGGCAATACCTGTTCAATCAGCGCATACATTTCACCGCCCAACATACCGGGGCGAATGTGGGTGAGCCAGGTCGCGACGGCGCGATAGTAGGGCTTCGCCACCACATCGAGATAATCGGCGACCTCAGGTGCCAGTTCGCTTTCGTCCGCCACCACATACGCGGCACGGCTACTTAATCCGCCTTTGTAACTGGTGGTGAGTGAGAATTTGTCGCCACGCTGTATACGTTTGTCGCCGGGGTAAAGATTGGCATTGGCGAAACGATCGCCGGTTGCGGCAATCATCACCACATTATTCGGCTGCCCCTGTGCCGCAAGCAGTGCGCCAATCTCTTTTTCGGTTTTCCCTGGCGCGATGGCATTCAGGGCATCGAGAATCGCCGTTGATGCCAGATTCGCGCCGTACTCGTAGTGCGCCAGTTCATTAGCATTATTGACCGTTCGCGCGCCGTGCTCTGGCGAGATAAAAATCGCGGTGGCGTTGCACAGCGTGGCCTCAGGCCCTGCCGCCTGACGAATCGCCTCAACGATAAACGACGGGAGATCAAACATCTTCCAGGCGTCATCCTGCGCGCCGGTAAACAGTTTCCAGCCCACCAGCCCGTAGCTTTTTCCGGCAACGATACCCGCACTGTTCAGCACATCCGGCAGTGATTGTTGATTGTCCATCGGCTGATTAGGCAGGGAAAACCACGGCGCATGCACCACGCGGTTTTCCAGCCGCGCATGCGCCGCCAGTTTCAGGTTTTCGTTACCAAGCACCAGCACGGCCTCCCCCTCACTGTGCAATACCAGCAGCGCCTCTTCGAAGCGCGGGATAAACCCGGTGAGATACTCAAAATTGCCGCCGTGCTCTTTGTCAGCATAAATCACCAGCGCGTCCAGCCCACGAGAGGCCATTCCGGCCAGCACTTTAGCTTTTCGCTCGCGCAAGGTGTCGTCGCTTAAGGTCACGGAAGGAAGATGATGCCAGACGGCTGGCTGCGGTACGGTTTGCAGAGAAAGGGAATCGAGTGTGATGGTCACTGGCGTTACTCCATGTCAAAGGCCATCCACGGAGAGTAACCAATATTGGCGGGGCTGTAATAAAAAAATCCCGGCCTTGCGACCGGGATTCCGATTCTGACATGAAAGTCGTCTTACGGCAGAATTGACGGTTGATCCGCCCCTTCTTTCTCGACTTTCTGCTGCAGCATGTGCTCGCGCTTCATACCCAGTTTCAGCGCCAGTGCCGACGCAACATAGATAGAAGACGCCGTACCGATAGACACACCAATCAGCATGGTCAGTGAGAAGCCTTCCAGTACCGGACCACCGAAGAGGTACAGCATCAGAATAACCACTAACGTCGTACCGGAGGTGATCAACGTACGGTGCAGCGTCTGGGTCAGTGACACGTTAAAGATTTCGTAAGGCGTCCCGCGACGAATTTTGCGGAAGTTTTCACGAATACGGTCAGATACCACGATGCTATCGTTCAACGAGTAACCGATAACCGACATCAGTGATGCCACGATGGTCAGGTCAATTTCGATATGGAACAGCGACAACACACCCAGCGTAATGATAACGTCGTGCGCCAGCGCGATAACCACCCCTGCCGCCAGTCGCCACTCGAAGCGGAAACCAACGTAAA
>CAJYVI010000105.1 GCA_913778145.1 uncultured Pseudocitrobacter sp.
GACCATGAATTATTAATGAAAACCCTGGAAGAGGGTAGCCAAAAATATCCTACCTATCAAAATATCTATCTCGATGCCATGGAAGGCAGCCTACCGAAATGGGGCGGCTCTCCCGAGCTCGTTGAAAAAATTGCACAACTTGCTGCAAGTAGAACATCTGCGCAATCAGGTAAATCGTATTATTCATATGTATGGTATAACGCATTATCATTTGAACCGGAAATGATGGGGTTGCTGGATGCGGGGAAAATCATTTCATGGGAGACGATGAAAACGGGGTGGCACGATCGCTATAAAACATATCCAACACCGCAAATCGCGACAGAATATATGACCACAGCCTGCCTGGCTCAGGATGAAAAAGGATTTACTGAGGGATATTCATGGGTGAACAATCAGTATGGTGAGCTGGTTGAGCAAGTGTGGTTACGCAATATGAGTTATAACCGTTGCGCTGCTTTCTTTAGGTCGAAGCATAAATAATTGCGGGTGAAAACGGATGATAGCGTCGGGGCTGACCTTTACCCCGACGCTGAAACGGATTACCGTCCCGCCTTCAACTTCTGATAATACTCTTCATAAATCGCGCTGGCCGCGCCAACGTCATTCTGCCATTCGCCTTTGTTGATGGTATCGGCGTCAGGGTAGAGCGATTTATCATTCGCCACGTCCGGGCTCAGCAGCTTACGCGCAGCCAGGTTTGGTGTCGGGTAGCCGATGGTTTCCGCGACCTGTTTTGCCACTTCCGGGCGCAGCAGGAAGTTGATGAGTTTCAGCGCACCTTCTTTGTTTTTGGCATTTGCCGGAATAGAGAGGCTATCCATCCAGAAGATGCCGCCTTCTTTCGGCCAGATGACCTCCAGCGGCGTACCATTCTGACGCGCGACCCACGCCGAGCCGTTCCACACCATACCCAGATTTACTTCACCTTCCATATACGGGTTGGCCGGGTTATCAGAGTTGAATGCGGCCACGTTCGGCATCAGTTTTTTCAGCTCGTTATACGCAGCTTCAATCTCTTTCGGGTCGGTGGTATTGCCGGAATAACCCAGTTTACGCAGCGCCATCTGGAACACTTCGCGCGCATCGTCGGTTAACAGCAGGCTGTTTTTATACTCCGGCTTCCACAGGTCGGCCCAGCTGGTAATGCTTTTCGGATCGATGCTGTCGCTGTTCACGCCGATAGCCGTCGCACCCCAGATATACGGAATAGAGTAATCATTATTTGGGTCGAACGGTTTATTGAGCATTTCCGGGTCGAGGTTGCCGAAGTTGGTTAACTTCGTTTTATCGATCTTCTGGATCATGCCCTCTTTGCGCATTTTATCGACGTAATAGGTGGAAGGCACCACCAGGTCATAGGCACCGTCTTTATAGGTCTTGAGCTTAGCGTACATGGTTTCATTCGATTCATAGGTCGAATAGATAACCTTGATGCCCGTCTCTTTGGTGAACTGTTCCAACAGCCCCGGCGGAACATACTCCGTCCAGTTGTAGAAATAGAGCGTTTTAGAGTCATCAGCGTGAGCGGCGCTCATTCCCAGTGCTAAAGCACCCGCCGCGAGCAGGTGGCGTGACCATTTTTTCATTTAACGTCCCCTGATTGAGCCTCGAAAGGCTGCTGTGTTGATTGGCCTGAATTCAGGCCAGTTCCCATTATGCCTGGCGCGCCAGACCTTTCGTTTTATCGCGTGCAATAAGCTGGCTGGCAATTACCAGGACCAGCGACAGCACCAGTAAAATCGTCGCCAGCGCATTGACTTCTGGTGATACGCCCACTTTCACCATCGAGTAGATCTTCAACGGTAAAATCTCATAGCCCGGCCCGGTGACGAAGGAAGATACCACCACGTCATCCATGGAGAGCGTAAAGCTCAACAGCCAGCCGGCGGCCACCGCAGGCATCGCCAGCGGCAGAATAATTTTACGCAAAATGGTGAGTTCACTGGCTCCCAAATCTTTTGCTGCTTCCAGCATCCGCACATCAAATCCTTTCAGGCGCGAGTAAACGGTGACCACCACAAACGGCAAACAGAAGGTGATATGCGAGAACAGCAGGGACCAGAAGCCGAGCTGGATCCCCAGCAGCATGAACAACACCAGTAGCGAGATGGCCATCACGATGTCAGGCGACATCATCACCACGAACAACATGCCGCTGACAAACGGTTTGCCGCGAAAACGGTAGCGGTAGAGCGCCACCGCCGTCAGCGAACCAATAAGTGTGGCGAAGGTTGCCGAAAAAATCGCCATCGTCAACGAGTGCTGGGCGGCCTGCAACAGGCTGTCATTGTTCATTAGCAGGCTGTACCAGTTGGTGGTAAAACCCTGCCAGTTGATCCCAAAGCGTGAGCTGTTAAAGGAGTTCACGATCAAAATAATAATCGGGATGTAGAGATAAGCGTAAATGGCGGTCATAAAACCGCCGCGCAGCAGTTTACCGATCATTCCAGCTCCACCTTTTTGTTCAGTAGACGCGAGGCGCGCCAGTAAACCAACAGCATCAGACCCATCACGACGGTCAACGTAATGCTAGTGGCGGCACCGAACGGCCAGTCGCGAATATTGAGGAACTGGCTCTTAATCACGTTACCAATGAGCAGGTTTTTCGCGCCACCCATCAGATCAGAAACGTAGAACAGCCCCATCGCCGGCAGCATGACCAGCAGACAACCCGCGATAATGCCCGGCATTGTCAGCGGAATGATAATGCGGATGAACGTTTGCAGCTTATTGGCCCCCAGATCTTTCGCCGCTTCCAGCAACGGTTTGTCGAGTTTTTCGATGCTGGAGTAGAGCGGCATCACCATAAACGGCAGCAGGATATAGACCAGGCCGATGATGACCGCGCTCGGTGTGAACATGATGCGAACTGGCGTGTCGATAATGCCCAGCCACAGCAAAAATTCGTTCAGATAACCTTTGGTGCTGAGGAAAATTTTCAACCCGTAGATACGAATCAACGAGTTAGTCCAGAACGGTACGATCAACAGAAACAGCAGCAGCGGGCGCACCTTCTGCGGCAGCTTTGCCAGGAACCAGGCGAAGGGATAGCCCAGAATCAGGCAGGCCAGCGTGGCGATGAGCGCCATGTTCAGTGAGTGCAGCAGCACCTCGAAGTACAGCGGATCGAGCAGGCGCGCGTAGTTATCCAGCGTAAAGACCATTTTGACGAAACTGGCGTCGTCGCGAGTCAAAAAGCTGGTACCGATGATCATCAGGTTGGGCAGAAAGACAAATAACACAAGCCAACCGACGATTGTGGCAATCACCACATTCTGGAACTTACTTGTGTTCTTCATCAGCCAGTACGACCTCCCAGCTTTCTACCCAGTTAATAGCCATTTTTTGATCGAGCGAATGGTCGAAGTCCGGGTCGTCTTCATTAAAGAATTCACTGACCAGCACCATCTTGCCATTTTCCAGTTCGACGACCGATTCCAGCGTCATCCCTTTATAGTTGCGCTCGCGCACGTAGCCAATCAGGCCTTCAATGTGATCGTTGTGGTTGATTTCATCCACGCGCAGATCTTCCGGGCGCAGCAGCACATTCAGCTTCTGGCCAGGCGTGACCGGAAAATTGACGTCAATATTGCACTCGCGGCCTTCTACGTTGGCGCGTACCCGACGTTCATCAAGGCGCTCAATCACGGTCGCGTCGAAAATATTGATCTCGCCAATAAAACTGGCGACGAACAGGTTTTTCGGCTCTTCGTAAATTTCACGCGGCGTGCCGTCCTGCTCAATACGCCCATCGCGCATGACGACGATGCGGTCCGACATGGTGAGCGCTTCTTCCTGATCGTGCGTGACAAAGACAAAGGTGATACCAAGCTTTCGCTGCAACGCTTTAAGTTCGTTCTGCATCTGCTTACGCAGCTTATAGTCGAGTGCGGAGAGCGATTCGTCCAGCAACAGCAGGCTCGGTTTGTTAACCACCGCACGGGCAATCGCCACGCGCTGCTGTTGGCCGCCGGAGAGTTGATGCGGCTTGCGCTCAGCGAACTCTTCCAACTGCACCATACGCAGCGCGTCGGTGACGCGAGAGGGAATTTGATCGGCAGGGGTTTTCTGCATGCGCAGGCCAAATGCCACGTTCTCGAAAACGGACATATGCGGAAACAGCGCATAGCTCTGGAAAACGGTGTTAACGTGGCGATCTTCTGCCGGAACGTTAGTAATGTCCTGATTTTCCAGGTGAATCGTCCCAGAGTCTACATTTTCCAGACCCGCAATAAGACGAAGGACGGTTGTTTTACCGCAGCCAGAGGGCCCAAGCAGCGTGAGGAACTCGCCGTTATTGATGGTCAGATTCAGATCGGAGATGACCGTTTTACCATCGAAGCCTTTGCGAATTCCCGCCAGTTGCACCAGCGGTGAAAGCGAACGCGATTGTGTATTCAATTTTTTACTCTGTCCCATTCAGACGCACCGGATGGCTTACCGATGCGGGGTTTGTGGTTAACCACCTTTAGACGTATAGAGGCCTGACACATATTAAGGCCTGGCATTCTACGGCAATCGTGTGAAATCGCCAATCCTCTATGCATACAGATGAGCTATCTTTAAGCCTGTAAATGATTTAGCGAAAAAAAATGGGCTTTGCCGGGGTAAAAGTGACCTGACGCAATATTTGTGTTTTCCCGCTTATTGATAATGTTGTCACAAAAAGTGAGGGTGACTGCATGGATAAATTACTTGAGCGTTTTTTACAGTATGTTTCTCTGGACACGCAATCTAAGCCCGGCGTGCGTCAGGTGCCGAGTACAGAGGGGCAGTGGAAACTGTTGCATCTGCTCAAAGAACAGCTTGAAGCAATGGGGCTGGTGAATGTCACCCTGAGCGAAAAAGGCACCGTGATGGGCACGCTGCCTGCGAATATCGACGGCGATATTCCGGCGGTAGGCTTTATTTCACACGTCGATACCGCGCCCGATTTCAGCGGTAAAAACGTCAATCCGCAAATTGTGGAAAACTATCGCGGCGGCGATATCGCGCTGGGTATCGGCGATGAAGTGCTTTCGCCGGTGATGTTCCCGGTGCTGCACCAGTTGCTGGGGCAGACGCTTATCACCACCGACGGCAAAACACTGCTCGGCGCGGATGATAAAGCCGGTATCGCGGAAATCATGACCGCACTGGCGGTACTGAAAGAGAAAAATATTCCCCACGGTGATATCCGGGTGGCGTTTACGCCGGATGAAGAAGTGGGCAAGGGCGCAAAACACTTTGATGTCGAA
>CAJYVI010000106.1 GCA_913778145.1 uncultured Pseudocitrobacter sp.
GGTATTTAAAGAAAAACTGGGCGATAACTATTATCCGCTCATCCTCTCCGAGCAGGATGCCTTGCTGATGCTGCGTTCTTATATGTATCAGAAGAACCAGAAGGAGATGATCGACGAGAAAACCAGAAAAATCGCCTGGTCACATGAAGAACTGGTCGAGGCACTAACGTTCTATCGCAAGCTGGCAGAGAACCACGTTATTCCGGACACCAAGGCGATGGCCTCGTTTGGTAAAGGCGTGAACTACGAAATGAAACCGTGGATCAACGGCGAATGGGGCGGCGTTTATAACTGGAACGTGCTCTACCCCGCTGAATCACAAAACCTGAAAAACCCTTCAGACCTGGTGATAGGCCCGTATCCGATGCATAAAGACGCAAAAGATGCCGGGCAATTTAGTAAAACCGCACTGATGTACTCGATCAGCCGCAACACCAAACATCCACAGGAAGCCGCGCAACTGCTGCATTTCCTGATGAGTGAATCCGAGGGCGTGCTTCCGGTCGGCCTTGAGCGCGGCGCGCCGCTGAGCAAAGACGGTGAAACAATCCTGCGCGATGCGGGCATTCTCAAAGATGAAGATCCGGTAATCGCCGGGCTGATTCAGTCTAAGTCAATGCCAAACAAATCGACGGCCCTGCCATACCTGGAAGATCCGCAATTTGGCGCGCTGTTCACCGCCGCCCGAGAAAGCATCGACCACGGCAAAGCCACCATCGACGAAGCGGCAACCACCTTCGAAGAGCAGGCGAACCGTATTTTACGTCGCATTATGCGTTAGCTTTTAGGGCTAACTTTCAGCAACTCGCCGTCGGACTCATCGGTTAAGACATACAGATAACCATCGGGTCCGACGCGCACATCGCGGATGCGCTGTTTGCGATCGCCGAGGATCCTCGCCTCTTCCGTCACCTTATCGCCATCTACCTGCATCACTATCACCGATTCATCCTTCAGCGCGCCGATAAACAGTTTATGCTGCCACTGGGGGAACGTCTTCGCATCGTAAAATGCCATGCCGCTCAGCGCCGGCGATTTTTTCCACACAAAGAGCGGTGGCTCGGTGCCGGGTGCCGTTTCCCCTTTCGCTTCAGGGATCGGCAGCCCGCTGTAGTTAATGCCGTGCGTCGCCAGCGGCCAGCCATAGTTTTTGCCCGCTTGCGGAATGTTGATTTCATCTCCGCCGCGCGGGCCGTGCTCGTTCAGCCACAGCGTATCGCTCCACGGGTTCATCGCCATCCCCTGCGGGTTACGAATACCGTAGGACCAGATTTCCGGGCGCACGCCCGGCTTATTCACCCACGGGTTATCGCCCGGCACCTTGCCTTCCTCGGTCAGGCGGACGACTTTGCCCTGAAGTTTGTCGAGATCCTGTGCGGTGCTGCGCTGATTGTTTTCACCGAGGCCAATATAGAGGTGCCCTTTACCGTCAAACACCAGCCTGCCGCCAAAGTGATTACCGGTAGAGAGCTTTGGCATCTGCCGAAACACAACGGTAAAATCGTTAAGCGTGTGGTTATCGTCGCTTAATTTTCCGTAACCGACCGCGGTTCCGGCTTTTCCATCATCCCCCGCTTCCGCAAAGCTCAGCCACACGCGGCGCGACTGGGCAAAATCCGGGGCCAGGGCGACATCCAGCAAACCGCCCTGCCCGTTTGCCCAGACCTTCGGTACGCCCGAAATGGGTGCAGAAAGTCCTTTGCCTTGCTGCCAGTGACGCAGTTCACCGCCACGAAGCGTAATCAGCATCCCGCGATCGTCCGGTAGAAAAGCCAGTGACCAGGGATGTTCAAGTTTATCCTGCAACACCTGCACATTGACCTCCGCCGACTGGGCGGAAGTAACATAAAGCAGAGAACTCAAAGTAAGGGTTAGAAACGCGCGCCGCATAGCCCACTCCAATAGCCGCCAGTGTTTGGCTTAAGGGTAGACAACGTCATTGATTGCGCGGGGGATTTTACAAAACCTTTAACAGGGGGAGTGAACTCCCCCTGAGGTCAGGCGTGCAGAGGGTCGATGTGGGCATTCATGCTATAAATGCTTTCACTCAACGTCGTCAGACAGCGTTCGAGCGATTCCACGTTAACGGCGATGGAGGTCGGGCAGTCATGGTGCCCGGTCATCAAACACACAGCCGCAGAAGCGAGTGCTTCGCCTGCCTGCCGCAAAGCGTCCCTTTCTTTCGGCGTTGCGGACTGTATCAGCTGTGGCGCTTTGCTACGCAATTCACCACATAAATCAAACAAGTTGGTACGCAGATGCTCGTTATCGCTGATTGACATATATCCCTTCGCTTTTCTGAGCTGCAGGTAAGCGTCGAGATCGATGCGCGCATTGATGATTTTACTCATCATGTTGCGTTTCAGCGTCATTCCACTCATGTGATTTCCTCCTCCTCATCCATTTGGCATAGTTATTATAAGGTTATTTTTTGTACAAAATGATGCGTAAGGTCAATAATTCAACAACTGAAATACGTCAGAAACATTTTTCCTACAATGGTAGTCATCCCCGTCTACCGGGCCGAAAAATGGTGATTAACGTATCTGGCTGTCCTGCCGCGCCGTATGTATAATCTCCCGATTCTGAGCAATGTATAGTATATAAAATGAGCAAAATTGGTTTTGTATCGTTGGGCTGCCCGAAAAACCTGGTGGACTCCGAACGCATTTTGACGGAGCTACGCACAGAAGGTTATGACGTCGTCCCGAGCTACGATGATGCCGATATGGTTATCGTCAACACCTGCGGTTTTATCGACAGCGCCGTCCAGGAGTCCCTGGAAGCGATTGGCGAAGCCTTAAAAGAAAACGGCAAGGTGATTGTTACCGGCTGCCTGGGCGCGAAAGAAGATCAAATTCGCGAAGTGCACCCGAAAGTGCTGGAAATTACCGGCCCGCACAGCTACGAGCAGGTGCTTGAACACGTCCATCACTATGCGCCGAAGCCGCAGCATAACCCGTTCACCAGCCTGGTGCCGGAACAGGGCGTGAAGCTGACGCCGCGCCACTACGCCTATTTAAAAATTTCCGAAGGCTGCAACCATCGCTGCACCTTCTGCATCATTCCGTCCATGCGCGGCGACCTCGACAGCCGCCCGATTGGCGATGTGCTCTCGGAAGCGAAACGTCTGGCCGATGCTGGCGTGAAAGAGCTGCTGGTTATCTCGCAGGATACCTCTGCGTACGGCGTCGACGTAAAACATCGCACGGGTTTCCACAACGGTTCCCCGGTCAAAACCAGTATGGTCAGCCTGTGTGAAGAGCTGGCAAAGCTGGGCGTCTGGGTGCGTCTGCACTACGTCTATCCATACCCGCATGTCGATGACGTCATTCCGCTGATGGCTGAAGGCAAAATTCTGCCTTACCTCGACATCCCGATGCAGCATGCCAGCCCGCGTATTCTGAAACTGATGAAACGCCCAGGCTCCGTTGACCGCCAGTTGGCGCGTATCAAACAGTGGCGTGAAATCTGCCCGGATTTGACCCTGCGTTCGACCTTTATTGTCGGCTTCCCTGGCGAAACGGAAGAAGATTTCCAGATGCTGCTCGATTTCCTGAAAGAAGCGCGTCTCGATCGCGTCGGTTGTTTCCAGTACAGCCCGGTTGAAGGCGCCAGCGCCAACGATCTTCCGGATCAGGTACCGGACGATGTGAAAGAAGATCGCTGGAACCGCTTCATGCAGCTGCAACAGCAGATCTCCGCCGAGCGTTTGCAGGAGAAAGTGGGCCGCGAAGTAATGGTCATCATCGACGAAGTGGACGAAGAAGGCGCGATTGGCCGCAGCATGGCCGACGCTCCGGAAATCGACGGCGCGGTGTATCTGAATGGCGAAACCAACGTCAAACCGGGCGACATTATCCGCGTGAAAGTGGAAAACGCCGACGAGTATGACCTGTGGGGTAGCCGGGTTTAAGACTTCGCACCGCACCTGTGCGGCGTGTACTCAGGATGAGTCACTATGAGAACGGAATATCAGCGCCGCCAGGACGCCAAAGAGTATAAGAGCTGGCTTTATTGCCAGCAGCTCAGTGAAGATGCGCTTTATCCTCTGTTAGAAAACAAAGACAGTTCGCTTCGCTATACCGCCGCACGCTGCCTGCAACAAATAGGCTCCGACAGGATTCTGGCCACGGCAAAATTACTCTGTCATGATAAAAACTACCGTACCCGTGAAGTTGCCTGTTTTATTCTTGGGCAAATAAAAACCGCGAAAAGTAACGTTCCCGATATTATGGCCTTCCTGGATTCGTGCGCGGCCAATGATATCACCGCCATCGTGCGCGCCAGCGCCATTATTGCGATGGGGCACTTATTTTCAAATCATTATGCAGATAAAGCACTTTGGGCGACGCTTAAAAATCGCTGTACCCAGGCTGCCGATTCTCCTTTTGTCACCGTTCGTCATGCCGTCGCATGCGCACTTATTTACCATGCTGATAACAGCATTTTGCCCCTTCTTATCAGATTACTCCGCGATAAGCATGGCGAAGTCCGCAGTTGGGCGGGCTGTGCGATTAATGGCAACGGTCACGATTTACCGGAACTGCATGAAATATTTCGGGAAATGCTTACAGACGAACACGGTGGCGCACGATTTGAGGCTGAGATGTGGTTTGAAGAGCATAGCGAGTAGCATTATTTCAGGAAAAGATATACACATCATCCTTCAAGCTGCCTCTGCGTTGGCTGCGTTCACTCACCCCAGTCACGTACTTATGTACGCTCCTGGGGATTCGCTCGCTTGCCGCCTTGATGCAACTTGAATGATTTTGTGTATGTTCTTTACAGGAGTCGTAAATGGCAACGTTAATGGAAAAAGATGCGCTTTTGAATGGCGCAAGTCAGTGTATTGCATTTTTATCCGCAGCATGTGGCAATAGAGATAATTCTGAAGCATCGGCTTTAAGTCAGGATATTAGCCAATGTATTATTTATCGGGATTATCTTTATTCCACTGACGCCGAGGATGTTAACTTTAACGAAGGGATTGCGCGGTTTAAATATTTAAGAGACAAATATTATAGTGCAAACAATACTCGACATAATATCGATATAAATGAAGACCCTTTTGATTCCATATGGCGTTGCCTGACGAAGCGAGAACTCACGCCTCAGGCACAGCCTGTCGGTTTTGTGTTAGGCGGACAACCTGGCGCCGGAAAGTCGTTACTCATTAAGCGCGCGCTGCTGAAGACTGACTTTAATGCGCTAGTTATTAATGGTGATGATTTTCGCTTCCACCATCCTGATTTCCAGGCAATTTATGCTACCTATGGCGATGATTTTGTGAGCCATACGGCGCAGTTTTCTGGTGAAATGGTCGAGCGCGTACTCAGAAAAGCCATTGAAAACAAATTAAATATCGTTATTGAAGGCACCTTCCGTAATGCCGATACCCCCATGCAAACATTAAAACGTCTCAAAGAGGCGGGCTACCGAACAGAGGTGATGATAAAAACCACCTCGGCCACAAAAAGCTGGCGTCAAACCAATGAGAGATATGATAACGATAAATTAGCAGGCAACATCGCCCGAAAAGTCGATAAAAACCACCATGATTTGGTCGTTGATGTGCTTGCGGAAAATGCGAAGAAAGTATTCGACTCTGGCCTCGCGGAGGCTTTTTCTGCCTGGTCCTGCGAGGGCAAGATTTTTGACTCAAAGGCAGCGTCAACAACCGGCATTGATGAAAAAATCCGCAATGAAATTTGCAGAACGTTAGCAGATTAAGCTGAGCGATCGTATCTCTACGCGTTGAGATCCGCAAATTCTCGCTCCGGGCGTCACCTCCTCTGGCGACGCCCTGCCCCTTCCCTCGCAAACCCACACTTTCTCAGCCAAACTTCAGTCAAAGGCATGGTCTGCGCAGGCATTGTGCATTAAACTGCGCGCTGCAAAAACTGAGTAGATAAACAATCAGGCGGTAATGGCGATGAACGGAACAATCACAACGTGGTTTAAAGATAAAGGTTTTGGATTTATCAAAGACGAGAACGGCGACAATCGCTATTTTCATGTGATTAAGGTCGCCAATCCTGATCTTATCAAGAAAGATGCAGCCGTAACTTTTGAGCCCACCACCAACAACAAAGGGCTCTCGGCGTATGCGGTAAAAGTGCTGCCGGAAAGTAAATACATCTTCATCGCGGGCGAGCGCCTGAAGCTTACCTCGATTAAGTCTTACGTGGTGTTCAGCGAAGATGTGCCTGCCGATACGCGTATCGACAAAGAGAACGCGGTGCTTTCTGTCGGCGTGCTGATGAACAGCATTCGCCCGAAGAGTGAGGCCAAACCGGGTGAAACCCGCACGCTGAAAAAACTGGCGATCACCACTTTCCAGGGCACTACGCATATCTTCTCGGAAGATGAAATTGATATCGATGCCACGGTGAAAATGCTTAAGGTTTAAGCCTGACATTTTCCCCCTGACACTCTTAACGGACTGACAAGCAAGATGACAAAACTTACCTTACAAGAGCAAATGCTCAAAGCGGGCTTAGTGACCAGCAAAAAAATGGCCAAAGTCCAGAGAACGGCAAAGAAATCACGCGTGCAGGCACGTGAGGCGCGTGAAGCGGTTGAAGAAAACAAAAAAGCGCAGCTGGAGCGTGATAAGCAACTGAGCGAGCAGCAAAAACAGGCGGTTTTATCGAAAGAGCTGAAGGCCCAGGTCAAACAGCTGATTGAGATGAACCGCATCACTATTAGCAAAGGCAATATCGATTTCAACTTCACCGACAATAACCTCATCAAAAAAGTCGTTGTCGATAAAGTGACGCAGACGCAGCTGATTAATGGCCGTCTCGCTATCGCTCGTTTGCTGGTCGATGCGAATGGCGATGCGCAATACGCCATTATCCCGGCGAGTGTGGCAGATAAAATTGCCCAGCGTGATGCAGACAGCATCGTATTAAACAGCGCGTTGAGCCAGGAAGAGCAGGATGAAGACGATCCGTACGCTGATTTTAAAGTGCCGGATGATTTGATGTGGTGATGACCGAATGCCCGGTGGCGTCACGCTTACCGGGCATACAGGTATTATCGTCGAGCGTAAAAATCGCACTTTACATTAAACCTACTCACCCCGACGAATCGTCTGCTCAATTTCGAGCATCATCTCCTGAAATTCTTGTGGTGTCACAAGCGAATTCAGATAGTCAAGGAAGCTACCTTGATTCTCGATTTCACGAAAAAAGACTTCGTGATCGGTGGTGTAAACCGTAGGATTCTCAGGATGGGGATCATCGAGACAAACAAAGGAAAGGTTTGGCCAGGACTCAGTATGGCCGACATAGAAAAATTGCCGCAATTGTGAACCAGTAACCAGGTTAATCTGCTGTTCTTCCTCATCGCCAATACCCATCCACTCCTCATAATCAGGCGTCCCCGGCGTGAAAGGCGTAAATAATTCAGCAAGATACTCGACACGAGGCCAGGTAATGTCATCGTAGCTTAACGTTCCCCCCTGCCTGATATGGACGTATTGTTCATCCTGCCTATCGCGCCCAAGAAAGAGATCAACAAAATGGTCTTTCAGAAAACTCCCCTTGAGACGAATGCTTCTTAAATCATCCAGCAGCGATAAGCCAGAGAAATCGGCTGTTCCCCCTAAGGCTTCGATTCGCTTAACAATCACATTATCCATATAAACCAACCCAAGGTATTATTATCTTGCTAATAATAACACAAATGAGACTATCCTTTAATTTTGGGATTCAATGTTTCGTGCAAATTGTCGAGTCCGCGACATAAACATACGTTGAAGATTGACTACCCAGACCTATTACCGCATGCAAACTACATGACAGAGAGAACAAGCCAATTCTGTGTGTGTAGAGGGGGCAATACAGTGCCTGATAAGCGAAGCGCCATCAGGCACACAGGCTCCGAATCAGAATGAGCGGTGGAAGTTAACCAGCGGTAATACCGGAACCGTAGCGTTCATCGCAACGTTGATCACACCAATCTGCAAACCTTCCAGGTGTTTAGTGGCGTTAATCAGGCCAAACTGGAAGTTGGTGGTATCGGCATAGTTAAAGGCACCAAAGTCGCTGGAGCTGCTACCAGACGTCACGTTGATCGCCCCGATATTCGAACCAGTGACGTTCTCAGATGTTACGTTCACTGCCCCCATGTTCAGGCCCTCAACATTCCCACCGTTGAAGTTCACCGCGCCCAGGTTCATACCGGTGACATTATTCGCCACGTTGAAAGCACCCAGGTTGAAACCGGTCATATCATTAGTGCGGTTAAACGCCGCCATATTAAAACCGGTGGTGTTTTCAGACCAGTTGAATGCGGAAATATTGGCACCCACCGTCTCTTTTGATTTGTTAAATGGCGCGACGTTCAGGCCGGTCATATTTTCGGAAACGTTAACGACGGCCACGTTCATGCCTTTGATATCGCCTTCACTCCAGTTCGCAATACCGCCGACGTTCAGGCCTTCAACATTTCGGCTATGGTTGGCAAGAGTGACGTTGGCACCGGTAATATCTTTTTCAACCCAGCTGAACGGGCTGACGTTGAAACCCTTCATGTCGCCGCCAATATAATTACCAATGCCAGCAACGTTCATGCCGCGCATAGTGCCTTCGGTATAGTTACCCAGACCGGCTACATTCAAACCGTACATGCGGCCTTTATTATAGTTGCCGAGGCCCGCGACGTTCATACCATTAATATCACCGGTACCGTTCAGGTTACCAACGGCGGTGGCTGCGCCAATATTCAGGCCATTAAGTTCATCAGCAGCGCTGTAAATACCGACGCTGGCGCCGTTCATTACGCCAACCTGATTGGCGAGGCTGATGTTCAGACCGTTGTCTTCGCCGCCGTGCCAGTTGAATAAGCCAATCGCCGCGCCATTGACGCCATTACGCACGTGAGAACCCGCCGCAGCGCCAAGCTGGAAACCATTAACCTGATCCATTTCGGTATAGCCAAGAATCGGGAGATCGAAACCATTTACCGTGCCGGTATCACTGTAAAACAGGGAGCTTTGAAAACCGTTGACTTCACTATCGGTAGAGAGATTTTTTACCGAAGCTAATTGTACCGGCGTAGCAAAGCTCGCCGTGGAAAACATTGCGCATGAAATAAATAGAGCGAGGGTTGAACGTTTCATTTTGTACTTCCTTTGTTTCAACGTAAAAGCCGCGTAGCGACATCATAATTCAGATAATACTTAGTCTTGATATAATGGTGGCTTAGCGAGACAAGGAAATATTTGCGAAACGTGCTTAAAAATAGACAATTAATGCTCTATTAGCTGTAACAAAATAATAATGAAATATACAAATCAATCTTGTAAACGTCGATTTAATCAGGCAATCTTCGCAAAAGATGCGAATTGCAGCGTAATCAGAGCAAACATTAATTTATATCAAGCACGAAATATGCATGATTTTCACGCACGGCAAGTAAATATATGCATTCAAATAATAACAGAATGCGCCTCATTGCAAGGCGCAACTATCCCCTGAGAATAATATTTCAACCGATGCTTGCGTATTTTATTCAACGTTAAAATCCGCAAACAGACATCTACCCTTTAATTTTCGGATCAAGCGCATCGCGCAGCCCGTCACCCAGCAAGTTAAATGCCAGCACCGTCAGGAATATCGCTATCGCCGGGAAAAGCGCAACGTGCGGCGACATCACCATATCCGCGCGCGCTTCGTTGAGCATCGCGCCCCACTCTGGCGTCGGCGGTTGTGCGCCCAGGCCGAGGAAAGAGAGGCTCGCCGCCGAGATAATTGATACCCCGATTCGCATAGTGAAATAGACCACTATCGACGACACGGTGCCCGGCAAAATATGGTGAAAGATAATCGTCATATCGTTCGCGCCAATGCTGCGCGCCGACTCTATAAAGGTCTGTTGCTTAAGCACCAGCGTGTTACCGCGCACCAGGCGCGCGAAGGCGGGCACCGAGAAAATCGCCACCGCGATAATCACGTTGGTCATACCGCTGCCCATCACCGCCACCACGGCAATCGCCAGCAGGATCCCGGGAAAAGCGAATAGCACATCGCAGATGCGCATGATGATGCGATCCCACCAGCCTTCGTAATACCCCGCCAGCAGCCCAAGCACTGTGCCGATTGCCGCGCCAATCAGCACGGCGAAGACGCCCGCCGCCAGCGAAATTTGCGCGCCCACCAGCACGCGGCTAAAGATATCGCGCCCCAGTGAATCGACGCCAAACCAATGTATTAACGACGGCCCTTCATTAAGCCGGTCATAGTCGAAGTAGTTTTCCGCATCGAACGGCGCAATCCACGGCGCAACCAGCGCCACCGCAATCAGCAGCAGAATAAATATCCCCGCCGCCATCGCCACCGGCTGATGACGGAATCGACGCCAGAATTCGCGCCACGGCGTACGCGGTTGCGTACTGTGAATCGTCGGCATCGCATTGAGCGCGGCCTGCCGTCGCCAGTTTAGTAGTCGCACTTATTTATACCTGATAGCCGGGTTAATGGCGGCGTAGAGCACATCCACCACTAAGTTGATAAGAATGAACTCCAGAGAAAAGAGCAGCACTTCCGCCTGAATCACCGGATAGTCGCGCATCTCGACCGAGTCGACCAGTAAACGCCCCAGCCCCGGCCAGTTGAACACCTTCTCCACCACAATCGAGCCGCCCAGCAGAAAACCAAACTGTAAGCCCATCATGGTGACGACCGGAATCATCGCGTTGCGCAGGCCATGCTTGAGCACCACCAGCCGCTCGCTGACGCCTTTGGCGCGTGCGGTACGCATATAGTCTTCGTTGAGCACATCAACAAACGACGCGCGGGTAAAGCGCGCCATAACGGCAGCCACCGCCGCGCCCAGGGTCAGCGACGGCAAAATGTAGTGCTTCCAGCTGTCCGCGCCTACCGTCGGCAACCAGCCCAACTCAACGGAAAAGACCTGCATCAGCAACATGCCCAGCGCAAAGGCCGGGAAGGAAATCCCGGTGACGGCAATCGCCATACCAAGGCGATCCGGCCAGCGGTTACGCCAGACAGCAGCGACAATCCCCATCGCCATACCGAAAATCACCGCCCAGACCATGCTGGCAAGCGTCAGCCACAATGTGGGCATAAAACGGCTGGCAATCTCTTCCGACACCGGGCGACGCGAAACCATCGACAGGCCGAAATCCCCCTGAATCGCGTTAGTGATGTAGTGCCAGAACTGTACATACAGCGGCTGATCCAGCCCCAGTTGCTGACGCACCAGCGCGATAACGTCGGCATCAGCTTCCGGCCCGGCAATCAGGCGCGCCGGGTCGCCCGGCAGCATATGAACAAACAGAAACACCAGCACCGCCACAATCAGCAGCGTCGGGATAAGCCCCAGCAGGCGTTTAATGACATAGTTGAGCATGACTCTCCTTGTGTTCGGCCCCCGCTCAGGGGGCAGAATCTTACTTCAGATCCGCCTCGTCGAAGCTAAAACCGGTATCCGGCATGATATAGAAGCCAGTCAGTTTTTTGCTGTGTGCGGAAACCAGTTTCTCCACTACCAGCGGCACCCACGGCGAGTCTTTCCAGAGCGTATCCTGCGCGGCTTTGTAGAGGCTGGCTTTCTGTTTCGTGTCGGTGGTTTTCAGCGCCTCGGTCAGGTCTTTGTCCACCTGCGGGTTGCTGTAAAACGCGGTGTTAAACAAGGTTGGCGGCCAGTTCTGCGAAGCAAACAGCGGCGACAGCGCCCAGTCCGCTTCGCCCGTCGAGGCGGACCAGCCGGTATAGAACATACGCACGCCGCTCTCTTTCTGCCCTTTACCCTCAACTTCCGCCGCACGCTGCCCGGCATCCATCGCCGTCACCTGCGCTTTAATGCCGACCTGCGCCAGCTGCTGCTGCGTGAACTGCAACACTTTCTGCGCGGTGCTGTGATTATGCGATGACCACAGCGTAGTGCTGAAGCCGTTCGGGTAGCCCGCCTCTTTCAGCAGTTCACGCGCCTTCGCCGGATCGTACTTCCACGCAGGGTAACTTTGCGCATAGGCAATCGACGGCGGAACAACGCCCGTCGCCGGCGTGGCATACCCAGCGAACGCCACCTTCACCAGCGCCTGGCGGTTGATGGCATAGTTAATGGCTTCGCGTACTTTCGGGTTATCGAACGGTTTTTGCGTCACGTTCATACTGATATAACGCTGCATAATTGACGGGCTGGCGACCAGCTCCAGGTTGGCATTCTTCTCCAGCAGCGGCGCTTGTTCGTAAGGGATCGGGAAGGCAAACTGTGCTTCCCCCGTTTGCAGCATTGCCGCGCGGGTATTGTTATCGACAACCGGACGCCAGGTGATGGTATCGAGCTTCGGCAATCCTTTTTGCCAGTAGCCGTCAAACTTCTTCACCTTCACAAAATCGGTCTGATTCCAGGTTTCCAGCGTGTACGGCCCGGTTCCCACCGGATGGAAGCCGATTTCATTGCCATATTTTTTCAGCGCCGCCGGAGAGATCATAGCCGTCGCCGGGTGAGCCAGAATATTGATAAACGCCGAGAACGGCTGTTTCAGGGTGATTTTGACAGTGTTGGCATCCACCGCCTCGGTTTTGGCGATATTTTTATACAGGTTATAACGCTTGAGATGATTTTCCGGATTGCTGGCGCGGTCGAGGTTGGCCTTCACCGCTTCGGCGTTGAAATCAGTACCGTCCTGGAACTTCACGCCTTCGCGCAGCTTGAGGGTATAGTTCAACCCATCGTCAGACACGGTGTAGCTCTCTGCCAGCACGTTCTGCACTTTCATCTCTTTATCAAGGCCAAACAGCCCCTGATAGAACGACTTCGCCACCGCCTGCGACAGCGTGTCGTTAGCGTCATACGGGTCGAGGGTGGTGAAGTTCGAGCCGACCGCCACCACCACATCTTTGGCGGCAAACGCCGGGGACGCCACCAGCGCGGAGGCCACGCCCAGCGCCAGAAGCCATTTACCTGATACGCGTTGTGTCATGTTGTTCTCCTGAAGTACCCTGCCTGTCGTCATTAGCCCCGCGAGAGCGCGTTTGCCGCCGGTTCGCGCGCGACATAATGCCCCGGCGAAACCTGCTGCAACGGGACGCTCATCACCGCTTCTCCCCGCTTATAAATATTGCCCGGCAGTTCGTCAGAGAGCAGCACGCGCTGCGGCCGACGATGCGCGGGATCGGCTACCGGTACGGCATCCAGTAATTTGCGGGTGTAAGGGTGCTGCGGGTTTTCAAAGACGGCGCGCCGGGGGCCAATTTCAACAATTCGCCCACGGTACATCACCGCCACGCGGTGGCTGATGCGCTCCACCACCGCCATATCGTGTGAAATAAACAGAAACGCAATGCCCATCTCCCGCTGCAAGGAAAGCAGGAGATTAATAATTTGCGCGCGAATCGATACATCCAGCGCGGAGACCGATTCATCGGCAATTACCACCTTCGGTTCCAGCGCCAGCGCGCGGGCAATACAGATGCGCTGACGCTGGCCGCCGGAAAACTCATGCGGATAACGCCACGCGTGCTCCGGCTGCAAGCCGACGCGTTCCAGCAGCCAGGCCACGCGTTGCTGCGCGGCCTCGCCCTCCAGCTTCTTGTGGATGCGCAGCGGCTCCATAATCGAGTAACCCACCGTATGACGCGGGTCGAGCGACGCATAAGGGTCCTGAAAGATAAATTGAATATCGCGGCGCAGCGGTTGAAGCTGATGCGCGGAGAGCGTGTCGATGCGCGTGCCATTGAACGTGATGGTGCCGCTTTGTGCCTCGACAAGGCGCAACAGCGCGCGCCCGGTGGTAGATTTTCCGCAGCCCGATTCGCCCACCAGCGCCAGCGTTTCGCCGGGCCAGAGATCGAAGCTCACGTCTTCCACCGCGTGCACTTCGCGCGTCACGCGGTTCAGCCAGCCGCTGCGTATATCGAAGCGCGCCACCAGATTGCGCACCTGAAGGACAGGATCGCCCGCGACGACGGTATTTTGTTCATCAATACGAGACGCGGGCGAATCCAATTCCGGGAAGTGACGCGGCAAATCGCTGCCGCGCATTTCACCCAGTTTCGGCACCGCCGCCAGCAGTTTGCGGGTGTAAGGGTGTTGAGGGGC
Source organism: uncultured Pseudocitrobacter sp. (assembly GCA_913778145.1). Classification (GTDB taxonomy): domain Bacteria; phylum Pseudomonadota; class Gammaproteobacteria; order Enterobacterales; family Enterobacteriaceae; genus Pseudocitrobacter. The sequence goes on from CAJYVI010000106.1 coordinate 14,080, forward strand.
GTTGAAAATGGCCTCGACGCTGCCCGTTTCGACCGCTTCGCCCTGATACATCACCAGCACGCGATCGGCGATCTCCGCCACCACGCCCATATCGTGGGTAATGAAAATCACGCCCATCGACATCTCTTTTTGCAGCACATCAATGAGCTGCAAAATTTGCGCCTGAATAGTGACATCCAGCGCCGTCGTGGGTTCATCGGCAATCAGCACCGCCGGGCGACAGGAGAGCGCCATCGCAATCATCACTCGCTGACGCATGCCACCGGAAAGTTGATGCGGATAACGCGCCAGCATCGCCTGCGCTTCAGGAATGCGAACGCGTTCCAGCATTTTCTTCGCTTCCACCAGCGCCTCTTCGCGGCCCATGCCCTGATGCAGGCGAATAGACTCCGCAATTTGCTCACCGATAGTAAACACCGGGTTCAGCGAGGTCATCGGCTCCTGAAAAATCATCGCGATATCCGCACCGCGCACGTTGCGCATCTGCGTGGACGACTGCTCTGTTATCTCGATGACATCGCGGTTGCGGCGGCGCAGCAGCATCTGTTTACTGCGCACGCGGGCGTTTTCCTTATCCAGCAGACGCATCAGCGCCAGCGCGGTCACCGATTTTCCGGAACCCGATTCGCCGACGATCGCCAGCGTCTCGCCCCGCTTAAGGCTAAAACTAAGCTGGCGAACGGCCTGCTGCTGGCCAAAAGTCACACAGAGATCCTGAACGCTCAGGACATTCTGTGCATCGAGGTGTTCAGAGTGCGGCAAGCAACGTCTCCTTATTCCCGATAAATGCCGATGGTTGGCGTGTCGCCTGCATAGGCCCAGGCGCGATACATCCCTTCGCTGTTAAACGGCAGCGCCACATTGCCTTCGCTGTCGATAGCAATCAGGCCGCCGCTGCCGCCCAACGCGGGCAGCTTTTCCATCACCACGCGTTCGCATGCTTCGTGCAGGCTTAAGTGTCCATATTCCATCAGCGCTGCGATATCGTAAGCCGCCAGCGCGCGGATAAAGACTTCCCCCGTCCCGGTGCAGGAGACCGCCACGTTGGCGTTATTAGCGTAGCATCCCGCGCCAACCAACGGGCTATCACCCACGCGGCCTGGCAGTTTGTTGGTCATGCCGCCGGTCGAGGTCGCCGCCGCCATATTGCCGTGTTTGTCGAGCGCCACCGCGCCAACGGTGCCCATTTTGGTGCGTTCGTCGAGCGGGGCGTCATGATCGAGGCGAATAGAACCCTGTGATTTCGCTTCCTGAAGCTGCTGAAAACGTTCAGACGTAGAGAAGATGTTGTTATTCACCAACTCAATACCGTGCTGCTGGGCAAACGTCTCAGCGCCATCGCCAATCAACAACACGTGCGGGCTGTTCTCCAGCACCTTCCTCGCCGCCAGCACCGGGTTACGCAGATGCTTCACGCCCGCCACCGCCCCCGCGTTCAGCGAATAACCGTCCATCACGCAGGCGTCCAGTTCATGGGATTCATCGGCGGTAAAGACCGAGCCAATCCCGGCGTTAAACAGCGGGCACTCTTCCAGCTGGCGCACCGCTTCGGTAACGACATCGAGCGCGCTCGCGCCCTCTTCCAGCATCTGCTGCGCCTGTTCCACAATCGCGGAAAGCGCCTCAACATACTCCAGTTCCTTCTGCGCCGAGAGCTGCGTGCGGGAAATCGCCCCCGCACCGCCATGAATCGCAATCACTGCTTTTCCCATGGATTCTTCATTGCCTGTCATTAAATAACTTTATCTATAAATATCATTATCGTGGCGTCAAACCTATTCGATTTTTGAATAAAGATACGCCTCTGGTGGAATACAGCGGGCGGCGCTTTTCTGCCATAATGGGCGGATTCGATGTTTTCCCAGGAGTTTACCCATGGATTTTACCGCCGGCCTGATCCCGCTTGACGATGCGCTGAGCCAGATGCTCGGAAGAATCACCCCGCTCAATACTTCAGAATCGCTTCCGCTTGTGCAGGCGTTTGGCCGTATCACGGCGCGCGATGTGGTTTCGCCGCTGGATGTCCCCGGTTTTGATAACTCGGCGATGGACGGTTACGCCGTACGCCTGAGCGATATCGCCACCGACGCACCGCTGATGGTCGCGGGGAAAGCCTTCGCCGGTCAGCCGTATCACGGCGAATGGCCTGCCGGAAGCTGCATCCGCATTATGACCGGTGCGCCGGTTCCTGCGGGCTGCGACGCGGTCGTGATGCAGGAAGAAACCGAACAAACCGACGCGGGCGTGCGCTTTACTGCCCCGGTGAAAGCGGGCCAGAACATCCGCCGTCGCGGGGAAGATATCGCCAACGGCGCGGTGGTATTCCCGGCCGGTACGCGCCTGACGGTGGCTGAACTGCCGGTGCTGGCCTCGCTGGGTATTCCAGAGGTTGAGGTGGTGCGTAAAGTCCGCGTGGCGCTGTTCTCTACCGGTGATGAGCTGCAACTGCCTGGTCAGCCGCTGGGTGAGGGTCAGATTTATGACACCAACCGCCTGGCAGTGCATCTGATGCTGGAACAGCTGGGCTGCGAGTTGCTTAACCTTGGCATTATTCGCGATGACCCGGAACAGCTGCGCCAGACGTTTATCAAAGCCGATAGCGAAGCCGACGTGGTCATCAGCTCCGGCGGCGTCTCCGTCGGCGAAGCGGACTACACCAAAACCATTCTCGACGAACTGGGCGAGATCGGCTTCTGGAAGCTGGCAATTAAACCGGGCAAACCGTTCGCGTTTGGCAAACTGAGCAACAGCTGGTTCTGCGGCCTGCCGGGCAACCCGGTCTCGGCGGCGCTCACCTTCTACCAACTGGTGCAGCCGCTACTGGCGAAACTGAGCGGTTCTACCTGCTCCACACAAGCGCCGCGCCTGCGCGTGCGTGCCGCCTCGCGCCTGAAAAAATCACCGGGCCGCCTCGATTTCCAGCGCGGTATTTTACAGCGTGACGCTAACGGCGATCTGACCGTCAGCACCACCGGTCATCAGGGCTCGCATATTTTCAGCTCCTTCAGCCAGGGCAACTGCTTTATCGTGTTAGAACGCGAACGCGGTCACGTAGAAGCGGGTGAATGGGTTGACGTGGAACCGTTTAATCATCTGCTGGGAGGCCTGTGATGGCAGCGGAACTCAGCGATGCGGAGATGATGCGCTATAACCGGCAAATCATTCTGCGCGGCTTTGATTTCGACGGTCAGGAGCGGCTGAAAGAGGCGAAGGTGCTGGTTGTCGGCCTGGGCGGGCTGGGCTGCGCGGCGACGCAGTATCTGGCCGCCGCGGGTATCGGGCAACTGACGCTGGTCGATTTCGACACCGTGGCGCTCTCCAATCTTCAGCGCCAGACGCTGCACAGCGACGCCACTATCGGCCAACCGAAGGTAGATTCCGCGCGTGATGCACTGGCGCGGATTAACCCACATACGCGTCTGGTGACGCATAACGCGATGCTCGACGACGAGGCGCTGTGGGCGCTGATCGCACAGCACGATCTGGTGCTTGATTGCACCGATAACGTCGCGGTGCGCAATCAGTTGAATGCGGGCTGCTTTCGCCATAAAACACCGCTGGTTTCCGGCGCAGCCATTCGCATGGAGGGGCAAATCAGCGTCTTCACCTGGCAGGAAGGCAAACCGTGTTACCGCTGCCTGAGCCGTCTGTTCGGTGAAAATGCGCTGACCTGCGTAGAAGCGGGCGTGATGTCGCCGCTGATTGGCGTGATTGGTTCATTGCAGGCGATGGAAGCCATCAAGGTTCTCGCCCACTACGGCACGCCTGCCGCCGGAAAAATCGTGATGTACGACGCGATGACCTGCCAGTTCCGCGAAATGAAGTTAATGCGTAACCCAGGGTGTGAGGTGTGCGGGTAACACGGAGCGGCCTGTTTGCCGGGTGGCGCTTGCGCTTACCCGGCCTACGGTTAGCTATCGTGCATCGTTGCCGGGTGGCGGCTACGCCTTACCCGGCCTACGGGTTAGGTGCGGGTAGGCCTGATAAGCGCAAGCGCCATCAGGCATCGACACCGCACATTAGCTTATAAAGACGTACGGCCAAACGCCGTTTGCCAGTCCTGCTCAAATTTCGCCACTGCGGCGTCCACCGCCGGATAGCTAATCAGTTGCTGCGCAACATCCAGCGGCAACGTAATCGATTTACAGCCCGCCAGCAGGCAGTCCAGCGCCTGACGCGGCGTTTTAAAGCTTGCGGCCAGCACTTTGGCGCGCGGGGCGTGCAGCGTCAGCAGTTCCTGTAACTCACAGACGGTCTGAATGCCGTTCCCGCCCTGCGCATCTACGCGGTTGACGTAAGGCGCAACATACTCCGCCCCGGCCAATGCAGACAGCAAACCTTGCGCAGCGCCATAAACCGCGGTACCCAGCGTGGGAATACCTTCCTCTTTCAGCAGCTTGATAGCCGCCAGCCCCTCCGCGGTGACCGGAATTTTCACCACCAAATCCGGGATAATTGCGCGCAGCGTGTGCGCATCATTCACCATACCATCAGCAGTGGTCGCCATTACCTGCGCAAACAGGCGGCCTTTTCCCCCCATGGCTTCGTACAGCTCGGGCAGTAAAACGTCGAGACGTTTCTTACCTGCGGCGACGATGCTGGGGTTAGTGGTC
>CAJYVI010000107.1 GCA_913778145.1 uncultured Pseudocitrobacter sp.
CGTCCTGCGCCGCTGGTACAGGCTTTCCTGCACGCAGCGGCCAATTAAACGCTTAGTGAATTTCCCGATCGCGCCCGGCAAGCGCGCCAAACAGCGCCATCACCAGTGAAATGACCGCCACGGCGTAGAGCGGGATATGCCAGTCTCCGCTGGCGTCGTGGATTTTCCCCATCAGCGGCGGCCCGCAGGCGGCCAGTAAATAACCCACAGACTGCGCCATTCCCGAAAGCGCGGCGGCCTGATGGGCCGAGCTGGCGCGCAGGCCGATAAAGGTCAGGCCGAGGATCATCGTCGCGCCGGAACCGAAGCCAAATATTATTGTCCAGACAACGGCCTGCGCCGGGAAAAGCCAGTACCCTGCTGCGCTGACGGCGCACATTAGCGCGACGAGAACGGCGATTCCACGCTGATCTTTGAGCCGATGCAGGACGAGCGGAATCACAAATCCCGGCGCGGCGGTCGCCAGCTGCAACAGCCCATGCAGCGATCCGGCCTGTGCTTCACTGTAGCCTTGTCCAATCAAAATGGCGGGCAGCCAGCCGATCACCACGTAATAGACCAGTGAGTTGATTCCCAGAAACAGTGTGACCTGCCACGCCAGCGATGAACGCCAGATCCCCCGACTTTTCAGGGTGCGCGAGCTGGTCAGCGTGGCGGTTTTTGCCGCGCGACACTGCGGTAACCACAGCAGAAACGCCAGTAGAGGAAAGACCATCAGCCCCAGCAATGCGCCACGCCAGCCGAAGCCGTTCAGTGCCAGCGGTACCACCATAGCGGAGCCCAGCGCGGCCGCGGCACCCATGGTGACAGAATAGGCGCCGGTCATGCGGGCGACGTTGCCGGCAAAATCGCGTTTGATTAACCCCGGCAGCAGGACGTTACCCAGCGCAATTCCGCAGCCGATGATTGCCGTACCGACGAACAGCAGGCTGACAGCCGGCAACGAGCGCACCGCAATCCCGGCGCAAATTAGCAGCAGGGCGACAAACAGGCTGCGTTCAATACCGAGGCGTTGCGCGATCCCCGCAGCCAGCGGGGAGACCAGCCCAAAAGCCAACAGGGGGAGGGTCGTCAGCAAACCGGTTTGCGCAGTGGTTAAGCCGTATTGCGCGCGAATAGCGTCAAGCAGTGGCGCGGCCCCGGTAAAGGTGACGCGTAGCGTCGAGGCGATCAATAAAATGCCCGCTATCAAAAGCCAGGTGTGGCGGGCGGCAGAAGGTGAAACAGTACGCATAGCATTCTCAGTAAAACGATGGGATAAAGACGATACCCTGTTTAGCACGGGATGAAATCAAGCTAAAATGACAATTTATCGCTAAATTCGGACAGAATGATGTTAGGTCTCGGTCTCGATGGGTATCACCCCGACGGTCATCACGATGCGGCAGTAGCATTCAGCGTGCAGGTTGCGCCCGATGAGCAGTACATTGCGCAGCATCAGCACCGTAAAGGGCAATTGATTCTGGCGCTGCATGGTGCGATTACCTGCGAGGTAGAAAATGCGCGCTGGATGGTGCCCCCACAGTTTGCGGTGTGGATCCCCGGCGGGATGCCGCACAGCAATCGGGCGACGCCGCAGGCGCAGCTCTGTTTTCTGTTTATTGAGCCCGGCGCGGCGCAGATGCCGGATCACTGCTGTTCCCTGAAGATTTCACCGCTGGTGCGCGAGCTGATTCTGGCGCTGTCGCAACGGCCCGGTAGCGAGCGGCAGACGCCGCAAACCCAGCGCCTGACGCAGGTGCTGTTCGATGAGCTTCCGCAGCAGGCCGAGCAGCAGCTACAACTGCCGGTATCGGCACATCCGAAGATTCGCCTGATGGTCGAGACCATGGAAGCGGAACCCGCGCAGTGGCAAACGCTCAGCCAGTGGGCAAGCCGCTTTGCCATGAGTGAGCGCAATCTGGCGCGGCTGGTGGTCAAAGAAACCGGGCTCAATTTTCGCCGCTGGCGGCACCAGTTGCAGTTGATTCTGGCCCTGCAAATGCTGGTGCGCGGGCTGGCGGTGCAGCAGGTGGCGTTGGCATTGGGTTATGACTCCACCACCGCGTTTATCACCATGTTCCGTAAAGGGCTTGGCCAGACGCCAGGGCGCTATCTGGCAAGCCTTACGACTTCCCAATAAGAATGGATACCAGCCCGGCGGCAATCAGCGGGCCAACCGGAACGCCGCGAAACAGCGCCACGCCAAGCACTGTGCCAATCAGCAACCCGGCCACCAGCTGTGGCTGGCTGCCCATCAGCACGACGCCGCGTCCGCCAAGCCACGAGACAAAGACGCCAACGGCTATCGCCACCAGCGATTTCCAGTTAGCGAAGGAATGCAGCAGCGTGGAAGGCGGTAGAGTACCGCTGGCGATGGGCGCCATGACGCCGATGGTCAGGATAATAATCCCGATGGTTAGCCCCTGTTTTTCAATCCACGGGAAAAAGGTATTGAGCGGCGTGACACGAACAATAATCAGTACCAGGATGGAGACGGCTACGGTGGTGTTATGACTGACGAAGCTGAGCGCCGCCAGACCAAGGAGGATCAGCAGGGTGGTATCGAACATGAAAGGAAGTCCTTGCCAAAAAAAGTAAGCCTGCTTACTTTACGCGCAACCGCGTGAATAAGCAGGCTTTTTGTTCTGTAGATTGATATTTATGGCATGTGCACAACGCGTATTACTTATTCTTATGATTCGCGCCGAAACACCACCAGCTCTGGCTGCGCAATGCGTAAATAATCTTCGGTATTCAGAATAACAGACTTCTCCAACCGACCGGCATTAAACGCAATTTCATCAAACCGCGTAAACAGAATTGGATCTGCAATCAGACGCAGCGAGGGATGAAACGAGAAGGGCGGGATAGCGCCAAAAACGCAGGCGGTGAGTTGCTCAACCTCGGCGGGGCTGGCGAGGGATGCCTTTAGCCCACCTACGTGCTCAGCAATACGCGATAAATCAGCCTGCTGATCGGCAGCGAGTACCGCCAGAATATGTTGCTTGATGCCATTGCCTTTCACTTTGCATACCAGCGCTTTGGCGCCCTGGCCCAGCGCTGTGCCGCGCATCTCGGAGACGGCTTCGCATTTGCCGACCGCTTCATGGGTCATCACGCGATAGCGAGCGCGATTTTCTTCCAACAGGGCGAGCAGATGCTGGTGAATATCCTGGGGAACGTTGATTTCAGACATACCTTTTCCTTCCGACGAAAAACAGCTCTCAGGTTAGATCTTTTTTCCCCTGACTCAAAGCCCGAATGACTAACGGTTTCGCTTGCCTTTTTTGTGGAGGTACAGCGCGCCGTCGGCTTTTGCAAAAGCGCTGTCCAGTGGTTCGCCTGGCTGCATTTGATAACCGCCCCAGGAAAATCTCACGGCAAAGCCGGTGTCCATCGTCTTCAGGTTGTTTTCAATGCGTTTCACCACCTGTTGTGCCGCAGCCAAAGTATTATCAATCAGGATAATATTAAATTCGTCTCCGCCGAGGCGAATGCCGTAATCGCTCTTACGAATCGACTGATCGATAGCTTTTCCTAACGCCTGAATCATGCGGTCTCCAGCCTGGTGCCCCAGCGTATCATTGACGCGTTTGAGGCCATCGCAGTCCAATGCCACGACACTAACTGCAATCCCCTTCACCAATAGCTCATCGATTTTCGCCTGCAGGGAAGGTGAGAGCACCTTTCGGTTATACAGGCCAGTCATGACATCCGTAATGTTCTCGCGCGAAAGTCGCGCATTGCGCGTCAGATGGTAATTCGCATAGGCGCACAGTAAATAGGTGGTTAAGAGATAGCTGAAGATCAACCATGTATTGGAGAAGATAAAATAAACGACATCCAGACTGATATGCAGAGAGTAGTATTGGGTGATCGCTTCTTTATGATGAATAAGCGTACGCACCCACCAGGCAGGGTTATGGAAATTGATTTTTTTACCGGTGGCGTTGTCTTCAATGTACATGGACAGGAACTTCCAGATAACCGGCCTGTCTGCTGTGTAGAACGACGTCGCCAGGTCACTGATGTTAATGTCGGTGATGATAATGCCTTTAAACTTGCTGTCTTTAAACACCGGCGTTAGCATGCTAATAATATTGTGCTGGGTATAACCGTCCCGATAAACATGCGAGATAATGTTTTCGCCCATCGATAAATCTTTCAGGCTGCTGTCATCAATACTGATGGTATGCGCACTTTTTTTGATATCGATTGAATTATGGTGAACGACCAGCCAGTTATTAAAGGTGTACTTATTACTGTCGACCAATTTATTGATATAGATATAGGAGTTTGACACGTCGATGTAATAGCGAATGTTATCGAACGCGTAGCCAGAATAGTTGGAAAAGGTATATTTTGACGTCTTTCTGGCGGGCAGCGAGTTGATTAACGGCAGATAAGCGATATCGCTGATCCACTGCTCGCATGAAGTATTGGTGGTCTGCAAGGTGCCAGGTAAGGCCTGAAAATCATGGCTCGCAAGGTTAAACCCCTTCAC
>CAJYVI010000108.1 GCA_913778145.1 uncultured Pseudocitrobacter sp.
TTAAGCTGGCGCGCAAATATGCGCACGATAAGTTTGGTAGCCATAAGAGCGGGATTGTGGCATTCAAAAATGCTTTTCATGGCCGCACGTTGTTCACCGTTACGGCGGGCGGTCAGCCTGCCTATTCACAAGATTTCGCACCGCTGCCGCCGGATATTCGTCACGCGGTTTATAACGATCTGGCGTCTGCCAGCGCGCTGATTGACGACGGTACCTGCGCAGTAATTGTCGAGCCGATGCAGGGGGAAGGCGGCGTAGTACCTGCCGACCCGGCATTTTTGCGCGGCCTGCGCGAACTGTGCGATCGCCACGATGCGCTGCTGATTTTTGATGAGGTGCAAACCGGCGTGGGTCGCACCGGCGAGCTTTACGCCTATATGCACTACGGCGTAACGCCCGATGTACTGACCACCGCAAAAGCGTTGGGCGGCGGCTTCCCGGTAGGCGCAGTGTTGGCAAAAGAAACCTACGCCAGCGTGATGACCGTGGGTACCCACGGGACGACCTACGGCGGGAATCCTTTAGCCAGCGCGGTAGCGGGCGCGGTCTTTTCCATTATTAATACGCCACAGGTGCTCAACGGCGTGAAACAGCGTCATCAGTGGTTTACCGAACGCCTGCTGTCGATTAACGCCCGTTACGGCCTGTTTAATGAGATTCGCGGGCTGGGGCTGTTGATTGGCTGTGAACTGAAAGCAGCTTACACGGGAAAAGCTAAGCAGATTAGTCAGTTAGCAGCAGAGGAAGGGCTGATGGTGCTGATCGCCGGGGCCAACGTCGTGCGTTTCGCGCCAGCGCTGATTATCACAGAAGAAGAGGTGACCCATGGCCTCGACCGTTTTGAACGGGGCTGCGAACGTTTCCTGGCAGGAGTCTCTCCATGATGATCATCCGTCCAATTGAACATGAAGACCTGCCTGGCCTGCTTCACTTAGCGGGAAAGACAGGCGGAGGGCTGACCTCGCTCCCCGCAGATGAATCCACGCTGGCGGCCCGCATCACCCGGTCGCTGGCGACCTGGCAGGGGGCGCTTGCGCGCAGCGAACAGGGTTACGTTTTCGTGCTCGAAGAGAGTGAAAGCGGCAGCGTGGTGGGCATTTGCGCCATTGAGGTTGCGATGGGGCTGAACGATCCCTGGTACAACTATCGGGTTGGAACGCTGGTGCACGCCTCAAAAGAACTGAACGTCTACAACGCGCTGCCAACCCTTTTCTTAAGTAACGATCACACTGGCAGTAGCGAATTATGTAGCCTGTTCCTCGACCCCGAATGGCGCAAAGAGAACAACGGTTATCTGCTCTCGAAAGCGCGTTTTCTGTTTATGGCGGCCTTCCGCGATCGATTCAGCGAGAAAGTCGTGGCAGAGATGCGCGGTGTGATTGATGACCACGGCTATTCACCCTTCTGGGATGCTCTGGGTAAGCGCTTCTTCTCCATGGATTTTTCTCGCGCGGATTATCTTTGCGGCACGGGTCAAAAGGCATTTATTGCTGAACTGATGCCGAAGCATCCGATTTATACCGATTTTTTGCCCGACGAGGCTCGCGCGGTGATTGGCCAGGTACACCCGCAAACCGCGCCTGCGCGTAAGGTGCTGGAAAAAGAGGGTTTTCGCTACCGTGATTACGTCGATATTTTCGATGGCGGCCCGACCCTGGAATGCGATTTGGACCGTATCCGCGCGATCCGCAAAAGCCGCCTGGTGACGGTGGCGGAAGGCCAGCCCGCGCCGGGCGAGCTGCCTGTCTGCCTGGTGGCTAACGAACAGTACCAACACTTCCGCGCCATGCTGGTGGTGGCGGATCCCCATTGCGACAAGCTGTTACTCAACGCCCAACAGCTGGATGCCCTGAAATGTCGCGCCGGTGATAGCGTTCGCCTGGTGCGCCTTTGCCCGGAGGAGAAAAAAATATGAGTTTATGGATTGGTGGTGAATGGCTCGACGGGCTCGGGCAGGCGCGGGAGAAAACCAACCCGGTCACCCAGCAGATGCTTTGGCAGGGACGTGATGCCGATCCGGGTCAGGTCGCTCAGGCGGTGGCTGCCGCCCGGAAGGCGTTTCCCGACTGGGCGCGTGAACCGTTCGAATTACGCCAACGCATTGCCGAAACCTTCTCCCAGTTGCTCGAAACGCGTAAAGCGTCGTTGACCGAGATTATCGCCAGTGAAACGGGCAAGCCACGCTGGGAAGCCGCGACGGAAGTGGCGGCAATGATCAATAAAATCGCCATTTCCGTGCGCGCGTACCACGCCCGAACCGGCGAGCAGCATACGGAGATGCCAGACGGCGCGGCGACATTGCGTCATCGGCCGCACGGCGTGCTGGCGGTGTTCGGCCCCTATAACTTCCCTGGGCATTTACCGAATGGGCATATCGTTCCGGCGCTGCTGGCGGGCAACACGGTGGTCTTTAAACCCAGCGAGCAGACGCCGCTGAGCGGTGAAGTGGTGATGAAATTATGGCAGGAAGCCGGGCTGCCGCCGGGCGTGCTGAATCTGGTGCAGGGCGATCGGGAAACCGGAGAAGCCTTAAGCAGCGATCCGGGTATTGATGGGCTGCTTTTCACCGGCAGCTCCCACACCGGTTTTCACCTGCATCGCCAGCTGGCCGGGCAGCCGCAGAAAATACTCGCCCTTGAGATGGGGGGCAACAACCCGCTTATCGTGGACGAGCCAGAGGATATTGATGCAGCGGTACATCTGACTATCCAGTCGGCCTTTATTACCGCCGGGCAGCGTTGTACCTGTGCGAGACGCCTGTTGGTGAGCCGTGGCGATCGCGGCGATGCTTTTTTACGCAGACTGGTGACGGTTGCACAACGTATTATTCCCGCTGCATGGGATGCAGAGCCGCAACCGTTTATGGGGGGCTTAATTTCGCCGCAGGCCGCGCAGCAGGTGCATCAGGCGTGGTTGCAGCATGTGGCGAACGGGGGCGTAACCCTGCTTGAGCCGTGCTTATTGCAAAGCGGTACGTCACTGCTTACGCCAGGCATTGTCGACCTCACGCAAGTGAGTGACGTGCCCGATGAAGAGGTCTTTGGCCCGTTGCTGTGCGTGTGGCGCTACGACGATTTCGATGAAGCGATTGCCCTTGCCAACAACACCCGCTATGGCCTGGCAAGCGGGTTAATTTCGCCCGACCGGGAAAAATTCGATCGCCTGCTGCTCGAAGCGCGTGCGGGAATCGTGAACTGGAATAAGCCGCTCACCGGAGCCGCAAGCACCGCGCCGTTTGGCGGCGCAGGCGCCTCGGGGAATCATCGTCCGGGCGCATGGTACGCTGCAGATTACTGCGCCTGGCCAATGGCAAGCCTGGAGTCACCGACCATCGCGCTGCCACAGAGTCTTAACCCCGGGCTTGATTTCAACCAGGAGAGTGCATCATGAACACCTGGGAGGTCAACTTTGATGGCCTGCCGGGCCTGACGCACCATTACGCCGGGTTATCATTCGGTAATGAAGCCTCGACGCGCAATCAGTTTCAGGTATCGAACCCGCAACGGGCGGCTAAACAAGGGCTTTTGAAAATGAAAGCGCTGGCAGACGCGGGCTTTAAGCAGGGGATTATTCCTCCGCAGGCGCGCCCCAACGTCAGCGTGTTGCGCCAACTGGGGTTTGACGGCAATGATGAGCAGGTGGTGGCGAAAGTCGCCGCGCAGGCGCCACAGTTGCTGAGTGCGGCAAGTTCCGCGTCATCCATGTGGGTTGCCAATGCGGCGACGGTGGCACCGTCGGCGGATACGCTGGATGGACGCGTGCATCTGACCGTGGCTAACCTGAATAATAAATTCCATCGCGCCACTGAAGCACCGACAACAGAGGCGTTGCTGCGGGCGATTTTTGCTGATGAAAGTCGTTTTGCGGTAC
>CAJYVI010000109.1 GCA_913778145.1 uncultured Pseudocitrobacter sp.
CAGTTCAGCTTCTCTTTGTGAGTGCTGATATCCAGCTGCGAGACAAAGTTTTCATAGCCCGAGAACATCACCATGACCAGCGGAGGGAAAGAATATATTCTTTGCAGATGTTTTTATTACTACTTAATAAAGAGTAAAATTTAATTTAAAGCAGAGATAAATAATTGTGTTGTAGGGACGTATTTATCAGGAGATAAGACTTAGGGGAAATGTGCGGTGTTTACCCCCTCACCCTAACCCTCTCCCTCAAGGGAGAGGGAACCGACAGAGCCAGGGTTTAAGTGAGTGCGGTTTTCACCCTCTCCCTGGGGAGAGGGCGGGGTGAGGGGCTTTACTTCGCCCCTGCGTGCTCTTCCCCTACCAGACCAATCTTCAGATAACCAGCCTGATGCAGGGTGTCCATCACCTTCATCATCGTTTCATAGTCGACGGTTTTATCGGCGCGGAAGAAGATAGTGGTATCTTTCTTGCCTTCCGTCAGCGTGTTCAACGCATTCACCATGTTCTCATCGGTAATGGGGTCATTACCCAGGAACATCGACTTATCTGCTTTCACCGACAGGTAGACCGGTTTTTCCGGGCGCGGCTGCGGTTGGCTGGAGGACGCAGGCAAATTGACCTTCACATCCACCGTCGCCAGTGGCGCGGCAACCATGAAGATGATCAGCAAAACCAACATAACGTCGATAAACGGCGTCACGTTGATTTCATGCATTTCGCCGTTATCGTCCAGATTTTCATTAAGACGCATTGCCATGGGGCATCAACCTACTCGTAATTTCTGTGCGGAACGTACCGGCTGGGTCACACCGCTGGCGTGGAGGTCCAGGTCACGGCTTTGCAGCAGCAGAACCTGTGCAGCAACATCGCTGAGGTTTGCTTTATAGCTGCCAATCAGACGGGCGAAGACGTTATAGATAACCACCGCCGGAATCGCGGCAAACAGACCAATTGCGGTCGCCAGCAGCGCTTCTGCGATACCCGGTGCAACAACAGCCAGGTTGGTGGTTTGCGTCTGCGCAATACCGATGAAGCTGTTCATGATACCCCAAACGGTACCGAACAGACCGACGAACGGGGAAATTGCGCCGATGGTCGCGAGATAACCGGTCCCGCGGCTCATACTACGGCTAACAAAGGCGACACGACGTTCCAGACGGAAGCCGGTACGCTCTTTAATCCCTTCATTATCTTCTGAACCCGCAGAAAGCTCACGCTCATCCTGCGCTTCATGAATCAGCTGTGTGCTTAGGCTTTTCGCGTGGAAGGCGGCGGCGATTTCGTGCGCCTGATCGATTGAGCGGGCTTCCGCTAACAGCTGCTGTTCGCGTTTGAGGCGACGCTTCTGGGAGAACAACTCTGCGCTCTTACTAAAGAAGATGGCCCAGGTGACTACGGATGCCAGAATCAGGCCAATCATAACCACTTTAACAACGATGTCGGCATGATGATACATACCCCAAACGGAGAGATCCGCCTGCATCAAATTATTACCCACTCTGTATCTCCAGGACATAAATCACAAAATCTGAGCACAATAATATCAAAACCACGTCGAATTGATAGTAGTTCTCATTAGTATTTACATAGTGACTCAAATCATACTTATTTTCCTTGCGCTTACGCAGTAAAAAAGTCACCACCGCGATTTTTGAGAAATTTTCTGCTTTATATCGTGCGGGCGGGTACATCTTGCAACAATCGTGATAGTTTAGACGTCCAGACGTATAAAAATAGGCAGGAGAGAGATGGCAGATAAGCACCTTGATACCGCGCTGGTCAACGCCGGGCGGAGTAAAAAGTACACGCAGGGTTCGGTAAACAGCGTCATTCAGCGCGCTTCCTCGCTGGTGTTCGACACCGTTGAAGCGAAGAAACATGCCACCCGCAACCGCGCGAAAGGCGAACTCTTCTACGGGCGTCGCGGCACCCTCACCCACTTCTCATTGCAGGAAGCGATGTGCGAGCTGGAAGGCGGCGCGGGCTGCGCCCTCTTCCCTTGCGGCGCCGCGGCGGTCGCCAATACGATTCTGGCGTTTGTTGAACAGGGCGATCATGTGTTGATGACCAATACCGCCTATGAGCCGAGCCAGGATTTTTGCACCAAAATTCTGGGGAAACTGGGTGTCACCACCAGCTGGTTCGACCCGTTGATTGGCAGCGACATCGCGCGCCTGATTCAGCCCAATACTAAAGTGGTTTTCCTGGAATCTCCCGGTTCAATCACGATGGAAGTTCATGATGTTCCGGCGATCGTCGCCGCCGTGCGCAGCGTGGCGCCGGAGGCGATCATTATGATCGACAACACCTGGGCGGCGGGGGTGCTGTTTAAAGCACTCGATTTTGGTATTGATATCTCAATTCAGGCAGGCACGAAATACCTGATCGGCCACTCAGACGCGATGGTCGGTACCGCAGTATCGAACGAACGCTGCTGGGCGCAACTGCGCGAAAACGCGTATCTGATGGGCCAGATGCTGGATGCGGACACCGCCTACATGACCAGCCGCGGCCTGCGTACACTTGGCGTGCGCCTGCGTCAGCATCACGAAAGCAGCCTGAAAATTGCCGAATGGCTGGAACAGCAGCCGCAGGTCGCACGCGTGAATCATCCGGCGCTACCGGGTAGTAAAGGTCACGAATACTGGAAACGTGATTTTACAGGCAGCAGCGGTTTGTTCTCCTTCGTGCTGAATAAGCGTTTAAGCGATGCCGAGCTTTCCGCTTACCTCGATAACTTCTCCCTGTTCAGCATGGCTTACTCGTGGGGCGGTTTTGAATCGCTAATTCTGCCGAACCAGCCAGAGCAGTTGGCTGAGATTCGCCCTGGCGGCGAAGTCGACTTTACCGGCACCCTTATTCGCTTACATATTGGTTTAGAAAACATTGACGATCTTATCGCGGATTTAGCAGCAGGCTTCGCGCGTATTGTGTAAAATAGCCTCAGGCCCGGCGGCGTATCGCCTCGGGCTGTCTGGTTAGCAATGTTCCTGGAAAAGCGCACCGCGTGTTTTCAGGATTTTGAGAACAGTCTGGCTGCCGAATTGCCAGAACATCCCGGCGTAAACCCTTTTGCTCAGGTTGTTCTTATTCCTGAACAGCGGCGCGCGCGTTGTTGCGCGAGGGATCAAAGAGTTTCAGGCAATTCGGGAGTACAATACACGAAAATGCTGTTCCACAGGAAAGTCCATGGTCGTCATTCAAGATATTGTCGCCGCGCTCTGGCAGCATGACTTTGCCGCGCTGGCGAATCCTCACGTTGTGGGGGTGGTTTATCTGGTCATGTTTGCCACGCTGTTTTTAGAAAACGGTCTGCTTCCGGCCTCCTTCCTGCCGGGCGATAGCCTGTTGCTGCTCGCGGGCGCGCTTATCGCCAAAGGGGTGATGGGATTCGTGCCAACGGTGATCATTCTGACGACCGCCGCCAGCCTCGGCTGCTGGCTGAGCTACATCCAGGGGCGCTGGTTGGGCAACACCCGTACGGTGAAAGGTTGGCTCTCGCAATTGCCGGATAAATACCATCAACGTGCGACCTGCATGTTCGATCGTCACGGTCTGCTGGCGCTGCTCGCAGGGCGTTTTCTGGCGTTCGTACGTACGCTGCTGCCAACCATGGCGGGTATTTCCGGGCTGCCTAACCGCCGCTTCCAGTTCTTTAACTGGCTGAGCGCGCTACTGTGGGTAGGCGTCGTTACCAGCCTCGGCTATGCCATCAGTATGATTCCGTTTGTAAAACGTCATGAAGATCAGGTGATGACCTTTCTGATGATCCTGCCTATTTTCCTGCTGGTTGCCGGGCTGCTCGGTACGCTGGTGGTGGTGATTAAGAAGAAATATTGCAGCGCCTGAGGGCGCTGCTTTCGAAGCCGGATGCGCTTTGAAGCCGGATGGCGCTGCGCTTATCCGGCCTACAAGGCCTACAGGGCCTCTTGCCTAAACGATTTGAATCGCGCGTAATCGCGCCGCATCCTCTCCCGGCGTAATGCCGAAATAGCGTTTGAACTCCCGGCTAAACTGCGATGCGCTTTCATATCCCACCTGCATTGCCGCTGCGCTCGCTTTTAATCCATCATGCACCATCATCATGCGCGCTTTGTGCAGGCGATAGGTTTTCAGGTACTGCAACGGCGAGGTGCTGGTCACCGATTTAAAGTTATGATGAAACGCCGACAGGCTCATATTGGCTTCCGCCGCCAGCTGGTCGACGCTCAGGTTTTCGGTGTACTGGCTTTCGATACGTTTCAGTACCCGGCTTATCTGGCTGAAATGCGTCTGGCGGCTGACCAGCGCCAACAGCGCCCCACCGCGCGGCCCGGTGAGTACATAAAACAACATTTCGCGGATAATCTGTTTGCCGAGGATGCGTGCTTCAAGCGGGCGTTCCATGACATCCAGCAGGCGCTCGGCTGCACACAGAATCTCCTCGGAGAGCGTTGCCGAGTTAATGCCGCTCGCCGCCATTGCAGGCTGGAAGCGTTCATCTTCCCCGATATCCATCAACAGCTCCTGCAGCTGTAAAATATCGACGTTCAGACGCAACCCGGCCAGCGGCACGGCCTCTGTGGCAAAGGTTTCACACTCAAACGGCAGCGGCACCGTCAGCAGTAAATATTCATTGGCGTCGTAGCGGAAGGTGCGTTCATTGATATAGCCAATCTTATAGCCAGAAAAGAGAAATATAATCCCAGGACGGTACATAACAGGCGTACGAGCGGCAGGCTGCGTACCGTAGATAAGCTGGATATCCGGCACCAAAGCACTGAGCTTTTTCTCATTATTTTTCAGTGACTTAACTTTATCCGTTAGCAATGCACAAATCTCTTCCCGGTTCATATCCCCACTCTTCCGCCAGATTAATTCAGGCTTTCATTGTTGACCTTTTCGCTACTTTTCTCCAGCCCTATGGAGAAATGGGCAAGACATAGGCAGGAATGTGCATTGAGAGGATCGCCCCCAAAGACCACAATAGTCGTCATCCGGTAGCCACGGTTGCTACCCACTTTTTCTATCCTCCGATGAAGGAAACGAGCCATGTTTAATTTTGATCTGCATACCCCAACCCGCATTCTTTTCGGTAAAGGCGTTATTGAAAATCTGCGTGCGCAAATTCCGGCGGATGCTCGCGTTCTGGTGACCTACGGCGGCGGCAGTGTGAAAAAAACCGGCGTGCTGGACCAGGTGTTAACCGCGCTGAAGGGTCTGGACGTTCGCGAGTTTGGCGGCATTGAGCCAAACCCGTCTTATGAAACGCTGATGAACGCGGTGAAAATTGCCCGCGACGAAAAAATCACGTTCCTGCTGGCCGTTGGCGGCGGTTCCGTGCTGGATGGCACCAAATTTATCGCGGCGGCTGCGCATTACGATGCGTCTATCGACCCGTGGGAAATTCTGGAAACTTACGGCAGCAAGGTAAACAGCGCGATTCCGATGGGTTCCGTTCTCACTCTGCCGGCAACCGGTTCTGAATCCAATAAAGGTGCAGTTATTTCCCGTAAAACGACCGGTGACAAACGTGCCTTTATGTCGCCGCACGTGCAGCCGGTCTTCG
Organism: uncultured Pseudocitrobacter sp.; assembly: GCA_913778145.1. GTDB lineage: Bacteria > Pseudomonadota > Gammaproteobacteria > Enterobacterales > Enterobacteriaceae > Pseudocitrobacter. The sequence continues at coordinate 5,549 of CAJYVI010000109.1, forward strand.
CGATTCTGGACCCGGTTTATACCTACACGCTGCCACCGCGCCAGGTAGCCAACGGTGTGGTTGATGCCTTCGTGCACACGGTCGAACAGTACGTCACCTATCCGGTAAACGGCAAAATTCAGGATCGCTTCGCGGAAGGTATTCTGCTGACGCTGGTTGAAGATGGCCCGAAAGCGCTGAAAGAACCTGAAAACTACGATGTTCGCGCCAATATTATGTGGGCGGCAACCCAGGCGTTAAACGGCCTGATTGGCGCAGGCGTGCCGCAGGACTGGGCAACTCACATGCTGGGCCACGAACTGACCGCCATGCACGGCCTCGACCACGCACAAACGCTGGCTATCGTGCTGCCTGCCCTGTGGAATGAAAAACGTGACACCAAACGCGCCAAACTGCTGCAATACGCAGAACGCGTCTGGAACATCACCGAAGGTTCCGATGATGCGCGTATCGACGCCGCCATCGCCGCCACCCGTAATTTCTTCGAGCAAATGGGCGTACCGACTCGCTTGTCCGATTACGGGCTGGACGGCAGCTCCATCCCGGCGCTGCTGAAAAAACTCGAAGAACACGGCATGACAAAACTGGGTGAAAATCAGGACATTACCCTTGAAGTAAGCCGTCGCATTTACGAAGCGGCACGTTAATCCCCACCCAAAGCCAGACCTGAGTCTTTAGCGTCTGGCTTTCGTTTTTGCATATTTCGACCAGAATTGATCTTACAAATCTTATCAGGCCCACTGTGCTGATAAGCAATAGAGAGAAAAGGAGAAATGCATGACACATCCAACCGTAATCAAACTCCAGGACGGCAACGTGATGCCGCAGCTGGGTCTCGGCGTGTGGAAAGCAAGCAACGAGGAGGTTGTCACCGCGATTCATAAAGCGCTGGAGGTCGGGTATCGTTCGATTGATACCGCCACCGCCTACAAGAACGAAGATGGCGTGGGCCAGGCGCTGAAAAGCGCGGGCGTTCCGCGCGAAGAGCTGTTTATCACCACTAAACTGTGGAACGACGATCAGAAACGCCCGGCCGAGGCGCTACAGGAAAGCCTCGATAAACTCCAGCTGGATTATCTCGATCTCTACCTGATGCACTGGCCGGTTCCCGCTATCGATCACTACGTGGACGCGTGGAAAGGAATGATTGAGTTGCAAAAACAAGGGCTGGTAAAAAGCATCGGCGTCTGCAACTTCCAGGTGAATCACCTGCAACGCATTATCGATGAAACCGGCGTCGCCCCGGTCATCAACCAGATTGAACTGCACCCATTGATGCAGCAGCGCCAGCTGCATGCGTGGAACGCGACGCACAAAATTCAAACCGAATCCTGGAGCCCGCTGGCTCAGGGCGGCGAAGGCGTATTCGATCAAAAAATCATTCGTGAACTGGCGGATAAATACGGCAAAACACCGGCGCAAATCGTCATTCGCTGGCACCTGGATAACGGACTGGTGGTTATCCCGAAATCCGTCACACCGGCGCGTATTGCCGCCAACTTCGACGTCTGGGATTTCCGTCTTGATAAAGACGAGCTGGGCGAAATCGCCAAACTGGATAAAGGAAAACGTCTGGGGCCAGACCCGGATCAGTTCGGCGGTTAATCACTTTTTCCTGGCGTGGGAAACCGCGCCAGGTATTTCCCCAATAAATTCACCCAATTAATAATTTACGCATCTTTTATTTATTAAAATTATTATTCCATAATTTTCATACTATTTTTATTATTTCGAAAGCAATTATCATCTCTCGATCAAAGAATATCCTCACGACAATAGCGCACAATTCGCTATAACGGCGTTGTTCTGCAATGCATCCTGCCGCGGTTGAACTGAATAACCATCTGATCCTGATGGAATTATTCCGAGTACTTATAAATCATTTTAAATGAGTATCTTGTCGTGACAAAAAAACAATCTCAGGGAGTGAAATGGCTCCCGCTTATTATTATCGTGCTTATCGCCGCCGGGCTTTGGCAACTGACGCCGCCTTCCGGGCTCAGCGCGCCAGCCTGGCATTCCGCTATTATCTTTGTGGCAACCATCGCGTCTATTGTGGCGAAAGTCCTGCCGATTGGCGCGGTCGGGATCATTGGCATTACGGTTTTTGCCCTCGCCTATGCGGCGGGTGATAAAACCGCCAGCGGCGCTATCAGCACGGCACTGAGTGAACTGAACAGCTCATTGATATGGCTTATCGTCGTCGCCTTTATGATTGCCCGCGGGTTTATCAAAACGGGCCTGGGTCGGCGCATCGCCCTACAAATGATCCGCCTGCTGGGCAAGCGCACGCTGGGGCTGGCTTATGGCCTTGCGTTTGCAGACCTGATCTTATCTCCCGCAATGCCGAGCAACACCGCACGCTGCGGCGGCGTTATCTATCCTATCGCCGACTCGCTGGCGCGCAGCTTTGGCTCACGCCCGGAGGACGAATCGCGCTGCAAAATCGGTACCTTTCTGATCACCTGCATTGGTAACGTCAACGACGTCACCGCCGCGCTGTTTATGACCGGCTACACCGGCAACCTGCTGGCGGTCAAACTGGCGGCCAACGCGGGTGTCACGCTGACCTGGGGCAGCTGGTTTATGGCGGCGCTGGTGCCGTGTGTCGTGTCGCTGATGATTGTTCCGCTGCTGGTTTACTGGCTGACGCGCCCGGAAATCAAGCACACGCCGGATGCCCCGGACATCGCCCGTAAAGAGCTTGCCGAAATGGGCAGCATGGCGCGCGGCGAGTGGCTGATGCTGGCGACGGTCGGCGTACTGCTGGTGCTGTGGATCTTTGGCGACAAACTGGGTGTCGATGCCACCACCGCGTCGTTTGTCGGGCTCTCCATTCTGCTGCTGAGCGGCGTGCTGAGCTGGGAAGATGTGAAAAGCGAAAAAGGCGCGTGGGATACGCTGATTTGGTTTGCCGCGCTGCTGATGATGGCCAACCAGCTGAAAAAGCTGGGCTTTACCATGTGGTTCGGCAACCTGATTGGCGACAGCATCGGCAGCGCTATGCAGGGCACCAGTTGGGTTGTTGTGCTACTGCTGTTGAACGCCGCCTACTTCTACACCCACTACTTCTTCGCCAGCGGCAACGCGCAAATCGCCGCGTTGTACGCGGTATTCCTCGGTGTTGGGTTGCATCTGAACATCCCGCCCGCGCCGATGGCGCTGATGCTGGCGTTCACCAGCAGCCTTTACTGCTCACTCACCCAATACACCCACGCGCGCGGCCCGATTCTTTTCGGCGCAGGCTACGTACCCACCGGTGTCTGGTGGCGAACCGGGTTTGCCATCAGCCTGTTTAACCAGGCGGTGTTTATCACCGTCGGCCTGGCGTGGTGGAAGATGTTGGGCTTTTACTAGCAGCATTTAGCTGTGATAAAACCGTTTTTTACGTCATTGCGAAAAACGGTTTTTTATTTCCCGAATGGAGACAAACCATGACCTGCATTTTCTGCCAAATCGTTGAGGGCAAAGCGCCCTGCCATAAAATCTGGGAAGATGAGCATCACCTGGCCTTCCTGTCGATTTTCCCCAACACCGAAGGCTTTACCGTCGTCATCCCGAAAAAACACTATCCGAGCTATGCCTTTGATATGCCGCCGCAGGCGCTGGCCGATTTAGTTCTGGCGACGCAGAAAGTGGCTAAATTGCTGGATAAATCCTTTGATGATGTGGGCCGCAGCGGAATGTTTTTTGAAGGTTTCGGCGTGGACCACGTGCACAGCAAACTCAGCCCAATGCATGGCACGGGCGACATGACGAAATGGAAGCCAATCGAGTTTAAACAGAAGAAGTATTTTGAACAGTATGAAGGCTATTTATCCTCCCACGACCACGAGCGAGCGGATGATGAGAAGCTGGCCGCCTTAGCGGCCAGAATCAGAGCGGAGCAGGACTCTTAACGCCCCGCCGTCGGTTTCGCGCGTTTTTTCGCACCGGCGTTAACCGGACGCGGCTGCCCGGCTGGCGCTTTCTTCGCGCCCGCTGGCGTTTGACGCTGATGCGCCACCGGCGTGTGTTTGGTCAGCGCCGGGCGCGTGTTGCGGTTCTGGCGACGCGCTTCACGCATCTCGTCCAGCGTCGGTGACGGCACCAGGCAGTCACGACGCGGGCCGATCAGATGCTTTTTACCCATCGCTTCCAGCGCCTGACGGATCATCGGCCAGTTTTTCGGATCGTGATAACGCAGCAGCGCTTTATGCAGACGGCGCTGTTTATCCCCTTTCGGCACCACCACTTCTTCACTCTTATAGCCAATTTTACCCAGCGGGTTCTTGCCGGTGTAATACATGGTGGTCGAGTTCGCCAGCGGCGACGGGTAGAAGTTCTGCACCTGGTCGAGGCGGAAACGGTGTTTCTTCAGCCACAGCGCCAGGTTCACCATATCTTCATCACGCGTACCAGGGTGCGCGGAGATAAAGTACGGAATCAGATACTGCTCTTTCCCGGCCTGTTTTGAATAGGTGTCGAAAAGCTCTTTAAAGCGGTGATAGGTTCCCATTCCCGGCTTCATCATTTTCGACAACGGCCCTTCTTCCGTATGCTCTGGCGCAATCTTCAGATAGCCGCCCACGTGATGGGTTGCCAGCTCTTTGATATAGCGCGGATCTTCCACCGCGATGTCGTAACGCACACCGGAGGCGATGAGGATCTTCTTGATGCCTTTCAGATCGCGCGCGCGACGGTAAAGATTGATCGTCGGCTCATGGTTGGTGTCCATGTGCGGACAGATATCCGGATAAACGCAGGAGAGACGGCGGCAGGTCTGCTCAGCGCGCGGCGATTTACAGCGCAGCATATACATGTTTGCCGTTGGCCCGCCGAGGTCGGAGATCACACCGGTAAAGCCAGGCACCGTATCACGGATGGCTTCGATCTCGTTGATGATCGAGTCTTCCGAACGGCTCTGAATAATGCGCCCTTCGTGCTCGGTAATAGAGCAGAAAGAGCAGCCGCCGAAGCAGCCGCGCATGATGTTGATCGAGAAGCGGATCATCTCATATGCCGGAATACGGGCGTTACCATATGCCGGATGCGGTACGCGCTGATACGGCAGCGCAAACACGCTGTCCATCTCTTCGGTAGAAAGCGGGATCGCCGGTGGGTTGATCCAAATATAGCGATCGCCATGTTTTTGCATCAGCGCACGCGCGCAGCCTGGGTTGGTTTCATGGTGCAAAATACGTGACGCGTGCGCATACAGCACTTTATCGCTTTTCACTTTCTCAAAAGACGGCAGCAGCACGTAGGTTTTTTCCCACGGTTTCGGGCGCGGCGGCTGAACGGTGACGGTTTTGACTTCCACTTTTTGCGGTTCAACCGGCTTGTTATCGGCACATGGCAAATCTTCGCCATACGGATGCGGGATCGGGTCGATTTTCCCCGGCGTATCCAGACGCGTGGAGTCCACGCCAGCCCAGCCCGGCAGCGCTTCTTTGACGATAATCGCCGTGTTACGCACATCGCGGATCTGGGAAATCAGTTCGCCCTGCGCCAGCCGGTGCGCTACTTCCACCAGCGGACGTTCGCCGTTGCCGAACATCAACATATCGGCTTTGGAATCGACCAGCACCGAACGGCGCACAGTATCAGACCAGTAATCGTAATGCGCGGTACGGCGCAGGCTGGCTTCGATACCGCCCAGGATCACCGGCACATCTTTCCATGCTTCTTTACAGCGCTGGGTATAGACCAGCGTCGCGCGGTCCGGGCGTTTGCCGCCGACGTTGTCCGGCGTGTAGGCATCGTCCTGACGCAGCTTACGGTCAGCCGTGTAGCGGTTGATCATCGAGTCCATGTTGCCTGCGGTCACGCCGAAAAAGAGGTTCGGCTTGCCCAGACGCATAAAGTCGTCTTTGCTGTTCCAGTCCGGCTGCGCGATGATACCTACGCGAAAACCCTGCGCTTCCAACATACGACCGCAAATCGCCATCCCAAAGCTGGGATGGTCAACGTACGCGTCGCCGGTAACCAAAATGATGTCGCAGCTATCCCAGCCAAGTTGATCCATCTCTTCACGGGACATTGGCAAAAACGGCGCCGGCCCAAAACAGGCGGCCCAATACTGCGGCCAGGAGAACAGGTCGCGATCCGGTTGGATCAGGGAGATAGAGCTCATTTTGCTTCCAAAAAGAAAAGTGGTAAAAAAATAATCAAAGGCCGGGGATTATACGCTTTATTCAGGGGGGAAATGAAGGAGATTGTTGTCTGAGATGCGGCGGATAACGGTCAACTCATCCGTGAATCGCCCTTCATAAATGGAAGTAACAAAATACCGCAGCAAAGAACACTGTCAGCCCTGTGCAGTGAAATATCAGCAGCAATGCAGGATGCGCCGAGCGCAGCCACTTCCCGGTAAGCAGCGCCGCAAAAAGCAGGGGAACCTGATACACCGGGAATGCCGTCCAAAGCATCCCAGCCGTCTCTTTCTCGCCCATCGCCCAGAAAACGGAGACAAACAGCATAGCAATGCCGATTTGAGGAGCTGCCACACGCAAAAAAAGATCGCGAAAGTAACGCCATGAAATGGAGAGAATGAGCAGGATACCTAACTGTGCCAGATAAAAAATCCAGCTATTAGCGGTTAGCATAATAATCATTGCGAATATCAGTGGGCCATCCATCTCCAGAATCTCCTTTATAACTGCTATCTACTTGCCTTCGCAGCACAACCCTGAATCGATATCGCGCAATGCACTTGAAGTTATTCCTTGATTCGCAGCACCGGCAAGCGCAGTACACAGTCGATCTTTCGTCATACCAGAGGCAAGAAGCATTTCTGGCTTCACGCCGCTTGTTATTGCGTCCGCGATGTTTTTATCCGAGAAGGATATCTCTTGTTTCAGCATATCTTTTAGTACAAGTGGGAGGGTCTCACGGTCGCCCTCTTCCTGCTTAATGGCCGCCAGCCGTAATGGCGTATAGTCGTCCTCAGGTAACATGAAATGTTGCCAGTCGATGATATTGGCCGTTATCAATTCCTTAACTGTCGAAGCATCAGCAAAACGCACGATAAATTCCAGGAGCGTAATATTGTTACTGTGTTTTTTCATATCGCCATAACGAATAATAATATTCAGTATTGGGATATCATCATCACGCGCTTCCAGTAACGAGGGGTTATCGATTATCGCTGTCACTAACACCTTGCTGTCGCCAATAAGTGCTATACACGTCATCCTTCAAGCTGCCTCTGCGTTGGCTGCACTCGTTCACCCCAGTCACGTACTTATGTACGCTCTTGGGGATTCACTCCCTTGCCGCCTTGATGCAACTTGAATGATTTTGTGTATAACATCTGCAAGCGATGTATCTGCATTTTGGGCTGCTGTTTTTGCCAAAAAAAACTTAACGTTTCGCGATCTCTGGTATTAATAATTTGTTCGTAAACATCTTCCGTTAAAAGCTTTGGCATGATTCCCAGCAATTTCTCACTGATTTCCCTTGCGGTTGCCAGAGAGCGTAGCCCCTGTTCATGCTGATATTTCAACTTACCGTTCAGGTAAAAATACATCCAGTACAGTGGATTATGTTGATAGACCATCAAACGATGATTTCTCGCCTGTAAAGAGTCTCCGATTAGCAAAGGGCTAAACTGGTAAACCGCACGGGCATTCAGATGCGTGACGGCCATAAAAAATGGGTGCGAATCGCCACAACAGGAAAACGGTGTATCAACCCGCGTAATCAGTGCCTTCAACGTCATGTCTGAAACGTCAGGCGTCAGTACCGCTTGTGTGAGTATTTGTTTGAGTTGGGCATTATCATGAATGCTATTCAGCACAATTGCGCCATCTCGTTCAGCACGATCGATAAGGCGTGAGATTTGTTTCTTCTCCCAGCCATGCGCGACCTCGCGAGACAGATAATTGACAGGTTCGAGATATCCCCAAAGCACAACAAAAAGGAGATGGCATGGCAGGCAGAGATATCTGAAATGCCGACGCCCTACAATGGCAAGAGACAGTGAAACAAACTGGCTAATAAGCGCAAAGAAGATGAGACTTTCATCAATATTAAGCCAGTAAAAAAAGTAATGAACCTGCACCGACCAGGACAATCTGCGGCAACAGCAGCCACAGAAAAATCCCCCGGACACGAGGATGTTTTATCGCAAAACCAAGCAGTATGAGCGCCATAATATCGGCAATAGCCAGCGGCCATAGCCAAATTGCGAACGCGAATTCCCGCCCCATTATGCTTTTTCCTTAAAGCTCAGGTTACGAGTACTAACCACATGCCCGCCGTCCACTTGCTATTCATTCCTGCACTGTTCATGTAACAAGTTAAGCGTCACCTCGCGTGAAACGTCACCTTCCGGATAAACACGGTCGATCATGGCAAACAGTGCGTCACAGGTTAAACCCGCACGGTGATAGGCGTTCACCAATACCGGGTTATCTTTCCCTGTAATGGCATTCACGATTTGCGATTCCGGTAACGGGGCCTTTTGTTTCTGGATCTGCTGCAATGCCGTCACTAAAACCTCCGGCGGCAGTGAATTCGGGCCATGAACAGTACGCAAAAGCAACTGGCGAAACGCTTCTCCGGAACCGGCGAGAATAGGTTCCCAGGGAATGATACTGGCATTCAGGATGCGCTGAATCAGAGAGGCGTCCGCATATTCAAACAGAATCTTCAGTAACGAATTGTTGCTGATAAGCGATCGTTCCAGTAGTTGCGGGTCCTGCGTCACCAATGCAATGAACGCGTCATATTGCTCCAGCCGAAACAAACCATAGGCACGATACAGCGGCGTGGTTGGCGCACGTCGCTGCCAGTAAGAAGCCAGGATGTTTTTATCCCATTCCTGTAACGCCTCCAGATAAGCTTCTTCGGTTAAGAGTTCCGGCATCACACGCAGCAAAATGTCGCTCACGCCGACAAACGCTAAACGGCGCTTCTCGACTATCTCCGGGAAACGCCCACCCGGAATAAATCTCAGTGGGTTTTGCTCACGAACAATTGCGCGGTTTTCCTTTGCCTGTGCGGAATCACCCTTTAGCGCTTCGCTAAAAATTTGCACTGCGGTTTGATTGCCATGGGAGAAAGCCGCAAAGAAAGGCGCTTCCAAACCGCAACATTCCTCGGCCAATTCAGGGTTTGAGAATTTAAAGGGAGAAGCTACACGACGGGTCAAAAAACGCAGCGTTTTTTCCGGTGTGCTGGGGTCTTTCGCCGCCTGAGACAGCAGTTTTTCCAGCGCGTCGCGATCGCTAATGTCCTGTAGTTCACTTAAATCGCCGCGCTTTGTTTGCTCCAGCAGGGCAATTCTGCTTTTTTCCTGCCACGCCGGAATGAAACCGCGCCATAAATCCGGTATCACTACCTGCGTACTCCCCAGAAACAGCAGATGACATAGTAGCCAGACCGGCCACGTTCGCTTCATCCAGAAGCCCAGAACAATTGCCGGGAACACGCCCACACAGAGATAGACCGGCACAGCAAGAATCAGCGCCAGCCAGGCGCCGCCCAGCAGGTCAAAATAATCCAGCGCGAACAATAACCCGCCCACGACCGCCCACTGAGGAAGCATCACCCACAGCAGAATCTGCCGACAGCGCCGGTAAAAGAAAGCCAGTATCAGCAGCAACGTTGAAACGTAGCTGTATAACCACGGCAAGGGGCCTAATTCCCAATACCAGCCCTCATCGCAATTCAATGCAGGCCACAAAACAGGATGAGAAACAGCTGTCAGCCCTAACATCACGAGCAGCATAAACAGGTGACATAACGCCCCCGCATGTTTGCGACGTCCAACCACTAACCAACCCAGCATGCCCCCGGCGAGTAAGCAACCCGGCAGAATTTCGCCCATGATGAGATCCCGGGCTTCATGTTTACCGTTGCTTATCAGAGACGTCGCCGCCAGGAGGATACAAAGCAAGAGAATAGCCGCGAGCTGCGGGAAGATGACCTGCAAGAAAAGCGTTTTGTAATGTGCCTTAAAGATAGCGGCGACGAGCGATATCAGAAAGAAAAGGCCGTAAACCCACAGCAATATCGCTAAAGAATCCATGTACTAACCTCAGAACGCAATCCTTGCTTTTGCTCTACGATAGCGCTTTTTTCTTTGTCTGGGCAGACGTGAAATACTAAATTATCGATTTTTGCACCCTATAACTCACCTTTAAATAATTAATAACAATAATACAAAGTTATTTTATTTATCGAGTAAATACAAAAGAACACAATCCGCTTTAACCATCACAAAATATGCGTCTCTCTCACAACTTATATTTACCCCTACCTAAGTATTATTTATAGTAAAACCTTCACTATGAGAGGGATCGACAATGTTTTTTCTTATCGCGTTTGCCGTCATTATTATTCTCATCATTCTCTATATTGGAACGTATAACGCGTTTATTAAAAACCGTAACCGCGTTGAGGAGACGTGGGCACAAATCGACGTGCAACTTAAAAGACGCTGCGATTTGATTCCTAATCTGGTTGAAACGGTAAAGGGCTTCGCGCGTCATGAGCAAGATACGCTGGAAAAGGTTATCGCCGCGCGTAACAGCATCATTGCTGCCGGAAACAGCCCACAGCAACAGCTTGAGGCTAACAATCAACTGACCGGTGCGCTGCGTTCCGTTTTTGCGCTTAGCGAAAGCTACCCGGAACTCAAAGCAAATGACTCTTTTGTCGAGTTACAGCATGAGCTTTCCACCACGGAAAACAAAGTCGCTTATTCACGTCAATTATACAATTCAACGGTTATGAACTGGAATAACCGCGTGGAGTCTTTTCCGTCGAATATTATTGCTAACCTTCATCATTTTAAGAAACAAGAGATGCTCAGCATTGCTGATACTGAACGCGAAACGCCCAGCGTTAAGTTTTAATCCGCAAGGAATGCACGAATGTTATTTGAAGAAATTGCTCACAATAAAAGCAATACATTTTTGTTAGTGATTATTTTCTTTCTTTTGCTGGTTGAAGTTGGCGCAGCAATGGGTTTTCTATTGCTCAATAATATCTTCTATGGTGTTGGCGCCGCAGTGGTCATTAGCATTTTGTACATCTTGATAATGATCTATCAGGGGTCTGCGGTCGTCATGTGGATGAACGGCGGAAAAGAGATCACCGACCGTGAACAGGCACCTGTCCTGTTTGAAACTGTGGAAGATATGGCTAACGTGGCGGGCGTTCCGGTGCCGCGAATTTTCATCATCGACGATGCTTCGCCCAACGCTTTTGCTACCGGAACGTCACCAGAGAAAGCTGCTGTGGCGGTAACACGCGGGCTTCTGGAAAGCCTGGAGCGTTATGAACTCGAAGGAGTCATTGCCCATGAAATGGCGCACGTACGTAATTACGATATCCGCCTCGCGACCATCGCTGTCGCGTTGGTGTCTGCCATTACGTTAATGAGCTCGCTGGGCAAACAAAGCCTGTTTTTTGGCGGAGGTAGAAACCGTAAAAGTTCCAGCAGTAAAAGCGGCGGCGGCAGCATGGTGCTCTATATCGCCGCTTTTGTCTTCCTGCTATTGGCGCCGGTCGTTGCAACCATCGTGCGTCTGACACTTTCGCGAAATCGCGAATTTCTGGCGGACGCAACGGCGGTTGAGCTGACGCGCAACCCGGAGGGATTAATCGCGGCACTGGAAAAAATTAGCGGGAGAGCGGAAATGATTGAGCGAGTCGATAGCGCCAGCCAGTCTCTTTGGTTCTCATCACCGCTGAAAGCCGATCGCGGAAAAACGGGGATGTTTGACACGCATCCTTCTATTGATGCCAGGATTGAACGTCTGAAAGCCATGTAATACAACAGCGCCGGGCATTGCCCGGCGCTGGTTCTCTGCATCCCGCGTTACGGTGCTGGGTTCACCAGAATTTGCCCAATCGAGCCGCGATCGGCCAGTTCCAGCGTTTGGCTGGAATACTGGAACGGGAAGTGCGGCCAGGACGGCTGGTTGTAATAAACCAGAAGTTCCACCTGCCCATCTACCCACACGGTATCTTTCCAGCCCCTGTCTTCCGGGAACGGCATTGCGCCATTAACGTTGCGGATCAGGAACATCACGCCTTCAATATGGAACGACTGCGGCTCATCCGCGCGTACCGTCCAGCGCTCCCAGGTTCCCTGCTGCGCGGTGATGTCAATACGCTGCGGGTCCCATAGCTGGCCGTTGATGCCAGGATCGTCGCCCAGCACGATATCGCGGCTGCGCAGCGGCGTGCCGGTCATGATCTCTGTCGAGAGCAGGCGCATCGGCAGGTTATCCGTCACCAGCGGCAGCAGACCGGTGGGTTTCAGAGTGAGCACCAGCGTGGAGATCAAAATGCTCGACGGTTCAAAGAAACCGCGCAGGCGGTCCATGATACTTGCCGCTTCACCACAGGTGATAGAGACTTCATCGCCGTTGGTCATATCGACCAGAATTTCACGACGTTCGCCCGGCGCGAGCGAAAGCTGCTTGACCGAAACAGGCGCAGGCAGGAAGCCCTGATCGCCGGAGATTACGTGCAGCGCGCGGCCATCGCTCATCTGTAATTGATAACGACGCGAATTCGATGCGTTCAGCAGGCGCAGACGCACCCAGCCACGAGAGACTTCGACATACGGGCTTTGCGCGCCGTTCACCAGCAGCGTGTCGCCGACGAAGCCACCGCTGCCAGGTTCGCTGTATTCCGGCGTACCAAAGTTATCCAGGCGCTTGTCCTGAATGATTACCGGGAAGTCGTCCACGCCGTAGTGGTTTGGAATGGGTAAAGACTTACTCACTTCATCTTCCACCAGCCACATCCCGGCCAGCCCGTTGTAGACCTGCTGAGCCATATGGTTCGGCGTATTGGCTTGATACCAGAGCGTGGCGGCGGACTGGCGAATCGGCAGCACCGGCGCCCAGTCGGCATTTGGCGACATCATGCGCGCCGCCCCGCCAATCAGCGGGCCAGGAACCTGAAGGCCGCGCACGGTCATGGCGACGTTTTCCGTCAGGCGGTTGCTGTAAATCAGTTTGACGTCATCACCGTTCCACACGCGAATGGTCGGCCCAAGGTAGCGACCATTGATGCCCCAGACGGGTGCGCGCGTCCCCTGAGAAAAGGACCAGTGTGAACGTTGTAAGGTAAGGAAGAGAGGCTGCCCGCGCCGCGATTCCACCAGTGGCGGTACCGGCAGTTCAGGCTGTTTCCCTGCGGCATTTGCCCTCAGCGGCACTGCCCCTGCGCAGAACGCAACGCCCGATGCCTGAATAAACTGACGCCGACTGAGTGACATATAAACTCCATGAAAACGGTTCAATCAAAAAAGGGAATTCGTTTCCCGTAAGCCAGCACCGCGTTTTATGTTTACCGCCGTGCATTCCGCCCGGCGGCGAGTGAGCCTGACCCGGTTTTATAGTTTTCCGTCAGACTCGCGCTGAGCGACTTCTTTATCCAGTTCTTCTATCTTCGCCTGCATGACATCACGGCAGTGTTTGGAGAGGTCGCGAACCTGATCTTTACTCCATTTGCTGGTATCGATCGGCGGCAGCATTTCAACAATCACCAGCCCGTTGTTCAGGCGGTTGAGGTTAATCTTATCCGATGTATTGGAAACGCACACGGGAATAATCGGTACTCCCGCCGCAATAGCGGCGTGAAACGCGCCGGTTTTAAACGGCAACAGGCCGCGCCCGCGGCTTCGCGTACCTTCCGGGAACATCCAGAAGGAGATTTTGCGGTTTTTAAAGTGTTTCACCACTTCGGCGATAGTGCTGTGCGCTTTCGCACGATTATTTCGATCAATCAGCAGGTTACCGGTCAGCCAGTAGAGCTGCCCAAAGAAGGGGATCCACACCAGGCTCTTTTTTCCTACGGTGACGGTCGGCGGCTGAACAATATTTGCCGCGGTAACCATATCGTAGTTGTTCTGGTGGTTCGCAATGTAAATAGCATTGCCGTAGCTTGCAGCATCCGCAGGCAGGCGGGTTTCAACTTTCAGGCCAAACAGCGGGGCCATGCGGCCAAACATATGGCCGAAGGTGGCAACGTGCTTCGGATTACGCGGACTAAACAAGCAATAGATACAGCCAAACACGCATACCAGGATGCAGTAAATGACCACGATAATGACACGAAAAATAAATAGCATAGCTACCTCTGAAGCCTGACCGCTTAGAGTTATATATTGGTCAGGATTTGTGACTCGCAAACCCTCGTAAGGGCTATTCTTAATCGCAACGGCGTAATTAACAACGTTTTTACAGGAAAATGTGTGCGTTGTCGCCTTTAGCACCCTCACCCTAACCCTCTCCCCAAAGGGGAGAGGGGATCGCCCGAGTGCGGTGTTAACCCTTGCACTGGTTTTCCACCCTCTCCCCTTTGGGGAGAGGGCCGGGGTGAGGGGTCAAGCCTTACTCCTCGCTCTCCCCCGCGCTCTTGCGCAGCGGAGAATCGATATCGATACGGTCGATTTTCTGCAACCCACGCATCAGCGTACCGCGACGGCCACGTTCGCCCGTCACTTTCTGCAATTCTTCCGGGCGCAGTTTGATTTTACGTTTCCCGACGTGCACGGTCAGCGTGGTCTGCGGTGGCAGCAGGTAAAGGTGCGCCAGACTATCTTCCCCTTTCGCCGCTTCCGCCGACGGGATGTTGATAATCTTGTTGCCCTTACCTTTCGACAACTGAGGCAGGTCGCTTACCGGGAACATCAGCATGCGTCCGGCGCTGGTGATCGCCAGCAGCATGTCAGACTCATCTTCCACCACCACCGGCGGCAGGACGTGCGCGTTTTCCGGCAGTGAGATCATCGCTTTACCCGCGCGGTTACGCGCAACGAGATCGTTGAACGTACACAGGAAGCCGTAGCCTGCGTCAGACGCCATCAGTAGTTTCTGATCGTCGCTTTCCATCAGCATATGCTCAACGGTCGCACCCGGCGGCAGCGTCAGCTTACCGGTCAACGGTTCGCCCTGACCACGCGCCGATGGCAGCGTGATAGGGTCGATGGCGTAGCTGCGTCCGGTCGTATCCACAAATACCACCGGCTGATTGCTCTTACCTTTCACCGACGCTTTCCAGCTGTCGCCCGCCTTATAACTTAGCCCTTGCGCGTCGATGTCATGACCTTTAGCGCTACGCACCCAGCCCATCTGCGACAGCACAATGGTCACCGGCTCAGACGGCAGCATGTCATGCTCGCTCATCGCCTTCGCTTCATCACGTTCGTGCAGCGGAGAACGACGATCGTCGCCGAAGGTATCAGCATCCGCCTGCAGCTCTTTCTTCAGCAGGTTATTCATTTTGCGCTCGGAGGCGAGAATCGCCTGCAGCTGATCGCGCTCTTTCGCCAGATCGTTTTGCTCACCGCGAATCTTCACTTCTTCGAGCTTCGCGAGGTGGCGCAGTTTCAGCTCAAGGATGGCTTCGGCCTGCGTTTCGCTAATGCCGAAGCGCGACATCAACGCCGGTTTTGGCTCATCTTCGGTGCGAATGATCTCAATAACTTCGTCGATGTTGAGAAACGCCACCAGCAAACCTTCAAGGATATGCAGGCGCTTGAGCACTTTCTCCAGACGATAGTTCAGACGACGACGCACGGTATCACGACGGAACGCCAGCCATTCGGTAAGGATCTCCAGCAGGTTTTTCACCGCCGGACGACCATCCAGGCCGATCATGTTCAGGTTGATACGGTAGCTTTTTTCCAGGTCCGTGGTGGCGAAGAGGTGATTCATCACCGGCTCCATATCCACACGGTTGGAACGCGGCACAATCACCAGACGCGTCGGGTTTTCGTGGTCCGACTCATCGCGCAGGTCATCAACCATCGGCAGCTTTTTGTTGCGCATCTGGGCAGCGATTTGCTCCAGCACTTTCGCGCCGGAAACCTGATGCGGCAGCGCAGTGATCACCACCGCGCCATCTTCTTTATTCCAGACCGCGCGCATACGCACAGAGCCGCGCCCGTTCTGGTAAATTTTGCGAATTTCCGCGCGGGAGGTGATGATTTCCGCTTCGGTCGGATAGTCCGGCCCCTGCACGATATCAAGCACTTCATCCAGCGTAGTTTTCGGCTGTTCAATCAGTTTGATGGCGGCGTTAGCGACTTCGCGCAGGTTGTGCGGCGGAATATCCGTCGCCATACCCACCGCGATGCCGGTAGTGCCGTTCAGCAGAATATTCGGCAGACGCGCAGGCAGCATTTTCGGCTCCTGCATCGTACCGTCAAAGTTCGGTACCCAGTCCGCCGTGCCTTGACCCAGTTCGCCCAGCAGCAGCTCAGCATACTTCGACAGACGCGATTCGGTATAACGCATTGCCGCGAACGATTTCGGATCGTCCGGCGCCCCCCAGTTCCCCTGACCGTCGACCAGCGGGTAACGGTAAGAGAACGGCTGCGCCATCAGCACCATCGCTTCATAACAGGCGCTGTCGCCGTGCGGGTGATATTTACCTAAAACGTCACCGACGGTACGCGCGGATTTTTTAAATTTGGCGCTGGCGTTCAGTCCCAGTTCAGACATCGCATAGACGATGCGACGCTGCACCGGCTTCAGACCATCACCAATAAACGGCAACGCGCGGTCCATGATGACGTACATGGAGTAGTTTAAGTAGGCGTTTTCCGTGAATTCATGTAGCGCAAGGCGCTCTGCCATATCGCTCATTAATGGGGGTTCCTCAAATCTGCATGCTGACCGTTCGGACGGCAATATTGCCGCAGATAATACCCTATCTCACGGGCTGAGTCACAAGTCCGTGAGATATGACGAGGAAGGCGGTTTATTGCAGTGGCAGGTAGATATCGGTTTGCAGTTCGTGCTCGGCAACTTCATTGACAAAATTGTGATACCGGAAAAAAACCGGGAAATCGCGCGGCGTTTCACCGCTGCCCGGCAGCCAGTCGCGGAACAGGGACCAGACACTTTTACCGACCGTATCCAGCGAGCCGTGATGGCGCACCACCGCACAGCGTCCGGCGGGAATTTCGCCGTTAATAACGCCGTGAGCATTTTCGGGCACGGGCGCGTTTACGCTACCGCAAATATCGAAACGAAACGCTTCCGGCGGCGTCGTTTGCGGGTCGTCCCAGGCAATGCCGAAAGTATTGCTTTGTTCAATCGGCGACAGGCCAGTATCTCTGCGCCATAAAATAAACTTCGCCGCACTATAATTGACTAATTCCGGGCTACACCGGTGTTGCAGTAAAGCAACCTGCGTGCGGGGGAAATTGACGAGGGTAACATCCATATAAAGGCCTCAACATGCATCAAAAAATGCGCCACCGGAACCGTAGCCGATGGCGCTTTGTGATTACGGTTTCAGTTTCTGGATCTGTTTGACGTCGATTTCAACCGAATTCCAGTCTTTATCCACTTCACCGCGAATTTCCACTTTATCCTGCGGCGTGACGGTCAGGCCGTTCCAGCGTTTGTCGTCGATATCCACATTGATGGTGCCGGTCTCATCTTTAAAGGTATAGAGATCGTCAGAGATACGCTCAACAATAGTCCCTTTCAGCGTAACCCAGGTGTCATCGCGCAGGGTTTTCGCATTGGCAACGGTGGTTGCCGTGCCATCCGGTCCGACGAAGCCGCCGCTTTGGGTGGATGTAGAATTGGGGCCGGAAAAACCGCCCTGAGTGTTAGCCAGAACCGGGGTAGCGATCAGCGCCAGGACGGCGGCCATTGCAGCAAGTTTCTTCATGATATTTTCTCCCTTAAATTTCATTACGAAAGCCATTTAACAGGATAATGCTTAACGACTTCTTAAGGTAAAAATATTCTTTTTTTTACTGTACAGCGCAGGTCTGATAAGGGTTTACTGGCTTTATTCAGGCAGAGGGGCAAGGAGCGCGAGATGCGAATTTTACTGGTAGAAGATGACAAACTGATTGGCGACGGGCTGAAAACTGGCCTTGGCAAAATGGGCTTTACTATCGACTGGTTCACCCGGGGCGAAGAAGGCAAAGTGGCCCTCGACAGCGCGCCGTATGACGCCGTCATCCTCGACCTCACCCTGCCCGGCATTGATGGGCTGGATATTCTGCGCGGTTGGCGAGAAAAATCGCATCATGAACCGGTATTGATCCTCACCGCGCGCGACGCGCTCAGCCAGCGCGTTGAAGGGCTACGCCTGGGCGCGGACGACTATTTATGTAAGCCCTTTGCGCTAATTGAAGTCGCGGCCCGGCTGGAGGCCTTAATCCGTCGCGCGCACGGGCAACCCAGCAACGAACTGCGCCACGGCGCGGTGACGCTCGATCCCGGCAAACTCACCGCCACGCTCAATGGCGAACCGCTTCCTCTTAAACCGAAAGAATTTGCTCTGCTGGAGTTGCTGCTGCGCAACAGCGGGCGCGTGCTGCCGCGCAAACTGATTGAAGAAAAGCTCTACAGCTGGGATGACGATGTCACCAGCAATGCTGTGGAAGTACACGTGCATCACCTGCGCCGCAAGCTCGGCAGCGAGTTTATCCGCACTGTGCACGGTATCGGCTATACGCTGGGGGCGCAGTGAAACTGTTTCCCCGCCTCAGCCTGCGCGTTCGCCTGACGCTGCTGTTTATGCTGCTTTCCGCCGCCGCCTGGCTCTGCGCCAGCCTGGTGGCCTGGCATCAAACCACCAATAAGCTGGATAAGCTTTTCGACACCCAGCAAATGCTGTTCGCCAAGCGCATCAGCGCGATGGATTTTACCGACGTGCGCAGCTCGCGGCAGTTTATCCGCGCGGCGAAGAAGGTAAAGCACGGTCATCTTGACGAAGATGTGCTGGCCTTCGCAGTGTACGCGATTGACGGCAGAATGGTGATGCACGACGGCGAAAATGGCCCGTTCATCCCGTATAGCTATCGCCGGGAAGGATTTGACGATGGCAATCTCATTAACGATGACGATCGCTGGCGTTTTCTGTGGCTGACCACCGCCGATAAAAAATATCGCATCGTGGTCGGCCAGGAGTGGGAATATCGCGAAGAGATGGCGCTGGACATCATCACGTCGCAGCTTACCCCGTGGCTGGTTGCGCTGCCGATGATGTTTTTACTGCTGATCCTGTTACTCAGCAGTGAACTGCGCCCGCTGAAAAAACTGACGCTCACGCTGCGTCGCCGCTCGCCGGAAGATGATACGCCGCTAGATACTCAGGGCGTACCGAACGAAGTGCGCCCGCTGGTGGATGCGCTGAATCACCTCTTTCATCGAACTCACGAAATGATGAGCCGCGAACGGCGCTTTACCTCCGATGCTGCCCATGAACTGCGCAGCCCGTTAACCGCGCTGAAGGTGCAGACCGAAGTGGCGCAGCTCTCGCAGGATGACGCCGACGCGCGCGAGAAAGCCCTGTCGCAGCTGCATGAAGGGATCGACCGTGCTACCCGCCTGGTGGAACAACTGCTCACCCTCTCTCGCCTCGATTCGCTCGATAATCTGGCGGACGTTCAGACGGTCCAGTTAGAAGAGTTGCTGCAATCTGCGGTGATGGATATTTATCACAGCGCCCAGCGCGCGGGCATTGAAGTTCGTTTACACCTCAACGACATCAGCATCGCCCGCACCGCGCAGCCGCTGCTGCTGAGCCTGCTGGTGCGTAATCTGCTGGATAACGCCGTGCGTTATAGTCCATCAGGCAGCGTTATCGACGTGACGCTGGAGCAGGACGGCTTTACCGTGCGCGATAACGGGCCAGGCGTGTCGCCGGAAGCCCTGGCACGAATAGGCGAGCGTTTTTATCGCCCGCCAGGACAAGAGCAAACGGGCAGCGGGCTGGGTTTATCGATTGTGCGGCGCATTGCGTCTCTGCACGGTATGACGGTGAATTTTAGCAATATTCCTGAAGGTGGGTTTGAAGCTCGGGTGCGTTGGTAGGATTGAGACAATTGTTAGATTATTTTTAGGAAAGTAAAAGTAATCTAACAATAATCGTACCGTCCCCAGAAAAGCCACCATCCGCTGAAAATAACAGACAGCAATACAAAAATATATAAAAAAATATTAAAAAAATGGCGAGTATATATATAACGAAATATAATTATCACAACAGGAGTTGCAAAGAAAAATAAAAAAATAAAATATTGCAACAACCTTGAATCATTTGAAGCGTGAGGAATACCACATAAAATATCGCCTCCATCGAGCATCCAACTATATTTATTAATCGAAAATAATTTATTAACAATCCAATATGAAAAAAGAACATATATCACAGCTTCAAAAATGTCCTTAAAATGACTCTTGCGCATGATATCATTCCATTAAAAGTTTCTGTATATGCGGTCTAATTTCTAATAAACGCATACCATATGATATAAAACTGTACTCATCTGCCTCTTTAGCAATCTTGCTATTAATCAACTGCGTAAAATCACTCAATTTTCTTTGAATCCCTCGATTATATCTTACACCCGCCATAATAAATTGCTCATCACTCAAGTAAAGTGTAGATGCATATGGATAATCATATAAAATGAGGTCACGTAAATGCCTTGCGGTAATCGAAAGGTTAAAATCATCCTCCAGAAGACATGTTGCCAACTCTAACTGATCCCTCGTTGTCAACTCTGAAGGGTCTAAACCCAATGTAAGCGCAGCAACCCTGATTTGAACAGCAACAGAACCAAAAGATGTTTTTTCAGCAGACATTCCAAATACACCTAACATCCTTTTAGCTTCAAAGACCTGAAACTTAAAGTTTTCAGGCATCCCTCCAGACTCAATCCAGGCCACACCCCCTAATAGTTCAGGCCTAATCCCCGCATTATTTGCATGTGCAATAATTTTGTCTTTGTTATAACGTACATAAGCATCTTTGTAAGCATTCAGATAGTAAACGCCGCTGCTGTCCTTGGCATTGTTAAACCCAAATTTCCAATATAAAACATCAATATCATTCCACTTTCTGAAATGGGATTTAGAAATATCGCAAAATCTATTTTGTATATCATTAAATCTATTCATATTCAAAAAATCCTATCTTCCCAAAGGCTATAACCCTCAGATCCTGCGCCATGGTGCTTCCATGTAATATCTTTATATGCAATAGTAACAACTTCCTCTGGTTGGTTTCCTGCATGATTTAATACATGAGGATAGCAAGAGGATATATTAGAGATATGAGCACCATTAACTGATACTGTATAGAAAAGTTCAACACCACCGCCTTTGTATGTTCTGTAAAAATTAAAAACCACGGACAATTCTTCATTTTCAGATATTGCCACACCTAACAATGGAGACGATTTATCAATTGGCTTAAAAAATTTGATTGGGTGATGAATTGTATTATCTATTCTGCTTAAAGAATGCTCCAACTGTAATACAAAAATCTCATCGCTATGAGTTGACTGATATTTATTGCCAATAGATTCAAACGTGCCACATCCAGCAGAAATCAAACCTTGTTTCTTACCTCGTATTGATGCATAAATCAAATTTGCCATACTCATCTCCTGCAATGATTGCGTGAATAACCCTTTGAGTTAAACAAATTAATGGTAACTATTGCTGACTACCTGAAAAAACAAAACAATACGATAGATGAATGGATACCATTAATATTTTGATAACTAAAAGCGATAACTTGCCGAAGCATATTTCGTTTTGATTATGCAGAAAAGTGGCAAGGCGACAACTTCTGCAAAATCAGAATACGTTTACTCAAGTTCCACCCACAAGCTACAACTCCGATAGCATTATTGCTCATACAGCAAAAGACTTTGCACATTTTGCTCATATTCACGCTTCGTAATGAGGGGTATTATAACGGCCAAACGCTTTTTACCGAGGACAAAAAAATGAGCAACATCCTGATTATTAACGGCGGCAAAAAATTCGGTCACTCTAACGGCCAATTGAACGACACCATGACCGAGGTCGCGGAAAGCTTCCTGCGCGACGCCGGGCATGATGTTAAAGTCGTGCGCGCCGATAGCGATTACGACGTGAAAGCCGAAGTGCAAAACTTCCTGTGGGCCGATTCCGTTATCTGGCAGATGCCGGGCTGGTGGATGGGCGCACCGTGGACCGTGAAAAAATATATCGATGACGTGTTCACCGAAGGCCACGGTTCTCTGTATGCCAGCGATGGTCGTACCCGTTCTGACGCCAGCAAGAAATATGGCTCCGGCGGTCTGATTCAGGGCAAAACTTACATGCTTTCTCTGACCTGGAACGCGCCGATGGAAGCGTTCACCGATAAAGAACAGTTCTTCCACGGCGTGGGCGTAGACGGCGTTTATCTGCCGTTCCACAAAGCCAACCAGTTCCTGGGAATGGAAGCGCTGCCGACCTTTATCGCCAACGACGTGATCAAAATGCCGGACGTTCCGCGTTATATTGCAGAATACCGCGAGCATCTTGGTAAAATTTTTGCTTAACTGGGAAGCTGGATTAAGAAGGAGTTTAACATGTTGACAGTTATTGCAGAGATTCGTACTCGTCCGGGCCAACACCACCGTCAGGCGGTTCTGGATCAGTTCGCGAAAATTATCCCGACCGTTTTGCAGGAAGAAGGCTGCCACGGCTACGCGCCGATGGTCGACCACGCTGCGGGCGTGAGCTTCCAGACCACGTCACCCGACTCTATCGTGATGATTGAGCAGTGGGAAAGCATTGCGCACCTTGAAGCGCATCTGCAAACCCCGCACATGAAAGCCTACAGCGAAGCAGTGAAAAACGACGTGCTGGATATGTCTATTCGTATCCTGGAAGCGGGCGTTTAAGCTTTAGTCTTGCCGGGTGGCGCTACTGTATGACCGGATACATAGGTGACAGATCAGACCGGGAACATAGGTAACACTTTTAGTCTATCCGGAGCACACTCTGGGTTCTGTGGTCATAGTACGCAAGTGTTATTCCATTAAAGATGATGGC
>CAJYVI010000110.1 GCA_913778145.1 uncultured Pseudocitrobacter sp.
AAAACTTTAAACTGATGCTGCAATCGGCTCAGTACATTGCCGATGAAGTGGGCGGTGTGGTGTTGGACGATCAGCGTCGGATGATGACGCCGCAGAAACTGCGCGAATATCAGGACCGCATCCGCGACGTGCTGGGTGCGAACGCCTGATAACGACTGGTGTTTTATCAACTCTCCCTGAACCCCCGCCTGTCGGGGGTTTTTTATCATTGATGGTGTGATATGGAACCTATCGAACAACAACTGAATGAACTGCGAACCACGCTTCGCCATCATGAATATCTCTACCATGTAATGGATGCGCCGGAAGTGCCGGACGCTGAATACGATCGTTTAATGCGCGAACTGCGCGAGCTTGAAGCGCAACATCCTGAACTGATTACGCCGGACTCGCCAACGCAACGCGTGGGCGCATCGCCGCTGGCGGCATTCAGCCAGGTGCGTCATGAAGTGCCGATGCTGTCTTTGGATAACGTCTTTGATGAAGAGAGCTTTCTCGCGTTTAACAAACGTGTACAGGACCGACTGAAAAGCAGCGACGCATTGGTCTATTGCTGTGAGCTGAAGCTGGATGGCCTGGCGGTAAGCATTCTTTATGAAAACGGCGTCATGGTACAGGCCGCGACGCGCGGCGATGGCACCACCGGGGAAGATATTACCGCTAACGTGCGTACCATTCGCGCGATCCCGCTTAAACTGCGCGGAGACAACATCCCGGCGCGGCTCGAAGTGCGTGGTGAGGTGTTCCTGCCCCAGGCGGGGTTTGAAAAAATCAATGAAGATGCGCGTCGTACCGGCGGCAAATTATTTGCTAACCCGCGAAATGCCGCTGCAGGTTCTCTGCGTCAGCTCGACCCGCGCATTACAGCGAAGCGACCACTTACTTTCTTCTGCTATGGCGTCGGTATTCTGGAGGGCGGCGAACTGCCTGCCAGCCATATGGGGCGTTTGCAGCAGTTTAAAGCGTGGGGGTTGCCGGTCAGCGATCGCGTAAAACTTTGCAGCTCCCCGGAGGAAGTGCTCGCTTACTATCGCAAGGTTGAGGAAGACCGCCCGACGCTTGGCTTTGATATCGATGGCGTGGTGATTAAAGTCGACTCGCTGGCATTACAGGAACAGCTGGGCTTTGTCGCGCGCGCCCCGCGCTGGGCCGTGGCCTTTAAATTCCCGGCACAGGAACAAATGACCTTTGTGCGCGACGTAGAATTTCAGGTGGGCCGTACCGGGGCTATTACGCCGGTTGCGCGCCTTGAACCGGTGCAGGTAGCCGGTGTACTGGTGAGTAACGCGACGCTGCATAATGCTGATGAAATTGAGCGACTTGGGCTGCGTATTGGCGATAAAGTGGTGATTCGTCGTGCCGGGGATGTTATCCCGCAGGTGGTGAACGTGGTGCTCTCTGAGCGCCCGGAAGAGACGCAGGAAATTGTGTTCCCGACCCATTGCCCGGTCTGCCAGTCTGACGTCGAGCGGGTGGAAGGCGAAGCGGTGGCACGCTGCACCGGCGGCCTGATTTGCGGGGCGCAACGTAAAGAGTCGCTGAAACACTTTGTCTCCCGCCGTGCGCTGGATGTTGACGGTATGGGCGATAAAATCATCGACCAACTGGTTGAAAAAGAGTACGTCCACACGCCTGCCGATCTGTTCACCTTAACCGCAGGCAAGCTGACCGGGCTGGATCGCATGGGGCCTAAATCGGCGCAAAACGTGGTTAACGCACTGGAAAAAGCCAAAAACACTACTTTCGCTCGTTTCCTTTACGCCCTTGGTATCCGTGAAGTGGGGGAAGCCACTGCGGCAGGGCTGGCGGGCTATTTTGGCACGCTGGAAGCACTGGAAGCCGCATCGATTGATGAGCTGCAAAAAGTGCCGGATGTCGGCATTGTGGTTGCCACGCATGTCTTTAATTTCTTTGCTGAAGAGAGCAATCGCGACGTCATCCAGCAGTTGCTGAAAGAGGGCGTGAACTGGCCTGCGGCGGTTATGATTAAAGCCGAAGACATCGACAGCCCGTTTGCCGGGAAAACCGTTGTCCTGACCGGCAGCCTGAGCCAGATGTCACGCGATGATGCAAAGGCGCGTTTGGTCGAGCTTGGCGCCAAAGTGGCGGGCAGCGTGTCGAAGAAAACCGACCTGGTGATTGCTGGTGAAGCGGCGGGCTCTAAGCTTGCGAAAGCGCAGGAGCTGGGCATTGAGGTGATTGATGAAGCCGAAATGCTGCGGCTGTTAGGCGTCTGAGATGGATAAGGCGCAGCTCATCGAAATCGCCAATACGGAAATGCCGTTTGGTAAATACAAAGGACGTCGGTTGATTGACGTCCCGGAAGAGTATCTGCTCTGGTTTGCTCGTAAGGATCAATTTCCTGCCGGGCATCTGGGCGAGCTGATGGCCTTAACGTTGCTGATTAAAACTGAGGGGCTGACCCAGCTGGTGCAGCCCCTGAAGCGTTAAGCGTCGGATGTATTGACCGCTCGGGCCTGCTCTTCGGCCTGCAATTTTTCTGCCTGCTGTTTGTAGCGACGCGCCAGCACCGCGCACACCATCAGCTGGATCTGATGGAAAATCATCAGCGGCAGCACCATCATACCGATAACCGATGTCGGGAACAGGATGTTCGCCATCGGTATCCCGTTCGCCAGGCTTTTCTTCGAGCCGCAGAATACAATCGTAATTTCATCCGCTTTATTAAAGCCTGCCTTACGTGCGACCAGCACGTTCACCGCAATCACAATCGCCAGCAGGATGATGCTCACCACCACGATAAACAGCAGCGAACCCAGCCCCACTTTGTGCCAGATGCCGTTCACTACCGCTTCGCTGAATGCCGAGTAAACCACTAACAGAATAGAAGTCTGATCGGTTTTGCCTATCCACTTTTTATGCTTCGCGACAAATGCGCCAGTCCACGGGCGAGACAGATGCCCAAGCACGAACGGCAGCAGCAGTTGCAGCATGATTTTGCCGACCTGCTCAAGGCTGCCTTCCGCGCCGTGCATATTCATCAACAGACCCACCAGCAGCGGTGAGAGGAAAATCCCCAGCAGGCTGGAGGCTGACGCAGAACAGACCGCCGCCGCAACGTTCCCGCCCGCAAGCGAGGTAAATGCAATCGCGGACTGTACGGTGGCCGGAAGAATACACAGATAGAGGAAACCGGTATACAGCGCCGGATCCACCGCTACCGGTGACCACCACACCAGCAGGACGCCCAGCGCCGGGAAGAGAATAAAGGTGCTACACATCACCCACAGATGCAGTCGCCAGTGGCTGCCACCGGCGATAATCGCCTCGCGCGACAATTTGGCGCCGTGCATAAAGAACAGTAGGGCAATTGCGGCGGTAGTCAGATGTTCAAAGAAGGGTACAAACTCGCCGCGTGCCGGGAAGAATGAGGCCAGCAGCACCACGGTAATCAGCGTGAGCGTAAAAGGGTCAAGAATACGAAAAAGTTTCATAAAGACTCCTGAAAATCGATGGCGCTATTGTGCTTCTTTCAGTTTGAGAAATAAAATTGATTTATTGCATCCATTCATGAAGAAAACAGATGAATTACTCATTAAAGCAATTAAAGGTTTTCGTCACGGTGGCGCAGGAGAAAAGCTTCAGCCGGGCGGGGGAGCGTATCGGCCTGAGCCAGTCGGCGGTAAGCCACAGCGTGAAGGAGCTGGAGCACCATACGGGCGTTCGTCTGCTCGACAGAACCACGCGTGAAGTGGTGCTCACAGAGGCGGGGCAACAGCTGGCTTTACGTCTGGAACGACTGCTGGATGAACTGAACAGCACCTTGCGCGATACCGGGCGTATGGGGCAGCAACTGAGTGGAAAAGTCCGCGTCGCCGCCAGCCAGACCATTTCCGCACATCTTATTCCACAGTGCATTGCCGAAAGTCATCGCCGCTATCCTGACATTCAGTTTGTTCTGCACGATCGTCCGCAGCAGTGGGTGATGGAGAGTATTCGCCAGGGGGATGTCGATTTTGGGATCGTTATCGATCCCGGCGCGGTGGGCGATCTGCAGTGTGAGGCGATTCTTTCTGAGCCTTTCTTTCTGCTTTGCCATCGCGATAGCCCGCTGGCATTGGAAGATTATATACCCTGGCAGGCGTTACAGGGGGCGAAACTGGTGTTACAGGATTACGCCTCAGGAAGCCGGCCGCTGATTGACGCCGCGCTGGCACGTAACAATATTCAGGCGGATATCGTGCAGGAGATTGGTCACCCGGCAACGCTGTTCCCGATGGTAGCTGCCGGAATTGGCATCAGCATTCTTCCGGCGCTGGCGCTACCGTTACCTGAAGGTAGCCCGCTGGTGGTGAAACGCATCACGCCGGTGGTGGAGCGCCAGTTGATGCTGGCGCGCAGAAAGAACCGTTCGCTTTCTACTGCTGCCGAAGCGCTATGGGGTGTGGTGCGTGACCAGGGGCACGCATTGATGACCGGGCGGGAAGGGGATCCGTTGTATCAGATATAGATATCGATATGAGTTGTTTTTTCAACAGAATTTGCCAGGGATACATTCAGAGACGAACGCTGCTCTTTCTCCTGCGCCTTTTCTGCCTGCAGTCTTTGCAACTGCGCCAGTTGTGCTTCCAGTAGGGTGATTTGCTGTTGAATCAATTCGGCCTGTTTTTGCTTGTCTTCAGCACTGCCGCTGGTGTCTGCAATCTCTTTAAGTTGTTGAGTGAGATTGATGATTTGCTGACTTATCCGCGCAATTTGTGAAGCAACATCGCTACCTTCTGATACCCTGTTGCTACGCTGTGTTTGTATGGAAGGAATTGAAGTCGAAGAGATAGCGGCCATTGTTCTGTCCTCGTCACTTTACGAAGTAATATCGGCAGAAGAGCTGGGAACTTGAGATGAAAAATCAATCTTACAAACAGCAGATAGCAAAAAAGCGCCTTTAGGGCGCTTTTTTACATTGGTGGGTCGTGCAGGATTCGAACCTGCGACCAATTGATTAAAAGTCAACTGCTCTACCAACTGAGCTAACGACCCCTTGCGGGATTTTACTGCTTAATCATTCAGGATGGTGGGTCGTGCAGGATTCGAACCTGCGACCAATTGATTAAAAGTCAACTGCTCTACCAACTGAGCTAACGACCCATCTGGGTGTTGCCTGAAAGATTTTTACTCGGTTACCAATTTAAAATTGGTGGGTCGTGCAGGATTCGAACCTGCGACCAATTGATTAAAAGTCAACTGCTCTACCAACTGAGCTAACGACCCGAGTGGTGGGTGATGACGGGATCGAACCGCCGACCCCCTCCTTGTAAGGGAGGTGCTCTCCCAGCTGAGCTAATCACCCGATACTACGCTGGATACTACTTACTAACTGAGTTAGTGGTGGGTCGTGCAGGATGACTCGGCTTCGCCTCGCCCTACGGGCCGTTGCTGACGCAACGTTATCCTTCACGTTTTCTACCGTTTCCACCAGAACGATTGGTGGGTCGTGCAGGATTCGAACCTGCGACCAATTGATTAAAAGTCAACTGCTCTACCAACTGAGCTAACGACCCGAGTGGTGGGTGATGACGGGATCGAACCGCCGACCCCCT
>CAJYVI010000111.1 GCA_913778145.1 uncultured Pseudocitrobacter sp.
GGCATAGGACTGACCATACTTACTGTCGGTGGGGTTAAACGCCGACGGAAAATGCACGCCTTTGGCGAGGGCAAAATTACCCGGCAAGCCCTTATCGTAATAGTGGTAGTAGCTGAAATTGCTCTCCAGCACCGTTTTATCGGTAATCTGGAAGTCCAGCCCCAGGCCAACATATTGACGACGTTTATGACTTCCCGCCGTATAGCCGCGCCCGTCTTCATTCAACATATTCAGGCGATATTTTACCCGGTCACCGTCGTCAATCGGGCCGCTAAAGTCCATTGAGGTTAACGCGCCGCTGCCGGTTCCGGCACCAATCGTCACGCGATGTAACGGCGTATCGGTCGGGCGTTTGCTGACCAGGTTAAACATCCCGGCCGGGTTAGCGGGCCCGTAGAGAGAACCGGCCAGCCCGCTGAGCACTTCAACACGCTGAAATTGCTCAGCCGGGTATTCCGTGGTGGAAACGGCATTCAGGCCGTCAATCATACTGTTTTGTACCACGCTGCCCTGCATCCCGCGCGTTTGCGGGCGCACGCCATCGCCCTGAACTGAAGGCATATAGCGATAGACATCTTTCACGCTTTTCAACTGCTGTTGTTCAATGACGGGAGTGGAGAGTGTTTGCACATTCCACGGTACATCGATCAATTCGCGTTTGCCGAGGTTACCCAGCGTTGCCTGCTTTTCAGCGGCGGGCGGTTCTTGTTCCTGGCTTGTCGGGACGTTGGTGGCCGACACCACCATGGTATCTTCTGCGTGTGTGGATTGTGCCAGACCCAGGCAGGAAAACGTCAATAAGCCTGTCGCGAGAGGGGCGATTTTTTTATCAAACATAATCATCTTTAAAAGCGAAAGTTCAGAATGGAGCGGGCAAGCGCACCGCTGTCGTCGTCAGGGAACAGCTTAGAATTATTTGTGTGATGAATAGGATGCGCGTCATTCGCTATATATGTCAATATATAACGAATGAATAATCCTTGATGAGTAGCCGCGCGGTGATTTTTCATTACGCCCCAAATCCATGCAGTGCACCGCTTTGGTTCCCCAAACTGGTGTTGTTTGCATCATGCATATCCCATGTTACTGATTTAACGGTTCCTTTCGTTCTGGCATGCCACTTGCAATATCAAAGTCAGAAGGCAGCGTAAGACAATATGGCATCAATGGCTGGCTAGGGTTCCGGTTCACGAAGGTGAGCGTCAGGTCCGAGAGCTGGCGACCTCGACGAGGTTACACGGCGGGACAAAAGCCCGGGAGACAGCAGCACCATAGGGTGTCGCGCTGCCCCCACTTTTTTGTGCCAAACCGAGGTCCATGATGAAGAGATTGCCGTTTGTTCGCTCACTCGCTCTAACGCTTGCGCTGTTCGCCTGCGCCCCCTCATTTGCCGCCGTCAAAAAAGAGTTCAACATCTGCTGGACTATCTACGCAGGCTGGATGCCCTGGGGCACCATCAGCAATGAAAAAATCATTGATAAATGGGCCAGCAAATACGGCATCAAAATCAATATCGTCCAGCTTAACGATTACATCGAATCGATAAATCAGTACACCGCTGGTCAGTTTGACGGCTGCACGATGACGAATATGGACGCGTTAACTATCCCCGCGGCGGGCGGCGTTGACACCACGGCGCTGATTACCGGTAGCTACTCTGATGGCAATGACGGCGTGGTGCTGAAAGGCGCGGATAAAAAGCTGAGCGACCTGAAAGGCCTGTCGGTATACCTTCCTGAGCTGTCGGTTTCCCATTACCTCCTGGTGCGCGGGCTGGAAAAGGCGGGCCTGACGGAGCGCGACGTGAAGGTGGTTAACACCTCGGATGCCGATATCGTCTCGGCATTTTCTACCGATAACGTGCGTGCCGCGGTGGCATGGAATCCGCAGCTTTCCGTGATTAAGCAAACGCCGCAAACCACAGAGGTATTTAGCTCTGCGCAGGTGCCGGGTGAACTGATTGATATGCTGGTGGTGAACAGTGCAACCCTGCATGACAACCCGGCGCTGGGCAAAGCTCTGACCGGGGCGTGGTTTGAAATGATGGCCAAAATGCAGGCGGGCGATACGCAAGCCCTCAGCGCAATGGCCGCCGATTCCGGCACCGATCTTGCGGGTTACCGGGCACAGCTCAAAACTACCCACCTCTTCTGGACGCCCGCCGATGCGCTCACCTTTGTGACCTCGCCTGAACTGATAAAAACCATGCAGCGCGTAGCGCAGTTCTCTTTTGATAAAGGTTTATTGGGCGAAGGCGCGGCGAGCGCGGATTTCATCGGCATGGCATTTCCTGGTAACACCACCTCAGGCGATACCGCAAACACCAAACTGCGCTTTGATGACCGCTATCTGAAGATGGCCGTTGCGGGTCAGCTGTGATGATTAACGACGGGAGCCTTCATCATGCGCCAGATTAACCGCTACCCCCAGCACGGCATGCGAATCATGTTAATGCTGCTGCCTTTTGTGCTGCTGATTGCCGCCTGGTTTGTCGGCTCGACACTGCGCCTGGAGGCGAATCCGCACGATAAACTGTTGCCGGGACTGTCGCAAATGCTGTCGGCCATCGACCGGATGGCTTTTACGCCGGATCGTCGCAGTGGAGAATATTTGCTGTGGGCCGATACGTTCATCAGCCTGACTCGTTTGCTGATCGGGCTGGCTATAGCCTCGCTCATTGGACTGGGTATTGGCATAACAGCAGGCGTTTTCCCGATGTACAGCGCTGCGCTTTCTCCGCTGATGACCGTGCTCTCTATGGTGCCACCGCTGGCAATCCTGCCAATTTTGTTCATCGTCTTTGGCCTTGATGAGCTTTCAAAAGTGATGCTTATCGTGATTGGCATCACGCCGATGCTGGCGCGCGATCTTGAACAGCGGGCTAAAGAGATCCCGGCAGAGCTGTTCATCAAGGCGCAGACGCTCGGGGCCAGTAGCTGGACGCTGGTGCTGCGCGTGGTTCTCCCACAGTTGCTTTCCCGTTTAATCCTCTCTCTGCGCCTGATGCTTGGCTCGGCATGGCTGTTTCTGATTTCGGCGGAAGCCATTTCCGCGACAGCGGGTCTGGGCTATCGCATCTTCCTGGTACGTCGCTATATGGCGATGGACGTCATCATTCCCTACGTCATCTGGATAACCCTGCTGGCGTGGGTGATGGATCTGGCGTTACGCCAGTTGCATAAACGCTGCTTCCCGTGGGCAGAAGGGGGCCGGGCATGAGTTTTATCGTGGTGAACAATATCTGGCAGGAGTATGGCGACCACGTTGTGCTGGAGCGTATTAACCTGACGGTGAAAGAGGGGGAGTTTTGTTCGATGGTCGGCGCGTCTGGCTGTGGTAAATCCACCTTTTTACGCCTGCTGTTGGGCCAGGAGCGCCCCAGCCGCGGCGAGATTTTGCTCGATGGCAAAGCGTTGCCCGGTGAACCCGGCAGCAGCCGCGGCGTGGTATTCCAGCGCTATTCCGTCTTTCCGCATCTTAGCGTGCTGGATAACGTCGCCGTGGGGCTGGAGCTTCCTGCCGCGCCGTTACTGGGCCGACTGTTTGGCGCACGCAAACGCGCAGCACGCGAACAGGCTGCGCAGATGCTGGAAAAAGTGGGCTTGAGCCATGCGCTGGATAAATACCCTGCGCAACTGTCGGGCGGCATGCAGCAGCGTCTCGCCATCGCCCAGGCGTTCATTATGCAGCCGCGCGTCCTGCTGCTGGATGAACCCTTCGGCGCGCTGGACCCCGGCATTCGTAAAGATATGCACGCACTACTGCTGGCGCTATGGCGCGAAACGGGGATGACCGTCTTTATGGTGACTCAT
This sequence comes from uncultured Pseudocitrobacter sp., assembly GCA_913778145.1. GTDB lineage: Bacteria > Pseudomonadota > Gammaproteobacteria > Enterobacterales > Enterobacteriaceae > Pseudocitrobacter. The sequence continues at coordinate 3,813 of CAJYVI010000111.1, forward strand.
GACCTGACGGAAGGTTTCAACCTCGGTACCCGTTTGCTGGTGTTTGACAAGGTACGCATAGACCCGCAGGCCCCCAATGCCTACGGCGCGCGAGTGACCTACGACATTCCGCTCAATGAATCGCGGCTGTCGCAGCGTCAGGCGACGGGGACAGAAAACAACGTATTTCCCTTAAGGAGAGAATCGGATGAAGCCATTACTTCACACCACATCGAGCCTGCGTGAAGAGCAGGTGCCAGGCGGCGGCCAGGCGTCGTTTATTCTGCGGCGTGGGCAGATCTTGCGCCTGACGGATATCGACGGCAATGCAAACGTCAGCATGATGATGCTCAACCCACACGAGAAAAGTGAACGGCTAAACCTGCCCGATACCCTGAAAGGTCAGCACACCGCGCGTCTTACCCTCGGGCACTGTTTCTATTCCGATATGGGGCGCGTCCTGGCGGGGATTGTTGCCGATACCTGCGGTTGGCATGACCCTTTTGGCGGCGTATTAAATGCGCAGGAAACGGCGGAAAAATATGGCACAGGGCGTTATCAGGAACTGCGCAACGCCTTTTATCGCAATGGCGTCGATAACCTGCTGGTGGAACTGGGAAAATGGGATCTTGGTCTGGAAGATTTGCTGATGGTGGTCAATTTCTTCAGCAAAGTGACGGTGGATGAAGAGGGGAAATTCCATTTCGTGAAAGGGCATTCGCAGGCAGGGGATTACGTCGAACTGTATGCCCCGATGGACGTGTTGATCGTGCTGACCGCACTACCGCATCCGCAAAACCCTGACACCGATTATGCGCCGCGTCCGGTTCAACTGAGCTGGTATCAGACAGACGATGAGCAGGCTGCAACAGCCGCGCTTCTCACCCGTGATGAAAATCAGCGCGCGTTTACTAATACGCAACTTTTCACCTGCTAAGGAGCCTGTGATGACGATGATAACCAGCCCACGCCATGCGCAAGACGCGGTGTTCCGCCATGTAATCCCCGCGGGTGAGCCGAGTTTGTTTGAAGTGAAGAAAGGGCAAACCCTGCGCTTGCTCGATCTTGAAGGTAATCAGGCTGTCGATACCCTGTTTTACAACGCGGATAACCCGCGTGAACGCTATGACGTGCAGCGGACGTTGCGCCGTCAGGGGAATGCCTACTTAACCACCGGTAGCGTGCTTTACTCCAACCTTGGCAATCCGTTATTGACGATAGTGGCCGACACCTGCGGACGTCATGACACCCTTGGCGGCGCTTGCGCGCAGGAGAGTAATACCGTGCGCTATTCGCTGGACAAACGCTACATGCATAGCTGTCGCGATAATTTTCTGTGCGCCTGCCTGCACGAAGGTCGCCTGCACAAACGCGATATCAGCGCCAACATCAACTTCTTTATGAACGTGCCGGTGACGCCAGAGGGAGGATTGACCTTCGAAGACGGTATCTCTGGCGCAGGGAAGTATGTAGAACTGCTAGCGGAATGCAACGTGATGGTGCTGATTTCCAACTGTCCGCAGCTTAATAATCCGTGCAATGGCTGGAACCCGACGCCTGCCGAGGTGCTGATATGGAACTGACCCGTTGGCAACGCTGGCGCAAGGTGATTTTTCGCCTGTTTGCCGCCCGCGCCGATCGCCTGAATCACACGCCGACGCCGAAAGCGTAAGCGCGTGCACCCTGGGGACGACCTCAGGGGAATGACTTTATCGCGGGACGACCCGCCTGAATTGAGTCATCATCATGTTCACAAAACTCCTCATTGCCAATCGTGGCGCTATCGCCTGCCGAATTTTACGCACTCTGCGTGCCATGCACATTAACAGCGTGGCGGTCTATTCTGAGGCTGACCTCAGTAGCCTGCACATCCGTGACGCCGATGAAGCGATAAGCCTTGGTGAAGGCCCGGCGGCACAAACCTATCTGGTTATCGACAAAATTATCGCCGCCGCCAAAAGCAGCGGTGCCAGCGCGATTCATCCCGGCTACGGGTTTCTTTCGGAAAATGCAGCTTTCGCCGAAGCCTGCGAGGCTGCGGGGCTGGCATTTATTGGGCCGACGCCGGCGCAACTGCGCACCTTTGGCTTGAAGCACACCGCCCGCGCTCTGGCGAAGTCTCAGGGCGTTCCGATGCTGGAAGGCACTGAACTGTTGGCGGATGCCCAGGAAGCCTGTCAGCACGCCGCGTTGATAGGCTATCCGGTCATGCTGAAAAGTACGGCGGGCGGTGGGGGTATTGGGATGCGCGTATGCCATGATGAACAGGAACTCAACGAGGCGTTCGACACGGTTGTGCGCCTGGGGCAGAACAACTTTAGTGATGCGGGCGTTTTTCTGGAAAAGTACATTCAGCGCGCTCGCCATCTGGAAGTGCAAATTTTTGGCGACGGTAAGGGGGAGGTGATCGCTCTCGGCGTGCGCGACTGTTCTGTTCAGCGCCGCAACCAGAAAGTGATTGAAGAAACGCCTGCGCCAAATCTTCCCGACGGTGTGAGCGACGCGCTGTGTGAAGCAGCCATCGCTCTCGGCAAGGCGGTGAGTTACCGTAGCGCAGGTACCGTAGAGTTTGTCTATGACAGCCAGGCCGCGCAGTTCTATTTTCTCGAAGTAAATACCCGTTTACAGGTGGAACACGGTGTCACCGAGCTGGTATGGGGCGTGGATCTGGTGCGCTGGATGATTGAGCTTGCCGCCGGGGAACTCTCTCCCTTATCGATGCTCTCCGGCGGATTAACCCCGCGCGGTCACGCCATTCAGGCCCGCATTTACGCGGAAGATCCGGGGCGTGATTTTCAGCCATCGCCGGGTTTGTTAACCGAGGTCATTTTACCTCCCACCGATGGTGAGACGTTACGTATCGACAGCTGGATTGAAGCCGGATGTGAGGTACCGCCGTTCTTTGACCCGATGCTGGCTAAAATGATGAGCTGGCGTGATAACCGGGCTGAGGCCATAACAGCACTACGCCATGCACTGGCTGAAACGCGTTTGTACGGAGTTGAAACAAATCGCCTTTATCTCGAGCAAATTCTGGCGTTTGAGCCGTTCAGCAAAGGCGAACCCTGGACCCGCTGCCTGGACACGTTGCACTATCAGGCGAATACCGTTGAGGTGGTGAGCGCCGGAACGCAAACCAGCGTGCAGGATTATCCCGGTCGGCTGGGCTGCTGGGCTGTCGGCGTACCGCCATCGGGCCCAATGGATAACCGGGCGCTGCGCCTGGGCAATCGCCTGCTCGGTAACCCGCAAGGGGAAGCCGCGCTGGAGATAACCCTCAGTGGCCCGACCCTGAAATTTAATACGGCGGCGGTGGCGGTCGTCTGCGGTGCCCCGATTTCGGTAACGCTGGATGGCGTAGCGCAGGTGATGAACCAAACGTTCACCATCCCTGCCGGATCGACGCTGAAAATCGGCGAAATCAGCGGGGCAGGCGTGCGAAGCTACTTATGTCTGCACGGCGGCATTCAGGTTCCGATGTATCTCGGCAGCAAAAGCACCTTTACCCTCGGTCAGTTCGGCGGGCATGCAGGACGCGCATTACGCGCGGGCGATGTGCTGCATCTGGGCGATGGCCACGACGCGCCGCAGGCGACTCTGCCCGCATCGCTGCATACGCATTTACCGCAGACGCGCACGCTGCGCGTGATCTATGGCCCACACGGCGCACCGGAATTCTTTGCTGAGCGCTATATCGACACCTTCTTTGCTACCGACTGGGAAGTGCACTTTAACTCCAGTCGAACGGGAGTACGGTTAATCGGCCCGAAACCGCTTTGGGCGCGCGAAAGCGGGGGAGAAGCGGGGCTACATCCCTCTAACATTCACGATAATCCCTACGCGGTAGGCGCGGTTGATTTTACCGGTGATATGCCCGTTATTCTCGGCCCGGATGGCCCGAGTCTGGGTGGGTTTGTTTGTCCGGTCACCGTTATCGAAGCCGATCTCTGGCAGCTAGGTCAGCTAAAGGCGGGAGACAAAATCCGCTTTGCACCTGTCAGCCTGAAAACCGCGCGTCGGCTTGCACTGGCGCAGGATGACGAGATAGGTACGCTACAAAGTATCGCAACCGAATGGCAGCCTGCCGAATTAGCGTCGCCCATTGTGATGAACTGCGGGGCAGGTGACAAGCGGCTGATTGCCCGCGTATCGGGCGATACGCATATGCTGCTGGAAGCCGGAGAACCCGAGCTGGACCTGGTACTGCGTTTTCGCATTCACGCCCTGATGCAGGCGCTGGAGCGTGCATCGCGACCTGGCGTTGTTGACCTGACGCCGGGCATTCGATCTTTACAGGTTCATTATGAACCGGAAACGCTAGCGCTTGATGAATTGCTGACATGGGTGCGTGGGGAATGGCTCAGCGTTTGCGCCAGCGACGATTTACAGGTTCCTACGCGGGTGGTGCATCTTCCGCTTTCCTGGGATGACCCGGCCTGCCGCAAGGCGATTGATAAATACATGACCACCGTGCGCCCGGATGCGCCCTGGTGTCCGAGTAACCTCGAATTCATTCGTCGGATCAACGATCTGCCCGATGAGCAAGCCGTATGGCAGACCGTTTTTGACGCCAGCTATCTGGTGATGGGCTTAGGGGATGTCTATCTGGGCGCGCCGGTGGCGACGCCGCTGGATCCGCGTCACCGTTTGGTCACCACCAAATATAACCCCGCGCGAACCTGGACTGCGGAAAACTCGGTAGGAATTGGCGGTGCCTACCTCTGCGTTTATGGCATGGAAGGGCCTGGCGGTTACCAGTTTGTCGGGCGAACCCTGCAGATGTGGAATCGCTATCGTCACGTAGCTGATTTCGACGGTAAGCCGTGGCTGCTGCGCTTTTTTGACCAAATCCGCTTTTATCCCGTTTCGGCGGAAGAATTGCTGCACATTCGCCGTGATTTTCCGCTCGGGCGCTATCCGTTACGTATTGAGCACAGCACGCTGCGGCTTGCGGAGTATCAGCAGTTTCTTGAACGTGAAGCACAAGAGATTGGGGCGTTTCGAAAGCATCAACAGCGAGCGTTTAATGAGGAGCGCGACCGCTGGATAGCCAGCGGGCAGGCGCATTTCGACAGTCAGGAGAGTATGATGCAAGAAGACGAAGATGCGCCACTCCAGCGGGGAGAACAGGGCGTGGATAGCCCCATCTCCGGGAATCTCTGGCAGGTGCAGGCTACCGCAGGAAGCCGCGTGCGCGCAGGCGACGTGCTGGTTGTACTGGAATCGATGAAAATGGAAATTCCGCTTCTTGCCCCGTGTGATGGCGTTATTCAACACGTGGCTGTACAACCCGGTTCGTCAGTACGGGCCGGGCAGCGCGTGGCGGTGATTCAGGAGGACGCTGCCTGATCGTCACGATTCAGTAGGGATTTTACTGCAGATTCCCGGCAGTCAAATTTTCGGCGTCAAAGGCGTGGCTCACATCGATATGATTCTGCCCAACAGCGGTATCGATGTTTGAGCCTGCTTCAACGCGGGTGTTATCTGCCGCCAGGGCGTTGGTGGCTAAAACAGAAGTCAGCGACAGTGCAACGACAGCGAGAAAAGAGGTAATAGATTTCATGATGAAACTCCCAGGTGCATCCAGAGTGTAAGGATGTTGTTGTTTTGATAACTCTTAGAATAAAGTGTGACGGCTGTCATGAAAATCGGAATGATTTGCGGATCTTGTTCAAAAAAATAGAATGAGTGCAGATCATCTTTTTCAGCGGAGATTTGACGTCTCTGCGTGACCCGTGTAAAACCCTCTTTCCTGTATTTTATAACTTGTTTCTCGACTGCTAACGCCTGTAAGCAGAAAAGAGAAAATATGCTCATGCGCATTTTTATATCGATAGTTCATGCCCTTTTTTTATTTGCAATAATGACCATTCACGCAACGGTACTCGCCGCCAGTGGTGCTATTAGTTGTGAATTTTCCGGCGGGAATAGCTTCTCCTTTGGTTCGCTTTCAATCGGTTCGACGGCAACCACGACGGCCAGTGCTAAATACACCTGTCACCTTCAGGATTACACGCCGGGGGTTAATCACTACGCCAATATATGCCTGGGGAGCGAGGATGCTCCGCCTTTTAAAATGCAGTCAAACGGTGATAGCGAGGGTCATGTTTATACGCTGCTTTTTCGTGCTTACAACTTGAGTGACCCCTCGGAGGAATTACAGCAACATGATAATTTGATGCAGCAAACCATTATGTTGAACACTGAAAATACGACGGTCAGCGGAACCTTTAATCTCAAGGGCGTGGTTCCTGCCGGGCAAAATGATATTCCCGCCTACGCCTATTACAACTACAGCATGACGATGCGTATTTTCTGGAACAGTGAGATCAGCACTGATGCGCTGGCTTCATGCCAGTCCGGGCAGGCGCAAAACAGCGTCACCAACGGCGGAAATATGCAAAGTTCTGCCTCAGTGTCAGACAGTTGCGCCATTCAAAGCGTCACCAATCTGGACTTCGGCCTGCTTGAGGCCTCAATTCTGCGCCAGCAAACCACCCGCGCCAGTGCGCAGATTCAGGCACGATGTCCATTGGGAACGGCATTTTCGCTGGGTATTGATAATGGCAGTCACGCCAACGGTGACAGCAGGCAGTTGTGTAACGGGGATAACCGTTGCCTGACCTATACGCTATGGCAGGACAGCAATGCGTCAACGCCGTGGGGCAATACTGCTAACGTGGATCGTATGGATGTTTCCAGCGCCAGTGGGGCGGCACAACTCTTTTCTGTTTATGGTGAAATTCCTTCAGGGCAAAGCGTAAATGGAGACGGAATATTCAGTGATGATGTGGTGATTACGCTAACGTATTAATGGCAGACTTATAAAAATCGCCTAATAATTTATCGCTAATTATGCGTTTGTAATATTAATTGGAATATCTGAATAATCAGATGTTATTCATCACGCGCTGACTTTCCCAACAAATAAATGAGGGTTTATTACCACTGTGTTAAATAAGTGTATTAATTGGCCGAGTGTATTTTAAACCACGTGGCTAATTTGTGCGCATTTGCTTTTTTCGCTTGTTGTCACCCGTAAGGTTTAATCAAAATATCGCAAGAAATTTTTTCTGCAATATTCAAGAGCGTCTAAATAGACTTCATCGAACATCAAACGATCGTGCGATGTGATAATCCCAAACGGTGCTGTATTATGAATGCAAAGCGAATTCCTCTTATTTTAGCGTTATTGATGCCGCTGGTATTACCTGCTTATGCGCAAGATGGTAGCGCGACAGCCAATATGCACGTCACGCTGGAGGTGCTTAAATCTTGCGCTATCTCTGCGGAGGATATGGATTTTGGTCAACATGCCTCCTCAGAGACCGGGGAATTAACAGCAGATTCCACGGTAAAAGTTACCTGCACAAGCGGTACTGATTACAAACTGAACGCAACCAGCACCAAAGGTGGGGAAGATGCCTTCACGCTGGTTTCCGGAAGCAGCAGCGTGGCTTACAACTTGTACACGGACAATGCTAAAACGCAGCAGGTGACCTCGACCACGCCAATTGACAATATGACCGGCACGGGTAACGAACAGGAAATTACCCTGTACGGCAAAATTGCCAGCGGCGCGCTGGCGCAGGTGCCCGCGGGCACTTACGAAGATGATGTCACGCTGCAAGTGACCTATTAACGATGTCACGTTTTTTGCTGCACTGCCTGGCATTAGGCCTGCTAAGCGTATTGCCTGGTCGCGTACACGCCGCCTCGTTGCAGGTTGCCCCGGTGCTTATCAGCCTGAAACCAGGCGAACAGGCCGCCGCGCTCTATCTCTCCAACAACGGCGATGAGCCGATTCAGGCGCAGGTGCGTGTCGCATCGTGGACGCAGATCAACGGCAAAGACACCCTGACGCCAACGACGGATGTCGCCAGCAGCCCGGCGATGACGCGGATTGCACCCGGAAAACGCCAACTGATACGGGTGGTAATCCTTAATCCACAAAGCAACCCTCAGCAGCACAGTTACCGTTTACTGATTGATGAGTTGCCTGATTTACAGGCAACCCATGAGCAAGAGAATGCTGTGCACTTCCTGCTGCGCTACTCCATTCCTGTGTTTATCGGGGATGGCAAAGAGACCAATCGTATACCGCTCGGCTGTAACTGGGATGCCCGCCGTCGCGTGCTGAGTTTTACCAATCCAGGACGCGAATACGCACGACTGAGCGACATCGCACTGCTGTCTGCTTCGTGAACGCGCCTTGCCA
>CAJYVI010000112.1 GCA_913778145.1 uncultured Pseudocitrobacter sp.
GTTCCCAGGTTCATTCATTAATGCATATCCTGCATAAGTGTTTATCTCATTATGGCATTTTTCTCATTCACGTTAAGACGTAATCTTCTTCGCCTGAACAACGGGAGACTGAGTGCTATGCAGCTGATATTAATTTTCATCGTTATTGCCGGAGGCATGGGACTGTCCGTAGAAGCAGGATTGCTCGGGCCACTTGCCGGGGAGGTTGGCGATCTCTGGGCCACGTTTAGCGTATTTGGCGTGGGCGCGGCGCTGACATTCCTTCTGATGCTTTTTTTCAGCCCACGTAATAGCCCGTCATTCTTTGCACAACCATCATGGCAGCTGACTGGCGGGGTGCTTGGGCCGATTTATGTCATCATTCTGACCGTCGCAACGCCGGTAATCGGCATCGCCATGACGATGATAGGCATTCTGGCAGGCCAGGTCTTCAAAAGCCTGATTATTGACCACTTCGGCCTGCTCGGCACGCCGCACAGGAAAATTGACAGTAAACGTATCATCGCGCTGATTTTTATCATTGCAGCGCTGGTTATGGTTGCACAGGGGTAAAGTGACATTATGACGATTATCATGATTCTTCTCGCGGTCGCCGGTGGTGCCATGCTGAGTATTCAGGCGGCTATCAACGGCCAACTGGGCAGCAAGGTCGGCGTATTCAAAAGCGCGTTCCTGACATTTTCGGTCGGTGCGCTGGTGACGGGGCTGCTTATCTTCTTCTTCGAACCCAAACACGCCCTGACCCTGATGGACGTACCTAAGTGGCAACTGCTCGGCGCAATGTTTGGTGTGCCGTACATCGTCATTATGGTACTGGCGGTCCAGCGCATTGGCGCTGCGGTTGCCACGGTCGCCGTCATTTTTGGCCAACTGACCATGAGCATGCTGATCGATAACTTTGGCTGGCTGGGCAATGCGCCGATTCCGTTCTCGATGAGCCGACTTGGCGCTATCGTCTGCCTGGGTATCGCGTTGTTCTTCATTTATTCCAGCAGCAAGCTGAAAGCCGCACCGGTGAAAAAGCCCCAGCAGCAGGTAGCCGCGGATAGATAGGCTCAACCTGTTGAAATACCTGGGGCATGGTATAGGTGAAATGTCCGCTTTGTATCAGAAGCGGACGGTGTTAACGTTTAAATCTCTATGGGGTTAACGTTCGCTCATCACCTTCGTACCTGAAGAGAAGTATCGCGATAAGCCCGCCGTCACCGGCGAGCAGTCAAGCAGGACCACTAAGAGCTGTACTGCACATCCTGGCAGTGCAATTTTGAATGGGCTAATTTATAGGCCGCCGCGACATAAAACAGGGCAATGGCAAAACCCACTACGGGATAAAATATCCAACCGAATAACCCTGTAATACATAAGTGGCCGATTCCAGCCAGTAAAAACCCCCGGCGTTTAATTCTGAATTTCGCGCTTGAAAATATGCAGGTCAGATAGATGGCGCCCGTGAGCATCAGTACAATTTTGATCGCCAGTAACCTGAAGGTCAGATCAAACTCTGCAAAGCCTAAATAGGGTAAGGCCAGAATGATAAACATGGCTAAAAACATAATAAACGACAGCTTTACCCACGACATAACGCCTTTCCAGAATGCGCTTCGATTCATCATATCCAGTCCTTAATTTATTTCTGTGCTGGAATGTTTGCTGATGTATAACCCGGTAATTTGCGAACCGGAAATACCGCCAGCGCCGAGAACAGCGCCATAACTACCAGACCCATTTTGAGGGCATTCAGACGCGATGTTTCATTAATGATCATCGCTTTCTGAACCTGTTCCGCCGTGGCTGAAGTCTGTTCCAGCACCATAGCCAGCCGGTCATTACTGACAAAATTGATATTGCTGAGGTCCACTTCAGTAACCAGTTCCGGCGTAATAATGGGTGAAGCCACCACATTACGCATGACATCTGCGCTGAGCAGCCCTACCAATAAAGCACCAGCCACCGCTGTTCCTATCGCATTCGCCAGATTACTGGTTGTTCCGCGTAGCGCACCCACGTCGCTGGCCATCGATTTTGGTGATGAACTCACCAGCACATTGAAAACAAGCGTGACCAGCGCCCCCTGGCCCAGCCCAAAGACGATTAGCCCTGCCATTACTGGCCATTCACTCCAATTATTGTTCACCACAATTGAGAGGCCGATGAGAGCCATACTGCAGATTAAAAAGCCTGCGGTAGCGATCTCACGTGGGGTGAATTTATCGAAGAGCCGGATAACCAGTAGCGCTGAGAAAAATACGGAGAGGTTAAAGGGCAGCATAGCGATTGCCGTCGCCAGTGGCGTCTGGCCTTGCACGATTTGAATGTATAGCGGGATAGAAAAGTTCAGCATCGCTTCGAGCGAAACGACAGCAAACATAGCCACAACTGCCGCTTTTTCAGAAGAGGAATCCATGACCTCCAGCGCGATCAGTGGCGTTCTTCCTTTGCTCTTACTGTAGCGGTTCCAGCTTACAAACGCTTGCAGGAGAATAAATCCGACAATGACCATTACCGGTGCAGGTGATAATCCATGCAGGCTGAATGGCGCACCCGGTTTGGCCATAATGCCACCCCACCCATTCATATTACTGAAGCCCAGAGAAAGTAAAATGATCGCAGTTGCCGCCAGTAACAGGCCAATAATATCGATCTTAACGTCAGGATTTCCCTGGTCTTTCTTGAGCCGGAAGCTAAGCAAGAAAGTGATGAAGGATAATATAATCATCACTGCAAAGACCGGACGCCAGCCAATCCAGGTGCCAAAAACACCGCCAATCAGGAACGCGGCAACACCTGCCCCGGCGCGAGCTGAGCCCAGCGCCCCTAACGCAGTCGATTGCTGTTTATCGCTGTAATTATCTGCGATTAAGGCCACTAACGAGGGTACCAGCGCAGCGGCCATCAGCCCGCACAGAGCCTGCGCCGCAATCATCATCTCTGCATTCCAGCTCACGACCATTAAGATCTGCGCGAGGCCGAAAATCACCACTGTCGTGCGGAATATCGTTACCGGCCCATAGCGTAGACAGAGCTTCGCGCCCGCCATCACAAATGCGGCGACAGACAGCGAGTACACAACAATCCCGGTCGCAATCTCCGTGGGCGGTACATTAAAGCTTTTGACCATGCCGCTCAGCGCAACAGGTAACGAGGCGACGTTAAAGGACATCAACACCTGGGCAAGCGCGATGGCTAACATAGGCGCCCAGGAGCGCACAGGGGCATTATATTTCGATACAGAAGTTGTCATGGGTCATTCCTTTGTTGTCGCACTGAGATCCTGATAAGGGTCTGAAACCAGCAGATTCATGCCGAGGTGACGCGAAAGCGCGCGGATGGCTTTCTGTGCTTTAATGCTGTTTCCGGCGCTATCAAGCCGTGGCGAGAACGCAGCCAGACCGCATCGACCCGGCGAAACGGCCACGATCCCTCCCCCTATTCCGCTTTTGGCGGGCAGGCCGGTCTCGTATAACCACTCTCCGGAGGTTTCATACATACCAGAGGTGATCATGACCGCCAGGGTGTAATGGCAGATATTGTTGTTAATCACTTTGTCCCCCGTTAGCGGGTTTATACCGCCATCGGCCAGTGTTGCTCCCATTACGGCGAGATCTCGCGCATTGATGTTCAGGCAACATTGCCGCGTATAGAGGTCAGTTGCAGTTTCTGGATCGCACCCCAGTCGCCCATAGCTATAAAGCAAATTGGCAATACCGCGATTACGATAATTAGTCTCACGAGCAGACTCATAAATTTCTTCATTAAAAGAGAGCTCCTTACCCGCGAAACCGCACAGACCGCGATAGATATATTGCCACTTCTCTTCTTTGGTTTTACCGGGTGTGAAACTGGAGGTGGCAATGGAGCCAGAATTCACCATCGGATTCGTGAGTTTGCTCTCAGAGAACTCGATGGCAGAGATCGAGTTAAATGGCATACCGGTGCCATTGACGCCCAGCGTTTGGCGAGCAATTTGTGGGCCTGCCGCCTGACACACCAGGGCGAAAATGAAGGGTTTGGAGATACTCATAATGGAAAAATCAGTATCAACATCGCCCACCGAATATGCTTCACCATCAATGCCGTACAGACACATCCCAAATAGTGACGGTTCCACTCGCTCAAGTGCTGGATAAACCGTTGAAACTTTACCTTCTGTTTCCTCCTTTAAAGCTGAATAAACATCTGAAAAAAGTTTATCCATTAAATCACGGTTGTTTGTTAAGTCCGGACGGGCGTGTATAGTCCTGGGGAAAAATCCCATGTCGATTACTCCTTATTACTCGAAGTATAATAATGCTTAGCCCTGAAGAAGTTTTTGAGTGAAAAAAGACGTAAACGAACTTCAGTAAAAGCCAAATACCGATTACATTCGAAAGAGCTATAAATAATCTTATAGAACGCTAAGAAACCGAATAAAAAACAGTGAAATATAACTAAGTTTGATCATTGTTAAAAGAAGCAAAGGAAACGAGCAAGGCAATATCTTAAATTATTTACAAGACGACCACTTTGATATTACCAGATGTTGATTCAATCACTCTTCAACATTATCACCAAAAAGTTTACTTATCAGTAAGTTAATCCCCCAGAATGCAAATCCAGACGTTACAAAAAGCATTAAAAACAACCACTTATTTCCTTTAAATAATATTACCAACATAGCCAGAGTCATCTTTCCTCCTTTAATAGTTTAAGACCACACTTGTAATATATTCAATAAAACGATAAAAACTACAATCGCAAAAAGTAGAAACCGGCGGTTATCACGACGGCATTCCAGTGCCTGAAAATAATTGGCACTATAGATGACGAACACCACTGAGGCTATCGTTACCACTATATACCAGACAAAAATATTCATACCGGTAAAGATGCTTATACCACGAAATAATAAAACGATAGCAATCCCGTTTAAACCGTTGCATAACAACCACCCCCATAATGTTGCAGGTCTGGAAAATAAAATATCGAGTTTGTTAATCAATTACATCTACTCCATCGCTATCCTCAGAATTCAACATGCGGAAATAGTAACATCGACAATCCACCAAATGAAATATCATTTCTCTTTAAATGAACCACGTCACATATTAATGAAAACTTAAGAGTTTAAAAACACAAACATATTATTAGTAGCTATGCCATCGTAGCCATAAAGGAGTACTTTATTCTGTAATTTCACTTACTTAGCCTAGTATTTATTACCATGAAAACTGTTTCTAACAACATAATCGATAAAAAATTTATAATCCCCAAAATATTCACCAAATTTTCGTCAACTACGCAATTATTAGTCCCCTCCCCAAATGGCCTGCCGACTACGCTTCGTTTACCCGCTCTACGAAACTGAAATATTATCCAGGATGATACCAGTCGGATGTTGCGACGCTGATAGCATGCAAGGTTGATCTGCTTGTCTGCATGACAGGTCTGTGGTTCCAGTTTTATCTTTTTCTGCAGCATTTTTCGCCACTTTCGCGACAATATTAATTGTGCATTTCGTTCAACTGGACCGATTAAAATTTCTGTCACTACCATCCGACTCATTTTCCGCATATACAGTTGTCTCGTGATGAATAAACGCCTGGTACTCCCCAGCGTGCACCAGAGATAACTCATTGCAGATTTCCCGCTCACCAAAATCAACTCGAGTAAAAAATTTAATTAGCGGTCTTGTAAAATTTATCAACACGTTGCAAGTTCCTCTGATTGTTAGAGTGAGGGATATGATGGTGGCCTTAGCAAGGCTGATGCGACGTTGTCCTCGATAAACATGAAGTTGAACGTTGAATTGCTCAGCTTTCAGGTATTCTCTGGTGTACCATGTCTACCTCCCGCTATAAGTTGCATTAAAAATACATCTTTATGGCTGTGCTGTAAACCACAAATGAAAATGAATCTCATTACACATGAAGAGCGCTCACAAATCCCTGCTGGCGAGTAAGGACAAGAATTTACAAGGAGCTACTACCCAGGCAAGGCTGACTCACAATGCTGGAGAAGGGGAGCTATGGAAAGACTACTATCAGGCAGCGCAACATTAGCACAAGGTTAGTGACCAGCCGTTCAATCCTCCAGCACGCTCATTTCTTCAGAGAGCCACTGCCTGAGTATCCGTATCTGAAAGGAATCCTGAATAGCCGGGCGATACACTAAATCGTAACCCCGCTCAGCCTTAAGCTTGTACTGCGGAAACGGAATAACGAGCCTTCCCGCTGCGACATCGTCTGCAATCAAAACACTGCGTCCCAGTGCCACACCTTCGCCACGTATAGCAGCTTCAGTCGCCATGCTTCCGAGAGTCCATAATGGCCCCGAATGGCAGTAGAGCTCTTTTTCTCCCACCATTTCAAACCATGCTTCCCAGTTCGCCTGCATTCTGTATTCATGAAGAAGAACGCAGTTTGCAAGATCCTTAACGTCTGTCAGACCATTATGTTGTTTAAGGAAACCTGGACTACAGACAGGGGTGACCGTTTCCTCAAGGATACGCTCAGACAAAACGTCGCGATAATCCCCAAGGCCGTAACGAATGGCGACATCAGTATGACCATCATGAAGATCGACATTACTGTCAGTAACATCCAGATGTATATCAACGTCAGGATATCGCTGTCTGAATCGACTAAGACGCGGGGCGAGCCACTTACTGGCAAATGAAACGGTGGTGCTGATACGCAAACGTCCAGGAAGGCGCTTTCCGCGCAGACGCTCGGATTCCCTCATTAACTCGCCCAGAAGATGGGTAACAGCACGATGAAATTCAGCGCCTTCCTCAGTCAGAATTATTTGCCGGGTCAGTCTGTGAAATAGCTTCAATGCCAAATGCTCTTCGAGCTTGCGGATTTGGCGGCTTATCGCACCATGTGTAACGTGCAGCTCCGCTGCCGCCAGCGTCATGCTGGAGAGGCGAGCAGTGGCTTCAAAAGCGCGCAAGGTCTGTAATGGGGGGAGGTTATCGAACATCATACGCGTGATAATAATTCACGCGTATTGTGAGAACAAATGATTTGTCAGAACAGATTGCGAAAATCAAAATCAACACAAAGAACGTTATTATTTTCACAGCGATACGCGGAGGCGTAATGGAAAGTTTATTTGTTTACGGTACTCTTGGTCCTGGCCGGCCTAATGCTCATATTCTTGAAAAGATTGGGGGAAAATGGCAGGAAGGCCACGTTGCTGGCACTTTATTAGAAAAAGGCTGGGGTGCAGAGATGGGTTATCCGGGAATTGTACTGGATGATTCAGGTAACCGTGTTCAGGGCTTTCTTTTTACGTCAGAGAATTTACATCATCACTGGCATATACTCGATGAATTCGAAGGTTCCGAGTATGAACGGGCCCCGGTTGAGGTCACGCTATCATCCGGGCAAACTGTAAAATCATGCATCTATATGCTCAAAGCATAAACTTCGAGGCACGCTATAAACGGGCTAAACAACGTTAACTTCCGCATCTGTAAACCGCGATTTATATTTCATCACCCGCATCTTCATCCACTATCCCCGCCACCCTTTCCGCCAGGAAAGAGAGCAATACGCGTGTCACCGCGCTATTCTGTCGATGTTTGGGATACAGCGCGCTAAGGGTGAGATGCGGGGGTGAGCATTCCGCTAATATTTGCACCAGGGTGCCCTGACGCAGCGCATCTTCCACAATAAACGTGGGCAGCAGCGCGATGCCGACACCGGCCTCGGCAGCGTCACGGATCACTTCACCATGATTACTGCTCAGGCTGCCTTTTACTGCGAAGGTATTGACCGCCCCGTCCGATTTTAATTTCCAGCCCAGCTGTCCTTCGCGCCCGTATAACAGGCAATTATGCTGGCTTAAATCATCGCATGAACGCGGCGTGCCATGAATTCTCAGGTAGTCCGGGCTGGCGCAGAGCACCATTGCCAGTTTTCCCAGACAACGGGCAATCAGCGTGGAGTCCATCAGGTTGCCAATCCGCAGGACCATATCGTAGCCCTCGCCGACCACATCGACATAATGATCGCTCATATCAATATGCATGGATAATTCCGGGTGCGCGCGCTGGAATTCCACCACCAGCGGCGCGAGGCGGCGCACGCCATAAATCATCGGCAGGCTAATACGGTAGGCCCCCGTCAGTTTTTGCTGACGAGCGGAAATAACTTGTTCGGCTTCATGAACTTCTTCGAGAATACGCTGCGCGTGATGGAAAAAAACCTGCCCGGTGTCGGTTACCGACAGCTTTCGCGTATTACGGACCAGTAAACGGGCAGCGACTTTTTTCTCCAGCGCCGCCATCCGTCGGCTGACATATTGTTTCGACAGCTGTAAATGTTCCGCCGCGGCCGTAAAGCTTCCCATATTCACGATTGTTACAAAAATTCGGATATCTTCTAACTGCATTATTCCACCAGGTACGGGATGCACAATACATCCGTCAATTAACGCTAATCATTGTAAGCGTCAATGCCTCAGCCTGCACGTTTGTTACGGCTTACCGCCCCGCGCCAGGATATCGAGGAAACGGTGCACCATCACATCGCAACGCATCCCGATGTTATTCACCAGATTAAGCGGCGGCTGAGTGCTGTTCATCGCCGCAGCGCGTAGGCTATCGGGGTATTTTTTTAACAGTTCATGCAGCTTCATTTCCCCCTGTCGGTTAGCGCTTTCATCGCCGGTACAGAGCA
This sequence comes from uncultured Pseudocitrobacter sp., assembly GCA_913778145.1. Taxonomy (GTDB): domain Bacteria; phylum Pseudomonadota; class Gammaproteobacteria; order Enterobacterales; family Enterobacteriaceae; genus Pseudocitrobacter. The sequence continues at coordinate 8,664 of CAJYVI010000112.1, forward strand.
AAGCTCCGGCGTAATCCAGCGCGATGGCCGGGCTATCTGGCGCGAGCTGGCTCGCTCTGGCATACGCGCCAATCGCCATGTCGCCGTTATTGAGCACCATGCCTACCCGCCCCAGCAAACGCCAGGCATCCAGATCGTCGGGCGAAGTCTGAACGTGGCTGCGCAGGCCGAGCCCCAGTTGTTCCACTTCGTCCGTGCGCAATGGGCGTTCAGCAGGGTTTAACGCGCGTTGTATAAGGCCAGGCAGTTCATTCTGCGCCAGACGTAACGTCAGCACTTCGCCGATATCGGTGGTTTTCAGAAACACGCCGAGGCTGATTACCACCAGCGCCAGCGCGCCGGGTAACAGCAGCCAACGGCTCTGGGCGCGGGCGGTCGACGAGGCCGTTTCCGGGATATCCGACAGCAGCGTACGTTGCAGTTCCACCACCATTGCGTCGCGATCCTGAGGCGCTTCCTGCTCAATTTCCCGCAGGCGCGAGTGATAAAACGCGCGGTTCAGCGCATCGTGATCAACGTCATCGCGCGAAGACCACGGAAAGTACAGCAGCGCGAGTGCGCCCACCAGCAGCAGCGCGGCGACGATTAAAAACAGGATCATAGCTCTTTCTCTTTATTCAACAGGGCTGCCAGGCGTTCACGCTCTTCATCGCTGAGCGCATCGCTTTGCGTCATGCGCCGCCGGGCGCGTGTCACCACAACCGTCGCACCCGCCACGATAAACAGCGCCGGGATCAGCCACAGCGCAATCGTCCCCGGCGTGACGGGCGGTTCATAACTGACGAAGTTACCGTAGCGCGCCACCATGTAATCAATAATCTGCTGTTTGCTCTGCCCCTGGCGCAATAGTTCATAGACTTTCAGCCGCATATCGGCGGCGATCATCGCGTTGGAGTCCGCCACGCTATTGTTCTGGCATTTCGGGCAGCGCAGTTGGGACGTGATTTCGCGAAACGTCTGCTCCTGGGCGTCATCTTTAAACTGCCAGGTATCGATGGCCGCCAGCGCGTTACAGGCAAGCAGCAGCGCGACAAGACCGAGTATCCAGCGTCTCATGATGACGCCTCCTGACTGTATTGCCGCCAGAGTGGCGCCAGCTGCTCCCGCCAGACGCGCTCGTCCAGCGCGCCGGCATGACGCCAGCGAATCACCCCGTGAGCATCGATAAGAAACGTCTCTGGCGCACCGTAGACGCCGAGATCCAGCCCCAGCATACCGTTGCCGTCAAACAAGCTCAGAGAATAAGGGTTACCGAGGCGATTCAACCAGTCGACCGCTTTCTGGCGATCGTCTTTATAGTTCATCCCCACCACTCTCACGCCCTGCGCAGAGAGCTGATTCAGGAACTGATGCTCCGCACGGCAGGTTGGGCACCAGGTCGCCCAGACGTTGAGCAGCAGCGGCTTCCCGCTGACCAGCACTGAACGATCGTACACCTCACCGGGATGATTCAGCGATTCAAGACGAAAAGCGGGAACTGGCTTGCCGATAAGCGCCGATTCCAGCGACGTCGGATCATCGCCGCCCGCGTTGCGCATTAATTGCCAGAGCAGTGCAATGGCCAGCGCCAGAAACAGCACCAGCGGCAGAAAAAGCGCTTTACGCGTCATGCTTCACCTCCAGGCGTGATTTACGCATCCGGTAGCGCGGATCGAGCATGCAGCAAAGCCCGCCCAACGCCATCAGCACGCCGCCGTACCAGATCCAGCGGACAAACGGTTTGTAGTAGAGACGCACCGCCCAACTGCCGTCATCCAGCTCTTCACCCAGCGCCGCGTACAGGTCGCGCGTCAGGCCGCCATCAATGGCGGCTTCGGTCATCATCATGCGGCTGGCGCTGTAAAAGCGTTTTTCCGCATACAAGGTGGCTTCCGGTCGACCATGGCGAGTGACCTCGATGATCCCTTCCCCGCCAAACCAGTTCGGCCCGACAATGTCGCGCACGCCTTTAAAGACAAAGTGGTACTGATGGATATCCATGCTGTCGCCCGCCTTCATGCGCACATCGCGCTCGACGCTGTAACTCTGACTAAAGGCGATGCCGGTGACGGTCACCGCCACGCCAATATGCCCCAGCACCATGCCCCACTGGCTGCGAGAAAGTTTCGTCAACCCGCGCCAGAAACCATGGCGATGGGTGGCGCGTTCATGCAGCTCAATCAGCACGAAGATACAGACCCACAGCGCCATCATCAGACCAATGACCGTCATTGCGGCGATGCGGTCCTGTAGCCACCATGGCAGCACAATAGACAACACCAGCGTCAGCAGCAGCGAAATGACCAACCGCTTAATCTGTTTCTTCGCATCATCGCGACGCCAGCGCACCAGCGGGCCGATGCCCAGCAGCAGCGCAAACGGCGCCATCAGCACGGTAAACAGAGTATTAAAGAACGGCTCGCCGATAGAGATACTGCCCAGCCCCAGTTCTTTATGCACCAGCGGCAGAAGCGTACCCAGCAGCACCACCAGCATGGCGGCAATCAGCAGAATGTTGTTGCCCAGCAGGAAAGATTCCCGCGACCATAATGTGTGTTCCACCCGCGCCCGCACGCTGCCGCCTTTCAGGGCATACAGCAGCAGCGAGCCGCCGATAACCAACACCAGCAGCGCCAGAATAAACATGCCGCGCGCGGGATCGGAGGCGAAGGCATGCACCGACACCAGCACGCCGGAGCGCACCAGGAAGGTGCCCAGCAGGCACAGCGAGAAAGCGCTGATGGCCAGCAGTACCGTCCAGGCGCGGAAGCTGCCGCGTTTTTCAGTTACGGCCAGGGAATGCATGAGCGCGGTCCCCACCAGCCACGGCATAAACGAGGCGTTTTCGACCGGATCCCAGAACCACCAGCCGCCCCAGCCCAGCTCGTAATAAGCCCAGGCCGACCCCAGCACAATCCCCATGGTTAAGAAGACCCACGCTGCCTGCGTCCACGGGCGCGACCAGCGCGCCCAGGCGGTATCGAGTCGCCCGGCCAGTAATGAAGCTATCGCAAAAGCAAACGCCACCGAGAAACCGACGTAGCCCATATAGAGCAACGGCGGGTGGAAGATCATGCCGATATCCTGCAACAGCGGATTGAGATCGCGCCCGTCGATGGGATATTCCGGCAGCCCGCGGGTAAACGGGTTAGAGGTGAACAAAATAAACAGCAGGAAACCGGCGCTGATCATGCCCATTACCGCCAGCACGCGGGCGACGGCGTCCAGCGGCATCCGGCGGCTACCCAGCGCAACGGCGAAGGTCCAGCCGCTCATCAACAGCACCCACAGCAGCAGCGAACCTTCGTGCGCGCCCCAGGTAGCCGCGACGCGATACCAGACGGGCAGCGCAACGTTAGAGTTATCCGCGACGTAGCGCACCGTGAAATCGTTGACCACGAAAGCGTGCACCAGCACCAGAAACGCGGCGAAGATCGCGAAAAACAGCGCCCAGCTTAAGGGACGCGCCAGCGCCATCAGCCAGCGGCTCTGGCGATACGCGCCCCACAGCGGGTAAATCGCCAGCAGCAGCGCAAGCCCTAATGCCAGACAGAGTAAAAAGTTGCCCAGTTCCGGCATCATTGGCGAGTATCCTTTTGCGCGGTTGGCGCGGTGGTCATAGCGTTATGGATTTCCGGCGGAGTGTAGTTTTCATCATGCTTCGCTAATACCTGCTGCGCAGTAATATGGCGTTCGGCGTCAAGCACACCCTGCGCTACCGCCCCCTGCCCTTCGCGGAACAGGTCCGGCAAAATACCTTTATAGCTAACCGAGACCGCGCCGCGTGCGTCGTACAGGCGGAAGGTGACATCCAGCGTTTTATCATCACGCTTGATGCTACCCGGCTCAACATATCCCCCTACGCGCAGGCGCTGGCCGATATGCGGTTTTTCCTGAGTTTCATTTTTGCCGTTGAGGATTTCTCCCGGCGTATAGAACAGGTCGATGTTGGCGCTCAGGGCGTACAGCACCAGGGTGACCGCCAGCCCGAGCCCGGCCAGCACGGCCAGTACCAGATAAAGGCGGGTTTTACGGCGTGCCTGCATCAGCCTGCTCCTTGTTCATGTTTTCTCGCGCGTGACGAAGCCGTTGCTCGCGACGCTGCTGACGCCGTACCGCCTGCAATAATGCATGATGTTGCCAGAGCGAGTAACCCACCAGGCCCAGCAACACGACCAGCGTCGTTGCCAGCGAAAGCCAGACATAAAAGGCGTAACCGCCCATCGCCAGAAAATCAGCGAATGATGAGAAAGCAGGCGTCATTGCGCGTCTCCTTTGCGTGCGAGCGACGCCACCCACGGACGACGACGCTCCTGCCAGAGGATCAGGTTGCGCAGACGCAGCAGCGTTACGGTGATAAACAGGCAGAGAAAACCGAGAATACACAGCCGCAACGGCATGCGCATGCTAACGTCAATCGTCTGCTGCATATTGGTTGAGCCCTGATGCAGGGTGTTCCACCATAAAACTGAGTAATGAATAATCGGTAAATTAACCACCCCAACCAGCGTCAGGATCCCCGCGGCGCGTCCGGCAAGGCGTCGGTCATCGAAGGCGTTCCACAGTGCAATAATTCCGGCGTATAAAAACAGCAGCACCAGTTCCGACGTCAGACGCGCATCCCAGATCCACCAGGTGCCCCACATCGGTTTGCCCCAGGCTGCACCCGTCACCAGCGCGATAAGCGTAAAACCTGCGCCTACAGGGGCCAGGGCGATAAGGGTTAAGTCCGCCATTTTCATCTGCCAGACCAGGCCGATGAACGCCGCCACCGCCATCATGGCGTAGATCCCCATCGACCACATCGCGGCAGGTACATGTACGTACATAATGCGGTAGCTTTCACCCTGTTGGTAATCGGCTGGCGCATAGATAAACCCCCACCCCAGCCCGACAATCAGCAGCAGTGCGCTGAGCATTGCCAGCCACGGAAGCCAGCGGCCGCAAAGCGTGTATAACCGCTCCGGTATCGCCAGTTGATGTAATAATTTCCACATAAAATTGCCCTTCCTGGTGAAAACAGGCCCGTTAAACGGAAAGCCGAAATGCGGCAGCGGTGGCGAACGGACATAGCGTCGCGCTCCCCGCCAGAAAAGCGCCCAGCACCGCGAGATAACCGTCGACGGGCAGACCCGCCGACGCAGCTTCGCAGGCAGCAGACGCAAAAATCAGCATCGGAACCGAGAGCGGCAGCACCAGTAAACTGAGCAGAACGCCGCCGCGTTTTAAACCCACCGTAAGCGCCGCGCCGACAGAACCGATAAAGCTCAGGGTTGGCGTACCCAGCAGTAACGTCAGAAACAGCACGCCTGCGCTATGAGCGTTCATCCCCAGCAGCAGCGCCGCCAGCGGTGAAACCAGCAGCAGCGGTAGCCCGGTCATCATCCAGTGCGCCAGCACTTTCGCCATCACCACGCCGGGGAGCGGCGTCGGCAGCAGTAATTGCTGCTCCAGCGAACCATCCAGCAGGTCGTCGCGAAATAAGCGGTCCATCACCAGCAACGCAGCCAGCAGCGCCGCCACCCAAATAACGCCAGGCGCGATTTGCGCCAGCAGGGCGCTTTCCGGCCCCACGCTAAAGGGAAACAGCGTGATGACAATCAGGAAAAACCACAGCGGGTTGAGAATGTCCGCGCCCCGTCGCCAGGCCAGACGCAGTTCACAGAGAAAAATTGTGCGGATCATGACGCGTACGCCTCCCCGCCGGATAACGTTAAGACGCGTAAAGGGCAGTTCAGCGAACGCAGCGGCTGATGGGTGGTCAGCACCACGCTACCGCCCCGCTGCACGTGTTTTTCCAGCCAACGGGTCAGTATCTCAATCGCTGACACATCAAGCGCCGCCAGCGGTTCATCGAGGATCCATAACGCGGCATCGCTTAACCACAGCCGCGCCAACGCGCTGCGTCGTTGCTGCCCTGCCGAGAGTTGAAACAGCGGCAAGTCTTCGAAGCCAGCCAGACCTATCGCCGCCAGCGCCGTTTCCCGCGCCGCAAGCGTCGAGCGCGGATAAAAGAAGCGCAGATTTTCTTCGGCAGTGAGCGCGGTTTTAACACCCGGTTTGTGCCCAATCCACAGCAGTTGTTGATGGAATATATCGCGCGCGCGCGAAAGCCGCTCACCGCCCCAGCGCACATCGCCGCTTTCGGGCTGAGTGAGGCCAGCTAACAGGCGCAGCAGAGAGGTTTTACCTGAGCCGTTCGCGCCCGCTATTTGCACCACTTCCCCGGACTCTACCGTGAAAGACAGCGACTCAAATAGCACCCGTTCCTCGTAGACGCAGGTCAGTTGATTTGCGTGCAGCATGAAAAACCCTTTAACGGGGAGCAAGGCTCCCCGTTTGTCCATTACGGCGTTGGTAGTTTGGAGATATCGGCGTTGCCCATCGCTTTTTCATCGTGAGAAAGCGATTTGCGCACCTTCGCCACATCCGATGCACTGACCGGAAGCGCGTTGTTGCCCCAACTGGTGCGGATAAAGTTGGTCACGTCCGCTACCTGTTGATCGTCCAGACGCCAGCCGAATGACGGCATGGTCAGGTTGGAGACCGCGCCTTTCACCGCCGGCGTCGTGCTACCGGTGAGGATGATGTGAATCAGCGAGGTGGCATCTTCCGTCTGCACCACCGGGTTGCCTTTCAGCGACGGGAATGCGCGCTTGTAGCCTACGCCATCGGTACGGTGACAGGCTGCGCAGTTATCCACGTACAGCGACGCACCAGGCTTGCTGTCATTCCCTTTCCACAAATCTTTCGCCACGCTGTCCTCAACCGGCGCTGGCGTCTGCTTGCCGTCGCGCGGCGGCAGCGATTTGAGGTAGCGGGAAATCGCCGTAATATCATCGTCAGAGAGATATTGCAGGCTGTGTTCCACCACATCGCTCATGCCACCGAAGACCACGGATTTGTCGTTACGCCCGGTTTTCAGGAATTCAGCCAGTTCCGCTTCGCTCCAGGTACCCAGTCCATCGCGATTTTCACCGCGCAGGCTGGACGCCACCCAACCGTCAATCGGGCTGTTGCTGCCGGAAAGATAGTTATCGCCATCTTTTTCGCTCAGGGCTTTTTCCTGCATGGTCAGGCTACGTGGCGTGTGGCAGGCGCCGCAGTGTCCCAGCCCTTCCACCAGATAACGACCGCGTTCCAGCACCGGATCGGCATTGGGATTGACGACAAAATCTTTCGGCGTTGGTGCAAACATCAGACGCCAGATGGAGAGCGGCCAACGCATTGAGAGCGGCCACGGAATATCAGAGTCGCGATTCGGCTCGGCCTGCGGTTCCACGCCATGCATAAAGTAGGCGTACATCGCGCGCATATCCGCTTCGCTCACGCGGGCAAACGACGGGAATGGCATCGCCGGATACAGCGTTGAGCCATCTTTGCGGACCCCTTTGCGCACCGCATCGTCAAACTCTTCGAAGGTGTAATCGCCGATGCCGTTCTTTTTGTCCGGCGTAATGTTGGTCGAATAAATGGTGCCGATCGGCGTTTCCATCGGCAGGCCACCGGCGAACGGTTTCCCGTCTTTACCGTTGGTATGGCAAGCCACACAGTCGCCCGCCCGCGCCAGGTACTCCCCCTGACGAATGAGATTGCTGTCGGTTGACGCATCCTGCGCGAAGCTTGCGAAGCTCAGCGCGCCCAGCACCAGCGCCGATAACAGTTGAATTTTCATCGTTGCCTTCCTTATGCCTGTACCAGTGGGCCTGGGTTTTTCAGATACTGTTCACGGATCGCTTTTGCTGACCAATACGCCAGCGCGGCAACCGTCCCTGTCGGGTTATATCCCAGCCCCTGCGGGAAGGCCGATGCGCCAATGACGAACACGTTGTGCACATCCCAGCTTTGCAGATAGCGGTTCACCGCGCTAGTTTTCGGATCTTCGCCCATCACCGCCCCGCCGTTCATGTGGGTGGTCTGATAGCTGGTGGTGTCGAAATGGCTGTTGGCATTTTTCGGGCTACCGAGCATGTATTTCGGGTTCATCGCTTTGGCGATAGGCGCCATCTTGTCGAACATGAACTGCGCCATCTTGATGTCGTTTTCCTGCCAGTCAAACGTCATACGCAGCAGCGGCTGGCCGTAGATGTTTTTGTAGTTAGGATCGAGGTCAAGATAGTTCTGACGATAGGACTGGTGCGCGCCGTGGGCATCCATCGACAGATGGTGCGTATAGGTATCGGCGACCGCCGCTTTCCATTTGCTTCCCCATGCCGGGGTGCCCGGAGGCACAGGCAGGCCGGAAATTGGTTTGGTACCGGCCTGGTTTACCCAGAACGGTGAGCCGCCGACAAACCCGACTTCGCTGTGGTCAAAGTTATCGGCGTTAAAGTCATCAATACCGACGCCGTTACCACCCGCCCCGATAAATGGGTTGGTGAAGGTGTCTTTATCGAAGATCGCTTTAATCGTCGTCATGTTCTGATAGGCGAAGTTACGCCCTACCACGCCTTCCCCGGTTTCAGGGTTGTAAGGCTTACCGATGCCCGACAGCAGCATCAGGTGGACGTTGTGGAACTGGAACGCGCCCACGATAACCAAATCGGCAGGCTGCTCAACTTCACGCCCCTGCGCATCGACATAGGTCACGCCCGTCGCACGGGTTTTATCATCGGTCAGATTGACTTTGAGTACGTTGGAGTTGGTTCGCAGTTCAAAGCGTTTTTCCATCCGCAGCGCAGGCAAAATATTCACGTTTGGCGAGGCTTTGGAATACATATAGCAGGCATATCCGCTACAGAATCCGCAGAAGTTGCACGGCCCCATCTGCGCGCCGTAGGGGTTAGTGTAAGAATCTGAGGTATTCGCCGACGGCAGGTTATACGGGTGGTAGCCCACTTCACGCCCGGCTTTTTCAAACAACTGTGCAGACCAGGTATTTTTCTGGGCTGGCAGCGGGAAATCATCTGAACGATCCGGTGCAAACGGGTTACCGCCGCGATCTTTACCGACCACTTTCCCTTTCACCGACCAGGCAGTACCTGAGGTGCCAAACACTTTTTCCGCTTTGTCGAAGAAGGGTTCAAGCTCGTCGTAGGTGACGCCGAAATCCTGAATGATCATATCCTGCGGAATGAAATTCTTACCGTAGCGCTCTTCATAGTGGCTACGCATGCGCAATTCGATTGGATCTGCGCGGAAGTGAACGCCCGACCAGTGCAGCCCTGCGCCACCCACGCCGGTGCCCGGCAGAAATGCGGCAAGCTGGCGATACGGAACGGCGGTCTGGCTGGTGTTATGACGGATCGTGACGGTGCTTTTTGAGAGATCCTGGAACAGCTTGCGGCGAATATTATAGGTCAGCTCATCAATAACCTGGGGGTATGCGCCATCCGGCCAGGTATCGCGCATCGGGCCGCGCTCCAGCGCCACCACGTTCAGCCCGGCTTCGGTCAGTTCTTTGGCCATAATCGCGC
>CAJYVI010000113.1 GCA_913778145.1 uncultured Pseudocitrobacter sp.
CTTCCGATCTGATGCTGTTCATCGCGGTTCCAGTGGATCGGTTCCTCCAGCACCAGACGCGGTTTCGCCATCGTCATGGTGCCGTACTGCAATTTATCGAATCCGGTAGAAAGCGTGTTGAGCACGATTGCGCTGTCGCGCCACATCCCGGTGCCCTTCACATCCCAGCGCGCCTGCATCGGCGTAAAGTGACCATCGCCCCAGTAACGCCACGCCCAGGTGCCTTTATCCGGCAAGAAGTTGTCGGCTTTCCCATCAAGATGCAGAACAAAATCGCCCGCGGCATCTTCGTGGGCTTTTAAAATTGCCTGCAGGCGACCATCCACGCCCTGACGCGCGACTTTAACGCCCGCCAGCGGCCAGCGGATGTCGTCAATATTCAGGGAGTCAATGATCCGGCCCCGCGAGCGTAGCAGCGCACCGGGCAGGAAGGTCAGCATTGGGTCGGTGAGCATGCCTTTCAGGTGCGCAGGCAGCACCGCATAGAGAATCAAATCTCCCTGCTTGGCTTCGCCCGTCAGCTGCAACGGCATATCGCTGTTTTCCATGCTGAGTTTGCCGGGGCCAATCGTCAGCACGGCGTTGCCTTTCCCGGCATCGCCTGAGGTCAGCACGTTCAGGCGGCCAGCGATTTGCATCTGCTCCAGCCCTTTCTGCCAGTCATCAATTTTCAAACCGATGCGCCCGCTCAGCGGAATGCCGTCCTGGAAAGGCCAACTCCAGCGACCATCGCTAAGCGTGAGCTGCTGTTCGGTGAGCGTCCAGGGAAGATCCAGCAGCGGATCCGGCTCGCCGCGCGCCATCGCCAACAGCTGGCCCTGATTACCATTCCAGTCCAGCTCCGCATCCACCAGCGGGGCAATTTGCGGGAGCTGGAACGTCGATTCAACATGCCCTTGCACCGGCAAACCGTCCGGCACCAGCGGCATGGTAAATTTCCCCACCAGCTTCAGCGGCGGTTCATTGTCCATCACCTGCGCTTCAAACTGGCTGACGGTCAGAGATTGCCCTTCCAGGCGCGCGATGAGTTTTGCGTCCGGCCCGTCATAGTGGATTTCCTGACGCTGCGGCGTCAGCGAAAGCGCAAGTTTGCCCTGCCACTTTTCCCATGGCGCAAAACGCAGATTATCGATGGTGAGCCAGGTATTCGGTAGCATCGACTGCCACTCCGCCAGCGTGCGCGGCGCACCCGGTACGGAATCCGACTGAGGCAGCTTGCTGAAACACGCGGAATCAATATTGACGCTACCGGCATGCAGCTGCCAGCGGCTGGGGTGAGACAGAGAAACGTTCTCCAGACGCGCCAGCGTACATTCACCGGCAAAATATCTCAGATCAGGGATTTGTAATCCGCTACGCGTAATTTTCGGGCTTTGTTCAAACGCGATGCGGGTACCGGCCGGCAGCCAGATCCCGACGAGCGTCGGCACCCAGTAACCCAGCGTCATCGTCAGCGTTAACGGCAGGAGAATAATCAGCAGAAGTAGCGCTAAAGCGGCTTTGTATTTACCCTTCATGGGTTAATTAATATCCAGATTTATCAAGCGTAAAAGCCGTGTATGCCCGGTATTGTGTCATGATGAGCCCGTCAGTGAAAGGCGCAGTACGCTTTTAAGCGTAGATGAGAACAGCGAAACGGAAGGAAAAATTCATTAGTAAGGGAAATGTATGCAGCGCGACACGCATTTCCCTCATCGATTAGCAGGTGATCACCGAGGTCTGTTTACCCTGTTCCAGGACATCACCTTTATTGAGTCCTGCCGGAATCTGAAGGCAGAAGAAGTAGGTCAATACGTTCAGGAAATGCTTAGCGCCTCCTGACGCCAGTGGGCAGAGAAGCTCTTTCTCTGCCCCACTCTCTATAGAAGCAATATCATGAAAAACTACTCTCTTGTAACCGGCGAGCTCTCTTCTCTCGCCGACAGGATCGATCAAGCTGAATTCGATAAACTGATCGATTTCATTACGACAGCAGGCCATATCTTTCTGGCGGGCGCGGGGCGTTCGGGCCAGATGATCAACGCTTTCGCCAATCGATTAATGCACCTGGGCCTGGATGTCAGTGTGGTGGGTGAAATCAGTTCACCGCATTCACATCCCAATGACCTGATGATTGTCGGCTCTGGCTCGGGCGAGACGTTCAGGCTGATTAATCAAGTTGAGATTGCGAAGAAAAACGGCGTGCGTATCGCGCTTATCACTACCGCGCCAGGTTCTACGCTGGCAGGATTAGCAGATTGCGTGTTGACGATCCCCGCGGCCAGCAGCGTGCAACCGATGGGTTCACTGTTTGAACAGGCCTCGCTGTTAACCTATGACAGCATCGTGCTTACACTGATGGAAAACCTGAACGAAACCAGTCTAACCATGAAGCAGCGCCACGCAGATATCGAGTAACTCTTCACTCCGGCCATTAAACATCGTCATTAATGGCCGCTTTCTTTTCCATGTTCGGCATGTCTCTGAAAAAATAGCAGATTATTGTAGACTACAGGCCCTAAGAAAAGGCTTATATACTCTTCATCCTTCAAGTTGCTTCTGCGTTGGCTGCGCTCGCTCACCCCAGTCACGTACTTATGTACGCTCCTGGGGATTCACTCTCTTGCCGCCTTGAAGCAACTCGAATGATTTTGAGTATACTTGCTGCTAGTGTTCTTCCCGCACCTTGCAATTAAACTATTTTTTAAAAATTGTAAGATAATTTTAGCCATGCTAATCTGGCTGAAAAACCACCGGAGAAAAGTCTTATGAAAATCGCCGTTTATAGCACAAAGCAATACGACAAAAAGTATCTGCAAAATGTGAATGAGGCTTATGGCTTTGAGCTTGAATTTTTCGACTTTCTGTTAACGGAAAAAACCGCCAAAACGGCCCACGGCTGTGAAGCGGTATGTATCTTCGTCAATGATGACGGCAGCCGCCCGGTGCTGGAAGAGTTGAAGAAAAATGGCGTCAAGTACATCGCCCTGCGCTGTGCGGGCTTTAATAACGTCGATCTCGATGCGGCTAAAGCACTTGGCCTTCGCGTCGTGCGGGTTCCAGCCTATTCGCCGGAAGCGGTCGCCGAACACGCCATCGGCATGATGATGACGCTGAACCGCCGTATTCACCGTGCGTATCAACGTACCCGTGATGCCAACTTCTCGCTGGAGGGGCTGACCGGTTTCACTATGTATGGTAAAACCGCCGGGGTGATCGGTACCGGGAAAATCGGCATTGCCGCGCTGCGTATACTGAAAGGTTTCGGCATGCGTCTGCTGGCGTTCGATCCGTATCCGAGCGCTGCGGCGCTGGAACTGGGCGTTGAGTATGTCGATCTGCAGACGCTGTTTTCTCAGTCAGACGTTATCTCCCTGCATTGCCCGTTGACGCCGGAAAACTATCACCTGCTGAACGCCGATGCGTTTGCCCAGATGAAAGACGGTGTGATGATCGTCAATACCAGCCGTGGTGCGCTGATTGATTCTCAGGCCGCGATTGATGCGCTGAAAAACCAGAAGATTGGCTCGCTGGGGATGGACGTATACGAGAATGAACGCGATCTGTTCTTTGAAGATAAGTCTAACGACGTGATTCAGGATGACGTGTTCCGTCGTCTGTCTGCCTGCCACAACGTGTTGTTTACCGGGCACCAGGCGTTCCTGACAGCTGAAGCGCTGACCAGCATTTCCGAAACCACGCTGGAAAACCTGCGTCAAATCGACAAAGGCACTGATTGCCCGAACGCATTGGCGTAAGTGCGCGCGGTTTGCCGGGTGGCGCTTGCGCTTACCCGGCCTACAAATATGCAAATCATGTAGGCCCGGCAAGCGAAGCGCCCCGGGCAGTTCAACACACCAGCCACTGCACTTCGCAGTCGCTTGTTCCGCAAAAAAGCAGCCTTCGCTCCGGCAGTTGTAACCATCCCGCAGGAAATACCACATCGCGCAAATCGTCGCGCTTGCTCTCCCCTGGCAGAAAATCATCGCGACAGGCAACGATCTCGATTGGCGAACTTTCCCCATTCTGATAATCAAAGATAAACCGCGCCGCATAGTAATGGCGGTTCAGTTCCGAATCAAAATGCGCCACATGCGCCAGCACCTCGACGCGCCCGTCCGGAAATAACTGTGCACTGTTTACGCCGCACCAGTCCATACTGTCGACATGATGCAGCAACGTGGCATTCGCGATTGATGCCTCATTGAGATCGTTGAGCGATTCCACGATCGTCCAGCCGATCTTCCCGCGCCCGCCAATTTCTCCCTGAGGCCGGGTGAACACCAGCACACGTTCGTCGGGCAGAGAAAGCAGACGAATGTCTTTCATTCCCCACGGCCCCTTTGCCATCAGACGCATATGGTAAATCGATGGCCCCGCCCAAAACTGCGTGCGCCAGCGTACAGGTTGGTTATGCGCATCAAATTCGACCTCCACGCCACCGACAACGCGTTGGTTATCTACCCAGGCGACAAACGGATCCTGCAGCGCGAAACGTGGCGCATCCTCCACCAGCGATGCATCGTTAAGCCCATCCCACTCAAAAAAACAGACCTGCGACATTTCGCTCGCGCGTGCTTCCACACGCGCGGCAATAAGCCACCGGTCCGCGTCGCGAAACGGCGCAGACGGATTATAAACGTCCACATCTTTCACGCCGTGAAAACGAATTTTCCCACATTGGCGCGGCGTGCGTTGAGCAAGATAGTGCTGATAGAGGCTGCTGACGAGGGAGATCATTATGCCAGCCTCAGGTGACGCCACAACGCATCCAGCGGCCAGGTCGCCAGTGCGGTACACTCATCCGCCGCACCGTACCAGACGTGCAGCACGTCATCACGAATCAGCGCCCCGCAGGTGAACACGACGTTGCCAAAGAAACCTTCCAGTTCATACGGCGCGGCAGGTTCCAGCAGCGGCACCGGCGATTTTGCCAGAATTTTGGTAGGGTCGTTCAGGTCGAGCAGCAGCGCGCCGAGGCAGTAACGCTGATCGGCATCGACGCCGTGGTAAATCTCCAGCCAGCCGCGCTCGGTTTTAATCAACGGTGCGCCGCCGCCGGATTTACGCGCATCCCACTCATCGCCGGAACGGCCCAGCAGATGACGATGATTACCCCAGTGCAGCATATCCGGTGATTCACAGATCCAGATTTCCGGGTGACCAAAATGACACGGTGCCGGGCGGGTCAAAGCCATATAACGACCGTTCACCTTTTCCGGGAAGAAACAGACGTCGCGGTTATCCGGGCAGAGGATCAGCCCTTTCTTCTCGACGGTGACAAAATCGCGGGTTGTCGCCAGGGCGGTTGAAATCCCCAGCGACGAGACGGCAGAATAGTTGATGTACCAGGTGTCGTCGATTTTGGTGATACGCGCATCTTCGCAGCCAAACTCTTCATACTGCGTGTCGGCGATAATAAAAGGATGATCGTCGATAGTGAAGTTCACACCATCCGTGCTACGCGCCAGACGCAGATGCGACATAGAGGTCAGCCAGACCTGCGCGGTATCGCTTTTCAGCACAATGGTACGCGGGTCGCTGAAGTCATAACGGTCATCACGTTTATCAAACGCCGTGGTCGATTCCACCCAGCCGGCGTTCGTTTTTTCCAATAGCGGAACGACTATCAGATTGGGATCGTGGCTAATCACACTTTCGGCTACGCGCAGCAGCAGTATGATTTCATTACCAAATTCGGTCACGCCGGTGTTAAACACACATTCCACCTTCCTGCCTGGCAGTGAAGGCACGATGTCTGCCGGGGTGATCAGCGGGTTATTGCTGTGCCTGTTCATAAACTCTCCTTTTAATTAAACAGTGATTCTTCGCAAGCTCGGGGGTGTCTTCACCATAGAGGACATCGGCTGCGAGGGTGTGCCACGGGTTGGGCTGCGCTTCGCCAAAATTAATCGCGACCCACACCTGTTCGGTGGCACTGCTACGTGAAAACCAAATGCACGCGCCGCTCAGCGTTAATGGGCCTTGCTGGCCGAGGTTTAACGCTTCGGTGTGGCGGCGGAGCATGATAAGTTGCTGGTATTGATGCCAAAACGATGACGCGTCCGCCTGCTGTGCCTGGGCACTCAACGTAGCGATATCACCGGTAACAGGCATCCATGGCGCGACCGTAGAGAACCCGCCGTTAGGCGCATCCCTCCAGGGAATGGGCGCTCTTGAGCCATCGCGCGAATGCGCCATCGCCAGAGCCAGCGCCGCGTCAGGCGTGTTCCCTGCCGCCAGCGCGGTCTGATAATGCGTGATACCCTGAATATCAAACAGTTGCTCGGCGGTTTGTGGGCGATAGTCCGTCAGACCTAACTCTTCGCCCTGATAAATAAACGGCACGCCGCTGACGGTCAGTTGCAGGGCCAACACCGCCAGCGCCCGCGCGGTATCCCGTTCGTTTTCGCCGAAGCGGCTGATCATGCGTGACATATCGTGGCTGGAGAAAAAGAGCGTTGGCAGGCCAGACTGCTGCTCAAGCGTATCTTTCAGTGCTTCAAACAGTTGGCTGACATCGAAGGTTTTCTGGCTACCAATGTTAAAGTTAAACACCACATCCATTAGCGTTGGGCTTTGATAGCGCTTGAGCACAGCTAAGTCGTCGCTGCCAATCTCGCCAATCAGAAAGAACTCGCCACGCTGGCGGATATAACGGCAAAGCCGTTCCAGGGTCGCGATAATGCCCGGTTGGTTGATATCGTGCTCGTGCTTCTGTTCGCCCTCTTCCTCGGGGTTATCGTCCAGCACGCCGTCAGTGGTCAGGAAGTTAATCACGTCGAAGCGAAAACCATCGACGCCCAACGCAATCCAGAAATCAATAACCCGATGAATTTCCCGCTCTACCTGCGGGTTGGCCCAGTTAAGGTCGACCTGCTGCGGAGCAAACTTATGATAATAGTACTGCCCGGTATCTGGCTCCGCGGTCCACGCGCTGCCCGAGAAAAACGACTGCCAGTTATTAGGCTGATCGCGAAAAATAAAGTAATCGCGATAGCGACTGGCCGGGTTATTCCAGGCATTCTTAAACCAGGGATGCTCAGACGAAACGTGGTTTACCACCAAATCGATAACGACGCGAATACCGCGCGCATGGCAGCTTGACACCAACCGGCGAAAATCGCCCATATCGCCAAAACGCGCATCCACCGCGCAGTAATCACTGATGTCATAGCCGTTATCCACCAGCGGCGACGGATAAAACGGTGTGACCCATATCGCGCCAATGCCGAGCGACTCGAGGTAATCAAGTTTTGAGATAAGGCCAGGAAAATCCCCCAGCCCGTCGTTATTGCCGTCGCAAAACGACGGCAAATAAATTTGATAGCAGGTTGTCGCCTGCCACCACGGTTTACTCTCCATAGCGCACCTTATTTGAGTGACAACGACATCCCTTCAAGGAAGTATTTGCGGAACACAATAAACAGAATGACGATCGGCAACATTTGCACCACCGACCCCGCAAGCACCGGGCCGAGATAAACGCCATACGATTTACTGAAAGTTGCCAGCAGCACGGAGAACGGCATTTTGTCCACTTCGCGCATCACGATAAGCGGCCACAGGAAGTTGTCCCACGAGCTGGAAAAGGTGAACAACGCGACAATCGCCAGTATGGATTTGTTCAGCGGCATCATGACGTGACGCAGGATCCCCCACAGGCTGGCGTGATCGAGACGTGCCGCATAGAGATAATCGTTTGGCGTGCCTTTAAAGCTTTGCGACACCATGAAAATCCCCCACGCGCTCATGGCATACGGCAGGATCATCGCGCTGTAGCTGTTGATAAGCCCCAGCTCGCGCATCAGCACAAACTGCGGAATGATGAACATAAATACCGGGAAGACCATCTGCACAATCAACAGGTTACGAAAGGCATTTTTGCCACGAAATTCGGTTTTCGCCACCGCATACCCCACCAGCATGGACGTGATTGTCACGCAGGCGGTAATGGTGATGGAGACAAACAGCGAGTTGCACAGCGTGCGTAAAAACGGTTTGTCGGCGCGATTGCTGTTATCAAACAAAAAGGTGTAGTTCTCAAGCGTTAAATGGCCGGAGAACAAACCGGTGGTATAGATTTCCGCCGTCGGTTTCAGCGACGAAATGACCATCCAGATAAACGGATAGAGCCAGGTGAGCGCCAGCAGAAACATCAGCGCGTGGATTACAAGACTCAAGGGAGTGAGCTTTTTCATTCACACAATCTCGATATTTTTTTCGTACAGTTTGCGGAAGATCCAAATCGCCAGGAAGCTGCACGCCGCCACGATAATCGACATGGTCGCCGCCCAGGTGGGCTTCATCTTCTGGAACGCCACTTCATACATCACCACCATCGGGCTGGTAGTGCTGTTAAGCGGGCCGCCGCCGGTAATCAGATACGGTTCGGTGAAGATGGCGAAAGCCACAGTCATCGCCAGCACCACAACCATCACGATTTGCGCATTCATCATCGGTAAAGTGATTGCCCAGCTCTGTTTGAATTTTCCGGTTTTATCCAGCAATGCTGCGCTGTATATATCTTTCGGAATAGCCAACATACCGGAATAAAGAATAAGCCCGTAATAACCAACAAATTTCCAGGTGACAATTAACGCAATTGATAACATGGCGCAGTCCGGGTTGGTAAACCACGGCACAGACACGCCCAACCATTCACGTAAAAATTGGTTCACCGGGCCGTATTCGCTAAACAGTTTTGAAAACACTATAGAGTACGCCACGCCCGACGAAATATTGGCCAAAAGAAAACTGAGAGCAATAAACGATTTACCGTACTTAATTTTCTTCAGGCCTGCCGCAAATAGCATGGATGAAATAAAGACTATCGGCAAATACCACATCAGAAAACGACACACGTTCCACATGGATTGCCAAAAGAGTTTATCCTGCATTACGCCAAATACATTTTGCAGGCCAATAAATTTTGGCGTACCGATAAATTGCCACTGCGTCACGCTTAAAACCGCCAGCCACGCCAGCGGATAAAACCAGAATAAAAGCGAATAACCGACCCAGGTGGAGGCCAAAAGGCCTCCGGTGCGGGAATCATATCCAGCCATTATTTCCCCTTATTTTGCCAGCAGGGTGTCAATTTCCTGGGTTGATTGTTCCAGCGCTTTAACGGGATCGGTGTTTTTGAAAATCACCTCTTCCAGCATTTGCGTCATGCTGCGCTGAATTTCCGTGGTTTGCGTGGTGGCAACTGGCGGCAGCGCGACGTCGACATAGGAGGCAATCTCTTTTTCCAGCGGGTTTTTATCAAAGTAGCTGACAAAGGTTGGGTTGCTGAGCAGATCGGCACGCGCAGGCGGCATCCCGGTCAGCTCAAGCCACGTGCGATCGTGCTCGGCATTATTGAATACCCACTGCATAAACGCCCAGGCTTCCGCTTTGTGCTTGCTGGAACTGAAGATAACCATCCCTTTACTGTCGCCAAAAGTATGAGGATGCGCAGTGCCTTTTTCCGTCAGCATCGGGCCAATTTGAATGGATTTCAGTACTTCCGGGTACTGCTTACGATAGCGTGCGAGATCCCACGGCCCGCGTGCGGAGGCCAGTACCTGACCGCTTGCCAGTGGATCGTCAGCAGCGGTGAAATCGTAGCTACTCCATTTGCTGTTGAAGACTTTCCCCATAAAGGTCAGCACAGCCAGCCCTGACGGATCGTTAAACTGGGTTTTATTATCAACAATATAGGATTGGCCACCGCTCTGCGCGTAGTACAGCGGGATAAGGTCGAACCAGCGCTCCCACCAGTTTTTCCCTGCAGTCAGTTGAATGGTGTAGCCGTTGTTATCCTGCGCGCGTTTTTCCGCCAACTGATAGAGTTCATCGTAGCGCGTTGGCACATGGTCAAAACCGTATTGCTTGAGCAAATCGCCGCGCCACCACCAGACGATCGGGTTAACGTAAATGGGCAGTACCGTCTGTTTGCCGTTAAGCTTCCACGCAGGAACAATATTCGTCATTTGACGGTTTTTAATGAGGTCATCGTAGCCCGGCATTTTTGACAGGTCTTCGGTTTGGCCGATTTCATCAAGCTGGCTGGCAAAACCGATAAATATATTGCTGGATAAATCGGGTTCGGTGCCGGATGCCAGCGCATTCATTATGGCTTCTTCAGAACTATTTGCCGCAGGAATAGTTGTGAATTCAACCGGCGTATGCGACGGGTCTTTATTCCACTCTTTTACCATCGTATTCCAGAAGGCTTCTTCATTCTCATTCGGCGCCACCCACATTTTAATGGGCGTTTTCGCCGTTTCTTCTGCGGGTTTTTCATCTGGCCCGCAGCCAGACAGTGACAGCATCAATAACGCAGATGCCGTTAATTTAGCAATCATTGCGGTCTTCACTTTATCTCTCCTCTTCCTTAGAAAGGACAATTAATTCTTTAAAAGCTGAATTCGAATGGGGCGTAAATTAGCACTCTGTTTTTCTGTTTAACGTTAAACACATCACAAAACGATTTTTGTTTAACGTTAAACTCAGCGCCTGTAGAATTTAAAAAAGACAAATAGATAAACACCAAGAATATATAAATAATACATATAAATTATTAAATGAAAATAAACTCAAGTGATAATATAGTCACACCACGTATTACGATTAAATCCCTGGCGACAACGTTGGGCGTCTCGCATACCACCGTGTCTAATGCCTGGAATAACCCGGAAAAACTGTCGCCCGAATTGCGCGAGCATATTTTACGCTATGCCAATGAAATCGGCTTTCAGGGGCCGGACAAACTGGCGCGCGCCCTGCGTACCGGGAAAGCTAACACCATTGGCGTCATTTTTAATGACTCGATGAGCTATGTGTTTATCGATCCCCATGATATTGCGCTGATGCGGGGAATTGCCTCGCGCTGTGAAGCGCAGAACGTCAATCTGGCGTTAATTCCTCTGCGTAAACCGCAGCAGGCCGGAACCGCCCCGCTCACCGCGCTGGTCGATGGCTACATACTCAACGCCACACATAACAGCGCGAATGTGATCCAGCAGATCCTGGCCCGCGGCCAACGCGTAGTCACGCTGGATTTCCAGTTTCCGGGCTACAGCAGCGTTTCCATCAATAACGCAGGGGCGATGCACGATATCGCCCACTATCTGTTGAGCAAAGGGCATCGTCGTTTCGGCATTATCGCCTTCGCCTCGCAGGCCAACGCCCAGGGAATGCGCTCGCTCGCCGAACCCGTCATTGGCGATAACACCCTGATGCTAACCCGCGTCAACGCCTGCCGTGGCGCCTTTCTTGCCAATGACGTGAATGTTGAGCGCTGCTGGTTATATGAAACCCGTCACGATGAAGATCACGGTGAAACCGCCGCGCAGGCGCTCCTCACCGCCCATCCCGACATTACCGCGCTGATTTGCCTTTCCGACCGCTTTGCCGTCGGCGCGATTCGCTATTGCCATCGCGCCGGGCTGACGGTGCCTGAACAGGTCGCGGTAACCGGCTTCGATAACCTGGCGGTTGAGGTAGACGGCGTGGGGCTTACCACCATCGCGCAGAACGCGGAGCGAAAAGGCGAAATCGCAGTGGAACTGCTTTTGAGCACCGGGCCCGTCACCCACCATGAACTGCCGAGGCAGCTCGTTATCCGGGAATCGGCCTGAGATTTTAGTTAAACCGAAGAGTAGATTATGGACGAACTAACCTGTTTTAAAGCCTATGACATTCGTGGCGAAGTGGGCGTCAACCTGACGCCGGATATCGCCTTTCGCATTGGCCGCGCTTGGGCGGCGTGGCTGCACCCGCGCCGGGTGGTTGTCGGCGCCGATATCCGCCTCAGTTCAGAAACCCTGAAAAACGCGCTGATCGACGGGCTTACCGCCAGCGGCGTCGATGTCATTGATATTGGCCTGAGTGGCACCGAAGAGATTTACTTCGCCACACGCGAACTGCGTGCCGACGGCGGTATTCAGGTCACCGCCAGCCATAACCCGGCCAACTACAACGGCATGAAGCTGGTGCGCGAAGAGGCTCGGCCGGTCAGCAATGACAACGGCCTGCTGGAAGTGAAAGCGCTGGCCGAAAAGAATCAATTCTCGCCCACCGTGCATCGCGGCCAGGTGATTCACTACGATAATCGCCCGGCGTGGGTCGCCTGCCTGCTGCGATTTATGCACCATGCGCCGGTTCGCCCGTTACGCATTGTGGTGAACGCCGGGCACGGTACCGCTGGCCCGGCGCTGGATGCGCTGGACGCCGGGTTGAAATCGCGCGGCATCAACGTGGAGTTTATCCGCGTGCACCATCAGCCGGACGGCACCTTCCCGGCGGGCATTCCTAACCCAATGCTGGCAGAAAATCGCCAGGCCACCCGTCAGGCGGTCATTGAGCATCACGCCGATTTTGGCGTCGCCTGGGACGGTGATTTTGACCGCTGCTTCTTCTTCGACGAGCGCGGCGAATTTGTTGAAAGTTATTATCTGGTGGGCTTGTTCGCCGAGCACTTTCTCCAGCAGGTTACTGGGGGCACCATTCTTCTGGACCCGCGCCTGACCTGGAACACGCTGGAGATGGTCAGCCAGTTTGGCGGGAAACCGATTATCAGCAAAACCGGTCATGCCTTTATCAAAGCCCGTATGCGCGAGGAAGATGCGATTTATGGCGGCGAAATGAGCGGCCATCACTATTTCCGTGATTTTGGCTACTGCGATAGCGGCATGATCCCGCTGGTGCTGATGTTACAAATCATCGGCCAGGATAAGTGTTCCCTCTCCTCGTTAGTGACGCTGGCGCAGGCGCGTTTTCCGGTCTCCGGCGAGCTGAATATGACCGTTGCCGATCCCGCTCATGTGATGGCCTGCGTGGCGCAGCATTATCAGCATGAAAAGGCACAACGTGACGACTGCGACGGGTTGAGCCTCGATTTCGCCGACTGGCGCTTTAATTTGCGCGCCTCCAACACCGAGCCTCTGCTGCGGCTGAATGTGGAAACCCGAGCCAATGCCGCCCTGCTGGCAGATAAAACGGACGAACTCCTCACCCTGATTGCCGCGCACGGAAATGAAAAGGAGACGCTATGACCGCGCTAAGCCTGAAAAACATTCACAAGGTTTATGATAAAAGTACCATTATTGAGAACCTGTCGCTGGAGATCGCTTCCGGGGAAT
>CAJYVI010000114.1 GCA_913778145.1 uncultured Pseudocitrobacter sp.
TGCCCGCAGCGCCATGGCTTCTTCACGCCGCGCACCAGCGTCTTCGCCCATATACCAGGTCCCCTGCCCAATCGCCGGCAACCGTTGCCCGGCAAGCGAAACCGTTTTATCTGCCATAACATCCTCCTTTTGTTATCTCTTACCCTAAAGGAAAACTGCCCACCGTTATGTTGGTCAATTGCCTGAATTATGATGCCAGTTTCGGGAAAAATGCCAAAAAAAAGCCCGCCAATGGCGGGCCGGGTATAGCGATGCAGAAATCAGAAGGTGTATGTGACACCGGTTGAGAGCAGGCCGGTCCAGCTTTTGTCCACCATCGGGCTGTCAGTGATTTCATCAGACAGGCGGGTGTAGCGGGCAGTACCGTATACGCTCCAGTTACCGAGGAAGCGATAGTTTGCGCTCAGCTCCAGATACGGGTTCCAGCCACCATCAGCGCTGTAGTCGCGCAGGCCGCTTTTACGCGATTCTTTATGCGATACGCCGTAGTAGTAGTCGTTCATGTTATCGCTGTTCCACTCAACACCGATACCTGGCGTCAGCGTCAGGTTGCCGTTGGTGTAGCGATAAATCCAGCCCAGATCCCAAATCAGACCGTTGCTTTTGTCCAGCGTATCGCCGGAAAGCGTGGTACGCAGAGAACCGTACTGGGTATGGTGGAACCAGGAGACACCGGCCATCAGCGTGGAGTGGCGGCTGTCGAGGCGGCGCAGTTTATGGCTGTCGCTGTCGCTCGGCTTGAAGTACATCGGCAACCAGTACGCGGTCAGGGAAAGTTGATCGGTACCGTCGTTCCACAGGTAGTAACCGCCGCCCAGGCCGCGGAACCAGAAGTTTTCACTTTCGTAGTTCAGAACCGGCACCGGCACAACATCGTTGCTGTACTGTTTATAGGGATGTTGAATGACACCAACGCCTGCCCCCAGGGTCAGTTTGCTTTCAGCCTGCACGGCAGTTGCAGAAGTAGCCAGCAACACGCCCAGCGTCAGAAGTTTGATTTTATTCACAATCCGTAATTCCTTTTTTAACTTATCAGCGGCGGAAGTGTACCCGCCCGATTCGCTTATCACAAATTTTTTACCTGAAATGGCACAATATCACTCGATATTGTCTCGGGAATTAATGACAGCGCGCTTGCAAACACGTGACAGCATAAAGAAATCTCTTATTTCAACAAAAAGGATAAATGACCGTATTTTTTGATGAGTTATTGATATGTCATTGAAATTCGTTTTTGACAGCATGCAAGTTTCCCAAATGCCATCTACGCTTATTTTTAGAAGTCGTTATCGCAGGGCATGTTTTCGTGAAGAGTGCAGCAGCCGGGGATTTCGGTTGCAGGATTTACAGCGAGTGTCGTGCGGCAGACCACTTCCGGGAGCCTCCACTATTCATACGAACGGCTCTTAACCACCTGTGCTAAAAAAGACGAAAGGACGGCATGCCATGAATATATTCGATCACTATCGCCAGCGTTATGAAGCTGCCAAGGACGAAGAGTTCACACTGCAGGAGTTTCTTACCATTTGTCGGCAAGACCGCAGTGCCTATGCTAATGCGGCAGAACGGCTATTAATGGCTATTGGTGAGCCTGTAATGGTCGACACTGCCCAGGAGCCACGGCTTTCCCGTCTGTTTTCGAACCGCGTCATTGGACGCTATCCGGCGTTTGAAGAATTTTATGGCATGGAGGATGCGATTGAGCAAATCGTCTCCTACCTGAAGCACGCCGCCCAGGGACTGGAAGAGAAGAAACAGATCCTCTATTTACTGGGCCCGGTGGGTGGCGGTAAATCGTCCCTCGCGGAACGACTGAAATCCCTGATGCAGCGGGTACCTATTTACGTGCTGAGCGCCAACGGCGAGCGCAGCCCGGTAAACGATCATCCACTGTGCCTGTTTAACCCGCAGGAAGATGCGCAGATTCTGGAAAAAGAGTACGGCGTGCCTTCACGCTACCTCGGTACAATCATGTCTCCGTGGGCGGCAAAACGTCTGCATGAATTTGGCGGCGACATCACCAAATTCCGCGTGGTCAAAGTGTGGCCATCAATTCTGGAACAGGTAGCGATTGCAAAAACCGAACCAGGCGATGAAAACAACCAGGATATCTCGGCGCTGGTCGGGAAAGTGGATATCCGTAAGCTGGAACACTTTGCGCAGAACGATCCGGATGCCTACGGATATTCTGGCGCGCTGTGCCGCGCCAACCAGGGGATCATGGAATTCGTCGAGATGTTCAAGGCGCCGATTAAAGTGTTGCACCCGTTGCTGACCGCGACACAGGAAGGCAACTACAACGGTACCGAGGGCCTCTCCGCCCTGCCCTTCAACGGTATTATCCTTGCACACTCCAACGAATCGGAGTGGGTCACCTTCCGTAATAACAAAAACAACGAGGCGTTCCTTGACCGTGTGTACATTGTCAAAGTGCCTTATTGCCTGCGGATTTCGGAAGAGATCAAAATTTACGAAAAACTGCTTAACCACAGTGAGCTGGTACACGCGCCGTGCGCCCCTGGCACGCTGGAAACCCTGTCGCGCTTCTCAATTCTGTCGCGTCTGAAAGAGCCTGAAAACTCGAGCATTTACTCCAAGATGCGCGTCTATGATGGTGAAAGCCTGAAAGATACCGACCCGAAAGCGAAGTCGTATCAGGAGTATCGCGACTATGCGGGCGTGGACGAAGGGATGAACGGCCTTTCAACCCGTTTCGCCTTTAAAATTCTGTCGCGCGTGTTCAACTTCGACCATGCAGAAGTGGCGGCTAACCCGGTTCATCTGTTCTATGTACTGGAACAACAGATTGAGCGCGAGCAGTTTCCGCAGGAAATGGCGGAACGTTATCTTGAGTTCCTGAAAGGTTATCTGATCCCGAAATACGCCGAGTTTATCGGTAAAGAGATTCAGACCGCCTATCTGGAGTCCTACTCTGAATACGGCCAGAACATTTTTGACCGCTATGTCACCTACGCAGATTTCTGGATTCAGGATCAGGAGTATCGCGATCCGGATACCGGCCAGCTGTTTGACCGCGAATCGCTCAACGCTGAGCTGGAAAAAATTGAGAAGCCTGCCGGTATCAGTAACCCGAAAGACTTCCGTAATGAAATCGTCAACTTTGTGCTGCGCGCCAGAGCACATAACAACGGGCGCAATCCGAACTGGACCAGCTATGAAAAATTGCGCACGGTTATTG
>CAJYVI010000115.1 GCA_913778145.1 uncultured Pseudocitrobacter sp.
TTGAACGGGCTTCCACCCCAGGTATCAACGAGGAACAACACGCCTTTGCTGGTATCAAGCTTTGCCAGCTGTGCGTTGTATTTTTCGATCAGCGTCTCGGCGTTCTCGCCAGGCACGAAATCGATCCAACCCACATTTTCCTGCTCGCCCAACAGCATTTCTGCTGTCTTCAGCAGTTGTTCTGCTGCCCAACCATGTGTGCCTATTACAATAGCAATCGTCACTTGCTACCTCCTTTTATTATCGTGCATCAGGCGGGCTGATGCTTGTTGAAGCGATATCGTGACCGAATCGATTCAGATAAGGGTTTGAGAGAAAAATTAATAACTACCGAGAATTATTTTAGATAGTGAAAAAATAATTAATGTGATGAAGATCCGTAATTTAATCAAAGGAGACCAATTATTTTGCGGCGCAAAAAATAATCTTACTTATTGCAAAGACAGGTAAATCTTTGCCAAATTGTGATCAGTTTTTGCTATGTTTAGCTTCCGTTTAATTTTGCAGGAGTATAGGGCAGCAGCCCAAAGTATGGACCGTCACCGACGCCTTTACACGTTCATCTCGCACATTTGTGCAGTGCATCCCGGCCAACCGCGCCACCGTTCCCTTTTGTCCGAAATTGTCACGCCTGTATCTGACAGCGCGATGACGCGTCATCTTGTTAGCTGGAGTCGCTCATGGAATTGTTAATGGACCCGTCAATCTGGGCCGGTTTGTTGACGCTTGTCGTCCTGGAAATCGTACTGGGTATTGATAACCTGGTCTTTATCGCGATCCTTGCAGATAAACTGCCGCCTAAACAGCGTGATAAGGCACGCCTGATCGGCCTGTCGTTGGCGCTGATTATGCGTCTGGGCCTGCTTTCGGTGATCTCGTGGATGGTTACGCTTACCGCGCCGCTGTTCAGCGTGTGGGATTACTCGTTCTCCGGGCGTGATTTGATCATGCTGCTGGGTGGTTTGTTCCTGTTATTCAAAGCGACAACCGAGCTTCATGAACGACTGGAAAATCGCCAGCACGATGCCGGTCACGGTAAAGGCTACGCCAGCTTCTGGGTCGTGGTACTGCAAATTGTGGTGCTGGACGCCGTCTTCTCACTGGACGCGGTGATTACCGCGGTCGGTATGGTGAACGACCTGCCTGTCATGATGGCGGCCGTGGTGATTGCGATGGGCGTGATGTTGCTGGCTTCCAAGCCGCTGACGCGTTTCGTCAACCAGCATCCGACGGTGGTAGTGCTCTGTCTGAGCTTCCTGCTGATGATTGGCTTGAGCCTTGTCGCGGAAGGTTTCGGATTCCACATTCCTAAAGGTTACCTGTACGCGGCGATTGGTTTCTCCATCATCATCGAACTGTTTAACCAGATTGCGCGTCGTAACTTTATCCGCCACCAGTCCACGCTGCCGCTGCGCGCGCGTACGGCGGATGCCATTCTGCGCCTGATGGGCAGCCGTAAACAGGCCAGCCCGCAGCAGGAAGGCGATAGTCAGGCGCCTGTACCGGTGCCGGAAGGCGCGTTTGCCGAAGAAGAACGCTACATGATTAACGGCGTGCTGACGCTGGCTTCACGTTCCCTGCGCAGCATTATGACGCCGCGCGGTGAAATCAGTTGGGTCGATGCCGACCTCAGCAAAGAGGAAATACGCGAACAGTTACTTTCCTCGCCGCATAGCCTGTTCCCGGTGTGTCGTGGTGAACTGGATGAAGTGATCGGTATCGTGCGTGCCAAAGAGATGCTGGTGGCGCTGGAAGCGGGTGATGACGTGGCGGCTATTGCCTCGGCGCATCCGGCTATTGTGGTGCCGGACACGCTTGACCCGATTAACCTGCTGGGCGTGCTGCGCCGGGCAAAAGGCAGCTTCGTCATGGTTACCAACGAATTCGGTGTGGTTCAGGGTCTGGTGACGCCGCTGGACGTGCTCGAAGCCATTGCGGGGGAATTCCCGGATGCTGATGAAACCCCGGAAATTGTCGCCGATGGTGAAGGCTGGGTGGTGAAGGGCGGTACCGATTTACACGCGCTGCAACAGGCGCTGAATATCGATAACCTGGTGAATGAAGAAGAAGATATCGCCACCGTTGCGGGTCTGGTCATCGCCGTTAACGGTCATATCCCGAAAGTAGGCGATGTGATTGAACTGGCTCCGTTGCAGATAACTATCACTGAAGCCAATAACTACCGCATCGATCAGGTGCGCGTAGTGAAGCAATCGTCAGAATATGACGAAGAGGAGTAACGCGAACGATTAAGGCATAACGGGCGATGCTGGCCCGTTATGCTCTGCCAGCCACTGCGGAAATTCCGCCAGCGGCATTGGCGGCGCGTAGAGATAACCTTGCAGTAAATGGACGCCGTGACGTTGTAAATAGTTCGCCTGTTCCGGCGTCTCCACTCCTTCAGCAACCAGTTCAATGTTCAAGCGCTGCCCCAGCGCAATAATAATATCCGTCACCGTCGAGTTCACCGCATCGGTACCAATCGCATGGGTGAACGACTTATCAATTTTCAGCACATCGGGGTGCAGTTTCTCCAGCCACGACAGCGAGCTGTTGCCGGTGCCGAAATCATCAATCGCCAGTTGGACCTTTCTGCTGTGCAGTTCGCGTAAAAGCGCACTGTTCACGTCGTGCAGGGCATCGCGCTCGGTCAGTTCAATAGTTAACTGGACGATGGGATTTACGCTAAACCACAAATTATTCAGGTCCTCGAGTAGCCGCTTCTCATCGCGAAAATGCGCGGCGGCGGCGTTAATGCCGATATGGAATTTAGGGTCAGCGGGAAAATAGTGCAACTGCTGTGCTGTTTCGTTCAGCACGTAGCGCGTCAGCGGCAAGATAAGGTTTTTCGCTTCGGCGATGGGGATAAATACATCCGGCGCGATCGGCCCCAGACGCGGGTTGTTCCAGCGCAGCAGGATCTCCACGCCGTCGCAGCGTTGGGCGCGGGTGTTCAGCAGCGGCTGGCAGAAAAGAGAAAATTCGCGCTGGGCAATTCCCATGTTGATTTCCCAGGAAAAGCTCATGCGTCTGGCGGTGGCAATCCAGGTAATCCATGCGAAAAGCAGGCTGAAGATCAGCGCGAGTGGCAGCCTGCCGGGTAATTCGTGTAGCGCGAGCTTCCAGAATGAGGGGCCGCTGACGGCAATGCTGAAGGGGTAGGCAAGCGATGTACGCGAATAGAGCATCTCGCCCTTGTTTTGCAGTCGCTGTGCGGTAATGCCAACGTCATCCATAAAATAAGCGTTATCGATGCCCAGGCTGACGCGGGTGATCAACGGCGGAAAAGGCGCGAGCATCATTTCGCTGACCAAATCAATGTTGATGCCGATCACCGCACCGTTTTGAGCATCCTGCGCTGCCGGGAACCATTGCATCAAGACGGGACTTCCTTTGACCAGCGAACGATCTATGGTGAGGATCATTTTCGGCTTGCTATCCGCTAACCTCGGCTGCAGTTTGCGCAACGGAATGTCGCGTTCGCCAAAGGCGCTGGAGCAGTAAAGTATTCCGTCTTTAACGAGGAAAATAGAGCGCGCGATTTTTAACATCGCCACCTGCTGACGAAGCTGTAACGGACTGTTATTACAGGGAGATCCGATAAGCGGCTGCAGGCGAACTCGTTCTTTTTCCAGGTTCTGAAGGATCTTATCCATGGTTGCGACCGCGCGCAGGGTGTAATTTTCGATCTGCTGTTTATTTTCGCTACGCTGTAAAATAAATCCAATACTCAACGTAAGCGCAAAGACGCCCAGCGCGACCAGGGCGCAGAGAAGAATACGCTTATGGAGATATTGTTTTACTATCCAGTGCGCAGATTGCATATCCGATGCTCAATACCTGGCCAAAGCCGTTTACGGCAACACAACCAAGTTTAGCGGTGCGTAAAGGAAAAAGTGAGGGAAAAGAGAGAAATAAATCGCCCATCCAAAGATGGGCGAGGAGGGGTTAGTCACACTGTACTTTTATCGCCAGCCCGCCGCGAGAGGTTTCGCGGTATTTGGCGTTCATATCTTTCCCGGTTTCATACATCGTTTCGATGACTTTATCGAGAGACACGCGCGGCTCGCTGGTGCGGCGCATCGCCATACGTGAGGCGTTAATCGCCTTCACTGACGCGATAGCGTTACGTTCAATGCACGGTACCTGAACCTGACCGGCAACCGGGTCGCAGGTCAGCCCCAGGTTGTGTTCCATGCCGATTTCCGCCGCCACGCAAACCTGTTCCGGGCTGGCGCCCAGCAGTTCTGCAAGGCCAGCCGCCGCCATCGAGCAGGCTACGCCCACTTCACCCTGACAACCCACTTCCGCACCGGAAATAGAGGCGTTCATTTTATAGAGCGCGCCAATTGCCCCGGCGGCGAGGAAGTAACGAATATAGATATCCGGACTGACGGATTCAATAAAGTGATCGTAATAGGCCAGCACCGCAGGCACGATCCCGCAGGCACCGTTGGTTGGCGCGGTGACCACGCGGCCCCCGGCGGCGTTCTCTTCGTTCACCGCCAGTGCGAACATATTCACCCAATCGACCACGTTCATCGGGTCGTTAGAAAGCTTATCGCTGGCGACCAGCAGGCGACGCAGTGCGGAGGCGCGACGCGGTACGCGCAAAGGGCCTGGCAGCACACCTTCGGTGTTCATGCCACGGTCGATACAGGCCTGCATGGTCTGCCAGACGTTAGCGAAGTACTCTTCAATCTCTTTTTTGCTGTGCAGCGCCAGCTCGTTCTGCATCACCATGCCAGAAACCGACAGACCGGTCTCTTTGCAGTAGTTCAGCATTTCGGTCGCGGAAGCAAACGGATAAGGCACTTTGACCTCATCTACCGCATCTTTGCCGAAATGTTCTTCATCAACGATAAAACCGCCGCCGATGGAGTAATAGGTTTTGCTGTAGACTTCAGTTTCACCCGCCCAGGCGTGGATCTGCATGCCGTTTTCATGCAGCGGCAGGTTGCCATTGTGGAAACGCATGCCGTTATCTTTCGGGAAGTCGACTTCTTTGCGCCCCTGCGCCAGCAGCAGACGGCCACGGGTTTCGACGTCGCGGATAAACGCGGGAATAGCATCAATATCGACCGTCGCAGGCTGATTGCCCGCCAGGCCCATGATAATGGCGATATCAGTATGGTGACCTTTACCGGTTAACGAGAGCGAACCGTAGACGTCAACCGCCACGCGGGTAACATCATCAATCAAACCTTTTTCGACCAGGTCATCGACGAACTGCTTGCCCGCTTTCATCGGCCCTACAGTATGGGAAGATGAGGGGCCAATCCCCACCTTGAACATGTCGAATATACTAATCACTTTCTTACTCCTGACAGGGTTACCAGCGTGTTGCGGCAACGATGTTATAATTGCGCATAGTGTATGAGGGAACCGGATATTCGGCTGAACTATTCACATGAATTAAACTAATGAATCGATCCTGTTTTACTAATACCGAACATCTTCCTGTTACGCTAAGTATAGTCAGGGTTTCACGCCTATTTGTAAGGCCAGTTCACGGATTATGCCGGCGGTCATGCCCCAGACAAAATAGTGCTGGTACCACGAAAGCCATACACGGTGTGAATCGCCTCGGCGATGAATGTCGAGCGGATGGTAACGCCCGAGCCGCAGGGCCTCCGCCAGCGGCATTTCGAAAACGGATGATACTTCATCGACGCTGGCGTGATAATGCAAATTTGGCGGGATCACGCCGACAACCGGCGTGACCTGAAAACCGGTCACACTATCGACCGGCGGCAGCATACCGATGATTTCAACGCTCTCTGGCGGAATGGCGACCTCTTCCTGCGCTTCTCGCAGCGCGGCGGCAATCAGCGACGCATCGGTGCTATCGACCGCGCCGCCGGGGAAGGCCACCTGACCGGGATGTTTGCGCAACTTCGCTGAACGCTGGGTTAACAGCAAACCCGGCTCGGGGCGCCGCACAATCGGTACCAGCACCGCCGCCTGGCGTTGATTGACCGTCATGCGGCTCGCCTGCGGGCGCAGCAGTTGAAAGCGGGAAAGAAAATCATCCAGGTTCAGAGCAGGGGATGCCATGGTTACGACTCCAGTTGATGCAGAATACGGTTAACTTTATCAAACGTTTCCTGATATTCCGCGGCTTCGTTGCTGTCTGCCACAATACCACCCCCGGCGGAACAGTAAACCTGCCCGCGCCAGGCGGTAACGGTGCGAATGGTGATGCTGGTATCCATGTTGCCGCAGGCGCTGAGATACCCGATGCTGCCGCACCAGGCGTTACGGCGATGCGGTTCGAGTTCGTCGATAATCTGCATGGCCCGCACCTTCGGCGCGCCGGTAATCGAACCACCTGGAAACGCCGCGCGCAGCAGGTCGCTGGCGTGGAGCGTATCCGGCAAGGTTGCGGTAATAGTACTCACCAAATGGTGCACTGCCGGGAAGGGCTCGACCACAAACAGTTCCGGCACGCGAACGCTGCCCGGCACCGCGACGCGGCCAATATCGTTGCGCATCAAATCGACAATCATCAGATTCTCGGCGCGATCTTTCGGCGAGTTTGCCAGGCGTTCAGCCTGTGCGGCGTCTTCAGTGGCGTCGGCCAGACGGGGAAGCGTGCCTTTAATCGGGCGCGTCTGAATGTCGCTGTGCTCCAGCAGAATAAACCGCTCCGGCGAAAGGCTTAAAATCGCGCCTTCATCCAGCCGGATAAACGCGCTGAACGGCGCGCGGTTGCTGCGGTTGAGCTTAACGAAAGCCTGCCATTCATCGCCGGTATAGCTCGCCTGAAAACGCTGGGCCAGGTTGACCTGATAACAATCGCCGCTGTGCAGATATGCCTGCACCTGGCGGAATTTCTCACCATACGTTTCGCGGCTCATGTTTGCCTGCCACGCGGAGGTCAGCGTAAACGGCAACCCCGTTTGCCCTTGCTGTTGCAGCAGCCAGGCCAGGCGCGCCTGCGCGTTACGCTGACTGACCAACGTCACCGTTTGACGATGATGGTCGACAATCAGCGCCCAGTCATAAATACCCACCGCCATATCCGGCAGGTCGATATCCTGCTGCGCATGGTTCGGAAGGATTTCAAAACGGCGACCCAAATCGTAGCCAAACAGCCCCAGCGCACCGCCGATAAACGGCATATCGGGAAGCGAATCGGTATTAAATGCACAGGCATCCAGCTCAGCCTGTAAAAGCGAGAGCGGATCCTGCGTCAACGCGGTATGCTCACGCCCACGCGTGATGGTGGTTGTATCACCTTGCGTCACCAGTGTGGTGAGCGGTTGCGCAACCAGAATATCGTAGCGACTATGTGGATGGTTCGCATGGCCCGAGTGCAAAAGCATCGCCCACGGCTGGTGGCTTAACGGCGCAAAATAGTGCTCAGCGGCATCCTGTCGCCACGGTAACGTAATTATTGAAGGGAGTAACATCTTCCTCAAACCCAGACAGCGTGAAATAATAAGCGCCAACAATGTAGCAGGAGTCAAACATGTTTGCAGGATTACCTTCGCTAACCCACGAGCAGCAGCAACAAGCGGTAGAACGTATTCATGAACTCATTTCTCAGGGAATGAGCAGCGGCGAAGCGATTGCGCTGGTCGCCGCAGAAATTCGCGCCACCCACACGGGCGAGCAGATTGTGGCGCGTTTTGAAGATGAGGATGAAGAAGAGTAGGGCAGTTACACTGCGGCGATAATTTTAATTTCGACCTTATACTCCGCTTTCATCAGTCTGGCCTGCACGGTGCAACGCACCGGCGCATGGCCCGCAACAACCCATTCATCCCATGCTTTATTCATTGCGGCGAAATCATCTCCGTTGGCGAGAAAAATCGTCGCATCAAGAATTTTGGTTTTATCGCTACCCTGTTTTTGCAAAATCGCGTCAATCTGCGCCAGCGTGTTCGCCGTTTGCTCGTAGGCATCTGCCTGCAGATTTTCCGGTACCCCGGTGTAGTACAGCGTCTGGTTGTGAATCACGACATCTGACCAGCGGGCTTCGGCATCAATACGCGTAATCGTCATTGCAGTTTCCTCTCTTGAAGTTCCTTTGAGGGCGCAAGAGTGCCACATTGTGGCCCGGTCGTCACCCGTTCGACTGGCGAAAGCACGGCCAGCCTGACATAATCACTGTCCAAATAAACAGGGGGTAGTGTGACGGACGATTTTGCAGCAGACGGTCAGTTAGCGAAAGCGATTACCGGTTTCAAACCGCGCGAACCGCAGCGCCAGATGGCGCACGCCGTGGCGCAGGCGATAAGCGACGGCGAACCGTTGGTGGTGGAAGCGGGAACCGGCACCGGGAAAACCTACGCTTATCTGGCGCCCGCGCTGCGCGCCGATAAAAAGGTGATCATCTCTACCGGCTCAAAAGCGTTGCAGGATCAGCTCTACAGTCGCGATTTGCCGACGGTGGCGAAAGCGCTGGAATTCAAAGGCAAACTGGCGCTGCTGAAAGGGCGTTCGAACTACTTGTGTATTGAACGCCTTGAACAGCAGGCGCTGGCGGGCGGCGATCTGCCCGTCAACACCTTAAGCGATGTTATTCTGCTGCGCTCGTGGGCGAATCAAACGATTGATGGCGACATCAGCACTTGTGTCAGCGTTGCGGAAGATTCGCAGGCCTGGCCGCTGGTGACCAGCACCAATGACAACTGCCTCGGTAGCGACTGCCCCCAGTACGCCGACTGCTTTGTGGTGAAGGCGCGTAAAAAAGCGATGGACGCCGATGTGGTGGTAGTTAACCATCACCTGTTTTTGGCCGATATGGTGGTCAAAGAGAGCGGTTTCGGGGAGCTGATTCCTGAGGCCGAGGTGATGATTTTCGATGAAGCGCATCAGCTTCCGGATATCGCCAGCCAGTATTTTGGCCAGTCGCTTTCCAGCCGACAGCTGCTAGATCTCGCCAAAGACATCACCATTGCCTACCGCACGGAACTGAAAGACACCCAGCAATTACAAAAGTGTGCCGATCGCCTGGCGCAGGCTACCCAGGATTTCCGCCTACAACTGGGCGACCCTGGCTATCGCGGGAATCTGCGCGAGCTGCTGGCGGATAACACCATTCAGCGCGCGTTGCTGCTGCTGGATGATGCGCTGGAGCTGTGTTATGACGTCGCCAAACTATCGCTGGGGCGCTCTGCGTTACTGGACGCGGCCTTTGAGCGGGCGACGCTGTATCGTGCGCGACTCAAGCGGCTGAAAGATGTCAATCAGCCGGGTTACAGCTATTGGTATGAGTGCAACTCACGCCACTTTACGATGGCGCTGACGCCGCTTACGGTGGCTGATAAATTCAAAGAAGTGATGGCGCAGAAACCGGGCAGCTGGATTTTTACCTCGGCGACTCTTTCGGTTAACGACGATCTGCATCACTTCACCGATCGCCTCGGTATCGGCGAAGCCCATTCCTTACTGCTGCCAAGCCCGTTTGACTACGCTCATCAGGCGCTGCTGTGCGTGCCGCGCAACCTGCCGTTACCGAATCAGCCAGGGGCGGCGCGTCATCTGGCGGCCATGTTAAAACCGATCATCGAAGCCAACGATGGCCGCTGTTTTATGCTCTGTACCTCACACGCCATGATGCGCGACCTTGCCGAACAGTTCCGCGCTACGATGACGCTGCCGGTATTACTCCAGGGCGAAACCAGTAAAGGACAGCTGCTGCAGCAGTTTGTCAGCGCCGGAAACGCGTTGTTGGTGGCGACCAGCAGTTTCTGGGAAGGCGTCGACGTGCGTGGTGATGCGCTTTCGTTGGTGATCATCGACAAACTGCCTTTTACTTCACCGGATGACCCGTTGCTGAAGGCGCGAATGGAAGACTGTCGTTTGCGCGGCGGCGATCCGTTTGAAGACGTTCAGCTGCCGGATGCGGTCATTACCCTTAAACAGGGCGTCGGGCGTTTGATCCGTGATACGGACGATCGCGGCGTGCTGGTAATTTGTGACAACCGTCTGGTGATGCGCCCGTACGGCGCAACCTTTCTTGCCAGCCTGCCGCCAGCGCCGCGCACGCGGGATATCGGGCGCGCGGTTCGTTTCCTGGCGATGTCATCCATTCGTTAACAGGGGCGCAGCCTGGTACAAAGTGTGCTAAGATGCGCGCCATTTTATTGATCTGCAATTGCGAGAGCGCGACGAATCATGCGAATTCTGGCTATCGACACCGCCACGGAAGCCTGCTCGGCTGCCCTGTGGAATAACGGTGACATCTGTGCTCATTTTGAACTCTGTCCTCGTGAACACACTCAACGCATTCTGCCTGTGGTGCAGGATATTCTCAGCCAAAGCGGCGTCACTTTAGCGGAGCTGGACGCGCTGGCGTTTGGCCGTGGGCCGGGCAGTTTTACCGGTGTGCGTATCGGCATCGGTATCGCGCAGGGGCTGGCGCTGGGCGCAGAATTGCCGATGATAGGCGTCTCAACGCTTGCGACCATGGCGCAGGGGGCATTGCGCAAAAGCGGCGCGACGCGCGTGCTGGCAGCCATTGATGCCCGCATGGGTGAAGTCTACTGGGCGGAGTATGTTCGTGACGAACAGGGCATCTGGCACGGCGAAGAGAGTGAAGCGGTACTGAAACCAGAAGCAGTTAAAGAACGCCTCATGCAGTTGTCCGGTGAATGGGTCACCGTGGGGACCGGATGGCCGGCATGGCCTGAACTGGCCGCCGACGCTACGCATCTCACGTTAACCGATGGCGAGGTGTTACTGCCTGCCGCCGAAGATATGCTGCCCATCGCGGTTTACCTGCTGGAGCAGGGGAAAACCGTTGCCGTGGAAAAAGCCGAACCTAAATATTTACGCAACGAAGTGGCATGGAAGAAACTTCCGGGCCGTGAATGAATCTTAGTAAGTAAATACTGAGAAAAGGAGTTGCATCATGGCGGGTCAAAAAGCGGTCGTTCGCATTGCTCTGGCGGGGCTTATTGCCGTCGCACTGAGTGGCTGCGTCAGCGTGCCGGATGCTATTAAGGGCAGCAGCCCAACGCCGCAGCAGGATCTGGTGCGCGTAATGGCATCGCCGCAGCTGTATGTCGGCCAGGAGTCCCGTTTCGGTGGGAAAGTGGTCAATGTGCAGAATACCAACGGTAATACACGTCTGGAAATTGCTACCGTACCCCTCGATAGCGGTGCGCGCCCGATTCTTGGCGAACCTTCGCGCGGGCGAATTTATGCCGATGTTAATGGTTTCCTCGACCCGGTCGATTTCCGTGGGCAACTGGTGACGGTTGTCGGCCCTATTGCGGGCACGGTGGAAGGCAAGATTGGCAATACCGCCTACAAATATCTGCGTGTTCAGGTCACCGGCTATAAACGCTGGCGCGTGACCCAGCAGGTGGTGATGCCGCCGCAGCCGATTGATCCCTGGTTCTACGGTCCGCATCCGTGGCGCGGAGGCTACGGGTATGGCGGCTGGGGATGGTATAACCCCGGCCCCGCACAAGTACAAACAATCGTAACTGAATAACAAATTGATTTTTAAAGGAAAGAAACAGCGGCTTGTCCGCTGTTTCTTTATTCACATGGACATACACGTCATCATTCAAGTTGCCT
>CAJYVI010000116.1 GCA_913778145.1 uncultured Pseudocitrobacter sp.
GTAAAATTACTATCCCCTGGTTTGCGGTGCTGTTCATTGTGGTCGCGATTTTCAACTCCTTCCACCTGTTGCCGAAAACCGTAGTGGATGTGCTGGTGACGCTGGATACGGTTCTGCTGGCAATGGCGATGGCTGCGTTGGGCTTAACCACCCACGTAAGCGCGCTGAAAAAAGCGGGGGCTAAACCGCTGCTGATGGCGCTTGTCCTGTTCGTCTGGTTAATTGTCGGTGGTGGCGCTATCAACCTTGCAGTCCACGCGCTGATGGCATAATCCCTCACGACTTATCCCTGTTAACCCGCTATGATTACGGTTTGATTTCCCTCCTCTGGCGGGTTTAACAGGAGTCGTTATGAAATACATTGGAGCGCACGTAAGCGCCTCCGGCGGCGTAGCCAACGCCGCCATTCGTGCAGCAGAATTAGAAGCGACCGCTTTCGCCCTGTTCACCAAAAATCAGCGCCAGTGGCGCGCCGCGCCCCTCACCACCGAAGTGATTGATGAGTTCAAAGCGGCCTGCGAAAAATATCACTACACCGCCGCGCAGATCCTTCCCCACGACAGCTATCTGATTAACCTTGGTCACCCTGTGGAAGAAGCGCTGGAGAAATCCCGCGAAGCCTTTATTGATGAGCTCAGCCGCTGCCAGCAACTTGGCCTGACGCTTCTGAACTTCCACCCCGGCAGCCACCTGATGCAAATTGATGAAGATAAATGTCTGGCGCGTATCGCTGAATCCATCAACATCGCCCTGGCGCAAACCGAAGGTGTGACCGCCGTGATTGAAAACACTGCCGGTCAGGGCAGCAACCTCGGCTTTAAATTCGAGCACCTCGCGGCCATCATCGATGGCGTAGAAGATAAATCCCGCGTGGGCGTCTGCATTGACACCTGCCACGCTTTTGCCGCCGGATACGATCTGCGTACCCCTGACGAATGTACAAAAACCTTTGCCGAATTTGAACGCATCGTGGGCTTTAACTATCTGCGCGGCATGCACCTCAATGATGCCAAAAGCGCCTTCGGCAGCCGCGTCGACCGCCATAACAGCCTCGGCGAAGGGAATATTGGCCATGATGCGTTTCGCTGGATTATGCAGGACAGCCGTTTTGACGGTATACCGCTGATTCTGGAAACCACAAACCCGGATATCTGGGCGGAAGAGATTGCGTGGCTGAAGGCACAGCAGACTGAAACGGCAGAAGCCTGATATACAAAAGGGCCGAAAAATCGGCCCTTTTTATCTTTAAGAACGTGCTTACGCCGCTTTCACTACCCCTTCCGCGTCAGCGCGTTTCAGCACCGCGTAAGACAAGCCCGCCACCAGCGTACCCGCCACAATCGCCAGCAGATAACCCAGAACTGGGGTGATTGCGCCTGGGATCAGCAGAACAAACAGACCGCCGTGCGGAGCCATCAGTTTTGCGCCGACCGCCATGGAGATAGCACCGGTGATTGCCCCGCCGACAATACAGCATGGCAGAACACGCATCGGGTCACGCGCCGCGAAAGGAATTGCCCCTTCGGAGATGAAGCACAGGCCCAGCACCAGCGCCGCTTTACCACCTTCGCGCTGACCTTTATCGAACTTGTTACGCGCAACCAGCGTGGCAACGCCCATCGCCAACGGTGGCACCATGCCTGCGGCCATAATTGCCGCCATCGGCGCGTAGGTTTGCGTACTGAGCAGACCAACGCCGAACGCGTAAGCCGCTTTGTTCACCGGGCCGCCCATGTCGGTACACATCATACCGCCGAGGATGGCGCCCAGCAGGACAGCATTTGCCGTGCCCATGGTTTGCAGCCAGTGCGTCAGGCCCGCCAGAATGCCGGCAACCGGTTTACCGATCAGGTAGATCATCGCCAGGCCTACAATCAGGCTGGAGATCAGCGGAATGATCAGAATCGGTTTCAGTGCTTCCATGCTCGGCGGCAGTTTCAGCTTCGTACTGATGGCTTTCGCCACGTAACCGGCCAGGAAGCCCGCGATAATACCGCCGATGAAGCCAGAACCGGTGCTCACCGCTAACATACCGCCAATCAGACCTGGCGTCAGGCCAGGACGGTCAGCAATTGAGAAGGCAATGAAGCCCGCCAGCACTGGTACCATCAGGGCAAAGGCTGAACCACCGCCGATTTGCATCAGCGCGGCTGCCAGCGTATCCGGCACTTCAAACGCTTTGATACCAAAGGCAAAGGAGAGCGCGATACACAGGCCGCCCGCAACCACCATCGGCAGCATGTAAGAAACGCCGGTCAGCAGGTGGCGATAAGCGCCGCCGCCCTCTTTCTTCGCGCTGGCCGCAGCCTGAGTTTGGCCGGTCGGTTGATACGGCTTCGCTTCGGCAACGGCTTTATCAAATTCCTGCGCCGTTTTCTTCAGCGCCAGGCCGGTCGAGGTGCGATACATCGGTTTACCGGCAAACTTCGCCAGATCCACTTCGATATCCGCCGCCACGATAACCAAATCGGCCTGCTCAACTTCTTCTGGGGTAATGGCATTGCCTGCGCCCACGGAGCCGCGGGTTTCCACTTTCACCCACATACCGCGTTTTTTGGCTTCCGTTTCAATCGCTTCCGCCGCCATAAAGGTATGTGCGACACCGGTCGGGCACGCGGTTACCGCCACGATGCGTTTTACCGCGCCGGAGGTCGTCGGTGCCGCAATGGCAGGGGCTTCGTAAGGCACGGCGTGGCCTTTAGCTTCGCCAAGGAACAATTCCGGGTGCGCGACTGCGCGATTGATATCGCCCAGATACACTTTCTTCCCGGCCAGCGCGTTGTCCGCCGGAAGGGCTGACCCCAGCACAATCACCAGTTCCGCATCGTTCGGGTTATCAATCAGTTCGAGCTTTGCTTTTTGCGCCGCCGCGCTCAGCAGGGTTTTCGCCATGTAGGCGCGAGCCTGGCCGAGTCCGGCATCAATAATCAGCAGCGTTCTCATGATCTCTCTCCTGCTGTTAATTAAACGGTTGTAAGTCAACGCGTGCCATCATGGCCGCCAGTTGGGTACGATCGGTAATGCCGACATTGCTCTGGCTGACCGCCAGTGCCGCCACCGCTGTTGCCAGACGCAGTGTGTGCTCGCTGGATTCACGCATCAGCAGGCC
This sequence comes from uncultured Pseudocitrobacter sp., assembly GCA_913778145.1. Classification (GTDB taxonomy): domain Bacteria; phylum Pseudomonadota; class Gammaproteobacteria; order Enterobacterales; family Enterobacteriaceae; genus Pseudocitrobacter. Next base: position 3,110 of record CAJYVI010000116.1, read on the forward strand.
GTAAATCAGGCCGCCGACCATGGAATCGCCTGCCCCAACGGTGCTAACAACGTCTACTGACGGCGGTTTAGCGATCCATTCACCGGATGCATTCACCCACAGCGCGCCTTCTGCGCCGAGGGAAATCACCACATGGGCGATACCCTGTTCACGCAGGGCATGAGCCGCGTCGATCACGTCTTTCATTTCCGGCAGCTTGCGACCCGCCCAGATTTCCAGCTCACGACGGTTCGGCTTAACTAGCCACGGCGCAGCTTTCAGGCCTGCTACCAGTGCTTCACGGCTGCTGTCGAAGATAATGCACGGGCACTGGCTGCGCAGGCGCGTCATCCAGTCGGTAAAGGCTTCCGGGCTGACGCCCGCCGGCAGGCTGCCGCTGACGCATACCATGTCGAACTGACCCAGCCAGCTCAGGGAGTCGTTAACAAAACGTTCCCAGTCTGCGGCGGTCACATCGAAACCAGAGAAGTTGAAGTCGGTGACTTCGCCGTCTTTTTCCGTCAACTTGACGTTGATGCGGGTACGCCCCTGCACCACCTGAAAACGGTTAGCGATACCGAGTTCGCTGAACAGTTGCTGAAAACCGTCCTGGTTGTCTTTACCGAGGAAGCCACCGACGGTGACATCGATGCCCAGGTCTTTCAGCACTTTTGCAACGTTAATCCCTTTACCTGCGGCGTGCAGGCCGGTAGTGCGTACCAGGTTAACTTCGCCACGTTCAATTTCTGGCGTGAAGCCAACCAGATCGTAGGCCGGATTCAGTGTGATTGTTGCAACGCGTCTGCTCATTTATGCGCCCTCCCCGAGGCCAGAGGCGATCGCCTCTCCAATTGCGTCCAGTGCCTGACGAGCATCGTCCCCCTGAGCGGTGAAGCGCAGGCGATGGCCTTTCTTCACGCCGAGTGCAACGACTTTCATCAAACTACGACCGTTCGCCGGTTTACCGCTGCCATCAAGGTTGGTGACGGTGATATCACTGCTGAACTGTTTGATTGTATTGACTAACATGGTGCCCGGACGCGCATGTAAACCATGCTCGTTGCGCACCACAAACTCTTCGCTTAATACGTCTTCCGCTGCCGCATCGTCGCTGGTCAGCAGCGCCAGTACCGTGGCGGCATCGGCTTTCAGCAGACGTTCAGCTTTATTTTCCAGCAGCAGATTGCTCAGTCGGCTGAGCACGGCTGTCGGTTGATCATCAGCCATTGCCACGGTAATCAACATTGCGGCCTGAGAGTCGCCCACGCTGACCGGGCTTGCGGCGCGGCTAACCGCCACGGCGCTACGCAGGTTGCCGTTAACGCCATCGCTCAGCCAGATACCCTGACCGAGATTCAGCGGCTGTTCGTTGATTGCGTGTGCAACGAACGCACTATCCACCGCTCCGGCCTCTTTCAGACGTGCGGCGTTCAGCGCCTGCAGCGTTACCAGGTCGTTTGCTGCGACATCCAGCGACAGGGTGTCGTTATCAAGCTTCAGCGATTCGCTCTGCTTTTCGCCCATCAGCAACGCGCGCAGCTCTTCCGCCGTAGTGGCGCTTTTCAGCTGTTCAGCAACCGAGTCGTCGCTCAGCACGTGCGTCAGCTGACGCAGCAGACCCAGATGTTCATCTGAACTTGCGGCAATGCCGATAGCCACATATGCCGTTTGCCCTTCGCCCCAGGTTACGCCCTGCGGGAACTGATAAACCTGCACGCCGGTTTTCAGCACCTGGTCGCGCGTGTCGGTGGTACCGTGCGGAATGGCGATGCCATTGCCTAAGAAAGTGGACGTTTGTTGCTCACGCGCCAGCATCCCGGCGACGTAGCCTTCCGCCACGTTGCCCGCACTGACCAGTGCTGAAGCAACCTGCCGAATAGCCTCTTCTTTATCCGCGGCCTGCTGACCGGGATGAATATCCTGAACAGATAACTGGAACATGGTTCTCCTCTCCTGCTGAATTGAATCGTTTCAGCTAACATGAGAAAAAAGGCGTCACCTTATTCCGAAAGAAAGGTCGGATGACGCTGAAACGTTTCAATGGAGTCTGTCCCTTTCTTAACCAGTCTGCAAGATAAGTTGAATTTCTGATGTTTAAAGTTAGATCTACAGCACATTTTATTAGCATTCATACCACATCTGCTGACGCTGAAATACGTTGATTATTGAGCGTCAGCAACCGTCAGCTTGAGTGAGAATTATTTTGAAATAGCTTTTTAGTTTTTCTGTGCGGAATTTGATTTAGATGACTGTTCATTTTCTGAGTGGCGACGTAAACTCCCGCCTCCTGTCACGCTAGCGATTACAAAATATGCACAACAGCTCTACCGCCGCCCCCCGACGTTCGTTTGATTTCACCTCATCGTCGTTTCTGATTGTCGCGTTTTTAACCGGTATCGCCGGGGCGCTGCAAACGCCGACCCTGAGTCTGTTTTTAAGCAATGAAGTCCATGTTCGCCCGGCGATGGTGGGTTTTTTCTTTACCGGTAGCGCAGTCATCGGTATTTTCGTCAGCCAGTTGCTGGCCACCTGGTCGGATAAGCGCGGCGATCGTAAAAACCTGATTGTTTTCTGCTGCCTGCTTGGCGTGATGGCTTGCATTCTCTTCGCCTGGAATCGCAACTACTTTATTCTTCTCTTTGTCGGCGTGTTCCTCAGCAGCTTTGGCTCTACCGCGAACCCGCAGATGTTTGCACTTGCGCGCGAGCATGCCGATAAAACGGGGCGCGAAGCGGTAATGTTCAGTTCCATTATGCGCGCCCAGGTCTCTCTGGCCTGGGTTATTGGCCCACCGCTTTCCTATGCGCTGGCAATGGGATTTGGCTTCACGACGATGTATCTGGCAGCTGCTGGCGCATTTGTGGTTTGCGGAGCCATGGTCTGGCTATTTCTGCCTACCATGCGTAAAGAGAAAGTGATGATTGGCGGTGCGATTCAGGCGCCGCGAACGAACCGCAAAGATGCGCTGCTGTTGTTTGCCATCTGTACCCTGATGTGGGGC
>CAJYVI010000117.1 GCA_913778145.1 uncultured Pseudocitrobacter sp.
AGGCACAAGAGATTGTGCCTGTTTCTTTTTGTTCTTCATCCTTCCGTCAGCCAGATTTTCAATTGTGTAAAGTTGTGTCTTTCTGGTGACTTACGCACGCCGGATGCTTGAAAATAGCCGCAATACCCATACGATGTGGGTAATCGCATAGTGCGTTTTGTTAAAACGAGGTTAAAAGTAAATTATGATGCGAATCGCGCTCTTCCTGTTGACCAACCTTGCTGTGATGGTTGTGTTTGGGCTGGTGCTAAGCCTGACAGGAATTCAGTCGAGCAGCATGACGGGCCTGCTGATTATGGCGCTGCTCTTTGGTTTTGGTGGTTCTATCGTTTCGCTGATGATGTCGAAATGGATGGCCCTGAAATCGGTGGGTGGGGAAGTGATTGAGCAGCCGCGCAACGAGACGGAGCGCTGGCTGATGGATACCGTGGCGCAACAATCGCGTCAGGCTGGTATTGGTATGCCGCAGGTCGCTATTTATCACGCGCCGGATATCAACGCCTGTGCTACCGGCGCGCGCCGTGATGCGTCCCTGGTGGCGGTCAGTACCGGTCTGTTGCAGAACATGAGCCGTGACGAAGCGGAAGCGGTCATCGCTCACGAAATCAGTCACGTGGCAAATGGTGATATGGTGACCATGACGCTGATTCAGGGCGTGGTGAACACCTTCGTAATCTTCATCTCGCGCGTGATTGCGCAGATTGCCGCCGGCTTCCTGAGCGGCAACCGTGATGAAGGTGAAGAGGGCGGCAACGGTAACCCGCTTATCTATTTCGCTGTTTCTATGGTCCTTGAACTGGTGTTCGGTATTCTGGCCAGCATCATCACCATGTGGTTCTCGCGTCACCGTGAATTCCACGCGGATGCCGGTTCAGCACGTTTGGTAGGGCGTGAAAAAATGATTGCGGCCCTGCAGCGTCTGAAAACCAGCTACGAGCCGCAGGAAGCCAGCAGCATGATGGCCTTCTGCATCAACGGTAAGTCCAAAACGCTGAGTGAGCTGTTTATGACTCACCCGCCGCTGGACAAGCGTATTGAAGCGCTGCGTACCGGTGAATACCTGAAATAATTCAAAAGCGCCTCGATTGAGGCGCTTTTTTTTAGCTTTGTGCGCGCGGTTGCGTCACTCTCAACCCGCTAAATAGCGCCGCTACCACCGCCAGACTCCCTGCCAGCAGTAACGATACATGTGTCCCACTATCGCCAAACGCATTAAACATCAACGCCACCAGCGCCGCGCCGGTGCTTTGCCCGAGCAGGCGAGCCGTGCCCAGCATTCCGCTCGCACCACCGCTACGCGAACGAGGCGCAGCAGAGATAATAGTGTGGTTGTTCGGCGACTGAAACAGACCAAATCCGGCACCGCACAGGATCATGCGCCAGATAATATCCAGATCGGAAGGCGATGAGGGCAACAGGGCGAGCGCAAACAATCCGCAGGCCATTACCGCCATGCCCAGTGCGCCAAGGAATCCGGCATGAACTCGCTCAATCAAATACCCGGCCAGCGGCGCCATTACCATCGTTGCTAAAGGCCATGGCGTTAACAGCAAGCCGGTTTCAACTTCGCTGCGTCCCATCATGGTTTGCAGGAAAAAGGGAAGCGACACCAGCGCCAGCATCTGTGCGCAGAAAGAACAGATAGAGGTGCAAATAGAAAGTGAGAACAGGGGGATACGTAATAAATCAACCGGTAATAGCGGTACGGGTAAACGCAACTGACGACGGATGAAGAAGAAACCGACAATCAGCAGCAGAATGACTTCCGCAACCACCTGTGTGGTCGATTGCCCCTGCGCGAACCCGCCCAGCGCGGTGATCAGCAAACCAAACGTCAAGGCATTCATGATGGCGCTTGGTAAATCGAAGCGCGTCGCCTGGCTGCGCGCGCCGTTAGACGGTAGGTACCGCACTGCCAGTAGCCAGGAGATAATGCCCAGCGGCACGTTAACGAGGAACAGCCATTGCCATGACGCCACGGAGAGAATCGCCGCAGCAATGGTCGGCCCGGCGGCGGAGGAGACAGCAACCACAAACGAGTTGATCCCCATGCCGCGCCCAAGCTGACGCTGCGGATAGATTAGCCGGATGAGCGCCGTGTTCACGCTCATTAGCGCCGCGCCGCCCAGACCCTGCGCTACGCGAGAAAGCGTTAGCATTTCCAGCGAATTCGACATTGCGCACAGCCCGGATGCGAGGGTAAAGACGATCAGGCCGATTTTGTAGATTCGATGATAGCCAATCATATCCCCCAGAAAAGCCAGCGACAGCAACGAGATGACGATAGCAATCTGATAGGCGTTGACTATCCAGATAGACGCCGCCGGGGAGGCATGCAGATCGCTGGCAATGGTGGGGAGTGCCACGTTAGCGATAGCGCCATCGAGCACCGCCATTGTAATGCCGAGCACAATGGTCAGGATAGCGCCATACCGTTGGGGAACAGGTAAGCCATCAGTCAATTTTTTATCCATGAGAAAAATGCGGTTTTTGAGAAATTATTTGCCAGAAAACTATTTTAGCATTGATTATTCGGCTGTATGTCGCAGATTTGTAACCAGGTTGCAGAAGATTCATTGCGACGAACGCTTTGCGAAATTATAATAAAAACCGGTTCTAATTTTTATAAAACAGTTGCGATGAGGTGATAAATGGCAGTTGCAGATTTGGATAAACAGCCAGATTCTGTCTCTTCAGTATTGAAGGTTTTTGGCATCCTGCAGGCGCTTGGTGAAGAGCGCGAAATCGGAATTACCGAACTGTCGCAGCGTGTCATGATGTCGAAAAGCACTGTTTATCGCTTTTTGCAAACCATGAAATCATTGGGATACGTTGCCCAGGAAGGGGAATCTGAAAAGTATTCGTTAACGCTTAAGCTATTTGAGCTTGGCGCGCGCGCATTACAAAACGTCGATTTAATTCGTAGCGCAGACATTCAGATGCGTGAACTCTCTCGCCTGACCAAAGAGACGATTCACCTTGGCGCACTGGATGAAGACAGTATTGTCTACATCCATAAAATTGACTCCATGTATAACCTGCGTA
>CAJYVI010000118.1 GCA_913778145.1 uncultured Pseudocitrobacter sp.
CAGAAGTGAAACGCCGTAGCGCCGATGGTAGTGTGGGGCCTCCCCATGCGAGAGTAGGGAACTGCCAGGCATCAAATAAAGCAGAAGGCCATCCGAAAGGATGGCCTTTTTGCGCTGGTGCGAAAAATAAGTTAAACGGTGCGAGCCTGAACACGGTAGGCCCGGTAAGCGCAAGCGCCACCGGGCAACATAGCGCGCACAATCTCCCCCCCAAAATACTCCCGCTACAGCTAATCCTAATTTGTTACCTTGCTAATAAAAACGTGATAGATATCGCAAAATAATTAATAACAATTATATAACATTTCGTTCACTGAAAATTTATCTGCGTGACGAGTTACGCCCGGTAAGACAGATAAAACACCTGCAGCAGGAGCATAATTATAATGACCGAATCCAGCGTAGCCGCCGAGCAGTCGCTCACCGATCACGATACCCGTCGCCGTGTTATGGCTATCGTCGGGGCTTCATCAGGGAACCTTGTCGAATGGTTTGATTTTTACGTCTATTCCTTCTGTTCCCTCTATTTTGCCCACATCTTTTTCCCAACCGGCAATACCACGACCCAGTTGTTACAAACCGCCGGTGTTTTTGCCGCAGGCTTTTTGATGCGCCCCATTGGCGGCTGGATGTTTGGCCGTATTGCGGACCGTCATGGGCGTAAAAAGTCGATGCTGATCTCTGTCTGCATGATGTGCTTCGGCTCTCTGGTGATTGCCTGCCTGCCGGGATACGACACGATCGGAACCTGGGCTCCTGCGCTGCTTCTGCTGGCGCGGTTGTTCCAGGGGCTCTCTGTCGGTGGGGAATACGGAACCAGCGCAACCTATATGAGTGAAGTCGCCGTAGAATGCCGCAAAGGGTTCTATGCCTCATTCCAGTATGTCACGCTGATTGGTGGCCAGCTGCTGGCGCTGCTGGTTGTTGTGCTCCTGCAAAATGTCCTGAGCAGTGAAGATCTGCACAGCTGGGGTTGGCGCATTCCGTTTGCGCTGGGTGCGGTGTTAGCGGTAGTGGCGCTGTGGCTGCGTCGTCAACTGGATGAAACGTCGCATAAAGAAACGCGTACGCTGAAGGAAGCGGGTTCCTTTAAGGGGTTGTGGCGTAATCGCAAAGCCTTCATCATGGTGCTCGGTTTTACCGCCGGTGGCTCGCTGATTTTCTACACCTTCACTACCTATATGCAGAAGTACCTGGTCAATACCGCAGGCATGGATCCGAAAGTCGCCAGCATCATCATGACCGCCGCGTTGTTCGTCTACATGCTGGCCCAGCCGCTGTTTGGTTTGCTCTCTGACAAGATTGGTCGCCGTGCTTCAATGCTCTGCTTTGGCTCACTGGCGACGCTGTTCACCGTACCGATTCTTTCTGCACTGCAAAATGTTACCTCTCCGTTTGCCGCGTTCGCACTGGTGATGTGCGCGTTGTTGATCACCAGTTTCTATACCTCGATCAGCGGGATCCTGAAAGCCGAGATGTTCCCGGCGCAGGTTCGTGCGTTAGGTGTGGGGTTATCTTACGCAGTAGCGAATGCCTTGTTTGGCGGCTCTGCGGAGTATGTTGCGCTGTCGCTGAAATCAATTGGCGTGGAGTCAGCTTTCTTCTGGTACGTTACCGCGATGACGGCGCTGGCATTCCTTGTGTCGCTGATGCTGCATCGCAAAGGAAAAGGATTACGCCTGTAGGATTAATGTTGTGCCAGCTGCCACACCGCATAGCCGGTTGTGGCGCCGGCAGCATCCCACGCAAAATCTTTCCAGCTCCAGCCGCTCCCTGCCGGGCGGCTATCCCAAAGCTCTTTCGATGCCCCCAGACTTAACGAAAACATCACCCCCAATGCGGCGCTGCGATCTCGGCTAACGCCCTGATGTTGGAAGTATTCGTTCCCGGCGGCAGAGAGCATAGCCGAGCCAATAAAGTGCTGTGCTTTATCTTGTCCGCTCCAGCTGTCGTTCGCCATATGGCTGCAACCGCTCAGGGTGAAAAAGGCAATCAGAGGCAAGAGGATACGCATAAATCATTCCTGAAAAAAAGCCCCGCACTGGACGGGGCTGATCTTTAGAGGATACGGCTGATAAGGCGGTCGATACGGATGCGTCGCAGGCGGCGAATCAGTTTGCGCACTTTTACCGGGTAATCGGCAATGCTTTGCAAGTCGCGATAGTGATTAACCACCGTGGTATGGGTGCGAATCAGCTTCAGCTCTTTCTCGCGTTTTTCCCGCAGCTTATGTTGCGGGTCATGAATGAGCACGGCGTTTTCGAGATCCAGACGCCAGGCGCGCGGGTTGAGGTTGTTGCCGGTCAGCAGCATCCATTCGTCATCCACCCACATTCCTTTCAGGTGATAACTGTTATCGCCATCTTTCCACAAACGGACAATCAGTTGATCGGTGTTGACGTAATACTGTAAACGGCTCAGGAATCGACGCAGATTAATTTCGTAGAGATAGGGTAGCGCGCCAATAATCTTGAACGGTTCACTTTCCGGGATGAAGAAATCATTCGCCGTTTTATCGCCAACGATGATTTCGACCTTTTTACCTTCGCGTAGCAAGCGAATGATATTACGCACCAATAGCGCAGGCAGGTTGAAGTAGGGCGTGCAAATCGTCAGCTTGTGCTCAGCACACGGCATCAGATGGAAAATGGTTTTATTCAACAGGCTGGTTTTACCCAGGCCAACCAGCGGCGTCACGGAGAGCTGGTCGTCATCGGCGTTGCCCAAATAATGGTATCCCGTATCGCGCAGCTCCTGGCGATAGAGGCGAATATCGTTTTTAATTTCCGGGCTTTTCGGGCGGCAGCTATCATCAAGACGGTTAACGCCCCGACCTTCCACTAAATTTTGCCCCACCCAGTCATACATGATGTCCGCCATTTGCGGGTTACGAATGCACTGATAGCGGTCGTAACGATATTTATCATGCTGATGGAGGTAGACATCATTGATACTCGCGCCGCTGTACAGCACGCTGTCATCAATAATAAAGCCTTTAAAATGGAGTACGCCCAGCGCTTCGCGGGTATTGATTGGCACGCCATAAACCGGCACGTCCACGCCCGGGTTTTCATGCGCCATGCGGCAGTACCAGTCGGCGTTGGTATTCGATGCGGCTGCGCCAATTCGGCCACGCTGTGCGCGGTGCCAGTCAACCAGTACTTTCACTTCCAGCTCAGGCCGTTGACGTTTTGCGTCATACAGCGCCTGTAAAATCGCCTTCCCGGCATCGTCCTGTTCCAGATACAGCGCGACTATACAGATGCGTCGCGTAGCGCTGGCAATTTTTGCCAGCAGCGCTTGCCGAAATTCGGCAGGCGCGTAGAAAAACTCAATATCATCAACTGACTGAGAAAGCTTGGGTAGCTGGGCAAGGTGTTGTTGATGTTTATTACGCTTAAATTTTGACAACATCACAGTGCGTTTCTTCTCTGTTTTAGTGAAGGGTCCTCTGTACCAGGCAGACGACGTAAGCGGTCAATAATACCATCTCTGTCGGTCAAGGGTAGTATTTCCAGCAACTTAGTCATGACTTAGCTTCAGAGAGAGGCTGACTATACCGTCTTCCAGCTGAATATCGACGTCAAAGCCCAGCTTGCGAGCCAGGGCTATCATCCCACGGTTGTTGGGCATAGTAATGCCGTTTAAGCGTTGCAGACCGTGATCGCGCGTATAGTTGATTAACTTTTCCAGCAGTCGTCCCCCCAGCCCTAATCCTTTCAGGTCGGAGCGCACCAGCACCGCAAATTCAGCATCGATGTTATCCGGGTCAGAGATAGCGCGCGTTACGCCGAGGATCTCCGTCTGTTCAATCGTGGTGTGTACCGCAACGAAAGCCATTTCACGATCGTAGTCGATCTGGGTCATATTCGCTAAATCATCGTGGGTAAATTCGTTGATCTCACTAAAGTAGCGGTAATAAAGATCTTCTTTCGTTACCCTGGCAATAAACTGCTGCAAAAGCGGTTCATCTTCAGGAAGAATGGGGCGAAACAGACAACGTTCTCCATTTTTCATGGTGACCCACTCTTCGAGCTGCTGCGGGTACGGCCTTACCGCGAGGCGGCTTTCGCTGTCGCCTTCATATGGCGCGATATCCAGCGTTACGTCCAGTGCGGTAAATTCATTGCCGGATGCCAGAAGGGGATGAATATCCAGCCGCTGAATTTCCGGGCAATCAACAATCAGGTTGGAGACCTGAACCAGTAAACGGCTGAGACCGGGAATATCCAGCGGCCGCAGCGCGCTGCGCCCGCGGATCTTTTTGCTCTTAATCGCCCGAATCACCAGATAGCGCGCCAGCGTCATGTTCAGCGGCGGCAGGGCGACGACGGCCTGTTCTTCAGGTCGCCACTCCACGCCGCCTTCGCCCAGCATAATCAGCGGGCCAAAGACCGGGTCGTGCTCAACGACCACGCGCAGTTCCTGTGCGCCTGCGCGGTTGGCCATACTTTGCACCAGCAGCCCATCAATGCGCGCCTGCGGCCAGGTCATTTTAACGCGATCGAGAATCGCATCCGCCGCCTGTTGCACTTCTGCCGGGGTACGCAGATACAGCATTACCCCCTGAACTTCCGATTTGTGTGGGATATCGGGAGAGCGCAGCTTCAACGCGACCGGGTAACCAATTTGTTCCGCAATATGCACGGCTTCCGCGCTGTCAGAGGCTATCCACGTCGGGAGCGTGTGTATGCCATAAGCCTGTAGCACGGGGCGAACTTCGTGTGTATCCAGCGCACGGATTCCGCTGTCGATGGCCTGCGCGAGCAGTTCGTGAACCTGCGCCGTGTTGGCCGTTAAATTCTGCGGCAGCGCGGGCGTTTCCCGTAGCTGTTTCTGGTTCCGACGATATTCCACCATATGCATAAACGCAGTAATGGTGCCTTCCGGCGTGCGATAGGTGGGAATGCCCGCATCGCTGAACAGCCGTCGCGCCTCGATAGAGGAGTACTCTCCGCACCAGTTGGTCAGCACACTAATATAGTGTCCGCGAGGATGGTGTTTAATCGCCTCAATTAACGCTACGGCGCTTTCGGTGCCGGTTGCGCTGGCGCTGGGGGAGTGAATGACCAGCAGCGCATCCAGATCCGGACTGTCGAGCAGCGTATTAACCGCGGCGATATAGCTTTCGATGCTGGCATCATCGCGCAGATCAAGCGGATTTCCGGCCTGCACTGAATCCGGTAACCGTTCAGTCAGTTTTGCCTGCGTTTCATCGCTGAGGGTCGCCAGTTTACCGTTGCGCGCCCACAGCTGATCCAGCGCCAGCGCGGCCGGAGCGGCACCGTTGCTGATGATCATTAAACGCTCGCCGCGCAAAGGGCGCATATGGCTTAAGGTTTCAACGGCGGAAAAAAGTTCGTGGGTATCGCGCACGCGCAACAGACCCGCACGTTGAATCGCGGCGTCCCAGGCGGGATCCAGACCCGCATTGGCGTGCAGCAATCGCTGCGCCGCCGGGCTGCGTCCGCTTTTAATCACCAGAATAGGCTTATTACGCGAGGCGCTACGGGCGGCGGAAACAAAACGACGGGCGTCACTTAAATGCTCCAGATAGAGCAGAATGGCGCTGGTTTTACTGTCGCGAGCGAGGAAATCGAGCAGGTCGTCCACATCGATATCCAGGCTATCACCGAGCGCAATGAAGTAGGAGAAGCCCATTTCGCGCTGCTGCGCCCAGTCAAGGATGGTATTGGAAACGGCGGCGGACTGTGAAATAAACGCCAGTTTCCCTTTGCGAATGGGGACCGGTGAAAAGCTGGCGTTCAGCCCCTGCCAGGGCGCTAAAAGCCCCAGACTGTTTGGCCCCAAAAGGCGCATCTGGTAGCGTGCGGCGCAGGCCGATAATTCGGCAAACTGATCGGGCGGCGAAGAGAGAATAATGCAGGTTTTACAGCCTTTCTCGCCCAATGCTTCCAGCAGTTCCAGATTGCGTTTGGCATGCGTACACAGTACCGCGAGGTCAGGTGAAAACGGCAGGCTGGCGATGGTTGGCCAGGCCAGCACGCCAAGCACCGCTTTCCAGGTGGGCGTGACGGGCATGACGGGGCCGTTAAACCCACCCGCTAACAGATTGCGCATCATCAGAAAACCGGCGCGCTGCGGCTTCATGGATGCGCCAATCACGGCAATCGATTTTGGTCGAAGAAGTGCTTCCAGCCCACGTTGACTCATTCCGGCTTCCCTCAGGTATAAGCATCCGTATGAGTCTAAACGCTTTCCTCGCGTTGTGCTGTGATGCTTCCCTTATGCTGGGTTTTTCCTGCCAGATAACGGGTACGAAAGCGCGTAAAGTGTTCGCCTAACGCGTGAGCAGCACCAGTGTCGCCCGCCAGGTCAAGCAGCGCGATCGCCACTTCGGCGGTACAGTACTGACCGTCCGCGTGCGCTTCCCGCAGGCCATAGGCGGAAACGCGCGACAAATCGACTGAAATCACTGGGAAGTTATCCAGCCACGGGCTCTTGCGAAACATTTTGCGCGCTTCGGTCCAGGTGCCGTCGAGCATAATAAACAGCGGTGGTTTGCCCGTTTTCGGCGCGGCGATCACTTCCCGCTCCGTTCCGGCATACGACGCCGGGAAAACCACTACCGGCTGGTAGGCGGGATCCTGAACCAGTGCCAGCAGTGCGGCAGGCGGTTCGGTGCGCGACCACTGAAACGCGGCGGTATCCGGCAGAATATCGGCGATCAGGCGGCCCGTATTGCTGGGTTTCATCGGTTCGGTATCAAACATCACCAGACAAAAACGGCTGGTGGCGGTGCTCGGTTGCAGGGTTTCGCATAAACACTGTTTAAGCGGCAGCAGACAACGTTGGCAGCGGCGTACACGATTGCCGCGGGCGAGGAAAGGGCGTGTGGCACGGGCCAGGCGTTCTGCCCTGAGTTGCAGTACAGCGTTTGGAGTCATGGCAATAGCGTAGAAAAAAGACTATTGTCGCAGAGGTAAAAACGGGGCACAAGATGCGCCCCGTGGATGTTATGCTTCGAGAGCTTCGTTCAGCCAGCTTTCGAACGGCGCTTTCGGTACCGCGCCATTGAGCATGTCGATCATTTCACCATTTTTGAAAATCATAATGGTCGGGATGCTGCGAATGCGGAAACGGGCGCTGAGCTCGCGCTCGGCCTCGGTATTTACCTTCACAAAGCGCATTTTGCCACTGCGTTCTTCCGCCACATCTTCAAAGATTGGCGCGAAATTGCGGCACGGGCCACACCACGGCGCCCAGAAGTCAATAACGACGGGCAGATCGTCTTTCAGCAGCTTGTCCAGCGTGGCGTCGGTGGCGTTGATTACATCGCCATCAAACAGATCATGACCACAGCGTCCACATTTCGCCGCATCGTTTACACGATCTTCAGGTATGCGGTTAACAGCCTGACAGTGGGCACAAACGGTATTCATAACTAACCTCTGGGTAGTAGGGTTGCCGATCGGCGAGGTCGCCGGATGTTTCTGTAATGTTACATATTATCGATGAGACTGTTTTATTCGACAATGCGGTTTACTCAATGGGTACAATAGTCGCCGTCTTTGATATGAAGTAATGGCGCAGCGCTACTACATCAGGTAATCTGCGCGCTTCGCGCAGCGCAGGTGGAGAAAAATATGAGCGACGAACTGAAGAACAAAAACGGCAAAGTCAAAGTGATGTATGTCCGCAGTGACGATGACTCGGATAAACGCACCCATAATCCGCGTACAGGAAAAGGCGGTGGCCGTCCTGGTACACGTGCCGAAGGTGGTCGCCGTCCTGCCCGTGACGACAGAAAAGGCCCGAACCGTGAACGCAGTCGCGATCGTGACGATCGCGGTGAACGCGATAGCTCACCGTGGCGCACGGTTTCCCGCGCACCGGGTGATGAAACCCCGGTAAAAGCCGATCACGGTGGCATCAGCGGTAAAAGCTTTATCGACCCGGAAGTCCTGCGTCGTCAGCGTGCGGAAGAAACGCGCGTTTACGGCGAAAATGCCTGCCAGGCGCTGTTCCAGAGCCGCCCGGACGCCATTGTACGCGCCTGGTTTATCCAGAGCGTGACGCCGCGCTTTAAAGAAGCGCTGCGCTGGATGGCGGCAAACCGCAAAGCTTACCACGTGGTTGATGAAGAGGAACTGGCGAAAGCGTCCGGAACCGAACACCACGGCGGCGTATGCTTCCTGATTAAAAAACGCAGCGGCACCTCCGTACAGGACTGGGTCGCCAAAAGCGGCGACACCGACTGCGTGCTGGCGCTGGAAGATGTCGGCAACCCGCACAACCTGGGCGCGATGATGCGTAGCTGTGCACATTTCGGCATTAAAGGCCTGCTGCTGCAGGACGCTGGCGTGCTGGAATCCGGCGCGGCAATCCGTACCGCAGAAGGCGGCGCTGAACACGTTCAGCCGATTACCGGCGACAGCTTCATTGATGCGCTGGATGATTTCCGCAAAGCGGGTTATGCCATCGTCACCACCTCCAGCCATGCTGGTACGCCGCTGTTTAAAGCTGAGCTGCCGAAGAAAATGGTGCTGGTGTTAGGTCAGGAACGTGATGGTTTGTCTGATGCTGCACTGTCGAGCGCCGATCTGAGCGTATCCATCGACGGTACTGGCGCGGTAGAAAGCCTGAACGTCTCCGTGGCAACCGGTGTGCTGCTGAGCGAATGGTGGCGTCAGAATAAAGCCTGAGCGTAAGCCATAAAAGAATGCCAGCATCGCGCTGGCATTTTTTTACTCGCTTTCCGCCGGCAGTACCGGCATCCAGTCGATGGGGGCTTCCCCGCGCTGCGCCAGCCATTCGTTAGCCAAAACAAAGTGGTTGCAGCCAAAAAAGCCGCGATGGGCGGAAAGCGGTGACGGATGTGGGGCTTTCAGCACGCGATGGCGCTGCGCATCGATAATCGCGCCTTTCTTCTGAGCGTGCGATCCCCACAGTAAAAAGACCACGCCTTCCCGATGTTCGTTAATCAGGCTGATCACTTTATCGGTAAACGTCTCCCAACCGAGGCTGGCGTGAGAATGCGCCTGACCTGCGCGTACCGTCAGCACCGTGTTAAGCAACAGCACGCCCTGGCGCGCCCAGCTTTCCAGATAACCGTGCGGAGGACGGGTAAAGCCGGGAATTGAACCTTCCAGCTCTTTATACATGTTTAACAGAGACGGCGGCGTGGCGATGCCCGGACGAACCGAAAAGGCCAGACCGTGCGCCTGACCCGGCCCGTGATAGGGATCCTGACCTAAAATCACCACTTTCACGTCGCTCAGTTCAGTAAAGCGAAAGGCGTTAAACACATCCTTCTGCGGCGGATAAATCGTCGTGCCTGTCTGGCGCTCATTCGCCACCGTTGCCAGCGTGTTCAGAAAATAGGGTTGTTGCTTCTCGTCGGCCAGTACATCGTGCCAGGTTAAAAGGGCGCTCATCTCGCTCTCCTGCGAATTATCATGCAGATAGCTTAACTGCTTCCTTCTCCATCACAAAATCGTGCAGGGTAAAAACCTCACGCCCCTTAAAAAAAATTGAAAATTTACAGAAAAAATTAGACCTCGCTGCCGGGGATAACTTGATATAAAACAAGTAAATTAGTGTATGACCACTTTCGTGGTATGGTTTTTATTGATTTAAATCAAAGAATGCGGGAAGTTTGAGGGGTATATATACACTCAAGCAACAATGGTTTTACCAATTGGCCGGGAACGGCCAGGCAAATCGAATATGAATAGCCTAAGGGAGGCATCAAATGATTACTGGTATTCAGATTACTAAAGCCGCAAACGACGACCTGCTGAATTCTTTCTGGCTGCTGGATAGCGAAAAAGGTGAAGCACGCTGCCTGGTTGCCAAAGGTGGTTATGCAGAAGATGAAGTGGTTGCTGTGAAAGCGCTTGGCGATATCGAATATCGTGAAATCCCGGTTGAAGCGAAACCAGAAGTTCGCGTAGAGGGTGGTCAGCACCTGAACGTTAACGTTCTGCGTCGTGAAACTCTGCTGGACGCGGTTGAACATCCGGAAAAATATCCGCAGCTGACCATTCGTGTTTCAGGCTACGCGGTGCGCTTCAATTCCCTGACGCCGGAACAGCAGCGCGACGTTATCGCCCGTACTTTCACTGAAAGCCTGTAAGTTTTCAGTAGCAGAAAATAAAAACGCCGGGGAGACCCGGCGTTTTTTTTACTCTTCTGTCGACTGCGGTTCAGCGCCGCTTGGCTTCCGACGCTTACCGACATTCTTCGCGTCGCGATGGCGTACTTTCACGCGCGGTTTTTCTTTATCTTTCTCTTTTTTCTTCTCTGCGCGCTTCGCCAGTACTTTCTTCGACGGTTTGCCGGTCATTTTTTCACTTGGGGCACGCGTCGTTGGACGCAGCCCATCGATGACGCGCGCTTTCAGCGGTTCTTCGATATAGCGGCCAATTTTCTGCAACAGCAGATGGTCATGCGCTTCAACCAGCGAGACCGCTGTACCTTTACGGCCCGCGCGGCCGGTACGGCCAATACGGTGCAGATAGGTATCGCCAGTGCGTGGCATATCGAAGTTAATCACGTGGCTGACATCCGGGATATCGATACCGCGCGCGGCAACGTCAGTCGCAACCAGCACGTTTACGCGGCCTTCCGTTAGACGCTTGATCCCTTCGGTGCGTTTGATCTGCGCCATTTCGCCTTCGAGATAGCAGTTGTTGATCCCGGCGGCACGGAGCATTTCGGCAAGTTCATGCACACGCTCACGTTTACGTACAAACACGATAGCGCGCGTCATATCTTCTTGTTTCAGAAGGTGCTTGAGCAGCTCAACTTTGTGTTCCAGGTTATCCGCACGGTAGTACCACTGATGAATTTTCTTCCGTTCACGGGTGGACGGATTAGCAGAAACTTCAACCGGATCTTCGAGCAGACGCTCGGCAAAATCTTTAATCGCATCGCCTTCAAGCGTGGCGGAGAAGAGCAGCGTCTGCTTACGCCAGCGGGTTTCCCCGGCGATGTGTTCGATGTCCTGCGCAAAACCGAGATCCAGCATACGGTCAGCTTCGTCAAGAATTAAGGTCTCGACGGCGCGGCAGTCAAAGTTTTCTTCTTTGATGTACTGCAACAGGCGACCGGTGGTGGCAACCACGATATCCTGGTTTTCGCTGAAGACTTCAGCGTGGTTCATGTACGCGACACCGCCGGTAATGGTGGCGATATCGAGATGGGTGTTTTTGGCCAGCTCGCGCGCGTGGTCGGCAACCTGCATCGCCAGTTCACGCGTTGGCGTCAGGATCAAGATGCGCGGCGGGCCGGATTTTTTGCGCGGGAAGTCGAGCAGATGCTGCAACGCTGGCAGCAGATACGCCGCTGTTTTACCGGTGCCGGTGGGCGCAGAACCCAAAACATCACGTCCATCGAGCGCAGGCGGAATGGCGGCAGCCTGGATGGCAGTCGGGCGTGTAAAGCCTTTGCTCTGGAGCGCGTCCAGCAGGCTTTCATCAAGTTCAAGTTCGGAAAAAGTCGTTACAGTCATTGTCTACCTCAGTGTGAGGCGGTGATTATAGACGTTACGGCTCTAATCTTCATCTGTTTGTATGGCTATCTGTTCTCAGGTATTGTGCTGAGCCAAAACAGGATACGCAAAATGACTATGTCTGACTCGAAACCCACGCTGCGTCGTAATGGATTTACCTTTAAAAAATTTTTTGTCGCGCATGACCGTTGTGCCATGAAAGTGGGGACGGACGGCATTTTACTGGGCGCATGGGCGCCGATTGCCCATGTAACGCGCGTGCTGGATATTGGCACGGGAAGTGGTTTGCTGGCGTTAATGCTGGCGCAGCGCACCGAAGCGAGTACGCACATCGACGCCGTTGAGCTGGATGAAAGCGCCGCAGAGCAGGCGCGAGAAAATGTCGCGCAATCTTCGTGGCCGCAAAAAATTGCCGTACATACGGCGGATATTCAGACCTGGATAGCGAGCGTCGACAGCCGTTATGACCTGATTGTCAGCAATCCGCCTTACTACGAGCAGGGCGTTGAGTGCGCCACGCCGCAGCGTGAGCAGGCACGCTACACCACGTCGCTCGATCATCAAACGTTGCTTACCTGCGCGGCGGATGCCATTACGGAAGATGGATTTTTCTGCGTGGTATTGCCGGAAAACATTGGCCAGAGCTTTACCGAACAGGCGCTGTCGATGGGCTGGTATTTACGCCTGCGTACGGATATCGCCGAATATGATACGCGCCCGCCGCACCGCGTCCTGCTGGCGTTCTCGCCAAAAAATGGTGAATGCTTTAGCGACAGAATGGCGATTCGTGGGCCAGAGCAGCAGTACTCAGAAGCGTATACTGCGCTGACCCAGGCGTTTTATCTCTTTATGTAAGTGAGCGGCGAAAGCACGGACGGGCCGGAATCCTGCATCAGCTCCGGATAATCCAGCGTGTAATGCAGGCCCCGGCTCTCTTTGCGCATCATCGCACAGCGAACGATAAGTTCCGCCACCTGTACCAGATTGCGCAATTCCAGCAAATTATTCGACACGCGGAAGCGTGAGTAATATTCGTCAAGCTCCTGTTGAAGCATGGTGATGCGCCGCAGGGCGCGCTCCAGCCGTTTCGTGGTGCGCACAATGCCGACGTAATCCCACATCAGCAAACGCAGCTCATGCCAGTTGTGCTGAATCACCACTCGCTCGTCGGAATCATCTACCCGGCTTTCATCCCATGCGGGCAGGGTTTCCACCTGACGCGCGCTGGCAATCCGCTTATTGATGTCTTCCGCCGCCGACCAGCCATAGACCAGGCATTCCAGCAGAGAGTTAGAGGCCATACGGTTCGCGCCGTGCAGGCCGGTATAGCTCACTTCACCGATCGCATACAGGCCGTCAACATCGCTGCGTCCGTTATCATCCACCATCACGCCGCCGCAGGTATAGTGTGCAGCCGGAACAACCGGCACCGGCTCTTTGGTCAGGTCGATACCCAGCCCAAGCAGCTTCTCGTAAATCATCGGGAAATGGTGACGGACAAATTCTGCGGGCTTATGGCTGATGTCCAGATACATACAATCCACGCCGAGACGTTTCATTTCATGATCGATCGCGCGGGCCACCACATCGCGCGGCGCAAGCTCGCCTCGCGCGTCGAAATCGGGCATAAAACGACTGCCGTCCGGGCGCTTGAGCATCGCGCCTTCTCCGCGCAGCGCTTCGGTGAGCAGGAAATTACGCGCCTGCGGGTGGAACAGAGCGGTGGGGTGGAACTGATTAAACTCCAGATTCGCCACGCGACAGCCCGCGCGCCAGGCCATGGCGATACCGTCGCCCGAGGAGATATCCGGGTTGGTGGTGTACTGATACACCTTGGACGCGCCGCCCGTCGCCAGCACCACCGATTTCGCCGCGCAGGTTTCCACGCTCTCTTTATTACGATTCCAGACCCACGCGCCAACCACACGGCGCGTGCCGGGCAGGCCAATCTTGTCGGACATGATCAGGTCTACCGCGTTGCAGCGCTCAATCACCCGGATGTTGGGATGATTCAGCGCCTTGCTGACCAGTGTGTTTTCCACTTCTTTGCCGGTGGCATCTGCCGCATGCAGAATGCGGCGATGGCTGTGGCCACCTTCACGTGTCAGGTGATAGCTCGCTTCGCCGTTGCTTTGTACTTGCGTATCAAACAGTACGCCCTGGTCAATCAACCACTGGACGCAGTTTTTGGCGTTGCTGGCGACAAAAGACACGGCATCACGATCGCAAATTCCTGCCCCGGCGATGAGCGTGTCCTCGACGTGGGATTCGATGCTGTCGGTTTCATCAAAAACAGCGGCAATTCCGCCCTGCGCGTAGAAGGTTGAACCTTCGCTAATCGGGCCTTTACTAAGCACAATGACGGAATGCTGCTCGGCGACGCGCAGCGCGAGAGATAAACCGGCAGCACCGCTACCGATGATCAGGACATCACAGGAGAGATCTGGAAGAGTGTTCATGATGATTTGTTTAATTTACTAAACACGGTTTGCTCAGCATAGCATCACAAAACGCGCTGGCGCACACATTTTTTTAGTGGAAGTTGTAACGGCTAAACATAACAGCGTCTGTAGGGACTTTGTAAACGAAGGAAAATAATCGAATCTCTGACTCCGGAAACCAGTATTTATGGTGAAATAAAAGGCGGGTTACGTTACTCTTGCGAGAATTGCGTTTTTCTTTCGCAACTTAGGCAACGTACTGCATGCGTAGACTTATAATGAGAGACAATGAACGGTCTACAACTGACAAACAAAAAACAAAGGCGTAACGGAACTTTACAATCATCAGACACTCTAACCCTGTGCTTGCTCATAGTGCAGTGAACGGAGTGGCGTTTTGATTACGCATTGGAATAGGGTTTGGGGAGACATTACCTCGGATGAGCGAGCAGTTAACGGACCAGGTCCTGGTAGAACGGGTCCAAAAAGGAGACCAGAAAGCTTTTAACCTACTGGTGGTGCGCTACCAGCATAAGGTTGCGAGCCTGGTTTCCCGATATGTGCCGTCAGGTGACGTTCCTGATGTGGTGCAAGAGTCTTTTATAAAGGCCTATCGTGCGCTGGATTCATTCCGGGGGGATAGCGCTTTCTATACGTGGCTGTACCGTATTGCGGTCAATACGGCAAAAAATTACCTGGTTGCTCAGGGGCGACGCCCACCGTCCAGCGATGTGGACGCAATGGAAGCAGAAAACTTCGAAAGTGGCGGCGCACTGAAAGAAATTTCGAACCCTGAGAACTTAATGTTGTCAGAAGAACTGAGACAGATCGTTTTTCGCACCATTGAAAGCCTTCCAGAAGATTTACGCATGGCAATTACCCTGCGCGAGCTGGATGGCTTAAGCTATGAAGAGATAGCTGCAATTATGGATTGCCCGGTAGGTACGGTTCGTTCCCGTATCTTCCGTGCGCGAGAAGCCATTGATAATAAAGTTCAACCGCTTATCAGGCGTTGACGGTAGCGGGATACTGGAAAAGGTATTAGGCATGCAGAAAGAAAAACTTTCCGCCTTAATGGATGGTGAAACGCTGGATAACGAGTTGCTTACTGAATTAACTCGTTCGCCGGAAATGCAAAAAACCTGGGAGAGCTATCATCTCATCCGTGATTCGCTGCGCGGCGACACGGCGGATGTGCTTCATTTTGATATCTCTTCTCGCGTCATGGCTGCCATCGAAAATGAGCCTGTTCGTCAAGCAACGCCGCTCATTCCTGAAGCCCAGCCAGCGCCACATCAATGGCAGAATATGCCATTCTGGAAAAAAGTTCGTCCGTGGGCGAGCTCACTTACCCAAATGGGCGTAGCGGCTTGCGTATCGCTTGCAGTTATTGTCGGTGTCCAGCACTATAATGGGCAATCAGATTCTACTCAGCAGCCTGAAACACCGGTTTTTAATACCTTACCGATGATGGGCAAAGCCAGTCCGGTTAGCCTGGGCGTGCCGTCTGATGCCACTGCGGGTACTGGCCAGCAACAGCAGGTTCAGGAACAACGTCGTCGCATTAACGCAATGTTGCAGGATTATGAATTGCAGCGCCGCCTGCATTCTGAGCAACTTCAGTTTGAACAGGCACAAACCCAGCAGGCTGCTGTTCAGGTGCCGGGCTATCAAACTTTAGGAACGCAATCGCAGTAATGAAGCAACTTTGGTGTGCCATGTCCCTTGTGGCTGGCAGCCTGTTCTTCTCTGTCAACGCCTCGGCTGATGTTTCGTCCGGGGCGTTGTTGCAGCAGATGAATCTGGCCAGTCAGTCCCTCAACTATGAGCTGTCGTTCGTCAGCATCAATAAAACCGGCGTCGAATCGTTACGCTATCGTCACGCGCGTTTGAACAACCAGGCACTGGCACAGCTACTGCAACTGGATGGTCCGCGTCGTGAAGTGGTGCAGCGCGGCAATGAAATCAGCTATTTTGAGCCGGGCCTCGACCCGTTTACGCTCAATGGCGATTACATCGTCGACTCCCTGCCGTCGCTGGTCTATACCGATTTTAAACGCCTGGCGCCTTATTACGATTTTATCTCTGTCGGGCGCACCCGTATCGCCGATCGCTTATGCGAAGTGATCCGCGTCGTTGCGCGCGATGGCACCCGTTATAGCTACATCGTCTGGATGGACTCTGAAAGCAAACTGCCGATGCGCGTCGACCTGCTCGACCGCGACGGCGAAACGCTGGAGCAGTTCCGCGTAATTGCTTTTAACGTGGGCGATCAGGTCGGCAGCAGCATGGATAAACTGGCGAAAGCCAGCCTGCCGCCGCTGCTCTCCGTTCCGGCGGGCAGTAAAGTGAACTTCAACTGGTCGCCGACCTGGGTGCCGCAGGGCTTCAGCGAAGTCTCCAGCAGCCGCCGTACGTTACCGACCATCGATACCGCGGTGGAGTCTCGTCTCTTCTCAGATGGCCTGTTCAGTTTCTCTATTAACGTCAGCCGGGCCACGGCTAACAGTAGCGAACAGATGCTGCGTACCGGTCGTCGTACGGTGAGCACCACCGTGCGTAATCAGGCTGAAATCACTATCGTCGGTGAACTGCCGCCGCCAACGGCGAAACGTATTGCCGACGGCATTAGCTTCAAGGGCGCGCAATGATTAAAGAGTGGGCAACCGTTGTCTCCTGGGAAAACGGCGTAGCGAAAGTTCACTGTGACGTGAAAGCGTCATGCAGCAGCTGCGCTTCACGCGCGGGCTGCGGCAGCCGTGTGCTAAATAAGCTGGGGCCGCAAACCAGCCACACCATTAGCGTCCCTAGCGCGGAACCGCTGGTGGCCGGGCAAAAAGTGGAGCTGGGGATTAGCGAAAGCAGCCTGTTGGGTTCTGCTATGCTGGTTTACCTGTCACCACTGGTGGGGCTGTTTATCATGGCCTCTCTGTTCCAGGTACTGTTTGGCACAGACCTCGCCGCCATGTGCGGAGCGCTGTTAGGCGGTGTGGGGGGCTTTTTACTGGCGCGCGGTTTTTCGCCTGCGCTTGCGAAACGCGAAACGTGGCAGCCGGTCATCATTAGCGTTGGCCTGCCGCCTGACCTCCTGCGCACCTCCACCTCTTCTGAATTGAGCCAGTGATCGTACTGGCTTTATTTTTATTTACATCTGGTATGAGAAAGCCGTGAACTGAACCGCTATGCTTGCTGGAAGAGCATTTCCTGGTTGCGCAGTTGTAGTGTAGAATGCGGCGTTTTCGAACGACACAAACGTCAGGCACAGAACAGCGGCCTCAAAGTATTCGTAAGGCATAATTATCTTAATATATGAAGAATATACGTAACTTTTCGATCATTGCACATATCGACCACGGTAAGTCGACGCTGTCTGACCGTATCATCCAGATTTGCGGTGGCCTTTCTGATCGTGAAATGGAAGCCCAGGTTCTCGACTCGATGGATCTGGAACGCGAACGCGGCATTACCATTAAAGCGCAGAGCGTCACCCTGGACTTTAAATCAGCTGATGGCGAAACCTATCAACTGAATTTTATCGACACCCCTGGTCACGTCGACTTCTCTTACGAAGTTTCCCGTTCTCTGGCGGCCTGTGAAGGCGCACTGCTGGTGGTTGACGCCGGGCAGGGCGTTGAGGCGCAAACCCTGGCAAACTGCTACACCGCCATGGAAATGGACCTGGAAGTGGTTCCGGTCCTGAACAAAATCGACCTCCCGGCTGCCGATCCTGAGCGCGTGGCGGAAGAAATTGAAGATATCGTTGGTATCGACGCGGCAGATGCCGTGCGCTGCTCAGCGAAAACCGGCGTGGGTGTCACCGAGGTTCTGGAACGTCTGGTGCGCGATATTCCGCCGCCGGAAGGCGATCCGGAAGGCCCGCTGCAGGCGCTGATCATTGACTCCTGGTTCGATAACTACCTGGGCGTGGTCTCGCTGGTGCGTATTAAAAACGGCACCATGCGTAAAGGCGACAAAATTAAAGTGATGAGCACCGGTCAGGTGTATAACGCCGACCGTCTGGGCATCTTTACCCCGAAACAGGTTGACCGTACCGAGCTGAAATGCGGCGAGGTGGGTTGGCTGGTGTGCGCCATTAAAGACATTCTGGGCGCACCGGTTGGCGATACGCTGACCCAGGCGCGTAACCCGGCGGAGAAAGCGCTGCCAGGCTTTAAAAAAGTCAAACCGCAGGTGTATGCGGGCCTGTTCCCGGTAAGCTCTGACGATTACGAAAACTTCCGCGATGCGTTGGGCAAACTGAGCCTGAACGACGCCTCTCTGTTCTATGAGCCGGAAAGCTCTACCGCGCTGGGCTTCGGCTTCCGCTGTGGCTTCCTCGGTCTGCTGCACATGGAGATCATTCAGGAGCGTCTGGAACGTGAATACGATCTGGATCTCATCACTACCGCGCCGACCGTAGTCTATGAAGTAGAGACCACGAACAAAGAGGTCATCTACGTCGACAGCCCGTCTAAACTGCCGCCGCTGAATAACATCGCGGAGCTGCGTGAGCCGATTGCCGAGTGTCATATGCTGCTGCCGCAGGAGTATCTCGGCAACGTTATCACCTTGTGCGTTGAAAAACGTGGTGTACAGACCAACATGGTTTACCACGGTAAACAGGTTGCGCTGACTTATGAAATCCCGATGGCGGAAGTCGTGCTCGATTTCTTCGACCGTCTGAAGTCAACGTCCCGCGGTTATGCATCGCTGGATTACAACTTCAAACGCTTCCAGGCGTCTAACATGGTGCGAGTGGATGTTCTCATCAACAGCGAACGTGTGGATGCGCTGGCGCTGATCACCCACAACGATAATGCGCCGTACCGTGGCCGTGAACTGGTTGAAAAGATGAAAGAGCTGATCCCTCGTCAGCAGTTTGATATCGCGATTCAGGCGGCCATTGGCAACCACATTATCGCGCGTTCAACGGTGAAACAGTTGCGTAAAAACGTCCTGGCGAAATGCTACGGCGGTGACGTCAGCCGTAAGAAAAAACTGCTGCAAAAACAGAAAGAGGGTAAAAAGCGTATGAAGCAGGTCGGTAACGTCGAACTGCCGCAGGAAGCTTTCCTCGCCATTCTGCACGTCGGAAAAGACGGTAAATAATCCTTAAGGAGTTGGCATGGCGAATATGTTTGCCCTGATTCTGGTGATTGCCACACTGGTCACGGGCCTTTTGTGGTGCGTTGATAAATTTATCTTCGCGCCCAAACGTCGGGAACGTCAGGCTGCGGCGCAGGTCGCAACCGGAGATACGCTGGACAAAAAAACGCTGAAGAAAGTGGGCCCGAAACCGGGCTGGCTGGAAACCGGTGCATCCGTATTTCCGGTGCTGGCGATTGTGCTTATCGTGCGTTCTTTTATTTATGAGCCGTTCCAGATCCCATCCGGTTCAATGATGCCGACGCTGTTAATTGGTGATTTTATCCTCGTGGAAAAATTCGCCTACGGCATCAAAGATCCTATTTACCAGAAAACGATTATCGAAACGGGTCATCCGAAACGTGGCGACATCGTGGTCTTTAAATATCCGGAAGATCCTCGCCTCGATTACATCAAACGTGCGGTGGGTCTGCCGGGTGATAAAGTCACTTACGATCCGATCAGCAAAGAAGTCACTATTCAACCGAACTGCAGTTCCGGCCAGGCGTGTGGTAACGCGCTGCCAGTGACTTACTCAAACGTTGAGCCGAGCGATTACGTGCAGACCTTTGCCCGTCGTAACGGCGGCGAAGCAACCAGCGGTTTCTTTGAACTGCCGAAAGGCGAAACCAAAGAAAACGGCATCCGCCTGACCGAACGTCAGGAGACGCTTGGCGAGGTGAATCATCGCATTCTGACTGTGCCAATCGCGCAGGATCAGGTCGGCATGTACTATCGCCAGTCAGGCTTACAGCCGGCTACGTGGATTGTACCGCCGGGCCATTACTTCATGATGGGTGATAACCGCGACAACAGCGCCGACAGCCGTTACTGGGGCTTCGTGCCGGAAGCGAATCTGGTCGGGAAGGCGACGGCCATCTGGATGAGCTTCGAAAAACAGGAAGGTGAATGGCCGACCGGCGTACGTTTAAGCCGTATTGGCGGTATCCACTAATCCTTGTCAGACCTATGCGGGGGCGTTAATGCCTCCGCATAAATTATTTAGCAGTTAAATCTCTCCAAACTAACGACATCCCTTGTCGTTGCGTATAGAATATCCCCCCGAAGTTACACATGTCTTTCTTAATAGACACGGCACACGAAACCGTATTGGTGCTTTCAGATCTGTTTCGTGTGCTGAATTTTTGACGCATTCATTTATTGGTATCGCATGAACCCCATCGTAATTAATCGGCTTCAACGGAAGCTGGGCTACACTTTTGTTCATCAGGAGTTGTTGCAACAGGCATTAACCCATCGCAGTGCCAGCAGCAAACATAACGAGCGCTTAGAATTTCTGGGCGATTCCATTTTAAGCTACGTGATCGCAAACGCCCTTTATCACCGCTTCCCGCGTGTGGATGAAGGCGATATGAGCCGTATGCGCGCGACGCTGGTTCGCGGTAATACGCTGGCAGAAATTGCCCGTGAATTCGAACTGGGCGAATGTCTGCGTTTAGGGCCGGGCGAGCTGAAAAGTGGCGGCTTCCGTCGCGAATCTATCCTCGCGGATACGGTTGAAGCGTTGATTGGCGGGGTGTTCCTCGACAGCGATATTCAAAATGTCGAGAAGTTAATCCTCTCCTGGTATCAAACGCGTCTGGACGAAATCAGCCCGGGCGACAAACAGAAAGATCCAAAAACACGCTTGCAGGAGTATCTGCAAGGCCGCCATCTGCCGCTGCCGTCTTATCTGGTGGTGCAGGTGCGTGGGGAAGCACACGATCAGGAATTTACTATCCACTGCCAGGTTAGCGGCCTGAGTGAACCGGTGGTTGGCACAGGTTCCAGCCGTCGCAAGGCGGAGCAGGCTGCCGCCGAACAGGCGTTGAAAAAACTGGAGCTGGAATGAGCGAAGACAAAACTTACTGCGGATTTATCGCCATCGTCGGACGTCCGAACGTCGGCAAATCTACCCTGCTGAACAATCTGCTGGGGCAGAAAATTTCCATTACCTCGCGTAAAGCGCAGACCACCCGTCACCGCATTGTCGGTATCCATACGGAAGGCGCGTATCAGGCAATCTATGTCGATACCCCAGGCCTGCATATGGAAGAAAAACGCGCTATCAACCGCCTGATGAACAAAGCGGCGAGCAGTTCTATCGGTGACGTTGAGCTGGTTATTTTTGTTGTCGAAGGCACTCGCTGGACGCCGGACGACGAAATGGTGCTCAACAAACTGCGTGAAGGCAAGGCGCCGGTGATTCTGGCCGTAAACAAAGTCGATAACGTACAGGAAAAAGCGGATCTGCTGCCGCACCTGCAATTCCTCGGCAGCCAGATGAACTTCCTCGACATTGTACCGATGTCTGCGGAAACCGGGCTGAACGTCGACACTATCGCCAGTATCGTACGCAAACATCTGCCGGAAGCGATCCATCACTTCCCGGAAGATTACATCACCGATCGTTCTCAGCGCTTTATGGCGTCTGAAATCATCCGTGAAAAACTGATGCGTTTCCTGGGCGAAGAGCTGCCGTATTCCGTTACCGTGGAAATTGAACGCTTTGTGACTAACGAGCGCGGCGGTTACGACATCAACGGCCTGATCCTCGTTGAGCGTGACGGGCAGAAAAAGATGGTGATTGGTAACAAAGGTTCCAAAATCAAAACCATCGGTATCGAAGCTCGTAAAGACATGCAGGAAATGTTCGAAGCCCCGGTTCACCTGGAACTGTGGGTGAAAGTGAAATCCGGCTGGGCTGATGACGAACGCGCACTGCGTAGTCTTGGTTACGGCGACGATCTGTAAGTACCTCATACCCTATGGCTTTCATGGTGCAGGAAGGCGGCAAGAGTGTGAATCCCCAGGAGCTTACATTAGTAAGTGACTGGGGTGAACAGTCGCAGCCAACGCACCTGCGGCTTGAAAGACGACGGGTATGATGGAAGGCTGGCAGCGCGCATTCGTCCTGCATAGTCGCCCCTGGAGCGAAACCAGCCTGATGCTGGACGTCTTCACGGAAGAGTCGGGCCGCGTGCGCCTTGTGGCCAAAGGCGCACGTTCTAAACGTTCCAATCTGAAAGGTGCTCTTCAGCCTTTTACCCCCCTGTTAGTTCGCTTTGGCGGGCGCGGTGAAGTCAAAACCCTGCGCAGTGCGGAAGCTGTTTCACTGGCGCTCCCCCTGAGCGGTATCACGCTTTACAGCGGTCTTTACGTGAATGAGCTTATTTCCCGCGTGCTGGAGCACGAAACCCGTTTCTCTGAACTCTTCTTCGATTACCTGCACTGCATTCAGGCACTGGCGGGAACCGCTGGCTCGCCCGAACCCGCGCTGCGTCGCTTTGAGCTGGCGCTGCTGGGGCATCTGGGATACGGCGTCGATTTCCTGCACTGCGCGGGAAGCGGCGAGGAAGTGGATGACACCATGACCTACCGTTATCGCGAAGAGAAGGGCTTTATCGCCAGCGTGGTGATAGACAACTACACCTTTACCGGCCATCAGTTAAAAGCGCTGGCCAGCCGCGAGTTTCCGGATGTGGATTCGCTGCGCGCCGCAAAACGCTTTACCCGTATGGCGCTGAAGCCGTATCTTGGTGGCAAACCGCTAAAAAGCCGGGAATTATTCAGGCAGTTTATGCCGAAAAAATAAAAACTCGCCCCTGACCTGGCACAGCACTGAATATAATGCACAGCCGGTCCCTCCGGGAGAGGGTGAGGGGAAAACGAACACCGAACTAAAAACCGAGGATTGTCATGGCTGAATTACTGTTAGGCGTCAATATTGACCACATTGCCACCCTGCGTAACGCGCGCGGCACGGCGTATCCGGACCCGGTTCAGGCGGCATTCATTGCCGAACAGGCGGGCGCGGACGGCATCACCGTTCACCTGCGTGAAGACCGTCGCCATATCACCGACCGCGATGTGCGTGTCCTGCGTCAGACGCTCGACACGCGCATGAATCTGGAAATGGCGGTCACCGAAGAGATGCTGAACATCGCCGTTGAGACCAAACCGCATTTCTGCTGCCTGGTGCCGGAAAAACGCCAGGAAGTGACGACCGAAGGGGGCCTCGACGTTGCCGGTCAGCGTGACAAAATGCGCGATGCCTGCAAACGTCTCGCCGACGCAGGCATTCTGGTATCCCTGTTTATCGATGCCGATAACGAGCAGATTAAAGCCGCGGCAGACGTCGGCGCGCCCTACATCGAAATTCACACGGGTTGCTATGCAGATGCTCAAACCGACGCTGAGCAGGCTAAAGAACTGGAGCGTATCGCGCACGCCGCAACTTATGCCGCAAGCTTGGGGCTGAAAGTGAACGCCGGACACGGCCTGACCTATCACAACGTGAAAGCTATCGCCGCTCTGCCTGAGATGCACGAACTGAATATCGGCCACGCGATCATTAGCCGCGCGGTGATGACCGGCCTGAAAGAGGCCGTTGCCGAAATGAAACGCCTGATGCTGGAAGTGCGCAAATAATGGCGATTCTTGGGCTCGGAACAGACATTGTCGAAATTACGCGTATCGAAGAGGTGATTGCCCGTAGCGGCGATCGCCTCGCCCGTCGCGTATTAACCGACAATGAGTGGGCTATCTGGGAAACGCATCAGCAGCCGGTGCGTTTTCTGGCGAAGCGTTTTGCGGTAAAGGAAGCGGCGGCGAAAGCCTTTGGTACCGGCATCCGTAACGGCCTGGCGTTTAACCAGTTTGAAGTGTACAACGACGAAATGGGTAAACCGAAACTTCGCCTGTGGGGCGAAGCGCAGAAGCTGGCGGAAAAACTGGGCGTGGCGCACATGCACGTCACTCTTGCGGATGAGCGGCGTTATGCCTGCGCGACGGTGATTCTGGAAAGCTAGATTTTGTCGGCGTGATGCATCGCCACGAATTTATCCCACAGCTGTTCTTCGCTCTCAATGTGTGCCGGATCTTTTAAAATCGTATTCGGGATCGGGCACACTTTCTGGCACGTTGGCGTCTCGTAATGGCCGATGCACTCGGTGCAACGATCGCTATTGATCTCATAGATGCTATCACCCATCGAAATGGCTTCGTTCGGACACTCCGGCTCGCACATATCGCAGTTGATGCATTTTTTGGTGATTAACAACGCCATCAGGAAACTCTCAGAAACAACCTATTCGGGCCGCGCATTATACGCGCATTTTCTGTCCAGACCATACTTTTTCCGGGGTAATCCGCTACACCAGCTTCTTCACCAGCGCTTCACTATGGCGAATACGCTCTGGCGCATGCTCCAGATCCTGCTGCACCAGCCCCATAAACAACACATCTGCCAACATCATCTGTGCGCTGGTTGAGGAAATTGCTGCGCTACGCGTGGCCTGTTCTTCCGCAATGGTATAAAGGCAGTGCGTGGCACGCTGCTGGAGCGCGTTGGGCGAAAATCCGGTGATGGCGAGAATTTTGCCGCCCGCGCGCAGGGTTTCATCCGCCGCCAGGTTTATCTCGCGGCGTTCGCCGGAGTAGGAAATCGCTAACAGCAGGTCGCCTTCGCTTAACGCCTGAACGCTGGCGAGCAGGGCGTGCATATCTAATTCGGCGACAGCGTTGAGGCCAATCTTCATCAGCTTCCAGCTAAAATTGCGCGCCACCAGGCCCGAGGCGCCAATCCCGGTCAGCACGATACGCCGTGCGCCGCGCAGCATGTTCACCGCCTCCAGTAGTTTCTCTTCGTCGTTGACGTCGAGTGAGGCGTGCATTGCGGCAACATTGTCTTTAATGAGTTTTTCACCCACCAGGCGCAGCGGATCGTCTCCGCGAATCTGGTTGTGTACCGGAATGGAGTGCGGATTCGGATTGCTGGCCAGCGCCTCACTTAGTGCCAGCTTCAGGGCCGGAAAACCTTTGAATCCAAGCTTTTGCGCGAACTTCACCACGCTGGACTGACTCACACCCGACTGGCTCGCCAACTGCTGAGAGCTGAGATGACGCGCCAGGTCAGGCTGCGCCAGAATAAAATCGGCCAGTTTTTTATCGCTTTGCGCCAGCTGCGGATATCGCTGACGAATACGGATTAAACAATTCATACGCTCCTCAAGGGCAAAATTACGCAACCTCTCCCGACAACAATTCTGCTCGCCTGAAAGAATTATTATTCGATTATAACGGAATAACCTGAATTAAATATTCCACATGGCGCAAAATATTGAACACTTTTTGCATCTCACCGTTGAGGTGATGTTTCCAGAAATCACCGGCGCTATCTGTTACGCTTGTAGTGAGTTAACGGAATTCATCGCTTAAAGGAGTCTGGTTTGGTAAACGACCCCCGTCGAGTTATTTTTTTCGACCTGGATGGCACCCTGCATCAACAGGATATGTTCGGCACGTTTCTGCGCTATCTGCTACGGCGACTGCCCCTCAACGCATTGCTGGTGCTACCGCTGTTGCCGGTTATCGGCATTGCGCTGCTGATAAAAGGGCGTGCCGCGCGCTGGCCGATGAGTTTGCTGCTGTGGGGCTGCACCTTTGGGCACAGTGAAGCTAAACTCCGCGCGCTGGAGGCGGATTTTGCCACCTGGTTTCGCGCAAATGTGGTGACCTTCCCGGTGGTGCATAAGCGCCTGACCGAATATCTCGTCAGTACCGATGCCGATGTGTGGTTGATCACCGGTTCACCGCAGTCGCTGGTGGAGAAGGTCTATTTTGATACGCCCTGGCTGCCGCGCGTGAATCTTATCGCCAGTCAGATAGGGCGGGCTCATGGCGGCTGGGTGCTGTCGCTTCGTTGTCTGGGGCATGAAAAAGTGGTGCAACTGGAGCGTAAAATCGGTACGCCGCTGCGTCTGTTTAGCGGTTACAGCGACAGCAAACAGGATAACCCGCTGCTCTATTTCTGCCAGCATCGCTGGCGGGTAACGCCGCGCGGTGAACTTCAGCGGCTGGAATAGTGGGTAATCTCATTCTCTCTATGTATAATGCGCCCCGATTTATCATCTGGAGTGCCCACTTTGTCCGACAATGAATTCAACCATGAATACTGGATGCGCCATGCGCTGACGCTTGCGCAGCGTGCCTGGGATGAAGGAGAAGTGC
Organism: uncultured Pseudocitrobacter sp.; assembly: GCA_913778145.1. GTDB lineage: Bacteria > Pseudomonadota > Gammaproteobacteria > Enterobacterales > Enterobacteriaceae > Pseudocitrobacter. The sequence goes on from CAJYVI010000118.1 coordinate 26,074, forward strand.
CGGTTGGCGCGGTGCTGGTGCTTAATAATCAGGTGATTGGCGAAGGCTGGAACCGCCCGATTGGCCGCCACGATCCCACGGCTCACGCCGAAATTATGGCACTGCGTCAGGGCGGAATGGTGTTACAAAACTACCGCCTGATTAACGCCACGCTGTACGTCACGCTGGAACCGTGCGTGATGTGTGCAGGCGCAATGGTGCACAGCCGCATCGGGAATGTGGTATTCGGGGCGCGCGATGCGAAAACCGGCGCTGCCGGGTCGCTAATGGACGTCCTGCATCATCCGGGGATGAATCACCGGGTCGAGGTCACCGAAGGCGTATTACGCGATCAATGCGCCAGCATGCTGAGTGATTTTTTCCGCGAACGTCGCGAACAAATTAAGGCGTTGCGCAAAGCGCAGAAAGCCGAAAATCAGTGACGGGGATGCGCGGCGTCGACCAGTTCGCTTGACGTCGACCCCTGAACGCTTTGCAGGTAGTCGCGCGGTGAGAGGGAAATAAACGGTAAGAAGTCAGCATTGTTGCGGTTCAGTTCGTCCATCGTCACCGCCGGATAGTCGTCGGCGATCGCCATCTCCTGGGCAGCCTTTTTCTCTTTCTCAGCCAGATATCCCACCAGACTTATTTGATACTTACGGATGTTTTCGACATAAGCGTAGGCTTCATGCCCGCGCGCATAACCGTAGGTGAGCTTGCTGTAATACGGTTTTTGGCTGAGCAGCGGCAGGCGCTGTTTCACATCCGTCCAGCTGTCCGGGTTGCCTTTCTGCTTAACCGTTAACGCGCGGGCATCAAGCATATGCGCGTAGCCCATATTATAGGCGGCGAGGGCAAACCAGATTTTCTCATCCTGCGGCACCGTATCCGGCACTTTATCCATCATATCCAGCAGATAGCGCATGCCGCCGCCGATGCTTTGTTCCGCGTCGGTACGATCGGTCAGGCCCAGGCTTTGGGCGGTATTTTTGGTGAGCATCATCAGGCCGCGAACGCCGGTGGGGGAGGTCGCCATCGCATCCCAGTGCGATTCCTGGTACGAAATAGCCGCCAGCAGTCGCCAGTCTATCTCTTTCGCGTGTTTCTCAAACAGTGGCTGAAGATCAGGCAACACGCTATCGACGGCGCGCAGGAAAGACCGCGTATCGACATAATCGAAATCGCCGCCATGCCCCAGATATTTCTCTTCCAGACGTGCGAGGGTGCCGTCTTCATTTATACTGTTGAAATAGTCGAGCATCGCGGCGGAAAGGGTGTCGTCTTCATCATTAACGCTAAACCAGGTCACCGGCTGTTCGTCGGTGATATCCAGCGCCACAGCCAGTTCAGGATGCACGCGCTGGAACAGACTGATCGCCACGGAATCCGCGATGGTATAGCTCAGACGCCCCGCGAGTACCTCTTCCATTAAAGCTTCGCTGCTGCGCTTTTCATCTACCTGCCAACCGATATCGGGATACTTCGTCTCTTTTAGCGTCTGAAGATCGTTGATGACCGCATGCCCCGGTGCGATGGAAAGATTATCGGCGTTCAGTTCTCCCAGCGAGCGCGGGCGATAGCTGCCGACGCGATACACCACCTGCTGAGAAACTGAATAGTAGGCCGGGCCGGCGTGGTAGTTTTTGACACGTTCGCTGTTATAGACCAGGCCCGCCGCCAGCAGGTCCGCTTTATCGTTATCGAGATCGTCAAACAGTTCACTGATGTTCTGTCGTACGGTCACCTTCAGCTTTACGCCAAGGTAATCAGCAAACTGTTCAGCAAGGGCGTAGTCGAGCCCGTACTCTTTATTATCAACGCGAGAGTAGGTTAAAGGTGACACGATGGTACTGACGCGAAGTTCCCCCCGCGCCTGAATGGCGGCAATGCGATTGGCCGGTTGGTTGATCCAGGTAATGGAGGGCCAAAGGGCTGCTGCTAACAGCAGTGCGACGATGCCGATCAGCAGATAATTAATCTTTAATTTTTTCAAATAGTTAATTCTCTGCGCTAACAAAATCACTGTGTGCAGTGACCATAAGAAGACTATGGTCTGGAACAGAATGAGCGGCATTTTGCTTAAGATTGCGCCAGTTGGCAACTAATTCGAGAGATACGTCACATCTATTGGTAAAAGCAGGAAGTGATTTTATTTCTACGCAAACGGTTTCGTCGGCGCGCAGGATTATCTATAATAGCGCCCGTTTTCCCCCCTTGCGCACACTGAAAGCTTAGAAGACGAGAGACTTATGATGGAAATTCTGCGTGGTTCGCCTGCACTGTCTGCATTTCGTATTAACAAACTGCTGACGCGTTTTCAGGCAGCCAACCTCCCGGTAAGCAATATTTACGCTGAGTATGTCCATTTTGCCGATCTGGATGCTCCGCTTCACGACGAAGAGCGCGCCAGACTTGAACGTCTGCTAAAGTATGGCCCGAGCCTCAGCAGCCATACGCCATCCGGTAAATTACTGCTCGTGACTCCCCGCCCTGGCACCATCTCCCCCTGGTCTTCAAAAGCAACCGACATTGCCCACAACTGTGGCCTGACTCAGGTTCTGCGCCTGGAGCGCGGTGTCGCCTGGTATGTGGAAGCTTCTACGCTGACGGCGGAGCAGTGGCGTGAAGTGGCGGCAGCGCTGCACGATCGCATGATGGAAAGCGTCTTCGACTCGCTGCAGGATGCGGAAAAACTGTTTGCTCATCATCAGCCTGCACCGGTATCCAGCGTGGATCTGCTGGGCGAGGGGCGTCAGGCGCTCATCGACGCTAACCTGCGTCTGGGGCTGGCGCTGGCGGATGATGAAATCGACTATCTGCAGGACGCCTTCACTAAGCTTGGGCGTAACCCGAACGATATAGAACTCTATATGTTTGCGCAGGCCAACTCTGAGCACTGCCGACACAAAATTTTCAACGCCGACTGGATTATCGACGGTGAACAGCAGCCGAAATCGCTGTTCAAGATGATCAAAAACACCTTTGAAACCACGCCGGATCACGTGCTGTCTGCCTATAAAGATAACGCCGCGGTGATGGAAGGTTCTGAAGTGGGCCGCTATTTTGCTGATCATGAAACGGGTCGCTACGATTTCCACCAGGAACCTGCGCACATCCTGATGAAGGTCGAAACCCACAACCACCCGACGGCGATTTCTCCGTGGCCGGGCGCGGCGACGGGTTCCGGCGGCGAAATTCGTGATGAAGGCGCCACCGGGCGCGGTGCGAAACCGAAGGCTGGTCTGGTCGGTTTTTCCGTTTCTAACCTGCGTATTCCGGGCTTTGAACAGCCGTGGGAAGAAGATTTCGGTAAGCCGGAGCGGATTGTTAACGCGCTCGATATCATGACCGATGGCCCGCTCGGCGGCGCGGCATTTAACAACGAATTTGGTCGCCCGGCCCTGAATGGCTACTTCCGTACTTATGAAGAAAAAGTGAACAGCCACAACGGCGAAGAGCTGCGCGGCTATCACAAACCGATCATGCTGGCGGGCGGGATCGGCAACATCCGCGCCGATCACGTACAGAAAGGCGAGATCTCCGTGGGTGCGAAACTGGTTGTCCTCGGCGGCCCGGCGATGAATATTGGCCTTGGCGGCGGTGCGGCGTCTTCTATGGCGTCCGGTCAGTCTGATGCGGATCTCGATTTCGCTTCCGTACAGCGCGACAACCCGGAAATGGAGCGTCGTTGCCAGGAAGTGATCGACCGTTGCTGGCAGCTTGGCGACGCGAACCCGATTCTGTTTATCCACGACGTCGGCGCGGGCGGCCTTTCTAACGCCATGCCGGAGTTGGTAAGCGACGGCGGACGCGGCGGTAAATTCGAACTGCGCGATATCCTGAGCGACGAACCGGGGATGAGCCCGCTGGAAATCTGGTGTAACGAATCGCAGGAACGCTACGTGCTGGCGGTGGCACCTGAGCAGATGCCGCTGTTCGATGAACTCTGCAAGCGTGAACGCGCGCCGTATGCGGTGATTGGCGAAGCGACTGAAGAACTGCACCTCAGCCTGAATGACAAGCACTTCGACAATCAGCCTATCGACCTGCCGCTGGACGTGCTGCTGGGTAAAACGCCGAAGATGACCCGCGACGTCACGACCCTGAAAGCGAAGGGTGACGCACTGGTTCGCGACGGCATTACGATTGCCGATGCGGTTAACCGCGTTCTGCATCTGCCGTCCGTGGCGGAAAAAACCTTCCTCGTCACCATTGGCGACCGTACAGTGACTGGCATGGTGGCGCGCGATCAGATGGTCGGCCCGTGGCAGATCCCGGTGGCTAACTGTGCGGTCACTACCGCCAGCCTCGACAGCTACTACGGTGAAGCGATGGCGATCGGTGAACGTTCTCCGGTTGCGTTGCTCGACTTCGCGGCGTCTGCCCGACTGGCTGTCGGTGAAGCGCTGACGAACATTGCGGCGACGCAAATTGGCAATATCAAACACATTAAACTGTCGGCGAACTGGATGTCTGCTGCCGGTCACCCAGGCGAAGACGCCGGTCTGTATGAAGCGGTGAAAGCCGTCGGCGAAGAGCTTTGCCCGGCGCTCGGCCTGACCATTCCGGTCGGTAAAGACTCGATGTCGATGAAAACCCGCTGGCAGGAAGGTAACGAACAGCGCGAAATGACCTCGCCGCTGTCGCTGGTGATTTCTGCGTTTGCTCGCGTGGAAGATGTGCGTCATACCATTACGCCGCAGCTTTCCACGGAAGATAACGCGCTGTTGCTGATTGACCTTGGAAAAGGTCATAACGCGCTGGGCGCTACCGCGCTGGCGCAGGTTTATCGTCAACTGGGCGACAAACCTGCCGATGTGCGTGATGTCGCTCAACTAAAAGGCTTCTACGACGCCATCCAGGCGCTGGTGGCTGAGCGTAAACTACTGGCTTACCACGACCGTTCCGACGGCGGCCTGCTGGTGACGCTGGCAGAGATGGCCTTTGCCGGTCACTGCGGCGTTGAGGCGGATATCGCCGCGCTGGGCGACGACCGTCTGGCTGCGCTGTTCAATGAAGAACTGGGGGCGGTGATTCAGGTTCGCGCGGCTGACCGTGATGCGGTTGAAGCGCTGCTGGCAAAACACGGCCTCGGTGATTGTGTGCATTATCTGGGCAACGCCGTTGCGGGTGACCGCTTCGTGCTGACCGCCAACGGCCAGCCGGTCTTTAGCGAAAGCCGCACCACGTTGCGTATGTGGTGGGCAGAAACCACCTGGCAGATGCAGCGTCTGCGTGATAACCCGGAAAGCGCCGATCAGGAGCATAACGCGAAAGCCAACGATAACGATCCTGGCCTGAACGTGAAGCTGACCTTTGATATCAGCGAAGATGTCGCCGCGCCGTACATTGCGAAAGGCGCGCGCCCTCAGGTGGCGGTACTGCGTGAGCAGGGCGTCAACTCCCATGTGGAAATGGCGGCGGCGTTCCAGCGTGCGGGCTTCGATGCCATCGACGTCCACATGAGCGACCTGCTGGTCGGTCGCACCGGGCTGGCGCGTTTTGATGCGCTGGTCGCCTGCGGCGGCTTCTCTTACGGTGACGTGCTGGGCGCGGGCGAAGGCTGGGCGAAGTCCATCCTGTTCAACAACCGCGTGCGTGACGAGTTCGAAACCTTCTTCCATCGCCCGCAAACGCTGGCGCTGGGCGTGTGCAACGGTTGCCAGATGATGTCTAATCTGCGCGAACTGATTCCGGGCAGCGACCTGTGGCCGCGCTTTGTGCGTAACAACTCTGACCGTTTTGAAGCGCGTTTCAGCCTGGTGGAAGTAACGCAAAGCCCGTCGCTGTTGCTGCAGGGCATGGTGGGTTCGCAGATGCCGATTGCCGTTTCCCACGGTGAAGGTCGCGTTGAAGTCCGCGATGCGGCGCATCTGGCGGCGCTGGAAAGCAAAGGTCTGGTGGCGCTGCGCTACGTTGATAACTTCGGCAAGGTGACGGAAACCTATCCGGCGAACCCGAACGGCTCTCCGAACGGGATCACCGCCGTGACCAACGAAAGTGGTCGCGTCACCATCATGATGCCGCATCCGGAGCGTGTGTTCCGTACCGTGGCGAACTCCTGGCATCCGGAAAACTGGGGCGAGGACGGGCCGTGGATGCGCATCTTCCGCAACGCGCGTAAGCAGTTAGGTTAAGAGACAGGGCCGCGAAAGCGGCCTGAAATTGATGACAAACGCGAAATTGCCTGATGCGCTCCGCTTATCAGGCCTACAGGGATTTTGTAATATATTGAATTAGCACGATTTTGTAGGCCGGATAAGGCGTTTACGCCGCATCCGGCAAGAACAAAGCGCACTTTCTCAGCAATCTGGGGCCGCGAAAGCGGCCTTTTTTATTGGATGGCGTTGTTAAGTGTCGTGAATCACAGACAATCCTTATAACAGGTGTCTCTAAATGGCGACATTTAACTTATTGATTTAAAAGTTTTTTATATAAAGACTAATAAAGTGTTGCTAATCAACGACGCAAAGTGCAAAAAGTAATCATTTGCTGAATGATTGATAAATTCAATATTATCCTTGAATATCATCATGTTAACATTTTATTTTCCATGTTGGCACACATCCTGCATTATTATAATCAGTGGCTCATTCACCCTCTTATGTCAGCCCCTTCGGGACGTGCTACATAAACTTCGAATGACGCACAACAAGGTGCCTGCCGTCCAGCTTCTGATATCTTTGCATATCAACCATCGGGCGAAACGTTGAGTTAGGCACCGCCTTATTCCAGAACAAAGCCGGGTTTCGACCCGGCTTTGTTATTTCTGCCTTTCCCCGCGTCTCTTCCTCAGTTAGCATCCTTACAGGTTGATTTTTTGGGAACTCCTTGTGAAACGCGTCTCTCTTTCTCCCCGTTCGCTGCGACAGCTGGTTATGCTGGCATTTCTGTTGATCCTGCTGCCGTTGTTGGTGCTGGCCTGGCAGGCATGGCAAAGCCTCAATGCGCTCAGCGCGCAGGCGGAAAAAACCAACCGTACTACCCTGATTGATGCGCGCCGCAGCGAAGCAATGACCAATATTGCGCTGGAAATGGAACGCAGCTATCGCCAGTACTGTGTGCTCGATGACCCGACGCTGGCGCGTGTTTACCAGAGCCAGCGTAAGCGCTACAACGATATGCTCGACGCGCATGCGGGCGTGCTGCCCGATGAAAAACTGTATCAGGCGCTCAGGCAGGATCTCAACGACCTGGCCCAGCTTCAGTGCCTCAACAGCGGCCCGGAAAAGCTGGCGGCGGCCAGGCTGGAGGCCTTTGCCAATGCCAATACCGAAATGGTACAGGCGACGCGTACGGTAGTCTTCTCGCGCGGCCAGCAGTTGCAGCAGGAAATTGCCGAGCGCGGCCAGTTCTTTGGCTGGCAGGCACTGGTGCTGTTCCTGGTAAGCCTGGCGATGGTGTTGCTGTTTACCCGCATGATTATCGGCCCGGTCAAAGGTATTGAGAGTATGATTAATCGCCTCGGCGAGGGGGAAACCCTCAAAGAGGGCGTCACGTTCCGTGGCCCACGCGAACTGCGATCCGTCGGTCAGCGTATCGTCTGGTTGAGCGACAGGCTCTCCTGGCTGGAATCCCAGCGCCACCAGTTTCTGCGCCATCTCTCCCACGAACTCAAAACGCCGCTCGCCAGCATGCGTGAAGGCACCGAATTGCTGGCGGACCAGGTTGTCGGCCCGCTTACGCCGGAACAAAAAGAGGTGGTGGATATCCTCGATGACAGCAGCCGCAACCTGCAAAAGCTGATTGAGCAACTGCTGGATTACAACCGCAAACTGAGCGATGGCGCAGTGCCCATGAGCCGCGTTGAGCTGGCCCCGATGGTGGAAGCCGTTGTTTCTGCGCACAGTTTGCCGGCGCGAGCTAAAATGATGCATACCCAGATTGCGCTGGAGGCACCGGCATGCCTGGCGGAATCGACGCTATTGATGAGTGCACTGGATAATCTCTACTCCAATGCGGTGCACTATGGTACTGAATCCGGTAACATTTATATTCGTAGCCACGTCTCCAATGGGCGAATTGCCATTGATGTGGCCAATACAGGGACGCCGATCCCGGATGCCGAAAAGGCAATGATTTTTGAGCCCTTTTTCCAGGGAAGCCGCCAGCGAAAAGGGGCCGTGAAGGGCAGTGGCCTGGGGTTAAGTATTGCCCGTGATTGCGTGCGCAAGATGCACGGCGAGCTTCATCTTATTGACGATAGGGCGGGTGATATCTGTTTTCGCATTGAACTCCCTGTCCCCGGGCCGGATAAAACAAACTCATAACCATATCGGGTGCATATGTCCCACTTTTTAAGTACGCGCGTCATACGGAGTGTCCGCCGCTTCTGGCTATCGGGCTTATCCTGTCTGGCGCTCGTCGGCTGTAGTTCTGGTCTGACGCCACATACTGGCGGCGTCAGCGAAGAGAAAGTTCCTCATGAGCAGGTGGCCGATTACCTCTCGACCACCTGTGACGATCTCTGGACGCTTGAGGGGCCCGCCGCGGAAAATAATCCGCTGTACTGGTTGCGCGGTATGGATTGTGCCGAGCGTCTCACTCCAACCCAGGCGCGGGCGCAGGCTAACCAGCTAGGTGATGAGAATTGGTCAGATGCCTTCAAGCGCGGCGTGTTGTTGGCGAATGCGAAAATTACACCCTCCGAACGTCAGTTGATCGTTTCGCGTTTAGATGCGCAGAGTGCGCAAATTCCGACGCGCATCCGCCCGCTGTATCAGGTGTGGCGAGATAATCAGATGCTGCAACTGAAGCTGTCTGACCAACGTACCCGCTACAGCAAGCTGCAGGAAACGAGCGATGCCGCGCTGGATGAACTGCGTCAGCAGCAGCAGGCGCTGAAGAGCGAACTCGATCTGACGACCCGTAAGCTGCAAAACCTGACCGACATTGAACGCCAGCTATCGAGCCGTAAGCCTTCGTCCGGATTTAACCCGGACGCTACGCATGCAACGGATGCGCCCGCCGACACTGAGGATAAGCAATGACACCACGGAAAACGGCTCGCCTGCTGCTGGTGGATGATGACCCGGGGCTGTTGAAGCTGCTGGGCATGCGTTTGACCAGTGAAGGTTATCAGGTAGATACCGCTGAAAGCGGGCAGCAGGGGCTGCGCGTGCTGGCGAAAGAGCGTATCGACCTTGTGATCAGCGATCTGCGAATGGATGAAATGGACGGTTTGCAGCTGTTCAGTGAAATTCAGAAAGTGCAGCCGGGCATGCCGGTTATCATTCTCACCGCCCACGGTTCGATTCCGGATGCGGTGGCCGCCACCCAGCAGGGCGTGTTCAGTTTTCTGACCAAGCCGGTCGACAAAGACGCGCTGTATAAAGCCATTGATGAAGCGCTGGAACGCACCGCACCGGCGGTGGATGAGCGTTGGCGGGAATCGATTGTGACCCGTAGCCCAATCATGTTGCGGCTGCTGGAGCAGGCGCAGATGGTGGCGCAGTCGGATGTCAGCGTGCTGATTAACGGCCAGAGCGGCACCGGGAAAGAGATTCTGGCGCAGGCGATTCACAACGCCAGCCCGCGCAACAGCAAGCCGTTTGTGGCGATAAACTGTGGCGCGCTGCCTGAACAGCTGCTGGAGTCGGAACTCTTCGGTCATGCGCGAGGGGCGTTTACCGGCGCGGTAAGCAATCGGGAAGGGCTTTTCCAGGCGGCGGAAGGCGGCACGCTGTTCCTCGATGAAATCGGTGATATGCCCGCGCCGCTGCAGGTCAAACTGCTGCGCGTGTTGCAGGAGCGCAAGGTGCGCCCGTTGGGCAGCAACCGTGACCTCGATATTAACGTGCGGATTATCTCCGCGACCCACCGCGATTTACCGAAAGCGATGGCGCGCGGCGAGTTTCGTGAAGATCTCTTCTATCGCCTCAACGTGGTGAATCTTAAAATTCCAACCCTTGCCGAGCGCACGGAAGACATTCCTCTGCTGGCAAACCATCTGCTGCGCCAGTCCGCCGACCGCCACAAACCGTTCGTGCGCGCCTTTTCTACCGATGCCATGAAGCGCCTGATGGCCGCCAACTGGCCGGGCAACGTGCGCCAGTTGGTGAACGTGATTGAACAATGCGTGGCGCTGACGTCGTCGCCGGTGATCAGCGACGCGCTGGTCGAACAGGCGCTGGAAGGTGAGAACACGGCACTGCCGACCTTTGTGGAAGCGCGCAATCAGTTTGAACTCAACTATCTGCGCAAGCTGCTGCAAATTACCAAAGGTAACGTGACGCATGCGGCGAGAATGGCGGGGCGCAACCGCACGGAGTTTTACAAGCTGCTCTCACGCCACGAACTGGATGCAAATGATTTTAAAGAGTAGCACCGTACTTTTGCGTGATTTATGATACGGTGAGCAACCGGTTACGCGACTGAAAAACAGGAACACCATGAAAAAAATTGATGCGATTATTAAACCCTTCAAACTGGATGATGTACGTGAAGCGCTGGCGGAAGTCGGTATTACCGGGATGACGGTAACAGAAGTAAAAGGCTTTGGTCGTCAGAAAGGCCACACCGAGCTCTATCGCGGTGCGGAATACATGGTGGACTTCCTGCCGAAAGTCAAAATTGAAATCGTGGTCAGCGACGATATCGTTGATACCTGCGTGGATACCATTATCCGCACGGCGCAAACGGGCAAAATCGGCGACGGCAAAATCTTCGTCTTTGACGTGGCGCGCGTGATCCGTATTCGTACGGGTGAAGAGGACGACGCGGCGATTTAACACCGTATGCCCCTCACCCTAACCCTCTCCCGCAGGGAGAGGGAATGGTTTGTGCAGGCGTCAATTCTTGCGCTGGTTTTCTCCCTCTCCCGGTGGGAGAGGGCGGGGTGAGGGCAAAATCAGAGCACCTTATGCGGCCCGAAGCACTCGTAATGAATGCTTTCCGGCTTCACGCCCAGCTCAACCAACTGCTTCGCGGCAAACTGCATAAAGCCGACCGGGCCGCAAAGATAAAACTGCATCGCCGGGTCGCTGAACGTTCCTTCCATCGCGCTTAAATCCATCAATCCTTCGCTATCAAATGCCGCTGTCTGACGGTCTGCCTCGGTCGGTTGACGGTACCAGGTGTGCGTGGTAAAGCGCGGCAGGCTGGAACCCAGCGTTTTCACTTCGTCGGCAAAGGCATGCACATCGCCATTTTCCGCCGCATGGAACCAGTTCACCTGCGCGGTATGGCTGGATTTCGCCAGCGTATCAAGCATCGCCAGCATTGGCGTCTGACCGACACCGGCGGAAATCAGCGTCACTGGTGTGTTGTTTTCCACGGACATAAAGAAATCGCCCGCAGGTGCCGCCAGATGCACCACATCGCCTACGTTGGCGGAATTGTGCAGCCAGCTTGATACCTGACCGCCGTCTTCACGTTTCACCGCAATACGGTAGCCTTTTCCATCCGCTTTACGGGTAAGGGAGTACTGACGAATCTCCTGGTGCGGGAAGCCTTCCGGTTTCAGCCACACGGCCAGGTACTGCCCCGGCTGATAATCGGCAACCGCACCGCCGTCTACCGGCTCAAATTCAAAGCTGGTGATGAGCGCGCTGCGTGGCGTTTTTGCCACGATGCGGAATGGACGTGTGCCTTCCCAGCCGCCGGTTTTGCTGGCGTTCTGCTGGTAGATTTCCGCTTCACGGTTGATAAACACCCCCGCCAATACGCCGTAGGCTTTACCCCACGCGTCCAGCACCTCCTGACCCGGGCTGAACATTTCGTCCAGCGTCGCCAGCAGGTGCGCGCCCACGATGTCGTACTGCTCAGGCTTAATCTGGAAGCTGGTGTGTTTCTGGGCGATTTTCTCAACCGCAGGCAGCAAGGCCGGCAGGTTTTCAATATTGCTGGCGTAGGCGGCAATGGCGTTGAACAGCGCTTCACGCTGGTCGCCGTTGCGCTGGTTGCTCATATTGAAAATCTCTTTCAGTTCCGGGTTGTGGGTAAACATACGGTCGTAAAAGTGGGCGGTGAGTTTAGGGCCGGTTTCAACCAGCAGGGGAATGGTGGCTTTGACGGTAGCAATGGTTTGAGCATCAAGCATGGCAGGCTTCCTTTTTAAGATTATCTATTGTTGCATATTGAATGCATCTTATAAAAATAACCCTGCTTTGTAAATGGTTCTTTGTAACAATGCATCGTGTTGGTTACAACGTGAAGAATTTGCATCACAAACCTGAAAAGATATCCGTTGAAATTTGGCGAGCCTTTATTCCTCAATCCCTTGTGTGACGTAAAGGAAAACGTTTGCGTAAAATCGTTTGTCAAGACCTGTTATCGCAGAACTAATCAGTTATACTGTTGGCCGTTGTCCATCAGGGCTTAAAAAATTTACTGTTAGCTGAGTCAGGAGATGCGGATGTTAAAGCGTGAAATGAACATTGCCGATTATGATGCCGAACTGTGGCAGGCTATGGAGCAGGAAAAAGTACGTCAGGAAGAGCACATCGAACTGATCGCCTCCGAAAACTACACCAGCCCGCGCGTCATGCAGGCACAGGGTTCTCAGCTGACCAACAAATATGCTGAAGGTTATCCGGGCAAACGCTACTACGGCGGTTGCGAGTATGTGGATATCGTTGAGCAACTGGCTATCGACCGCGCGAAAGAGCTGTTTGGTGCAGACTACGCTAACGTTCAGCCGCACTCCGGTTCACAGGCTAACTTCGCGGTCTACACCGCGCTGCTGCAGCCGGGCGATACCGTTCTGGGTATGAACCTGGCGCAGGGCGGTCACCTGACTCACGGCTCCCCGGTAAACTTCTCCGGCAAACTGTACAACATCATCCCTTACGGTATTGATGAGTCCGGTAAAATTGATTACGACGAAATGGCGAAGCTGGCTCAGGAACATAAACCGAAGATGATTATCGGTGGTTTCTCCGCTTACTCCGGTATCGTTGACTGGGCAAAAATGCGTGAAATCGCTGACAGCATCGGCGCATATCTGTTCGTTGATATGGCCCACGTTGCGGGTCTGATTGCCGCAGGCGTTTACCCGAACCCGGTTCCTCATGCGCACGTAGTGACCACCACCACCCACAAAACCCTGGCGGGCCCGCGCGGCGGCCTGATCCTGGCGAAAGGCGGTGACGAAGAGCTGTATAAAAAACTGAACTCCGCTGTCTTCCCAAGCGCACAGGGTGGCCCGCTGATGCACGTGATTGCCGGTAAAGCGGTCGCACTGAAAGAAGCGATGGAACCTGAGTTCAAAGTTTACCAGCAGCAGGTTGCGAAAAACGCCAAAGCGATGGTTGAAGTGTTCCTGAACCGAGGCTACAAAGTGGTTTCCGGCGGTACTGAAAACCACCTGTTCCTGCTGGATCTGGTTGACAAAAACCTGACCGGTAAAGAAGCTGACGCCGCCCTGGGCCGCGCCAACATCACCGTCAACAAAAACAGCGTGCCGAACGATCCGAAGAGCCCGTTTGTGACCTCCGGTATCCGTATCGGTTCTCCGGCAATCACCCGTCGTGGCTTCAAAGAAGCGGAAGCGAAGGAACTGGCTGGCTGGATGTGTGACGTTCTGGACAATATCAATGATGAAGCGGTTATCGAGCGCATTAAAGGTAAAGTTCTGGATATCTGCGCACGCTTCCCGGTTTACGCATAATTCTGTTTAGCAGAATGAGAAAAGGCCGCGCAAGCGGCCTTTTTTGTGTCCGTCACTTTGCCGGATGGCGGCGTACAAATGAGCGCGTAGGCCGGATAAGCGCAGCGCCATCCGGCATTTACTCACCGACGATCCAGCGAAATCGCGCCCGGCCCGGTCATCGCCAGCAGCAGGAAACCGCCCGCGATACTGACGTTTTTCCAGAAGTTAATCATATTCGGCACCACCGCATCACCGGTCATATCCCAATAATGGTGACCAATCACCGCCGTACCCAGCGTATAGAAAATAAAGATAACCGCCAGCGGGCGCGTGAAGAAGCCCAGCACAATCAGAATGGCGACCGGCACTTCCATAATGATGGCGATAATCGCCGACAGGGTTGGCGCTGGCGCGCCCGAGGACGCCATATACTGAACCGTGCCCTCAAAGCCCAGCATTTTCGGATAACCAAAAATGATAAACAGCACAACGAGAGCGATGCGCGCAATAAGCAACATCAGCGAACGTGATGTGCCAAAGTCGAAATAACGTAGAGTGTTCATAGTCTTCCATTGTGTTAAGACGTGTTCTTAAAACGTAATACACAATGTGACTCTCTGCCACGCGATGCGCCGTTATGTTTACTGATTGCTGAAAAGGTCGCCAGCGCGACCTTTTTTCTGACTTACAGCAACTTAAGTGCCAGGCTTTCATCGGTCAGCGCATCGACCGCAAGCCTTTTGCCCGACTGAATCAGCTTACGTAACACGCGTACTTCACGCCCCTGATTAAGCGCCACCGCCCCAACCAGCGCTCCATCGCGAAGCTGAAACCAGATAGCTTTTCGCTCATCCGGGTTACCGCGACAAATCCAGTTTTCGCCCTGCATTTCACCCACGAATTGCAGGTTATCGCTGAATTGATCGGTCCAGAACCAGCCCGGCGTGGCGACGGGAAGCGGCTGATCTAACATCGCTGCCGCAGCGCTTTGCGCCTGAAAGTTGGCATTTTCCCAGCTTTCAATGCGATGCAGAGAGCCGTCCGGTTGACGCGTTATCGCCACGTCACCGGCGGCGAAAATAGCCGGGTCGGCAGTATTACAGCGCGCATCCACTACGATACCGTTGGCCGTTTCCAGTTCAGCGTCGCGGGCAAGGGCGTCGTTCGCCACAATGCCTATGCCGTAAATTACCGCGTCGGCCTGAAGCTGCTCGCCGCTTTGCAATGTCAGCGTCAGCGTATCGCCCGCATCAACGTGTTCGATTGCGCTGTTGAGCAGCAAACGCACGCCTGCCTGCTGGTGGCGATGAATCAGATAATCACGTACCGGCGGCGGGGCGTTTCGGCCCATCACGGTCGGCGCAAGCTCGA
>CAJYVI010000119.1 GCA_913778145.1 uncultured Pseudocitrobacter sp.
GTTGCAGCGGCGCTGGACAGAGCGTTGACTATGCCGCTCGCCGAACGTATTTCGCGTCATGCTGAGATGCTGGACATCATCAAACGTAACGATATTCATCACTGGCAAGCGCAGTTTATGAGCGATCTCAAGCGTATTACGCCGCGAAGCGAAGAGAGCCAACTGGAGAATAAAGTCGCGGCATTCCCAAAGCTGGCATAGGGAAAAAATGACGCCGGAGTGGACAAAACCGGCGTCGCACAGGGAGTGTTACAACGTCACAAGCAAAACGTCGGCACAGCTGCTGCCGACGATATTTTTCGCCGAGCAGGTCGCCCGCGAGAAGAAGCTTTGGTTATGGTTACCGCAGATAACCAAATCGACCTGATAGTGCTTGCACCAGGATTTAATACTTTCACACAGTTCACCACTGGCAATTTGTGTTTTCCAGATTGGGTAATCGGCCTGTTCAACTAACGTGTCGAGAAACTGCTGCGTCTCTTCCTGCATCAATTCACGCAGGTTTTCCATCATCGGCGCCGCCAGTTGGTTATACATCTCCGGGTCGGTGGAAAAAGTGATCAGGCTGACGCGTGCATTCAGTGGCCGCGCAATTGATACTGCCTTGCGTAATAACGCATGACTTTCGGGCGTAGGCGCAACCGCTACTAACAGGTGAGAGTAAGGCATCAGACCTCCTTGCAGGACACTTCACTAACCATATTTAAGCTCATACTCTTTTTGGTGTCTGACTGCAATAGCGGTTTCGAACGTAACTGTGAGCTACTTCAATAAATGTATTAATTATTCTTATGTCCGGAATAGTATAAAAAGCGGGCGCGTTGAGAATGGTGTTGTGAATGTCACCGATTTATGTAGGTTACAATAACCATTTAACCTATAAGGAATAGTGATTAACAAATTAATAATGGTTTTTAATAGTGACTATAAGTTTTCTAATTTTATTTAATTGTATGAATTTAAAATATAAATTTATAATATTCCGTGCTAAGGCGTTTGCACAAACTGATGTCAATCCGCTGCCCTCTATAGATGAACGCGTAACAACCTGCGGTTTTCGCTTTTGAATGAATATTCGTTCCAACAGAATAGAAAAAGGGTTTATTTGATTAATAAGTAATCGATTAACAATGTATTCTGATGGATTGGTGATTAACATTCAGGTAAATTATGTGACATAAATCACATAATTCCTAAATTTACCCTAAGGCCAGTATTGTATGTGTCATAACTGGCGGGTAAAGTTGCGTGGATTTAGGAAAATTCTTAGTCAATTGTAAGAAAGGTTTAAAATTGTTGCTTCATAACATGAAGCGCACTCGCCGATATTTCAGCCTTGATCGGCTATGCATTTCAGCCATTTCTTTTTTATCGGGATTTCCCGACGACATCACGGGGTGTGCGGTTTGACCGCATTAAAACAATAGTTGGTTATTCGGGATGGGGAAAATGCATACATCCGAGTTGCTAAAACATATCTATGACATCAATTTGTCCTATCTACTTCTTGCGCAACGTCTGATCGGTCAGGATAAAGCTTCAGCCATGTTTCGCCTGGGCATTAATGAAGAGATGGCCACAACGCTGGGTGAACTGACGCTTCCACAGATGGTAAAACTGGCGGAAACGAATCAACTGGTTTGTCAGTTCCGCTTCGACAGCCATCAAACGATAACTCAGCTCACCCAGGATTCTCGGGTCGATGACCTGCAACAGATCCACACCGGTATTCTTCTCTCCACGCGCTTACTCAACGACGCCAGTCAATCCGCTGACGCCAGCCGCAAAAAAAGGGCCTGAGCATGAGCGAAAAAAGTATTGTCCAGGAAGCCCGAGACATTCAGCTTGCGATGGAGCTGATTACCCTGGGCGCGCGCCTGCAGATGCTGGAAAGTGAAACGCAGCTCAGCCGTGGTCGTTTGATTAAACTCTACAAAGAGCTGCGTGGCAGCCCGCCGCCGAAAGGCATGTTGCCGTTCTCGACTGACTGGTTTATGACATGGGAGCAGAATATTCACTCGTCCATGTTCTGCAACGCCTGGCAATTTCTTCTCAGCACCGGTTTGTGTTCGGGGGTGGATGCCGTCATCAAAGCATACCGCCTTTACCTGGAACAGTGCCCGGCCCAGGATGAAGCACCGCTACTGGCGCTAACCCGCGCCTGGACGCTGGTTCGCTTTGTGGAAAGCGGCATGCTGGAACTGTCGCACTGCAACAGCTGCGGCGGTAATTTTATCACTCACGCACATCAACCGGTGGGCAGCTTTGTTTGCAGTCTGTGCCAGCCGCCATCACGCGCCGTAAAAAGACGTAAACTTTCCGACAATGCTGCCGATAGTAATCCACAACTGCTGGATGAACAGATAGTGCAAGCTGTTTAGTCGGAACGGTGTGGCAAACACTCCAGCAGCGGGGCCCGTGACCGCTGCTTTTTTTTGCCTGTCGTTCGGCGACGCTTTTATCTGTTCTTCAGCCTGATCAACAGTGGAAGGATGAAACGTGCTTATCTTAATCGGTTACCTGGTCGTCATCGGGACAGTATTCGGCGGTTATGCCATGACCGGCGGGCACCTTGGGGCACTGTATCAACCCGCTGAATTGATCATTATCGGCGGCGCTGGGGTTGGCGCGTTCATCGTCGGTAATAACGGGAAAGCGATTAAGGGCACGCTCAAAGCGCTGCCGCTGCTTTTTCGCCGCTCAAAATACACCAAAACCATGTATATGGATCTGCTGGCGCTGCTCTATCGTCTGATGGCGAAGTCGCGCCAGCAGGGGATGTTCTCGCTGGAGCGCGATATTGAAAACCCGCGCGAAAGTGAAATCTTCGCCAGCTATCCGCGCATTCTTGCCGACAGCGTCATGCTGGATTTCATCGTCGATTATCTGCGACTCATCATCAGCGGCAATATGAATACCTTTGAAATTGAAGCGCTGATGGACGAGGAAATTGAAACCTTCGAGAGTGAAAGCGAGGTTCCCGCCAACAGCCTGGCGCTGGTAGGCGACTCGTTACCAGCCTTTGGCATCGTGGCAGCGGTGATGGGCGTGGTACACGCGCTGGGTTCGGCGGATCGCCCGGCGGCAGAACTGGGGGCATTGATCGCTCACGCCATGGTCGGGACGTTCCTCGGTATTCTGCTGGCTTATGGTTTTGTCTCACCGTTAGCCAGCGTGCTCAGACAAAAAAGCGCGGAAACCACCAAAATGATGCAGTGCGTCAAAATTACGCTGCTCTCAAATCTCAATGGTTACGCGCCGCCTATCGCAGTTGAGTTTGGCCGAAAAACCCTCTACACCAGCGAACGCCCGTCGTTTGTTGAACTGGAAGAGCATGTGCGGGCGGTGCGTAACCCGACGGCGCAGCAAGCTCAGACTGAGGACGCATGAAAAATCAGTCGCACCCGATCGTCGTCGTCAAAAGACGCAAAGCTAAAACGCATGGGGGAGGCGGCCACGGGTCGTGGAAGATTGCCTACGCCGATTTTATGACCGCCATGATGGCTTTCTTTCTGGTGATGTGGCTGATTTCTATCTCCAGCCCTAAAGAGCTCATTCAGATCGCCGAATACTTCCGCACGCCGCTGGCGACTGCGGTGACCGGTGGCCCGCGAATTTCTAACAGCGATAGCCCGATTCCCGGCGGTGGCGATGACGTCACCCAGCAACAGGGTGAAGTGAATAAACAACCCAACATCGACGAACTGAAAAAGCGGATGGAAACCAATCGCCTGAAGCGCATTCGTGGCGAACTGGACCAGCTAATTGAGGCCGATCCCAAACTGAAAGCGCTGCGTCCGCACCTGAAGATTGATCTCGTTCAGGAAGGCTTACGCATTCAGATTATCGACAGCCAGAACCGGCCGATGTTTAAAACCGGCAGCGCCGAGGTGGAACCGTATATGCGCGATATCCTGCGCGGGATTGCCCCGGTGCTGAATGAAATTCCCAATAAAATCAGCCTCTCCGGTCATACGGACGATTATCCCTACGCGGGCGGGGAGCGCGGATACAGTAACTGGGAACTTTCGGCGGATCGCGCTAACGCCTCCCGGCGAGAGCTGGTGATTGGTGGGTTAAGCGAAGGCAAAGTACTACGCGTGGTAGGCATGGCGAATACCATGCGTCTGGCAAGCCATGGCGGCGATGACGCGATTAACCGTCGCATCAGCTTGCTGGTACTCAATAACCAGGCCGAGCAGGCGATTCTCAACGAGAACGCGCAGAGCCAGAACGAACCGTTAAGTGCATTACCGTCGCCGTCGGCGACACAAAGCCCAACACCGCCACAATCCGATCAGAGGTGATTGCGTGAGCATGGATATCAGCGATTTTTATCAGACCTTCTTTGATGAAGCCGACGAACTGTTGGCGGACATGGAGCAGCACCTGCTGGATCTTGTCCCGTCCGATCCCGACACCGAACAGATGAACGCCATCTTTCGGGCGGCGCACTCCATCAAAGGAGGAGCAGGCACCTTCGGCTTTTCGGTGTTACAGGAAACTACCCATTTAATGGAGAACCTGCTCGACGACGCGCGTCGTGGGGAAATGCCGCTCAATACCGACATTATTAACCTGTTTTTGGAAACCAAAGATATTATGCAGGAACAGCTCGACGCCTATAAAAGCTCACAGGAGCCGGATGCCGCCAGTTTTGAATATATCTGCCAGGCGCTGCGACAGCTGGCGCTGGAAGCTAAAGGCGAGAGCGTACCGCCTGCGGCCCGTCTGACCGTGGTCGAGAAAGCGGAACCACCGCAGGGAACATTACGCATCACCCTTTCACGCCTGAAACCGGGCGAGCCGGAAATGCTCCAGGAAGAACTCGGGAACCTCGCAACGCTTAGCGACGCCACGCTGGGCGTCGATAGCCTGAGCGCGACCCTGGAAGGGGATGTGAATCAGGATGATATTGTGGCGGTGCTGTGTTTTGTTATCGAGGCGGATCAAATTTCGTTTGATAGCGAGCTTGCTAAAGAGCCTGAAGAGAGCAAACCTGCCGCGGTACCGACTCTGGTACCCGTCGCGCCTGCACGCACGGAACGTGAAAAACCGGCGCGCGCCAGTGAGTCGACCAGCATTCGCGTTGCCGTTGAGAAGGTTGATCAGCTCATCAACCTGGTGGGTGAACTGGTGATCACCCAGTCGATGCTGGCGCAACGCTCGACGGAACTTGACCCGGTGCAGCATGGCGATCTCATTACCAGCATGGGCCAGCTGCAGCGTAACGCCCGTGATTTGCAGGAATCGGTGATGTCCATTCGAATGATGCCGATGGAGTATGTGTTCAGCCGCTTCCCGCGTCTGGTGCGCGACCTGGCGAGCAAACTCGGTAAACAGGTTGAGCTGACGCTACAGGGCAGTTCAACCGAACTCGACAAAAGCCTGATTGAACGCATTATTGACCCGCTGACGCATCTGGTGCGTAACAGTCTGGATCACGGCATTGAACTGCCGGAAACGCGCATCGCCGCGGGGAAATCAGACGTCGGCAATCTTATCCTGTCGGCGGAGCATCAGGGTGGCAATATCTGTATCGAAGTGACCGACGATGGGGCAGGGCTTAACCGCGAGCGGATTCTGGCAAAAGCGCTCTCGCAAGGGCTGGCGGTTCACGACAACATGACCGACGACGAAGTGGGGATGCTTATCTTTGCGCCAGGATTCTCGACCGCCGAGCAGGTGACGGACGTTTCCGGGCGCGGCGTGGGTATGGATGTGGTGAAACGCAACATTCAGGAGATGGGCGGCCACGTCGAGATTCAATCGAAACAGGGCACGGGCACCACCATTCGTATTCTGCTGCCGCTGACGCTGGCAATCCTCGACGGGATGTCCGTGAAGGTGTGCGACGAAGTCTTTATTCTGCCGCTGAATGCGGTGATGGAATCGCTCCAGCCGCGCGACGAAGATTTGCACCCGCTGGCGGGCGGGGAGCGCGTGCTGGAAGTGCGCGGTGAATACCTGCCGCTGGTAGAACTGTGGAAAGTGTTTGATGTGCAGGGGGCCAAAACCGAAGCGACCCAGGGCATTGTCGTCATTCTGCAAAGCGCCGGGCGACGCTATGCGCTGCTGGTCGATCAACTCATTGGTCAGCATCAGGTGGTGGTGAAAAACCTGGAAAGTAACTATCGCAAAGTGCCGGGCATTTCTGCCGCTACCATTCTCGGCGACGGCAGCGTGGCGCTGATTGTGGATGTCGCCGCCCTGCAAAGTCTTAATCGTGAAAAACGTCTGGCGTACATCGCCGCCTGAAACAAGAAGGAAATAATATGACCGGTATGAATAGCGTAGCAAAACTGGCGGGCGAGCCATCGGGCCAGGAGTTTTTGGTATTTACTCTCGGAGATGAAGAGTACGGTATCGATATTCTGAAAGTGCAGGAAATTCGCGGTTACGATCAGGTAACCCGTATCGCCAATACGCCTGCGTTTATTAAAGGCGTTACCAATTTACGCGGCGTGATAGTGCCGATTGTCGATTTGCGCGTGAAGTTCAGCCAGCAGGACGTGGTGTACAACGACAATACGGTAGTGATTGTGCTAAATCTCGGCCAGCGGGTGGTGGGCATTGTGGTGGATGGCGTGTCTGACGTGCTGTCGCTTGCGGCGGACCAAATTCGCCCCGCGCCGGAATTTGCCGTGACGCTATCAACGGAGTACCTGACCGGTCTTGGCGCGCTGGGCGACCGCATGTTGATTCTGGTGAATATTGAGAAGTTGTTGAGCAGCGATGAGATGGCGCTGCTGGACAGTACGGCGACACAAGCTGCGTGATAGGTTATCTACCGCTCCTGTGAGAATCCAATGTCGGGGTAGGTGCGGTTTGTGCAATGCCTGATGGAGCTTCGCTTATCAGGCCTACGGGGTGGGTGCGGTTTGTGCAATGCCTGATGGCGCTTCGCTTATCAGGCCTACGGGTGGGTGCGGTTTGTGCAATGCCTGATGGCGCTTCGCTTATCAGGCCTACGGGGTGGGTGCGGTTTGTGTAATGCCTGATGGCGCTTCGCTTATCAGGCCTACGGGTTGGGTGCGGTTTGTGCAATGCCTGATGGCGCTTCGCTTATCAGGCCTACGGGTGGGTGCGATTTGTGTAATGCCGGATGCGCTTCGCTTATCCGGCCTACGGGTGGGTGCGGTTTGTAGGCCGGATAAGGCGCAGCCGCCATCCGGCAATTCCACCGCCCGTACAATACCGCTTGCGTTATGCCTGCACTTCCTGCTGTTCCACTTCTTCCGCTTCGCCTTCGCTCAGCATGCCTTCATTCTGCGACAGCATCGCTGCCGCCACGCCGTTACCCAGCACATTAATCGCGGAACGCCCCATATCAAGGAAGTGGTCAATCCCCATCAGCAGCAGGATCCCGGCCACCGGAATGTTAAAGCTTGGAATAGTCGCCGCCAGCACGACCAGCGCAGAGCGCGGAACCCCGGCAATACCTTTTGACGCCAGCATCAGCGTCAGCATCAATACGGTAATTTCAGAGAAGCTCAACTGAATATTGTAGGCCTGCGCGATAAACATCGACGCAAACGAGCAGTAGACCATCGAACCGACCAGGTTAAAGGAATAGCCGATTGGCAGGACAAAGGAAACGATGTTCGGCGAGCAGCCAAATTTCGCCAGCTGTTCCAGCGTTTTTGGATAGGCCGCTTCAGAGCTGCTGGTAGTAAAAGCCACCAGCACCGGATCTTTAAGCATATTGACCAGGCGGAAAATGCCTTTCTTCAGCACCATATACCCGACACCAATCAGCACCAGGCAGGTAAGCAGAATCGCGAGGTAATACCCGCCAATGAAAGAGGCATAGTTTAATAAAATACCCAGACCTTCTTTGGCGATAACCGACGAGATGGCGGCAAAAATGGCCAGTGGCGCGACATACATGACATAGCCCGTTACCTTCAACATGATGTGTGACACCACGTCCAGCGCCGCAACGAGCGGGCCGTTAAATTTCTGTCCAAGCGACGCGCCGC
>CAJYVI010000120.1 GCA_913778145.1 uncultured Pseudocitrobacter sp.
GTCAGACGCGCGCGTACGATGGGGTAAAAAGCTTCCGGGATCACTTGATGTTCCGCAAGGAACGTTTTCACCGGCTGCACCTGCTCCGGCGCAATGTTAATCAGGAAGTAATTGGGGCTTTCCGGCGGCAACTGTTGCTGCCAGCGGTCGAGCAGGTCGCCGCGAAGCACCAGCAAAAGCGCCAGTAACATAAAGGAGAGCGAAAATGCCGCCAGTTGGCTAAGCGTTGACCACGGTTGGCGCAACAGGCGGTTTACCGCCAGGCGCAGCGGCAGAGCTTTCAACGTTAAGCGCTTCAGCACATTGAGCAGCATCCAGCCCAGCACGCCGCACAGTAATGCCAGCACCACCGCCCCAGCCAGCACCGACCACAGAAGCGGGCTACCGCCCATCAACCACGCAAGCAGGCCAATGACCACC
This sequence comes from uncultured Pseudocitrobacter sp., assembly GCA_913778145.1. Taxonomy (GTDB): domain Bacteria; phylum Pseudomonadota; class Gammaproteobacteria; order Enterobacterales; family Enterobacteriaceae; genus Pseudocitrobacter. Next base: position 421 of record CAJYVI010000120.1, read on the forward strand.
AGGCAAATCACCGGAATATACAACTTCAGCGGCCAGACGCTGGCGACCACGTCGCGCCGCAAAACTCGCAGCGGCTGCGTTGCCAATAGCAGGCGATACGGGCGCAGCCCAACCAGCAGCGAAATCACCACCATCGTGCCGATTGCCCACAACCACGGCCAGGCGCTGGCGGAAGGCAGTGCCGCCGGTAAAACCGGCTTGAGCAGAATTAACAGAATATGTTCGAACAGCAGCCCCATCGCGCCGCCGGTGATGACCGCCAGTGTGAGCAGCAACAGCCACTGGCCGATAATCAGCTTGCGTAACTGCGCCCGCCCGGCGCCCAGGGTTTTGAGGATTGCCACCAGGTCATAACGGCTGCGACAGTAGTGCCCCATCGCTACGGCGACTGCCGCCACGGCTAACAGCAGCGTCAACAACGCGGAAAGCAGCAGGAACTGCTGCGAGCGTTCGAGAGATTTTCCCAACGCGCCGTCGTCCTGCTCCAGTCCATACCAGCGATGCTCGGGCTTCAGCTGCGGTAGCAACCATTTTTCATAATTCGCCAGCTGTTCTGGCGTACCACCAAACTTATAGCGCCAGCTCACGCGGCTGCCGGGCTGAACTGCCCCGGTTTTTTCGACGTCAGCCATATTCATCATCAGGCGCGGCGCCATCTGGAAAGGGTTGAAGCCCGCATCCGGCTCCTGGACGATTTCCCCGGCGATGCGCAGCGTGGCATCACCGACGTCAATCTCATCGCCAGTTTTCAGGTTTAGCAATGCCAGCAAACGCGACGCCAGCAGCACGGTGCCGGGCTGCGGTTTTATACCTTCCGGTTTAGTTTGCAGCGTGCCGTACATCGGATAAACGCTGTCCACCGCTTTAACGTCAGCCAACTGCGGCGTGTTACCGGCCCAGGTCATGGTCGAGAAGCTCACCTGCTCGCCAACCTTTAGCCCCTCTTCCCGCGCTTTATCCAGCCAGGCGACGGGCACTTCACGCGAACTGCGCAGCGCCCTGTCACCCGCCATATATTCACGGCTTTGCTGACTTAAGCCTTTTTCCATACGATCGCTGATGCTGCCAAGCGCCAGCACGCAGGCCACCGCCAGGCTTAACGCCAGCCAGACAATCAGCAACGACGGCGAGCGCCACTCCCGCCAGAACCAGCGTGCAATCATGCTTCCTCCCGCAATTCACCGTCGACAAGGCGCAAACGTCGGTCGCAGCGCGCCGCCAGCTGCGGATCGTGGGTCACCAGAATGAGCGTCGTGCCATGTTCACGGTTGAGAGAGAAAAGCAGGTCGGCAATTTTATCGCCCGTCTGCCTGTCGAGGTTTCCGGTAGGCTCATCGGCGAAGAGGAGATCCGGACGACCATTAAACGCGCGCGCCAACGCCACGCGCTGCTGTTCGCCGCCCGAAAGCTGTGCCGGAAGATGATGCAGACGCTTGCCAAGTCCAAGCTGTTCAAGCAACGCTTTCGCGCCGCCCCGGCTCTGACTGTCGCTTTCGCCACGCAGTAGCGCCGGAAGTTCAACGTTTTCCAGTGCGTTGAGCGTCGGGATCAACATAAAGGACTGGAAAACAAAGCCCACATGCTGCGCACGTAAACGCGCCCGCGCTTCTTCATCCAGCGCGGTCAGCGATTGCCCGAGCAGTTTCACATCGCCGCCGCTGCCGTCATCCAGCCCGGCGAGAATCGCCAGCAGCGTTGACTTGCCTGAACCCGACTCGCCAATCAGGGCGATGGTCTGCGCCGGTTTGACAATCAGGTTAACTCCGGTAAGGATGGAAAGCTCATGCTCTCCCTGACCGACGGATTTCTTAAGATGATGAACTTCAAGCACGTTTTCCGCTGGCATTTGCCCGTCCTGTTTTTGATTCTGTTAAGCTTCCGCGCCGTCGCCGCAGATACGTTGTTGATTCTCGGCGACAGCCTGAGCGCGGGATATCGTATGGCCGCGAATACGGCCTGGCCTGCCCTGCTCAACAGCAAATGGCAGCCGAAAACAGAGGTGGTTAACGCCAGCATCAGCGGCGACACCTCAGCACAGGGGCTGGCGCGCCTGCCTGCGTTGTTGAAACAGCATAAACCACGTTGGGTGCTGGTTGAGCTGGGCGGCAATGATGGCCTGCGCGGCTTTCAGCCTCAGCAAACCGAGCAAACGCTACGCACTATTCTGCAACAAATTAAAGCGGCCAACGCCGAACCGTTGTTAATGCAAATTCGTCTGCCCGCAAACTACGGACGCCGCTATAATGAGGCCTTTAGCGCGATTTATCCGCAGCTTGCCCAGGAGTTCACTATCCCACTGCTGCCCTTCTTTATGGAAGAGGTTTATCTCAAACCGCAGTGGATGCAGGATGATGGTATTCATCCCAATCGTGACGCCCAACCGTTTATCGCCGACTGGATGGCGACACGCCTGGCACCACTAGTTAATCACGACTCCTGAATATAAAGGGGCGTTCTCAGGTAAAGTTATGCAAAAAACGGTTTTAATTACAGGATGTTCTAGCGGTATTGGTCTGGAAAGCGCACTTGAGCTGAAGCGCCAGGGATTTCGCGTGCTGGCGGCGTGCCGCAACCCTGCCGACGTTGCGCGGATGAACGGGATGGGGCTTATTGGTATTGAGCTGGACCTCGACGACCCCGCAAGCGTAGACCGTGCCGCCGACGAGGTGATCGCCCTGACCGGCAATCGCCTGTTTGGCCTGTTCAATAACGCCGGTTTTGGGGTTTACGGCCCGCTCAGCACCCTCACCCGGACACAGCTGGAGCAGCAATTTTCCGCCAACTTTTTCGGCGCGCATCAGCTGACTCAGCGTCTTCTTCCGGCGATGATCCCGCACGGCGAAGGCCGCATCGTGATGACGTCGTCGGTAATGGGGCTTATCTCTACCCCTGGTCGCGGCGCCTATGCCGCCAGCAAATATGCGCTCGAGGCGTGGTCCGACGCGCTGCGCATGGAACTGCATACCACGGGCATAAAGGTGAGCCTGATTGAGCCTGGCCCGATCCGTACGCGCTTCACCGACAACGTGAATCAAATCGAGCAGGATAAACCGGTGGAGAACCCCGGCATCGCCGCGCGTTTTACCCTCGGCCCGGACGCAGTCGTGGAAAAAGTGCGTCACGCCTTTATCAGCGACAAACCCAAACTGCGTTACCCGGTGACGCTGGTTACCCACGCCGTTGGCTGGCTGAAGCGCCTGCTCCCGGCCCGCGCGATGGACAAAATTTTACGCGGCTAAGAGGCTGCCCCATTAGGCGTAATTGTTGCAGGCAGTTTGGACTCGGACAGCGCGCAGAAACCGGAGCGTACACGTAGTACGTGAGGATTTTGAGCACTGCCCGAGGCCAAACTGGCAAATAAAATAGCCGAATGGGATAGGCTCTAAGTTGAAGCCGGGCGCCGTGCCCCCATATATTACGGAAACCGACAAAAGAGAGTGGCTCATGTCCGTACAGAATATCGTCAATATTACCGAAGCTAACCTGCACCAGACGCTGGAACAATCCGTCACAACGCCGATTCTGTTCTACTTCTGGTCTGAACGTAGCCAACACTGTCTGGAGCTGACGCCGGTTCTTGAAAACCTGGCAACGCAGTATAACGGTCAGTTCATTCTGGCAAAAGTAGACTGCGACGCTGAGCAGATGGTCGCCTCACAGTTCGGCCTGCGCGCTATCCCAACGGTGTATCTGTTCCAGAATGGTCAGCCGGTGGATGGTTTCCAGGGCCCGCAGCCGGAAGAAGCCATTCGCGCCCTGCTCGATAAAGTTCTGCCACGTGAAGAGGAGCTGAAAGCCCAGCAGGCAATGGAGCTGATGCAGGAAGGCAACTATGCCGACGCGCTGCCGCTGCTGAAAGATGCGTGGTCCATGTCAAATCAGGATAGTCAGATTGGCCTGCTGCTGGCAGAAACGCAGATTGCGCTGAACCGTTCTGAAGACGCGGAAGCCGTACTTAAAACCGTGCCATTACAGGATCAGGACACCCGCTATCAGGGTCTGCTGGCGAAAATTGAACTGCTGAAACAGGCCGCTGATACGCCGGAAATTCAGCAGTTACAACAGCAAGTTGCGCAGAACCCGGACGATGCCGCGCTGGCATCGCAATTGGCGTTACAACTGCATCAGGTTGGCCGTAACGAAGAAGCGCTGGAGCTGTTGTTCAGCCATCTGCAAAAAGACCTCGGCGCGGCTGATGGCCAGGCACGTAAAATGCTGCAGGAGATCCTCGCAGCGTTAGGTACCGGCGATGCGTTGGCGTCGAAGTATCGTCGTAAATTGTATTCGCTGCTGTACTGATAATCTCCCCCCTCACCCTAACCCTCTCCCTCAAGGGAGAGGGGACTGATTGTGCCCATGGTGAGTTCTTCGGGCCGGGGGGAAAGTTTTCACATCTTTTTCAACTGCGACACCACCAGCTGATGGCGTGAATTGTAGAATTTCCGGTACGTCAGGTAACAGGCGATAATCGTCGACAGGCTGGCGGTAGATAGCAGCATAAACGTCACCATTATCTGGTACTTAATCGCTTTTACCGGGTCAATCCCAGCAAAAATCAGCCCCGACATCATCCCCGGTAAACTCACCAGCCCGACGGTTTTCGCCGAATCCACCGTGGGGATCAGCGACGCGCGAATGCTTTCGCGAATTAACCGCGCGGAGGCCATTTTAGGCGTCGCACCCAGGCTGAGTTTCTCCTGAATCTGCTGCTGTTCCGCGCTAAAGCGCTGCCCAAGATTGTTGTAACACAACCCCACCGCCACCATCGCATTGCCGGCAATCATCCCGGAAATAGGGATCACCTGCATCGGCGTAAATTCAATCGAACCCGAAAAGACCAGAACCGCCAGCGTTAACCCTGCCCCGGTAGTGATGGCGATAAACGACGAAACAAACGCTTTGCTGATGTATTTACTGCGTTTTTGCGCGTTGTAAGCAGCGTTAAAGCAGATAAACAACACCATCAGCAGCGTCAGAACCGCGTGGTTAACGTTGAATATATACTTCAGCACATAGCCGACAATAATAAGCTGCACAACCGCCCGGCAAATACTCCAGATAATATCTTTTTCCAGCGCCAGTTTTTCCCGGTAGCTCACCACTATCGCCACCAGCACTAATACCATTGAGAGCGCCAGCGACTCATTGGTTATGGCGTGTTCATTCATGGGCGGCCTCCTGCATATCCTTTCCCGAAAGCGGTAATGTGATGACATCATCCGCATGTTCTATTTCATCTTTATCGTGAGTGACCCACAGCACGGCGATATTTTTATCCCGAACATAGCGATGAATAATATCGTTCACGTTATGCTTATTTTCTTCATCAAGCGCGCTGGTAATTTCATCCAGTAATAAAACATCCGGCAGAAATTGCAGATTGCGGATCAAGGAAATACGCTGCTTTTCGCCGCCAGAGAGATCGTTGATTGATTTTGACAGCGTTTCTTCAGGTAAGCCAAACTGCGTCAGGAACGCCTGAAAGGTCTTTGGCTCCGTGCGTTTATCACGAATCTGCCAGGGGAAAATCAGGTTGTCATAGACCGTTTCACCAAACAACGCGGGCGTCTGCGCACAGTAGGAAACTTGCTGGCGATACTGCTCTGGCGAAAGCGTGGTGTAATCCTGGCCCTTAAACTGAATCGTCCCTTCACTCGGGCTTAATAGCGAGGCGATGATTTTTAATAATGTACTTTTACCACAGCCCGAAGGGCCGGTTATCAGCTTAAACTCACCCGGCGCAATGCTGAAATTGATATCGTTTAACACCTGCCGCTCACCGATACGATAACCCACACCGGTTAATTGCAGAATCGTGTTGCTTTCCATCATGATTATTTGAAACTCCTGCTCGAACTGATTGACACAGTGTAACGATATTTCCTCATGAGACGTTAATTGAAAATTATTTATTTTGCAGAGAGCAATAAAAAAGGCGCTCCCTTTTCACATCAGTAAACGCCCTTTCTAGTACCCTGTTTAACGCTTATTCACTGCCGTCAGGAAAGTTTTCTTTTAAGTATTCCAGAACGTTTTTATTGACCTTGTGTTCTGTGAATTTATAGCCTTTCCAGTACTCCGGCTGCTCGAGGTAGACTTCGGGCGGAATGGTGAAGTCACTTAACACCATCCATTCAGCAAACAGCTCTGGGTTTCGTTTCTGTACAAGTTGTAGCAACATTATCAATGACATAGCAGAGGCAGGGACATTAACCGAACCATCTAAATATTTATGTATGGTGGAACGGTTGGCCCTGAACAGTATCGGCAAGATAGCTTTATCAAGCCCCATTTCTTCAAATATCTTAGCAAAATCATTCATTTACATGAATCCCTACCGGTTTCGAGACACCTCAAAATTGAGATTAATCAAAGAAACGTATTTTACCACATTTTGGAATCACAAACAGCAGGCGAACAGAAACACGAATTCATTTGTGTGATAAATCAAAAGCTTACTTTTCTTTACAAAACAATAATCACATTAATAAAACCAAATACGTTTCCAATAAAAACAAAAAATGCATTCTAATGGAAACATTAAGCGCAAAACCCCCAAAATACTGTGCTTTACTTAACATTTAATGCGGCGTAGATTCCAAAACACCGAAACGACATTTGATTCTGATAGAAATTTATATCCTTTCCTTCAGAAACTTTTTCATTATTTATTTTTAAAGAGAAATTAACATGATGATGGTAACAACGCGCTCTGCACTGGCTATGCTGATTGGCAGCCGTTGTGTCACTTCCACATACGCTGCAAGTTCAGATTTCCCTGAAGGCATTGAAGGTCAGGTCATTCAAAATAGCGAAAATATTGCGGCTCAGGGCTTAACCCTTAAAGAACATCACGATGCATTTGTGGCAACAGGTAATGCACTCACGAGCATTAAAACCGATATCAGCGATAACAAAACGACACTTCTCGAACATCACAGTGCGCTGGTTGCAGCAGGCAATGAGATCAACGAAGTCAAACATAATGTCGCCAACATGGGCAATTCGGTGTACATCCAGCATCAGGCGCTGGTTGCCGCCGGTAATGAAATCAATACGCTGAAAGCGGATGTTAAAGAGACACAGACAGCAAACGAAAATCAGCAACACTTTATTGCGCATAACACGAAAAATATTGCTGCCGTTCAAAAAACGATCTCCGCAATGGGAGATGCAGAGAGTGCTAAACGTTATCAAGGAATGATTATTGCCAAACATGATGCAGAGCAAGAAGCCCTGCAGCAGGAGGTTAAGACATTATCTGTGTCCATTCCTCAGCCCAATGTTGACCATACAAAAGAGATAACGTCGAACAGTAAAGCTATCGAGAAAACTCACACAACCCTGACGGCATTGACTCAAAAACTGCAACAAGACAAAGCGTTATGGAGCCAAAAAATTCAGACGCTGGCAACTGACACAACGAATTCGATCGCAAACGATCGCCAGCAGATCGTCAGCACTCAGCAACGTGTAGACGCCAATGCGGCACAACTGAGCAAGCTGAACAGCAATTTCAGTAGCCTGAAACACACCGTCGACGAAAACAAACAGGAAGCGGCTGCGGGCTCCTCTTCTGCCATGGCACAGGCGAATATTCCTCAAGTGCTGAACGGTCAGACTGTCGCCATCGGTGCGGGTGTTGGCGGCTATGACGGCGAATCCGCTATCGCAGTCGGGGTTTCCTTCCGTGCCGCGGACAGCGTCACCGTCAAAGCCACCGTCAGCGATGATTCTCAGCAGAACGTCGGCTATGGCGCGGGCGTATCTGTAGGCTGGTAATCCATCAAACATTAAGGCGCTCCGCAGGGCGCCTTAATGTTTAACAGACATAGTACTCAATAGATTTTAATGATGAACATAATGAAAGAAATGAAGACATTAACACTGCTGGCCCTCGTGCTGCTCGCAGGTTGCTCATCATCTGCCTCCCGAATGGCGGAGTGTCAGGCACAGGGAATTTCCCGCAATACCTGTTATCTTGCCGAGCAAAACAGACAAGCGGCTATCCTTGGCGCCTCGCAAGCACAAGCTTATAAAAACGCCAGCGAGGCCAATGACGAGTCAGGTAATAAACATCATCATCACGCCAGACAATATGGCCAGGCTGCGCATAAAAACCACATTTATAAGGGATATGGCGTGGCGTTCCGAATGAGCAGCAAAAATTTTGCTTACCTGAATGATTCGTTATGCGCTATTGATGAAGACAATACCGACGCCACAACCTATCAGAGCGGCCTTTATAATGTCATTGTCTATCACCACACCGGTAAAGTGGCGTTGATGAGACAGGGGCAATTCCAGGGATATTTAAAATGATCTCTCGCCAGGAGGGGGTCATACAGGCCGTTATTATCGCCGCGTTTATATTCGCCCTCCTGCAAGTGGTACTGTTAACACTGCTCATCCACGCAATTAATGTTAACAATGAAGCACATGAAGCTATTTATCAGTCGAATAAACAGCTGATTGGAGAGGTACAACAGCTGCTCACACTTACCGAAATGTTAAAAAAATAATAATACTGTCTGCATAATGTTCCCCTCTTTTTACTACCGGTTTGAGAGGGGCTTTTTAAAACACACTTAGTTGTTCTTTTAAAATGTCCTGTTCCGGACTTAGGGTATAAAGTGACGTAATATCGAAATCTGGCAGGCGAATTTCGTCGCAGTAGCCGATATACTTAACGTCAGCAGCGATATCTTATCGCTTAGATAAACGGACGGTATAACAGGAGGTTTCATGCTGATATTTATCCCTATCATGATTTTTGTCGTACTGGTGATCGTTGCCGCAGGCGTCAAAATCGTTCCTCAGGGCTATCAATGGACGGTAGAACGTTTTGGCCGCTACACCAATACGCTGCAACCGGGGCTTAGCCTTGTCGTGCCCTTTATGGACAGAATCGGTCGCAAGATCAACATGATGGAGCAGGTTTTAGATATCCCGTCGCAGGAAGTTATCTCCAAAGATAACGCCAACGTCACCATCGACGCCGTCTGTTTTATTCAGGTCATTGATGCACCAAAGGCCGCCTATGAGGTGAGCAACCTGGAACTGGCAATCATTAACCTGACGATGACCAACATTCGTACCGTGCTGGGTTCTATGGAGCTTGATGAAATGCTCTCCCAGCGCGACAGCATTAACACGCGCCTTCTGCATATCGTTGATGAAGCGACCAATCCGTGGGGTATTAAAGTTACCCGTATCGAAATCCGCGATGTACGCCCACCAGCTGAATTGATTGCGTCGATGAACGCTCAGATGAAAGCCGAACGTACTAAACGCGCCTATATACTGGAAGCGGAAGGTATTCGTCAGGCTGAGATCGTTAAAGCCGAAGGGGAAAAACAGTCGAAGATCCTCAAGGCAGAAGGTGAACGTCAGTCGGCCTTCCTCGAAGCAGAAGCCCGTGAACGTTCCGCAGAAGCAGAAGCGCGCGCAACTAAAATGGTGTCCGAAGCGATTGCCGCCGGGGATATTCAGGCGGTGAACTACTTCGTTGCGCAGAAATACACCGAAGCGCTTCAACAGATCGGTACCTCCAGTAACAGCAAAGTGGTCATGATGCCTCTGGAAGCCAGCAGCCTGATGGGCTCTATTGCCGGCGTAGCCGAACTGATTAAAGACAGCGCCAACGAACGGAAAAGATAATGGTCGAGATGATTCTGGCTCATCCGCATATTTTCTGGTTAAGCCTGGGCGGCCTGTTACTGGCGGCCGAGATGCTGGGTGGCAACGGCTATCTGCTGTGGAGCGGCGTTGCCGGGGTGATCACCGGCCTGCTAACCTGGGCCTTGCCCGTCAGTTGGGAGTGGCAGGCGGTGATTTTCTGCATACTCACTTTACTGGCAGTGTGGCTATGGTCGAAATGGCTCGCCCGTCAGGTCAAAGAGCAGAAACCCGCTGACAGCCAGCTTAATCAACGCGGGCAACAGCTTGTGGGGCAGCGTTTTACGCTCGATGCCGCGCTAGTTAACGGGCGTGGGCAGGTTCGGGTTGGCGATAGTGCCTGGCCCGTTATTGCTGATGACGACTTTCCTGCGGGGTCAAAAGTTGAAGTCATTGCAGTAGAAGGGATTACGCTGCGTGTTCGCCTCTCTAATCAGGTAACACATTAAGCCTGCTTTTTATGCTGGCAGCAGCCCGATAAGTGGTCAATAATCGGGCAATCCACACCGTCATCGCCGGGGCAGGATTCAGCCAGCGCCAGAAGCTGATCGCGCATTGCCTGTAATTCGCTGATATGTTTTTCAATTTCAGCGACTTTTTGCAGAGTATGCGCCTTCACATCAGCACTATGACGTTTCGGGTCATTGAAAAGCGTAACCAGTTCGCCGCACTCCTCCAGATTAAAGCCCACCTGCCGTGCCTGGCGTAACAGTGTAAATTCATCGATGTGCTTTTGCGTGTAGCTACGATAACCGTTCTCGCTGCGCAACGGCGGCGTCACCAGCCCCTTCTCTTCATAAAAGCGAATGGCTTTGCTGGTTAAACCGGTTTTTTTGGCAACATCGCTGATGTTCATCCTCTTCTCCGAATGCAGTGATACCGATCGGCCTAGTATAACGCACTCCGCCCATCCTGCCGCAATATGGGCAACAGTTGATACAAATCAAAAGAGCCCGCCGTTTTACACTTTCTTCGTAGACGACATCCGTATTAATAAAATATAAATGCAAATGATTTTAATTATCATTCAATAACCGGATGTTGAATATCAATGACATTGACTACAGCTGGTGAGTTGGATCTCACCCCCCACTTCGCGCTGGAGGGCAATCAGCCCTTTAAAGATCGACGGGCAACGATGCCCTGGCGCGGCGCAATCCCCATCGCTAAGGAGCAGATGGCGCAGACCTGGCAGCAGCTCTTAAGCCAGGCCGCACCGCCGCGTAAACGCCTGCTCTATCTTCATATCCCTTTCTGCGCCACACACTGTACTTTTTGTGGCTTCTACCAGAATCGCTATCGGGAGGAGAGTTGCGCCCACTATACGGATGCGCTGCTGCGTGAAATTGAGCAGGAGGCGGACAGCGTACTGCACCAGTCCGCGCCCATCCACGCGGTTTACTTCGGTGGTGGTACCCCCTCTGCCCTTTCGGCACATGATCTGGCCCGTATTATCACCACGCTGCGCGAACGTTTGCCGCTGGCACCGGATTGTGAAATCACCATTGAAGGGCGAGTTCTGAATTTTGATGATGATCGCATAGATGCCTGCCTGGATGCGGGTGCCAACCGTTTTTCTATTGGTATTCAGTCTTTTAATAGCAAGATCCGCAAAAAGATGGCACGCACCTCCGATGGACCAACGGCGATTGCTTTTATGGAAAACCTGGTCAAGCGCGATCGTGCAGCAGTTGTGTGCGATCTGTTGTTCGGTCTTCCTGGCCAGGATGCGGCGCTGTGGGGCGAAGATCTTGCTACCGCCCGGGAAATCGGCCTTGATGGCGTTGATCTTTATGCCTTGAATCTGCTGCCCAATACTGCGTTAGCTAAGGCAGTGGAGAATGGCCGAACCACGATCCCTTCTCCGGCTGAACGTCGCGACCTCTATTTACAGGGGCATGAGTTTATGGAGCGCGCAGGCTGGCGCTGTATCAGCAACAGCCATTGGGCGCGGACAACCCGCGAACGTAACCTTTATAACCTGTTGATTAAGCAGGGAGCCGATTGCCTTGCGCTTGGTTCTGGCGCGGGCGGTTCAGTTAACGGCTACTCCTGGATGGTCGAACGCAATCTTGACGCCTGGCACGCCGCCGTTGAGGCCGGGCAGAAGCCACTCATGATGATGATGCGGACCGCCGAGCACGGTTTTCAGTGGCGACATACATTACAGGCTGGCGTAGAAACCGCCCGGGTACCACTCGATGAACTGACCCCGCATGCCAAAAAACTGGCACCGCTTCTGGCACAGTGGCATAACGCCGGGTTGACGCTCGACGCCTCAACCTGCTTGCGTCTTACCCACGAAGGGCGTTTCTGGGCAAGCAATATTTTGCAGTCTCTTGATGAATTAATTCAGCAACTTAACGCGCCGCGTATCGCGGTAGAAAACCAATAAGGGAGTAACCTATGAGCCATGTTTCTTTGCAGGATCTCTTGAAAACGGAACCGGACGGCACGCTGGAAGCCATTGCGATGCAATATAAAACCACGCTGCTGGATGTCGTTCAAAACCTGCCGAACGCAACGCTGGTCTGCGGCGATAAGTTTGATAAAGTCTGGGAGAGCGTCGTTGATTGGGGCAAAGTCACGACGCTGGTCCATACTTCAGACGTCATTCTCGAATTTAGCGGTGACCTGCCCTCCGGCTTCCATCGTCACGGCTATTTTAACCTGCGCGGGAAACACGGCATGAGTGGACATATTAAAGCGGAAAACTGCACGCATATCGCACTCATTGAGCGCAAATTCATGGGCATGGACACGGCGTCGATTCTGTTCTTCAACGCGGCGGGAAGCGCAATGCTCAAGATATTCCTGGGCCGAGACGATCATCGTCAACTGCTGGCCGATCAGGTGGCGGCATTCCGAATGCTTGCCGCTACGTTAAAAGGAGATGCATGATGAACCCGTGGTTAATCTTCGGCGCGGGCGGTAACGGCGTCGGCGCGCTGATGCTGGCTTACGCGTTGAATGAAAGACGCCCGGTGTATGCCGTGGTACGCAAGCCCGATGTGGCTGAGCGTCTTACGCGGCAAGGGGTTACGGTATTCACCGGTGATGCCTGTGATGCCGGGTTGGTTACGTTGGCCTGCGAGGCTGCAGGTGCAAACGCCACCCTTTTGTCATCCATGGGCGGTGCACAGGAGTATCTGGCGCACCGTACGGTGATTGATGCTGCAGAGAAAACGGGTCTTTCGCGCATGATCCTGGTGACCTCATTGGGCTGTGGCGATAGCTGGCGCTGGCTCTCTCCGCGTGCGAAAGCGGCGTTTGGTCAGTCGGTTCGCGAGAAATCGCTGGCCGAAAGCTGGCTGCAAACCAGCGCGCTCGATTACGCCATTCTTCGTCCCGGAGGCCTGTTAACGGGCGACGCGACAGGCAATGCGCAACGTTCTCAGAACACAGAAGTGCACGGCTTCGTGACGCGCGCGGATGTCGCCGCACATGCGGCAGAGCTAGCCAAT
>CAJYVI010000121.1 GCA_913778145.1 uncultured Pseudocitrobacter sp.
CCATTAAATACCGCGCGGCCTTTATCGCTGACGATGGTTTTGTGCAGTTGGCGACTATTGCAATAACCTTTGTTGTGCTCAAGCCAGGTGCGGGTGTCGCACACTTCTGTGTTCACCGGCATCGCCAGGCTGTTCATGCGTAGTGTGGTATTTTCCCCGTTTAACTGGCTGCTGGTGTGATGGCGCGTGACCGCCGCGCCGAGCAGGAAACTGCTACTGTGGGCGCTGGCATCCTGGCCCAGCCGGATGTCGTTATGGGCAAAGTGGAAGCTCTGCGGGTTTTCAAAGCCTAGCTTCAGATGATGGAGATGCGCGTTGTCCGCCACGTCCATGGTGAAGCGCGCCCCGGTAAAGTGGCGCTGATCGTTCAGGCTAACGTAATGCTCAATGACCGTCGCTTCCGCGCCGGTTTCCAGCGCAATGTGGTGACGATAATGGGCAGTGTTCATCTCCTCACCCACTAGCCCCCGCGTGATATGCATCAGCAGCAGCGGTTTCACGGGGCGTTGATTGCGGGCGACGCGAATATGCGTCACCGTCGCCGCCAGGCTTTCGGTGAGATGCAGGAAAATCTCACTGTTCACCGCGGCGGGCAGGTCTTCACGCATGTCATTAACGGCGACCTCGAATCCACTCTCTTCCAGCCCGTCGCTCAGCCCCGGCGCAAACTGGCCGTCAACAAACACCAGACGCCACGCATCCACCCCTAAGGCCAGCGAGTCTGGCGCGATCTCTTCAAGCGTGGTCAACCGTGGCGCGACAAACTTGCTATTGAGTAAGTTATCCAGCGCGGTGTATTTCCAGTCCTCATCTTTTCGCGTCGGCAGCCCCATTCGCAGTACCTGTTGCAGATGTTCACGCGCCTGCGGTGAGCGTTGAGCGCCCTGCGCCTCAAACAGATGATGCCACTGTTGTAGCGCATTACTGCTGTTCGGTAAGCCAGCCATAGCCTTGCTCCTCCAGTTGTTTCACCAGAGTGAAGTCACCGGATTTCACAATCCGCCCCTGATAAAGCACATGCACCACATCCGGCTTGATGTAATCAAGAATGCGCTGATAGTGAGTGACGATAATGAACGACCGTTTACCATCACGCAGGGAGTTCACCCCGTCGGCCACAATCTTCAGCGCGTCGATATCCAGCCCGGAATCCGTTTCATCCAGGATGCAGAGTTCTGGCTCAAGCACCGCCATCTGCAAAATGTCATTGCGTTTCTTCTCGCCGCCGGAGAAGCCGACGTTCACCGAGCGGGTCAGCAAATCCTGTGGCATTTTCAGCAGGTTGATTTTCTCTTCCATCAGATCCTGAAAATCAAAGCGATCCAGCGCCTCCTGACCACGATATTTTCGCACCGCATTCAGCGCCGTTTGCAGGAAAAACTGGTTGCTGACGCCAGGAATTTCCACCGGGTACTGGAAAGCCATAAAGATGCCTTCCCCCGCCCGGTCTTCAGGAGAGAGTTCCAGCAGATCTTTCCCCTTGAAGGTGACCGTGCCACCGGTCACTTCATAGTCTTCGCGCCCGGCGAGCGTGGCGGAAAGCGTGCTTTTCCCGGAACCGTTCGGCCCCATAATGGCGTGCACTTCACCCGGCTTCACGTCAAGGCTCAAGCCGCGCAGGATCTCTTTCTCTTCAACGGCAACCTGTAAATCTTTAATACTTAACATAGTGTTCCCTTAATGCTTATCCGACGCTGTGTTCAAGGCTTATCGCCAGCAGTTTTTGCGCTTCAACGGCAAACTCCAGCGGCAGCTCGGAGAAGACGTCCTTACAGAAGCCATTAACGATCATCGAGATCGCATCGTCTTCGCTAATCCCGCGTTGCAGGCAGTAGAACAGCTGATCTTCGCCGATGCGCGAGGTGGTGGCTTCGTGTTCTAACTGTGCGCTGTTATTGCGGCATTCGACATACGGGAAGGTGTGCGCGCCGCAGTCCGGGCCAATCAGCATTGAGTCGCACTGGGTGTAGTTACGCGCGTTGGTCGCGGTTGGCATGATTTTTACCAGCCCGCGATAGCTGTTCTGGCTGTGTCCGGCGGAGATCCCTTTCGAGATGATCGTCGATTTGGTGTTTTTGCCGATGTGGATCATTTTGGTGCCGGTATCGGCCTGCTGATGCCCGCTGGTCAGCGCCACCGAGAAGAATTCACCAATCGAGTTATCACCGCGCAGAATGCAGCTCGGGTATTTCCAGGTAATGGCGGAACCCGTTTCCGACTGGGTCCACGACATTTTGCTGTTTTCGCCTTCACAGAGGGCGCGCTTGGTGACAAAGTTCAGGATCCCGCCAGTGTTGTTATCGCCGGGGAACCAGTTTTGTACCGTGGAGTATTTCACTTCCGCGTCTTTATGGATGATCACTTCCACCACCGCCGCATGCAGCTGATAGCTTTCACGCACCGGGGCGGAACACCCTTCGATGTAACTCACATAGCTGCCTTCATCGGCAATCAGGATCGTGCGTTCAAATTGACCGGTTTTTTCGGCGTTAATGCGAAAATAGGTCGATAGCTCCATCGGGCAGCGCACGCCTTTCGGGATGTAGATGAAGGTACCATCTGACGCTACTGCCGCATTCAGCGCAGCAAAAAAGTTATCGTTCGACGGCACCACGGTGCCCAGGTACTGTTTCACCAGTTCCGGGTGATCGTGAATCGCTTCGCCAAATGAACAGAAGATAATGCCCTGCTCAGAGAGTTTTTCCCGGTAGGTGGTTGCCACAGAAACCGAGTCAAAAATGGCATCGACGGCCACTTCTTTGCCTTCGCGCACCGGTACGCCGAGCTGATTAAACGCCGCTTCGACTTCGTCGGTGAGAAAAGTATTGGCGCCCGTCTGTTGCACCGCGCCCGGTTCAGAGGCACAGGTTTCATCACAGTTCCCGCAGGACGGCGCAGAATAGTAGCTGTAATCCTGATAATTGAGCGAAGCATAGTTCGCCTTCAGCCAGTGCGGCTCTTTCATCTGCTCCCAGGCGTGGAAGGCGTTCAGGCGAAATTCGAGCATCCAGTCAGGCTCATTGCGTTTCGCCGAAATCGCGCGGACCACCTCTTCATTAATGCCCTTTGCCAGCTCGTCGGTTTGCAACTGGGTGAAGAAGCCCTCTTTGTAGTTCAGCGGGCCGCCGGTCCAGGTTTTGACATCGTCAGTTGCTTCAGTATTGCGTGTCATCATCGTACCGCCTATACCCCAAAACTTTCGCCGCAGCCGCATTCGTTCTGCGCTTTCGGGTTATGGAATTTAAATATTTGATTTAAACCTTCGCGCACATAGTCCACTTCGGTACCGTCGATAAACGGCATTGCCGAAAGGGGCACCCACAATTTTGCGCCATCGGCTTCAAACATCAGGTCGTCAGCATGCGGCTCAGTTACCGTATCCAGCACGTAGCCAAATCCGGCACAGCCGGTCTGCTTCACGCTAAGACGCACGCCCTGCATACCTGGCTGCTTGCTGACCAGATTGCGAATTTGTGTGGCTGCTGCAGGCGTCAACGTCAAACCACGCCAGGCAAAATCATTGGGATCAAACGTTCCAGAATCTACTTCCATTGGTCTACCTCATCGGTTAAGCCATCGAAGGCATAACACTATGTTAGTGATAATGATTATCACTTCAACCCATCTGCAACAGGGGTATTACCCTCAGACCCGTTTTACAGTAGCTTTTTATAAGCATAGACCCTGATTGTGAGGGCAACCGGGAGAGATATTTTTTTGCAATATATTGAAAAACAAAAGATAAAGCAGGAGTAACCACCGGAAGTGGTTGATACATTAAACATGCATCGCTAATGCCTATTTATTTGATAGCTTTTGCTGCCCTTTTCTGACTGGCAGCAGCCATCCCCTTACGCAGGGTTAATACCCCTATATTTATCATGTCTTTTATGCTTATTTATTAACCCTCTGGATTCAGATCAATTTCTACAAATAGCAGATATTTTGCATGTTTGATTATCATCAATATTCTGTAAAAGATGCATTTAAAGTAATTGTTTAACAGTGAATGTGATTTATATCAAAGTGGATATCACAACGATGAAATAGATTGATGCCAGGACTTAAAAATAAAACACGATTATTTATAAAAACGTACCCAAGGAGTATCGCGATTATGTTTTACGCTATATTCAATAAAATTAAATTTCAGCGCTTAATTTTTATTCCCTTTCTGTTTTTAACGGCGTTTAGTTTACATGCTGAATTATCAGGAACATTAACTATCCGTGGTGCCGTGGTTGATGTTCCCTGCGTGATTGAAACCGGCTTTAACCAGTCACACCTGCTATGCCGCCATAATGGGCAAAGAAAGCGTTATGCCGTCGCGACTGAAGGAGTGACAAATACGCAACAAGAATCGACCATCAGCGAAATCAAAACGCAGATTATTAATAAAGCCAATAATGTCTATCTTACGAGTATTTCCTATCGTTGAGTACGATTATTATTTGTGTCATTCAGTTGTCTTAATGGTATAAAAAAAAGGCCCATCATTGAGCCTTTTTTCGTTTAAATTACCGCCGTCGTCAGACGCGATGTACAACATAAGCGCCCTTCTTCATCGAATATTTCGATTTGCCACACCTGGCTTCGCCGTCCGGTATGAATAGCTTTACAGACGCCGCGCACGCGCCCGTTGCGTACCGCGCGAATATGGTTGGCGTTAATTTCCAGACCGACCACTTTTTGCTCGCCTTCAGTACAAAGATAGCCCGCCATTGAACCCAACGTCTCGGCCAGAACGACCGACGCCCCACCATGCAACAAACCGAATGGCTGATGCGTTCGATGATCAACAGGCATGGTCGCCTCCAGAGAATCATCAGTAAGGGCCTCGTAGCGAATATCCAGCAGCGCCATCATCGTCCCTTCGTTCATCGCATTCAGGGCGTCGAGGGTCGTCTGTCGTCTCCATATCATCCAATAATCTCCAGAAGTGCCTGTAAGGGATGGCGCACACCATTACCTTCCACGCGCTTGACCTGACTACGGCATGAGTATCCGGTTGCCAGACAGCGATTACGTGGCAGGCGTTG
>CAJYVI010000122.1 GCA_913778145.1 uncultured Pseudocitrobacter sp.
CAGCCGCTCATATCCGACGCACCCGCAGAAAGCGCCGTCACAAATGGCCCAAGACTCCGTCCCCCGAGGATATAATCATCAAAGTTTTTCGTCGATCGCCAGGCGAAAAACCCAATTAATATCATGCCAAAGATATAGACAAAAAAAGTCACCAGCATCGGTGTGCTTATATTCATTAAACTCTCCAGAATTATTCGTCGACAGTATCCGACTTGTCGTTATTCCCTTACCGGAACGAGGTAAAGGCCTGTTCTGTTATTCAGGCGACCGTATCCTGACGGAAGCGAAGATTTTTCACAAATGATTTAACACTGCATTCACATCGAATGCATCCCTGTCGTAATATCATTTTCCTATAGGTTGCACTCCCTCACGCTTTTTAGGGTTGCACCATTTAGAACTGTTAACTAGCCCTCAAAATCAAGCTTTCGGATACATCGGTTACATTCCATACCATCAGTTTTTCTTTTAACAATAAATTCATTTCTCAGGTTGCAATTGATGTCACATTTAACACGGTTGCACAAAGTTGCAACATAGTAGATATTCTTGCTACGCCTAAAATATGACGACAAAACAACAGGAGTAGATGGCATGGGCACCACCACCATGGGTGTTAAGCTGGATGAAGCCACGCGCGAGCGAATTAAAAGTGCGGCCACGCGAATTGATCGCACCCCGCACTGGTTAATTAAGCAGGCAATCTTTAATTACCTGGAAAAGCTGGAAAACGATGAGGTATTGCCGGAATTACCGGCACTGCTCGCCGGGGCCGCTAATGAGAGCGATGAAGTCATCACCGCCCAGGAAGAGCCGCACCAGCCGTTCCTCGAATTCGCTGAGCAGATCCTGCCGCAATCCGTGAGTCGTGCTGCCATTACTGCCGCTTATCGCCGCAGTGAAACCGATGCGGTTCCCATGCTCATGGAACAGGCTCGTCTGCCGGAAAATATCGCCGCTCAGGCCCATCAACTGGCATGGAAACTGGCGGAAAAACTGCGCAATCAAAAAACCGCCAGCGGTCGTGCGGGCATGGTGCAGAGCCTGTTGCAGGAGTTTTCCCTCTCCTCACAGGAAGGCGTGGCGCTGATGTGTCTGGCCGAAGCGCTACTGCGTATCCCGGATAAAGCGACACGAGATGCGCTGATCCGCGACAAAATCAGCAACGGCAACTGGCAGTCACACATTGGCCGCAGCCCGTCGCTGTTCGTCAACGCGGCCACCTGGGGCCTGCTGTTTACTGGCAAACTGGTCTCTACGCACAATGAAGCCAGCCTCTCTCGCTCACTCAACCGCATTATCGGCAAAAGCGGCGAACCGCTGATCCGCAAAGGCGTGGATATGGCGATGCGCCTGATGGGCGAACAGTTCGTTACCGGGGAAACCATCGCCGAAGCGCTGGCGAATGCGCGTAAACTGGAAGAGAAAGGTTTCCGCTACTCTTACGACATGCTGGGCGAAGCCGCCCTGACCGCCGCCGATGCGCAGGCCTATATGGTCTCTTATCAACAGGCGATCCATGCGATTGGTAAAGCCTCTAACGGGCGCGGCATTTATGAAGGCCCAGGCATCTCGATTAAGCTTTCTGCCCTGCACCCGCGCTACAGCCGTGCGCAGTACGACCGCGTGATGGACGAACTCTATCCGCGCCTGAAATCCCTGACGCTGCTGGCGCGTCAGTACGATATCGGCATAAATATTGACGCTGAAGAAGCGGACCGTCTGGAGATCTCCCTCGATCTGCTGGAAAAACTGTGCTTCGAGCCGGAACTGGCGGGCTGGAACGGGATTGGCTTCGTCATTCAGGCGTATCAGAAACGCTGCCCGTTCGTCATTGATTATCTGATTGACCTCGCCACCCGCAGCCGTCGCCGCCTGATGATCCGTCTGGTGAAAGGCGCGTACTGGGACAGCGAAATCAAACGCGCGCAAATGGACGGTCTGGAAGGTTATCCGGTGTATACCCGCAAGGTATACACCGACGTCTCTTACCTCGCCTGCGCGAAGAAACTGCTTAGCGTGCCAAACCTGATTTATCCGCAGTTCGCTACCCATAACGCCCATACGCTGGCGGCCATTTATCAACTGGCCGGGCAGAACTACTATCCGGGTCAGTATGAGTTCCAGTGCCTGCACGGCATGGGTGAACCGCTGTATGAACAGGTGGTGGGTAAAGTCGCTGAAGGCAAGCTAAATCGTCCGTGCCGTATTTACGCCCCGGTCGGCACCCACGAAACGCTGCTGGCGTATCTGGTGCGTCGTCTGCTGGAAAACGGTGCCAACACCTCCTTCGTTAACCGTATCGCGGACACCACGCTGCCGCTCGATGAACTGGTGGCCGACCCGGTTGAAGCCGTTGAAAAAATGGCGATTCAGGAAGGTGCCGTCGGCCTGCCGCATCCGAAAATCGCCCTGCCGCGCGATCTGTACGGGAAAGATCGCGCCAACTCAGCGGGCCTTGATCTCGCTAACGAACATCGTCTGGCCTCGCTCTCTTCCTCGCTGTTGAATAGCGCGCTGCAAAAATGGCGCGCCCTGCCGATGCTGGAGCATCCGGTTGCCGAAGGCGAAATGACGCCGCTGCTTAACCCGGCGGAGCCGAAAGACATCGTGGGCTATGTGCGTGAAGCCAGCGAAAGCGAAGTGGAACAGGCGCTGACCAGCGCGGTGAACAATGCGCCAATCTGGTTTGCCACGCCGCCACAGGAACGTGCCGCCATTCTGGAACGCGCCGCCATCCTGATGGAAGGCCAGATGCAGCAGTTGATGGGCATTCTGGTGCGCGAAGCCGGGAAAACCTTCAGTAATGCGATTGCCGAAGTGCGTGAGGCAGTCGACTTCCTGCACTATTATGCAGGCCAGGTACGTAACGATTTCGATAACGAAACCCACCGCCCGCTCGGCCCGGTGGTGTGTATCAGCCCGTGGAACTTCCCGCTGGCGATCTTTACCGGGCAAATTGCTGCCGCCCTCGCCGCTGGTAACAGCGTGCTGGCGAAACCGGCCGAACAGACACCGCTGATTGCCGCACAGGGGATTGCCATCCTGCTGGAAGCAGGCGTACCGCCGGGCGTGGTACAACTGCTGCCGGGCCGTGGCGAAACCGTGGGCGCGCAACTCACTTCCGACAACCGCGTGCGCGGCGTGATGTTCACCGGTTCAACGGAAGTGGCTACCCTGCTACAACGCAACATCGCCACGCGCCTTGATGCACAAGGTCGCCCGACGCCGCTTATCGCCGAAACGGGCGGAATGAACGCGATGATCGTCGACTCTTCCGCGCTCACCGAACAGGTTGTGGTGGATGTCGTGGCTTCTGCCTTTGATAGCGCGGGTCAACGCTGTTCCGCCCTGCGAGTACTCTGCCTGCAGGATGATATTGCCGATCACACCCTGACCATGCTGCGCGGGGCGATGGCTGAATGCCGCATGGGCAACCCAGGCCGTCTGACCACCGACATCGGCCCGGTAATTGATGACGAAGCGAAAACCAATATCGAACGTCACATTCAGGCAATGCGCGCCAAAGGCCGCACCGTCTTCCAGGCGGCACGCGAAAACAGCGACGATGCGCGCGAATGGCAGTCCGGTACCTTTGTTGCCCCGACGCTTATCGAGCTGGAAAGCTTCGATGAACTGAAGAAAGAAGTGTTCGGCCCGGTTCTGCACGTAGTGCGCTACAACCGTAATAATCTGGACAAACTGATTGAGCAAATTAACGCCTCTGGCTACGGTTTGACGCTGGGCGTGCATACGCGCATCGACGAAACCATCGCTCAGGTTACGGGTAGCGCCAAAGTCGGCAACCTGTACGTCAACCGCAACATGGTCGGCGCCGTTGTGGGCGTGCAGCCGTTCGGCGGTGAAGGCTTATCCGGCACTGGCCCGAAAGCGGGCGGCCCGCTCTATCTGTATCGCCTGCTGACCAGCCGCCCGGAAACGGCGTTGGGCACAACGCTTGCACGTCAGGACGCGGAATACCCGGTAGACGCGCAGCTGAAAACGCTGCTGGAAAAACCGCTTACCGCGCTGAAGAACTGGGGCAACGGTAATGCCTCGCTGAGCGCGCTGTGCCAGCAGTATGGTGAACTGGCGCAAGCCGGAACCCAGCGCGTGCTGCCCGGCCCGACGGGCGAACGTAATACCTGGACGCTGATGCCGCGCGAGCGCGTACTCTGCGTCGCCGATGACGAACAAGATGCGCTGACCCAACTGGCAGCGGTGATGGCGGTGGGTAGCGAAGTGCTGTGGCCGGACGCCCCGCTCCAGCGCGAGCTGGCGAAAAAGCTGCCGAAAGAGGTGAGCGAGCGTATTCGCTTCGCCAAAGCCGATGTGCTTATGAGCCAGTTCTTCGATGCGGTGATTTACCACGGCGATTCCGATCAGCTGCGTAAACTGTGCGAGCAGGTTGCAGCCCGCGACGGCGCGATTGTTTCCGTGCAGGGCTTCGCCCGCGGCGAAACCAATCTGCTGCTGGAACGGCTGTATCACGAGCGTTCACTCAGTGTGAACACCGCGGCGGCGGGTGGGAATGCGAGTCTGATGACGATTGGTTGATAGGGTGCGGTGTTTTACCCCCTCACCCTAACCCTCTCCCTCAAGGGAGAGGGGACGGATTGTGCATGGTGTTAAATACGGCACAGGTTTTCTCCCTCTCCCTGTGGGAGAGGGCCGGGGTGAGGGGCACAGCGCGCACCGTCACCCCCTGTTCCCCACTCGCTCATCCAGCTTTTTCACCAGCGGCTGCACCACCTTATCCCCATGCTGACCAAAATATTGATACAACGTATCGGACGCACTTTTGGTCAGCACCATAATCTCAATACGCCTGTTACCCGCGCTTTGCGGATTTTTGGCATCCAGCAGCATCTGGTCCGCCATCGCGCTCACCTGCATCACTTTATCTTCCGGCATTCCGGCCTCTTCCAGCACCCGACGAGCTGAAAGCGCGCGATCGCCCGAAAGGTTCCAGTTGTTGTAAATATTGTTTTTGTAGGCCATCGCATCGGTATGCCCGGTAATAATAATTTTGTTATCGAGCGAGTCGAACACTGGCGCTAGCTCCACCAGCAGCGTTTTAAAGAACGGCATAATCTTCGCGCTGCCGCGTTCGAACATATTGCGATTCTGGTCGTCTTTAATCAGCACGCGTAATCCCTGGGGAACAATCTCCATCTCCAGATTCGCTTCCATATGCGCATCACGGGCAATGGTGTTGATACTGGTTGCCAACTCGCCAAGCTCGGTGGCGGATTTCTTCTTCAGCAGCGCCGTTTTCTCATTCACGTCGCGCGCTTTTTTCTCCGTCTCTTCCGGCACCGCTACGGTGGCAGGTTTTGGCGGAAGAGTCGGGCTGATTTTATTTAACGGTGACAGCCCGCCGCCGTTGAAAATCGACTGCCCGTGCAGCGCGGCGATAATGCTTTCACGCTCGGATTTACTGACGCTGTTGACAATCCACAGCGTCATAAACAGCGCCATCATTGCCAACGTGAAGTCGGCAAACGCCACCTTCCACGCCCCGCCGTGATGCCCGGCATGATTCTTTTTGATCTGCCGCCGGACGATGGTGGTTTTTGCCCCACGGTCGCGGCGGTTGCCCGTTTTTCTCATGCTTATTCTTGCTCCAGCATCGCATTCACCCACGCGTCAAGGTTGGCGAAGGTCGGTTTGGACGCCAGATGCAGCAGCTTACGCCCGGCATCCACCGCAAGCAGCGTTGGTTTGCCGCCCGCCTGCGCCACCAGCACGGTACGCACGCACTCCAGCAGCGAATGTTCCGCCCGCGCCTGCTGTTCCATGGCGTTGGCGAGCGGGTCCATCAGGCAGTAGCAGATAAACACGCCTAAAAAGGTACCCACCAGCGCTGCCGCCACTTTCAGGCCAATCAGGACGATAGAGCCATCAATCGACTGCATGGTGATGATGATGCCCAACACCGCCGCGCAAATGCCAAACCCTGGCATCGCTTCGGCGGTACGTTGCAGCGAGCGTGACGGCGTTAGCAGCGATTCTTCAGCGGTGTCGAGTTCCTGATCGAGGATGCCTTCCAGTTCGTGGGCGTCGATTTTGCCCATCGCCATCAGGCGAAAGTTATCGGCAATAAAGGTCACCAGCCGCTTCTGGGTTAACACCAGCGGGTATTTCTGGAAAATAGTGCTCTCTTCCGGCTGCTCAATATGCTGATCCAGCATGCGCAGGCCGCCGTTTTGCACCATTTCCAGCAACTCATACAGGCACATTAATAACTGACGCTGAAACTCCGGCCCGAGCTGTTTTTTACTGATCACGCCTTTAATCTGATGGGCAATCTCTTTCAGCACATGTTTCGGGTTACCAATAATCATCGCCCCGAAACCTGCGCCTAAAATAATGACCATCTCCGCCGGTTGCCAGATAGCCACTAATTGCCCGCCCGCTTCAAAATAACCGCCAAATACGCAGCCGAGCACCACCAGTAAACCTAATATTTTTTGCATAATTTCTTCACTTTAATTCGGATAGACAAAATCACGAATTTTCTGCGCGATCTGTTTATTCAGTTGACAAATACGGGCCTCGGTCAGCCCTAATACCAGCGCAATCTCTTTTAGATTCATCTCTTGCTGGTAATACATCGAGAGGATCAGTTGCTCTTTTTCGCTTAATTGCGAAAGCGCGTGTTGCAAGACGTCCTGGGTGACAATTTGATCTTCCAGTTCCCGGCCAGCGAGCGTAATACCAGGCCCTTCACCGTTGAGCAATTCATCAAGACTGGCGAGGGTTTCCGCCCCTTCCAGCTGCTGATATTCAAGATAATCTTCACGTGAGACCCCTTCCCCAGCCAGCTCCGGCCATTCCGGTTCGTGCCCCAGTTTTTTACGCGTCTCACGAATCAGGTCTTTCATCTGATGATATTTCTGCCGCAGCTGGCGCGGTCGCCAGTCGAGAGCGCGCAGCTCATCAAGAATCGCGCCGCGAATACGGTGCACGGCATAGCCTGCGAAACCTTCGTCCGGCAGCCCGTAGCGGCGGATAGCGTTAAGCAGCCCCATTAACGCCGTTTGTTCCATATCCTGACGGTCAATAATGCAGTTGCACTGTGGCGAGAGTTGCCGAACCACTTTACGCACCAGCGGTAAATAAGCCTGCAAATAGTGACTTTCCTGCTGCGGGGTTAATACCGGCGCGGCAGCAAATTCTTCTGACTCGAAAACATCCTGTAGCATGTTTATATCCGCCTGGTGATTACTGGAAGACCACTTTTTTCACCAGCAAATCCTTATACGGTGCGCTCATTTTGCGACGCTGAAGATCCTGCTTTAGCGCGTCAGAAATCAGTTTGCGGATGGCGGATATTTTCATGCCGCGCAGCTCTTCAAATTTCATTTCCGTCAGGCATTCCACCGCAATACTTTGATATAGCGGTTCCTGATGCTTAATTTTCTCGGCTTCTTTATCACTGGCGACCACCATAACGAGTTCCGCCGACAAATAATGATCCGCACCGTTTCGGTCATGTAAGGTGACAATAGTTTCCGGCAGCGTCACAAACACGCTTTTGCTTTCATCCATCGTTTCTACCGATTCCGCCCGAGCTTCGGCGGTCGGTTTCCCTTTTCCGGCATAATGATGCCAGACTCCCCATCCGGCTCCGCCACCCACGACCAACGCCAGAACGGCGCTCACCACGCTCGCCACCACAATTTTCTTCATCTTGCCTTTACACTTTGATCAAAACGGATTCGTTCTGTTGGAATGAAGGCTCATCGTCAAGCAGTAAGGCGGCACTCACCTCTTCCTGCTGATGGCCCGACTGTTGTTGCTGCTGCGACTGCCCTTCGGAGGAGACCTGTACGTTCACCTCCATAAAATTTTGTGCCGTCAGATGCTGGCGGAGATCCTCGCTAAACTG
The DNA here is from genome assembly GCA_913778145.1 of uncultured Pseudocitrobacter sp. Lineage (GTDB taxonomy): Bacteria > Pseudomonadota > Gammaproteobacteria > Enterobacterales > Enterobacteriaceae > Pseudocitrobacter. The sequence goes on from CAJYVI010000122.1 coordinate 7,895, forward strand.
CTGCAACGCGCGGCACACTTCCCCCTGGCTGGCGCCGATATGTACCATCAGCTTGCCGCTATCGAGCTGCACGGCGATCTCGAGCTTGCCGAGCGACGGCGGATCGAGACGTATGGTAGAAATCTGCTGCTGTTTGTTGAGCTGGAAATGAATCTGATCTTTCAACAGCGTCGTCAGTTTTTCACCCAACTCGTCCATTGAGAGCGTGACGGGTTTGGCGGCGATTTCCTGATGATCGCTGACCCGTTCCGGCGTCTTAACCTGCAATACGGCGCGCGCAATAACCGGCTCGCTGTCTGGCACTTTTTCCGTTTTACGCGCTACTGGCTGGCGCACGGTCAGGCGGGTTGGCTCTGGCTTCACACGTTCTGGTTTCGCGGGCGCACGCTGTTGCGTCGGCGCAATAGCGTGTAAATCTTCACTGGCGTACGTTGCCAGTTTGGCCTGCTGATCCGGTTTCGCCTGCGGCAACTGACTGACCAGTTCCTGCAACTGCGGCGGCAACGGCGTGAGGTCCTGCTGCTGCACCGAGCGTTGCGGTGCCTTTTGCACCACCGCTTTTGCCAGTTGCTGGATAACCGGCGATATTGCGACGTTTCGCGGCTGCAGCGTGTCCTGATGCGGCGCGGCAGGTTGCGGCAGTAATAGCGCCATTAGCGCCTGCATCGCCGCCGGGTCGTTATCCTGCGGGCGCGTCGCCTGTTGCTGGGAGGTTTTAGCGCTATGAACTCGCTCCGCCACCGCGGCCAACGCCATTTTCGGCAGGGTAAATGCGGGCGCGTTTTCACCGCTCACCGGCGGCAAAATGTCCGCTTTTAATGAAGCGGTTTCCACAAGTGTTCCGAGCGTGGCAAGCAATGCCGGATTCATGGCTTCTCCGAAAGTAAATGAACAATTGAGTAGGCCAGCACGCCTTCCTGGTGCTGCTGATGCAGCTCCATGCGCGCTTTCAGTACGGCCACTCGCTGCTCGCGGCGGTCAATTAATGCGCGAAATGCAGCATGAAGTTGTGTTTTCACTGCACGAAGCTGTTGCGCGTCGGTTTCAGCCGCCGCGTAATCGTGAAACTGGCGCATCAACTGCTGATGCAGCGCCGGAAGGCGTCGCCAGCGCTGTTTGTCGAGCGCTTCGTTCATCGCATCTACTAGTGCAAAAAGTGATTTATGTTCTTGTTTCATGACGTTACCCCAGCTTGCCCGAAAGCCCTTCCCAGCCTTCGCGTAAGTTAGTGAGGATCAGTATCACTTCATCGATTTTCTCGGCAGACAGTTCACCGCTGGCCTCATACAAGCGATAAACGCAGTGGTCATAGAGGCGCGAAAGGTTGACCACCAGCTCACCGCCGGTTTCGAACTCCAGCGAACTGGTTAAGGCATTGAGAATATCGATGCATTTATTGATGCTTTGCGCTTTTTTCTCGTAACGTCGCCCCTCGATGTGGCTTTTGGCGCGTTCCAGCTCGTCGAGAAGCCCGGCGAACAGCACCAGCACCAGTTCAAGCGGAGAGGCCGCCGCGGTACGCGCCGCGAGATCGACCTCTTTGTACTGCGAATATCCGTCCTGCATTTCGTACATAATTACCACTAATCCTTTCTAAATCAGGCAAATGCCGCCATGCTAACTTTCATGGTGTAGACCTCGACCAGCGTGTTGGTGTACTCCTCCAGATAACGCTCGTAGTTGGCGTTATAGGTGTCGGTAAGCTGGTCGCCTTCGTCCTGGAGCTTGCTCTGCTGATCGTCAATGTTCTGCTGGCGCAGGGTGATTATGCCGTTGCTGGAGTCGGTATAGGTGTCGATAAGACTGTCCATCTTCGCCACCATGCTGTTATCGCCAACGAAAATGGAAGTCAGCCCGTCGGGGTCGCTCTTCATCGCATCGTTGAACTGATCAGAGTCAATCTGCAAATGGCCGTTGGAATCGAGCGTGATGCCGTAATCAACAATCGACTCGCCGTTGTAGCTGGCGTGGGCGATGTCATCGAGCTGATTCGCCAGTGAACTTAATCCCGCGTCACCGGCAAAAACCCCGGCGCTAGTACTGTCGCTGCCGCTGGTGGTCAGTGAATCGACGGTATCAATCAGCGTGTTATAGGCATCGACAAAGGTCTGCACTTTGTCTTCGGTGGCGCTGGAATCTTCGCTGATGTTAAAGGTGGTGAGATCGCTGTCAGAGTCGCTGACTTCGCTAAAGGTCATGGTGACGCCGGGGATCACATCATCAAAGGTGTTGGTGCTGTTGGTGATCGCTGGCCCCGTGGCGCTGCCAAGATGAATAATCGCGTCCTGGGCGGTGGATACATCCGTCAACACCGGCGCGCTGGCGCTATCGTTGCTGGCGTCATGCCCCGTCACGCTCACCGAAAACGCACTCTGCGCCCCGGTGCTGTCTGAGGTGAGCATAATGGTGGTGGTGCCGTCGGTTTTGACCAGCGCCGCTGAAACGCCCGGATTGTCATCGGAGTCGTTAATCGCGCTCACCAGCTCGCTGGCGTCGATATAACCGTCGCCGTCACCGTTCTGATCCGCCGCCGCCAGATCGATATCCATGGTGCTGTCGCCCATGGTCAGTTCGAAGGTGCCGGTCGCAGAAAAGGTATCGTCGCCCATGCTGAACGTTGATTGCTGCGCCTGCGCCAGCTGCTCAACGAAAAACGAGTAGCTTCCCGCCTGCGCCTGCGAGTTAGCGGAAACGGTCGCCGAGTCATTATTGCTGCTGGCGGCAAACGTCACCGGGCCGTCGGTATCGCTGTTTAGCGCGTCAACGGCGCTCTGGAAATCGCTTAACGCCGAGCTAAGGGTTTCCAGGCCGCTGCTCTCGGCGTCCAGCTCGCTCTGCTTCTCCTGCAAATTTGTCGCCTGGGTGGCGACGTCGGCATAAGCAATTTGCTGTGCAATAGTTCTTGGGTTAATCATTGATGACTCCGGGTAACGATGTCAGCTTATTGGCAAAAGGCGTGCCAACAATTTTTTATGTGAATAATCAAGAGATTGAAAAATGGGCGGAAAGAACGCTTCCGGTTTAGCGGAAAAACGCCTGCCGCAGAAAGCACAACACCGCCCGCGGGCGGTGTCTTTTTTTCCCCCTCTCCCTTCCAGGGAGAGGGCCGGGGTGAGGGTTAAAGCCCGCACAGCCCCTACCCCTCCCCAAAGGGTCGAGAGGACAATCCGAACTTACTGCAGCAGGCTGGAAACCATGCTGGACATGCTGTTGGACTGTTTCAGCATGGTGATGCCGGTCTGCATCAGCACTTGCTGTTTGGTCATGTTGGACGCTTCCGTCGCGTAGTCGGTATCCATGATGTTACCGATAGCCACTTCAGTGTTGTCCTGCATGCTGGTCAGGTTGTTGGCGGTGTCGTTCAGACGGTTAATAGACGCACCCAGTTTGGACTGGATCTGAGACACGTCATCCATCGCGGTAGAAATGCTGGTGATCATCTGGTTAGCCGAGCCAGACGCGGTCAGTTCAGTACCGCCAGAAACGCCTGCGGTGCCGGTAGTGTCAGCCTGATCCGCACTAAAGGAGTTGCTGAT
>CAJYVI010000123.1 GCA_913778145.1 uncultured Pseudocitrobacter sp.
CATCGAAGTTTTGCAGAATACCAAAACGGTTACGAATCGGGCGATTGCCCAACAGGAACCCGCACAGGTAAACCGCGAGAATGCCGCTGCCGTCAAGCGATGTGGTAATCGCAAAAATCATGATCCCGCCGCTGAGGGCCAGCAGCGGATATAGCCCGGTCGGTAGCGTGATGCGGTTAATCATCTGCAACAGCAGGTAACCGCCCACGAGGCCGATCAGAATGCCTAAACCAAACTGCTGAATGATATGCACGGCAAACATCCAGCTTAAGCCCGTTTCGTGCTGCTGGATCATCTCAATCAGCGTGATGGTCAAAAAGACCGCCATCGGATCGTTGCTGCCGGATTCAATCTCAAGCGTCGAGCCGACACGCTCATTAAGCCCTTTGCCGCCCAGCAGCGAAAACACCGCCGCGGCATCCGTTGAGCCGACAATCGCGCCAATCAGCAGCCCTTCAATCCAGTTCAGATTGAACAGCCACGCCGCCGCGATGCCGGTCAGCCCGGAGGTGACCAATACGCCTACCGTCGCCAGCGACAGCGCCGGGCCGAGGGCGACACGAAATGAGCTTGCCTGGGTGCGCATCCCGCCATCCAGCAGGATCACCGCCAGCGCGAGGTTACTCACCATATAGGCGAACGGGTAATTATCGAAAGGAATGCCGCCGATGCCATCTACGCCTGCGAGCATACCAATGGCAAGAAAGATAACCAGAATCGGGATACCGAGGCGGGAGGAGAATGAACTTAAAAGAATGCTACAGGTTACTAAGACTGAACCCAAAATAAAGAGACTAATGACTGCCGCGGCGTCCAATGTTCACGTACTCCCCGATAACGAACAAGCTAGTTACAAAAAGTTATCATAATTAGTGTGCGAGCAGGGGAACAATAAGAGTATTGAATGTTTTTTTATTGCCAATGCTGCTTTTTTACCGTGTCGCCCGCCAGCCTGACCGGCGACGCGGTAATTCAGGTATTAGCTATTCTCTTTCAGTTCCCGTCGCGCATGGGCCGAACGCAGATACTGCTGAAACTCTTCAATCACGCTGACCGCAGAGATTTCTGTTTTCGTTCCGTCCTGTGCTTTGCGCATATCTGCATAGACGATCAGCGCAAACAATTTGCCTACGCCCCGGTTTTCCACACCCCGCACCATACGTTTGAGCTTCTTCGGCGGCTGATAACCTTCCCGCCAGCTCAACACGATACGCAATGCTTCATGACGCTCCTCCACGTCAAAGCCAGTGATGGCGGTCCACTCGATGGGTTTATCCAGATCGCTACACTCAATGTGCGTCGGGGTGAAGGTATAGAGCGGTGTCTTGCCGGAGCGATGCAGCATAAACGTTACGAAACCTAATACCCAGGCCATCCCAATCAACCCGCCAGAAATCCTGGCGGCGTTCGGCATAAAAAGAGCCAGGATACCAATAACCATCAGGAACACGGCGCCCGCGCTTTGCAACAACACTTTTTTCTTGTTGTCGCGCCAGATTTCACAGCTTTCCGTCGCCAGCACCGCGTGCGATTCCAGCATCTGCTGGCGCTCTTCATTATACTGGACGGCTTCTTCCGTCAGCGACTGCGACATTGACGCGCGCACCTCTTCCAGCCCGCCGAATAACGCGCCCAGAGAAGCGAAGTCGCTTTCAGAGACCTGACGCGTTGCGTGCGCAATCAGGCTATCGTCAATTTTAACGTTCAGCGCTTCAATACGCGCGCGCGTGACCGGGTGGCTGTCTGTCGGGTGCTGAATCTCATGTTCCAGACACGCCTGCACATCGAAAGTATTGACTTTGCACGCTTCGCCGAGCAGGCCGCTTATCCACTCCTGCTGTGCCTGTTGTTTACCGGACATCACCTTATTGAGATAGGTGTCGACCATTTCAGACAGCGCGGAAATACGCAGCAGCGCCGTGGAAAGCGCCTGCGGCGTACTGGCCCGTGCGCCGGTTTGGTCGGCGGCAAACTCACGGATGCGGCTCCAGTAGCTGACCGTTTCGTGAAACTTAATCAAGAACCACAGGCCCATATCCAGCGCAGGATGCAACACCACGCGGTCAATCCACACCACACCGTTGGCGTTATTCGCCATCTGCTGTAGCGTATTTTCAAGCCCGGCATAAACCGGCGCGAAGCGTAAACTGTACTGCGTATCCTGCCCGGTAAAATGGCCCAGTTCGTGACCAATAACCGCCGCGACCTCGTCTTTATTCATCAACGATGAGTAGGTGAGGGGTAAATAAAGGGTATTGCCGGTCAGCAGATCGCCGCTATTCAGACGAACATTATTGGCGGTGACATAAAAACAATCAAAAAAGCCAACCACAATATTATCCGGCATAACGACCTGGCTTTTTTGTGCCAGTTCGCGTACCCAGCCCCACAGCTGCGGCGATTGTTCCTCTGTGACCGAATGACCATGAATATGGCTTTCTTCACGCTTAAAGAAGGCAAAACAACGACGGATGGAAAACATGCTTTTCAGCAGCATCCATAATATGGCACCGATAGCAAAAAGGGCCATGACAAATACTTTTCCTGACCCGCGCCCGGAATGTGACAGCGAAACAAGCCAGGCCAGCTCGCCGCCCACTAACGAAACAATCCCCAGCCCGTTGAATATCATAATCAACAGCATAAAGATGGGAATAATGCCCCGGCACAGGGTAAAGGTGGCGATCAGTTTATTTTGCGAGGTCCGCGACGCGACCACGCTCAGATGGCAAATCAGCATCGCCAGAAGGCAAATAAGAATGGAACCGACGCTACAAAGCCCCGCAAAAACGGAGAGACCTGCGCGAAGCGCAGCAGAGGAACTGTGCCCCGCAGGCGTGCCGCCGAGACGCCAGAACTGCCAAAAACCATATGCTAAAATTATTATTGGGACTAGAAATATACGTCTGAAAGCTTTTATTTCCATATAAAAAGACTCGCATTAAGTAATAAATTTAAAATGACGGTTCATTTTAAATTGGCCTTAAGGGAGCCTTTGTTATTATTCCTTACGATAGCTTTAAGGTATTTTAATTATATTCAGAAAGGGAATGTGTGTATTTGTGGGATGCTGTATATGTTGCAGCATCCCACTGATAAGCCTTAACGAAGAACCGGATGCCCGCTGATGGTCAGTGTCGTAGCGCCTGCCGAATGTACCAGTTTCGCCTGCGCCCCCAGCGGCAGCGTGACTGTGCGCTGTTCGTGGCCGAAATCGAGGCCGCTGATGACCGGTATCGACAGCCTTGAACGCAAATAGTCGTACATGGTCTGTAAATCATAACCCGCGTCGTAATCATTGGGCGTGGCACCGGTGAAGCTACCGAGCACGATCGCCTTCTGTCTCGGCAGAATGCCGGCGTACAGCAGTTGCAGCAGCATGCGTTCCACGCGGAACGGATGTTCGTTGATATCTTCCAGCACCAGAATACCGTCCTGGATTTGCGGCATCCACGGCGTGCCCACCAGCGACGTCAGCATCGCCAGATTCCCGCCCCACAATTTGCCATCTTCGCGGCACTGCGGCCCGTCACCCGCCCATTCAAGCGTGAAGCTTTCATTGCGCAGTGCCTGCCAGAAGTGATGCACGGTAAAGTCGTTCAGCGCTTCTGCACCAAAATTCCCTGCCAGCATCGGCCCGCTGAAGGTGATGACATCACCTTTTGCCAGCAACCCCATCTGAATAACGGTGAAATCGCTGTGCCCGCAGATAAGCAACGGATCCTGCTGCTGGCGTGCGACGAGCGAGGGCCAGTCGATGGCATCCAGCAGACGGCTAGCGCCATAGCCGCCGCGCACCGCCAGCACAATCTGATTTTTCCCTTTCAGCTCCGCGAGTTGATTGATATCGGCAAGACGCTCACTTTCGACACCCGCAAAGCGCTGGCTGCGGCGTGGAATGACCTGCTGATGGTTGACCTGATGCCCTGCGCTTATCAACCGGTTAATGCCCATTTCGGCGGCGGATTGATTGATGCAGTAGCCCGACGGGGCGATCAGATGAAACTGTGACATGGCAATTCCTTGCTGAGAACGAAACGAGTATCATGCCGCCTGAACCCGTTATTGTCATTACTGGCGACATACTTGAGCTAAAAAGGATAGTTGCGTGAAATTGAGATGGTTTGCTTTTTTAATTGTGTTACTTGCCGGATGCAGTTCAAAGCAGGATTACAAAAATCCCCCCTGGGACCCACAGGTACCGGTGAAGCGCGCAATGCAATGGATGCCGATTAGCGAAAAAGCCGGTGCGGCGTGGGGCGTAAGCCCGCGTTTGATTACCGCCATCATTGCGGTCGAGTCTGGCGGCAATCCGAATCTGGTCAGTAAATCCAACGCTGTCGGCCTGATGCAGTTGAAGGCCTCTACCTCCGGGCTGGACGTCTATCGGCATATGGGCTGGAGCGGTCAACCGTCAACCAGCGAGCTGAAAAACCCGGAGCGTAATATCTCCATGGGCGCGGCTTATCTGAGCATACTGGAACACGGCTCGCTGGCAGGCATTAAAGACCCGGAAGTGATGCAGTACGCGCTGATGGTCTCTTATGCCAACGGCGCGGGCGCGCTGCTGCGGACGTTCTCCTCCGATCGTAAAAAAGCGATCAGCAAAATCAACGATCTGGATAAAGATGAGTTCTTCGAACACGTCGTCGAAAACCATCCGGCTCCGCAGGCGCCGCGCTATATCTGGAAAATGCAGAAAGCGATGGATGCGATGTAACTAGTCGCGAACCTTATTGGCGCGTTCACGCGCTTCTCGCTCCAGCGAAAAAATGATGCGCTGGAGCGAGCGTTCTGCTGCCGGGTTAAAGTTCAGAAAACGCAAACTCAACCGTGGCGTGCTTACCGTCTCGTTTTTATGATCGACCACTCTTCGCTCGCTGACCGCAATCAGCTGCGCATCAAAATGAAATATCCCCCATTGCCCCATATCCAGCTCCAGCTGCGAAAAACGCATTCCCGGCTGTAAATCATCTTCCGGTTGGTTATCCAGCAGCGCGCCCATTCCTCCCAGTGACAGGTCAAAAATTCGAAAGCGCATTATCTGTTTGCCGGGCAACTGCGCTTTACCAAAGTAGGGGGGATGCAGCGGAGCGGCAATGCGAAAGTATTCACGACGCTGAATAAACCAGAGCGTCGGCGGAACGGGAAGAATGAATGCGGGTAGCCCCTGAAATTCGCCCGCCTGCAACTGTGCTACCGTGAATTCCATCTTAGCGCCTGCGGTTTCAGCGGTAATGGTGACATTTTCTACGCGCTGTACCGCGCGGTTTTCATACGCCTGACTGCCAAAATCGAGCACCAGTCCGGTTTTACTCACCTCCAGAAGGCGACTGATAAATTGCCCGCTTCCCCACGAGATGCATAGCGGAACGTCATCGCGATGGAGATCGCGCAGAATATTCAAAACGGCCAGCGGGTTTTGTTTCAGGAACTGCGAAGGGTATTGATTCATC
>CAJYVI010000124.1 GCA_913778145.1 uncultured Pseudocitrobacter sp.
CCAGCGAGTTACCCACCTTCAACGGCCCGGAGACACCCGGCTCTTTTTGGTATTGCGCGCTGAAGCTGTCTTTTGCGCCGTTCAGATCGCATTGCTGTTTCTCTTTACAGCTCGGCGACTGGCGGTAATCGGCAATTTGCTCCAGCAGCTTATAGCTCTCGTCGAGATGCATCTGCTGGCGCTCTTTTTCCATCGCCTGTACGGCCTGCTGACTAAACTGCGCAGAATCGACGGTGATCACCGGGTTAAAGGTGGGGTCCATGGTTCCCATTTCAGCCTGATGATGCACCGGGATATCACACCCCGGAAACGCGCCGGTGATAAAGAACTGCGCCGTCGCCACCGTGCGTTGCAGGCTGTTGGCATACGCGTAAACCGTGTTATCCGTCGGGCACTCGCCAGAGGTCACCATCCCCTGCTGTGCCAGCCATTCACGCATGTAATGACCCATATAGATTTCCAGCACGCCGCCTTTGGTGGTGAGTTGCCCGCCAGGGACATCCCATTCCGGCCAGCTTTGCGGAGTGGATTGTTCCAGAACGCTGCCATTATTGGCGAGCGGCGCTCGCAGGTTGTGTCGACTCATGATCAACACCTGTTGGAGCTGATAACCCTCCGGGGAGGTCTCCGCGTGTGCGGTAACGGAGGTCAATAGCGTCGTCGCCACCGCGACGGCCAGTACGGCTTTTTTCATCCCTCAATCCTCTTTGCGTGATAACCCACCGCTAGATTGTGACAGTAATGTGACAAATTTCCGAGGGTTAGCTCGCAAAGCTGGGATTCGCCGACCAATATCATTGAGCAGGTGAATAATTATCAGGCTGCCAGCGTTTCGCCAGCAGCCCCAGCGCGGCGCACAACAGGTAGTACACCAGGCCGACAAAGATAAATATCGCCATCGGGTAGATTTGCACCCGATTGTTCACCTGCCCGGCGACGGTAGTCAGTTCCGGCACGTTCACGATAAACGCCAGCGAGGTATCTTTCAGCAGGCCGATGAAAATCCCCAGTAGCGACGGCATAACGTTTTTCAGCACCTGCGGCAGAAGGATAAAACGCAGGCTCTGCCCGGCGCTATAGCCTTGCGTCAGCGCTGCTTCATATTGCCCCTGTGAGAGCGATCGTAGCCCCGCCAGCACCGAGTGCATCACCGATGCGGCCGTAAACCAGGCCAGCGCCAGCGTCACGGTCAGCGCACCGGGTAAATCACTACCCGTAAGCATCGGTAGCAAATACCACAGCCAGAAGATGACAAAAATCAGCGGGATGCCGCGAATAATCTCTGCCCACCAAAAGAGTAGTTTGCGCACCACTCCGTCATAGCGCCAGGCCAGGCAAGCGAGGAGAATGCCACCGGGCAGCGCCAGCGCCCCGGCACCCAGCGCCATCATCAGCGTCAATAAAACGCCGCCGGGTTCACCGTCCATCAGACGGCCCCAGAGTAAATAATCCAGGTTATCAATAATGACCGCCAGATTAGCGTCCATCTTCAACGCTCCTTGCTGTCTTCAGCGTGACGTGTTTCACCCGTTTCACGGTGCCCACTGGCGACGGGCCGAAACGGGTGAACAGTAAACCCAACACGATCCCGGTAATGAGATACAGCACCGAACCGACCGCAAAAGCTTCCAGCGCGTGGGCGTTATAACTTTCGATTTGCCGCACCTGATAGGTCAATTCAGCAAAGCCGATACCGCTCGCGAGGGAGGAGAGTTTCATCAGATTGAGATACTGCCCCACGATCGGTTGCCAGGCATTCGCCAGCGCTTGCGGCAGCAGAATGTGTTGCAGCATGCTCCACGCGCTAAACCCCTGCGAGAGAGCGGCTTCCCGCTGCCCCTTCGACACGCTGTGTAGCCCGGATGCCACCTCTTCAATCAAAAATGCCGAGGTGAATACTCCCAGCCCCCAGGCAGAGCAGAGAAACTCCGGTGTGAGCCACCAGACATCACCCGGCAGGATAGACCAGCTGTGGTCACCGTTGACGAAATCCCGCACGCCCTGCGGCAGCAGATTCCACGCTGCGAAATACCAGAACAGCAGTTGCACCAGCAGCGGCGTATTGCGAAACAGTGACACCCACGCGGCGGTAATGCCCCGCCCCGCTCGTCCGCCCGACAGACGCAGCACCAGAAACAGAATCGCCAGCAGGCTTGCCAGCACAATGCCTGCCAGCGTCACCCACAGGGTGGTCAGGAAACCGGAAAGAATCCATTGCAAAGGCTGCCCGGTCAGCACGCCCTGCCAGTCAAGCAAGTGAGTCACTCGGCACGCTCCTGATGCAGCGGGTCGAGCACTTTTTGCAGAAACCGCACGGCGCGGGGATGCTGGGGCCGTGCAAAGAACGTCGCAGGCGGCGCGACCTCCAGCACATCGCCGCCGTCGATAAACACCACCCGATCAGCAATTTCACGCGCAAACTGCATTTCGTGGGTCACCACTATCATGGTGATCCCGCTGTGCGCCAGCGACTGCATAACATGCAGAACCTCGCCGATGGTTTCAGGATCCAGCGCCGACGTCGGCTCATCAAACAAAATAATCTGCGGCGAAGATGAGAGCGCCCGGGCAATCGCAACGCGCTGCTGCTGGCCACCGGAAAGCTGTGAAGGCATATGGTCAGCCTTCTCTTCCAGCCCGACCTTGCGCAGTAACTCCAGCGCCCTGGTTTCGGCTTTCGCGTGCGGCCAGCCGTGTACTTTCTCCAGCGCCAGCATGATATTTTGTCGAGCTGTAAGGTGGGCGTAGAGATTAAACTGCTGAAAAACAAAACCAATACGGCTACGCAACTGACGCAGCGCATTGCCGGTAAGCTGAGAGGTGGCTTTGCCATCGATCAGGATTTCGCCGCCGCTCAGGTTTTCCAGCTGATTAATCAGGCGAATTAACGTGGATTTCCCCGATCCGGATGGACCGAGAATCGCCACCACTTCACCGGCATTTATCGTTAAATCAATACCGTTCAGCACCCGATGATCGCCATAGCTTTTCACTGCCTGACGAAACTGTACGCTCGCCTGCTGAAGATGAGAAAAATCCGCGGCCTTTGCCGCGGAACGAGAAAATAACGCCGACAACATATTATTTTGCTTCTATGGTAAAGGAGCGCGGTTGCGGCGCTTTGGTCGCCGGGCCAAACCAGGCGTCGTAAATTTTTGCCGCTTCGCCCGATTTTTCGAGGCTCACCAGTTCATCATTCACCGCTTTTAACAGCGCGGGTTCGCCCTTTTTCACGCCCACGCCAATTTCTTCTTTGCTCAGTAAATCAGGGATAATTTTGAATTTCGCTTTATCCGGCGCTTCGCCAAGCAGGCCCGCCAGAATGGTACTGTCCTGCGTTATTGCCTGCACGTTGCCATTACGCAGCGCGGTGAGCGCCAGCGGGATATCGTCATAGGAGAGCACTCGCGCCTGCGGATAACGCTGGTGTAGCGTCTGTTCACCGGTGGTGCCTTTTACCGCGCCAATGCGCGCTTTGCTGTAATCATCCAGTTTATCGCCAGACGCCGCAGGCACCAGGAACTGCTGCCCGGTCACGAAATAAGGCGTCGAGAAATCAATGACCTGAGCACGCTCCGGGGTGATGGTGATATCGGCGACGATGAGGTCCGCCTTGCCCGATTGCAGCAGCGGAATACGGTTAGCCGGGTTGGTCGCCACCAGTTCCAGTTTCACGCCGAGCGATTTTGCCAGTGCTTTGGCGAAATCGATGTCATACCCCACCAGCTCGTGGGTTTTCGCATCTACCGAACCAAACGGTGGATTGGCGTCAAAGGTTGCCACTTTCACCACGCCTTTAGCTTTAATATCCGCCAGCTGATCGGCCTGTGCCGGAATAACCGCCAGCGAGCTGACTGCCAGCCCCACAAATATTGCCAGCTTCTGTGCGGTGTGTAATTTCAGTGCCATAGTTTTTCTCCGATAACCTTTTTTTTGTTGTGTGCTGTTACGCTCCCATAAGCTTTCGTTCTCACCAAATAACGAATCATTATTATCAAGAGCAAAAAAATATTAGTGAAAGCATTGTTGTACGAAGGTAAATAAATTAACAAAACCTAATGCCAGTTATCGCAAAAGGTCAGCCAATATTGTTATTTCAACTTTTATTCATAAGGGGTTTTACTGAATTTATTCCGTGGGAAAGAGTCTGGAGAAGAGAATGAAAACAACGCTGACTGCGCTTATACAACGTCTGCAACAATTATGGCTGGGGTCCGATGAGCATAACGTCGAGCGCGTTATTGAATCCGTGCTGCCGGTCGCGAGTTTGTACGGGGTTGATGTCGCCAATATTGAGCCGGAGTGGTTCCGTGACAAAGCACGCTGAGAAACGTCTTATCCGCGAAACCTACTGGAATGAGCTGTGCGCTCACCTTGCTATCTGATTGACCGCATCACCTCCCCTGAGACATCCGCGTATCCAGTCGATTTTTTAGCTGCCCTCCCACCCGGCCCTGATCGGCTAACAGTTGCTGTAAATCAATCGAGAGTTCCCTCCCGGCAATGACGCCGAACTGCGCCTGATGCGCGACGCTTATCAGGCCTACCGGGTGTTGAGCCTTTGTAGGCCGGGCAAGCGAAGCGCCCCCGGCAGCGGTGCCGAACTGTGCCTGATGGCGCTGCGCTTATCAGACCTACCGGGTTTGAGCCGTTCCTGGCCGTCCCCGGCACTCAATCACACCGTACCAATTCGCCACTGATACCCCGGCGGCGTGCCGTTCACGGCGTAATCCCCCACGATGCGCGCCTTATAAACGCGCGGGTTATGCGAAACCAGAGTTCGCGCATTACGCCAGTAGCGATCCAGCCCCTGCCCCGATGACGTTGCCGATGCGCCAAGCGCGTCGAAAAGGCGCGTTACCGCATCCAGAACTAACGCCGACACCACGGTTTGCCCCTGTGCAATCTCCAGCTCCGCCTGTTGATTGGCGCTATCTGCCGCCTCGGCGTGGCCGATAGCCTCGAACGCCTGCTGCAATGCACGCGCGCCCTGCGCCACGATGGCATTCGCGCCATACACCGCACTGAAAACCTCGCCCACCACCTGCAAAATTTGCGGGTCCTGCGCTGCGCGCGGGCCGTTGCCATGGGAGTAGCTTCGCGTACGAATACGGACCGCCTGCGCCACATCCTGCGCCGCCGCCAGGCCAATGCCGCTTAATGTCGCCAGATGTACCAGTTGATAGAATGCCGGTTCATAAGACGTGGCGGCTTCATGACGCGTCAACTCTTCCGCCTGCACTGGCGCATTGTTAAACAGCGTCGTGCCGCTGGCGGTGAGACGCTGACCAAAACCATCCCAGTCATCTTCGACCGTGACGCCCTCAGCATGGCGATTCACCACCACATTGACCCACACGCCCTGTTCATCGCTGACGCCGGTGTTGATCCAGTCGGCATACAGCGAGCCGGTGGTGTAATATTTTTTACCGTTCAGGCGATAATGCTCGCCCTCGCGTGCAATCTGTGAGGAAAACGTCCCCTGTTTCGCGTCACCCGGTTCGCTCCAGGCATTGCCAACCCAATCCCCCTGCGAGAGCCGCGAAAACCAGCGCGATTGTTTCCCGACATCCGCTGACGCCAGTACCCCTTCAACAAAACCAAAGTGGCCGCGTAGCGCCTGAGTGATATTGGAATCCGCCGCCGACAGTTCGGTCAGTAGTGCGAAAAAATGCGGCAAGCTGGCGCCATAGCCGCCCGCCGCAACCGGCACGCGCAGCGCACCGAAACGCACGGCTTTTAGCCACTGAAGCGGTTCAAACAACAGTTCGCGCTGCTGCTCGCGGGCCTGCGCACCTTCGCGTATCCGCGCAAAAACCGGGCGAAAAGTGTCCGCCAGCGCGGCATATTGCGGATCGTTATCATTGGTCTGTAGCGCCCAGAATGCGGTCATTGTTTTACCTCTTGCTTGAAGTTGTCGGTATAGCGGGCAGGATCGCGGTAAGCGTGCGCCGGATGGTTTTCCGGCAGCAGCGGCCCCCGGCCAAACATTTTTTCACGCAGCGTTTTTCCCTGCGGATAATGCGTGCGGTAAACGCCGCGCCGTTGCAGCTCCGGCACCAGCCACTTCACCACATCGTTAAAGGTTTCATGCGCCACCACATAGGACAGGTTGAAGCCGTCCACGTCGCTCTCCTCGACCCAGTGCTGAAGCTTGTCGGCAACGGTCGATGCCGAGCCGACGAACACCTGGCCCAGGCCGCCAATAGCGCCATAGTCAGCAAGATCGTTTAGCGTCCATGAGGTGTCGCCCGCCGCAAAACGCGCCACCAAACCTGATGCCGGTTCCGGCAGTTGCGGATACGGCACATCATGCGGCAGCGCAGCGAGATCAAGCCCCGTCCAGCCCGAGATCAACGCCAGTGCGCCCGGGCGCGAGATATAGCGCTGATACTCTTCATATTTTTGCTGCGCTTTCTCATCGGTCTCTTCCACAATCACCGTCACCAGGGTGTAAACCAGCACATCGCTCCCCTTACGCCCGTTGGCGATAACCTGCTCACGCAGAGAAGCGACATAACTCTTCAAGCCGCTCAGGGTGTGAGAATTCACAAAAACGCTCTCGGCGTGGCGAGAAGCAAAGTTGACGCCAGCCCCGGAAGACCCCGCCTGGAATAGCAACGGCGTGCGCTGGGGCGAAGGTTCACTCATCTGCACGCCCGGTACGCGGAAATGTTCGCCGTGGTGGCGGATGGGATGCACCTTCTCTGGGTGCGCAAAAATGCCCTGTTCCTTGTCGCGCACTACCGCATCCTGCTCCCAGCTGCCTTCCAGCAGCTTATACACCACTTCCATATACTCGCTGGCGCGCTGGTAACGCGCGTCATGTTCCAGCAAGGCCTGCTGGCCGGTATTACGTGCGCCGCTGTCGAGATAGGAGGTCACGATATTCCAGCCCACGCGGCCGCCGGAAAGATGATCGGCGGTCGCCAGACGGCGGGCAAAAGTGTATGGATGCTCATAGCTGGTCGAAATGGTGACGCCGATCCCCAGATGCTCGGTGACCATGGCAACAGGTGCGATCAGCTGTAAAGGATCGTTAAGTGGGATCTGCGCCGCATCGCGCAGCGCCGCTTCGGTATTACCACCGTAAACATCGTAATAACCAATCACATCGGCGATAAACAGGCCATCGAACAGCCCTTTCTCCAGCAGGCAGGCGAGCTCCGTCCAGTAGGCGAGATCTTTATACTGCCAGGAGCGATCGCGCGGGTGTCGCCACAGCCCGGAAGCCTGATGCCCGACGCAGTTCATCTCAAAGGCATTCAGTCGTATCTGTTTTTTCATCAAGGGGCTCACCTCGCAACGTGGCGATAAAAAGGTAAGAAATGCATGAAAAGGATTCAGGAAACAGCGTGGTGACTGACCAGTAAATCCAGCGCGCTCTTGCGATAACTGGCGAGCTCACTGGCGTTACGATCGCGCGGATGTGGGAGCGAAACCGCGACATCGCGCAGTACGCGCCCCGGTTCGCCGCCTAAAACAACCACCCGATCGCTCAGATAGAACGCTTCATCCAGATCGTGCGTCACCAGCAGCACCGCAATACCGTATTGACGCGCCAGACTGAGCACCAGGTTTTGCAGATTCATGCGCGTAAACGGATCGACGGCGCTAAAGGGTTCATCCATCAGTAAAATCTTCGGCCGCCCGTACAGCCCACGGGCAATCGCCACGCGCTGTGCCTGACCGCCGGAGAGCTGTTTGGGCAGCTTGCCGCGATGGCTGCTGAGGCCGACATCGTTGAGCAACTGCGTCACCCAGGCCTCGTCGGCGCGGTTGTCGTCTTCGAAGCCAATATTTTGTTCAATGGTCAGCCACGGGAACAGGCGCGCTTCCTGAAACACCACGCCAACGCGATGATCCTGGCGGGTACTCTGCTCTTCGCCATACAGGCAACGCCCGCGATAATCGGTGTCCAGCCCGGCGGCGATGCGCAGCAGCGTACTTTTGCCGCAGCCGCTGGCGCCCAGCAGACTCACGATTTCGCCCTCGTCCAGGCGAATG
>CAJYVI010000125.1 GCA_913778145.1 uncultured Pseudocitrobacter sp.
CGAATTTACCGTTAAGCGGTTACAACTGCGCCCGGTCATCCAACTGGTGCCCTGTAACCCGGCATACGCGCCTATTCGTATCAGCGAAGATGTGCCGCTGGATATCTTTGGCGTGGTGACGTTTATCGTGAAAGCGGCCTGCTGACCATGTTTGCGCTGGTGGATGTGAATAGTTTTTATGCCTCCTGCGAAACGGTATTCAGGCCAGATCTCAAAGGCAAGCCGGTGGTGGTGTTGTCGAATAACGACGGCTGCGTCATTGCCCGTAGCGCAGAGGCGAAGTCGCTGGTCGCGATGGGCGTGCCCTATTTTAAACAGAAGGAGCAGTTCCGGCGGCATGGCGTGGTGGCATTCAGCAGCAATTATGAGCTGTATGCCAATATGTCGGAGCGGGTGATGTTCACCCTGGAAGAACTAACGCCGCGTGTGGAGATCTACAGTATCGATGAAGCGTTTTGCGATCTCACAGGCGTCCGTAATTGTCGTGATTTAACCGATTTTGGTCGGGAGATTCGGGAGACGATTGCTCAACGCACCCATCTGACGGTGGGCGTGGGGATAGCGCAAACCAAAACCCTCGCCAAGCTTGCGAATCATGCCGCCAAAAAATGGCAGCGTCAGACGGGAGGCGTGGTCGATCTCTCGAATCGCGAGCGGCAGCGTAAACTGATGGCGGCGTTTCCGGTCAGCGAAGTATGGGGCATCGGGCGGCGAATCGGCAAAAAGCTGGAAGCAATGGGTATCGAGACCGTTCTGGATCTCGCGGATACAGACATCCGCTTTATTCGCAAACATTTTAGCGTGGTGCTGGAACGCACGGTGCGCGAGCTGCGTGGTGAACCGTGTCTTGAACTGGAGGAGTTTGTGCCGGTGAAGCAGGATATTATCAGCTCCCGCTCGTTTGGCGCACCGGTAACGGATTACGAAGATATGCGTCAGGCCATCTGTGAGTACGCCTGCCGGGCGGCAGAGAAGCTGCGTCTGGAACATCAGTATTGCCGGTTTATTTCGGCCTTTATTAAAACATCGCCGTTTGCCGCCGGGCAGCCTTATTACGGCAACAGCGCATCGGTAAAACTGCTGACGCCAACCCAGGATAGCCGCGATATTATTAACGCCGCGACGCGCTGTCTGGACGTTATCTGGAAAGAAGGGCGGCGCTATCAGAAAGCGGGTGTGATGCTGGGCGATTTTTTCAGCCAGGGCGTTGCGCAGCTGAATTTGTTTGATGACAACGCGCCGCGCGCGGACAGTGAAGCATTAATGAACGTGCTGGATGCCATTAATCACAAGGCCGGGCGCGGGACGCTCTATTTTGCCGGGCAAGGAATCGCGCAGCCATGGCAGATGAAACGGGAACTGCTCTCGCCGCGTTATACCACCCGCCTGTCAGATGTCTTGTGTGTGCGGTAGTGAAAACAGCTCCAGGGCGATCGCCGCCTCCAGGTGCTGATCAAAGGCGTCGTCGTTAATATCCGTCATCCCCAGCGCGTACATACCGTCCAGCCCGCAAACCAGCGCAATCAGCCGCCAGGCAATATGCTCGGGGCTGTCGCGCAGCGTAAACTCCTGTGCCGCGTGGCCCTGGCGGATAATCGCCGTCGTTTCATCATGCCAGATATGCATGGTGAGAATATAAGCTGCTTTGATATCGGGATCTTTGGCCGCAATCAGCTGCGCCTCTCGCCAGAGGCGAATATAAGGCTCAAACCCGCCGTCATCGCTGCCAAGCGTTGAGCATAAACGCTCACGCCATGTGGCGCTTTTCGGCAATGGATTAGCATCCAGCAGGGTACGCGTTAAGCGAATAAACGCCTGGGCTTTGAGTTCGCCTGCCGAGGCAAAATGGTGATGGACCTGGCCTGTGGCAACATTGGCTTCCGCGGCAATCCGCCTCACGGTCATTGCGGGGAACCCTTCGGCCAGCGCCACGCGCATCGCCGCCTGCATAATTTCTTCCCGCCGTTCGTCCTTACTCAAATAACCCATGATTTTTATCCTCAATAACCGCGCAACGAGTTTAACAAAAAGCTGGACACTTGTTCAACTTTCCGTAGGATCGCGTTCTGGACGGATGTCCAACTTTAATAAATGAGGGAGAATTATGTTTCGTCAGTGGTTAGCGTTAGTGATTATCGTGCTGGTTTATATTCCAGTCGCCATCGATGCGACGGTGCTGCACGTGGCGGCACCGACGTTGAGTATGACGCTTGGGGCAAGCGGCAACGAATTACTGTGGATCATTGATATCTACTCGCTGGTAATGGCGGGAATGGTACTGCCGATGGGCGCGCTGGGCGACCGCATCGGTTTTAAACGGTTGCTGTTGCTCGGCAGCGGATTGTTTGGCCTGGCATCGCTGGCGGCGGCGTTTGCGCCAGATGCCGGCTGGTTGATTGCGGCGCGCGCCGTACTGGCGATTGGCGCGGCAATGATCGTCCCGGCGACGCTTGCCGGGATCCGTACGCTGTTTATTGATGCGCGCCACCGCAATATCGCGCTTGGCGTCTGGGCGGCGGTCGGTTCCGGCGGGGCAGCCTTTGGCCCGCTGATTGGCGGCATGCTGCTGGAGCACTTCTACTGGGGTTCGGTGTTCCTGATTAACGTTCCTATCGTGTTACTGGTGATGGCGCTTTCCGCGCGCTTCGTGCCGCAGCAGCCGGGCCGACGCGATCAGCCGTTGAACCTGAGTCATGCCATCATGCTGATTGTGGCGATACTGCTGCTGGTGTATAGCGCCAAAACCGCGATGAAAGGGCTGGTTGCGCCGTGGGTTATCGGCGGGGCGTTCGTGACCGGCGCGCTATTGTTGACGATGTTTGTTCGTATCCAGCTTCGCGCGGCGAAGCCGATGATCGATATGCGTCTGTTTAGCCACCGGATTATTCTCAGCGGTGTGGTGATGGCGATGACGGCGATGATTGCGCTGGTCGGTTTTGAGCTGTTGATGGCGCAGGAGTTGCAGTTTGTCCATGGTTTCACACCGTTCGAGGCCGGGAAATTCATGCTGCCGCTGATGGTGGCCAGTGGCTTCAGCGGCCCGATTGCCGGTGTGCTGGTCGCGCGTCTTGGTCTGCGTACCGTGGCGACGAGCGGCATGGCGCTAAGCGCACTGAGCTTCCTTGGGCTGTCGATGCTGGATTTCAGCACCCAGCAATGGCAGGCGTGGGGGCTGATGGTGTTGCTCGGCTTTAGCGCTGCCAGCGCCTTGCTGGCGTCAACGGCGGCGATTATGGCCGCCGCGCCGAAGGAAAAAGCGGCCGCCGCCGGGGCGATTGAAACCATGGCGTATGAACTGGGCGCAGGGTTAGGTATTGCCGTCTTTGGCTTGCTGCTGAGCCGCAGTTTCTCCGCATCCATTATTCTTCCGCAAGGGCTGTCGAGCGATATCGCGGCGCGCGCATCGTCGTCAATTGGTGAAGCGGTTAAGGCAGCGCAAACCCTGACGCCGACGCTTGCCGAGGCCACAATTGATGCCGCACGTACCGCGTTTACCTTCTCGCACAGCGTGGCGTTAAGCAGCGCCGGGATGATGCTGCTGCTGCTGGCGGTCGGGATGTGGTTTAGCCTGGCAAAAGCGGGGAAACCGTAAGAAAAGGAGAGGCTGCCGACAGGATGTCGGCAGCTTTATG
>CAJYVI010000126.1 GCA_913778145.1 uncultured Pseudocitrobacter sp.
TTGGGGAAAAAATTTGCCGGTATCTCGGCGAACTCACCCGGCAGGTACTGCTTCGCGTGACGCCTGATGCGCTTTATCTCTCAGGTGGCGATGTGGCAATGGCAACGGCCAGCGCGTTAGGTGCGAGCGGGTTTCGTATTACGGGAAAGGTGGCGCACTGCGTTCCGTATGGGCACTTTCTCGGCGGCGACTGGTCCCGTCCGGTGATGACGAAAGCAGGCGGGTTTGGCGATGAGAGCACGTTGCGTCAGGTTCTGAATTTTATCGAGGAGAAAATGAGTGAATAATATTATTGCGGTAACCATGGGCGACCCGGCGGGTATTGGCCCGGAGATCATTATTAAATCCCTGACCGATGCCGGGCTTTCAGGCGCGCCGGTAGTGGTAGTAGGGTGCGTCCGCACGCTGCGACGTATTCTGGCGATGAATATCACGCCGCAGGCTGAGTTACGGGTCATTGAAAAGGTAAGCGACGCCCATTTTGCTCCCGGCGTGATTAACGTGCTGGATGAGCCGCTGGCTAATCCCGATGCGCTGACACCCGGTGTGGTACAGGCTGCGGCAGGCGATTTAGCGTATCGCTGCATCAAACGTGCTACGGCGCTGGCGTTAGCGGGGGAGGTGAAAGCGATCGCCACGGCGCCATTGAACAAAGAAGCTTTGCATCTTGGTGGCCACAACTATCCGGGCCATACGGAATTGCTGGCCCATCTTACTGGAAGCAAAGAGTATGCGATGGTGCTCTATACCGATAAGCTCAAGGTTATTCATATTTCGACGCATATCTCACTACGTAAATTCCTGGATACGTTGAACGGTGAAAGGGTTAAGACGGTCATTCGTGTTGCGAACCACTTCCTGAAACGGGTCGGCATTGCGCGCCCGCGTATTGCCGTGGCGGGTGTGAATCCTCATGCAGGGGAACACGGTTTATTTGGCACTGAGGAAATCGAGATTGTTGCTCCGGCGGTTAAGGCGATGCAGGCCGAAGGTATCGATGTTACCGGCCCGTGCCCGCCGGATACCGTGTTTATGCAGTGTCACGACGGACTGTTCGATATGGTGGTTGCCATGTACCACGATCAGGGGCATATCCCGCTGAAACTGCTCGGTTTTTACGATGGCGTGAATATCACCGCCGGGCTGCCCTTTATTCGTACTTCAGCCGACCACGGCACCGCGTTTGATATTGCCTGGACAGGAAAAGCCAAGTTTGAGAGCATGGCTGTCTCCATCCAGTTAGCAATGCAGATTTCGCAGGAATAAAATGAAGGGATATAACCGGTTAGAGCAGATAATGGATTACCTCAAAAGCCACAATCTGGTCACCGTTGATGAGCTGGTGGCGGTAACGGATGCGTCGCCGGCCACGATTCGTCGAGACCTGATTAAGCTCGATGAGCAAGGCGTTATCAGCCGCACCCACGGCGGTGTGACGCTCAACCGGTTTATTCCTGCCCAACCGACTACCCATGAAAAAATGCAGCGCAGCCTGGCGGAAAAACACGCCATTGCCAGTGCCGCTGCATCGATGGTGAAGGCGGGGGATTCCGTCGTTCTTGATGCAGGCACAACCATGATTGAGCTCGCGCGGCAAATTACCCATTTACCGCTTCGGGTGATCACAAGCGACCTGCATATCGCGCTATTTCTGGCAGAATTCAAACAAATTGAAGTAACGATTATCGGTGGGCGTATCGATGACTCCAGCCAGTCCTGCATTGGCGAACACGGTCGCAAATTGCTGCAAAATACCTGGCCGGACGTGGCGTTTTTAAGCTGTAACGGCTGGGACCTTGAAAAGGGAATTACGGCGCCGACGGAAGAAAAAGCCGCGCTGAAGCGTGATCTTATCGCGCATGCCTCCCGCAAAATTTTGCTGGCCGACAGTTCTAAATACGGGGCATGGTCGCTGTTTAATATCGCGCATCTGAATGAACTGACGGAGATTATTACGGATAATCAGCTTGACGGGCAGGCGCGTAGTGCGCTGACGTCTTTGTCTACGAGACTGATCATCGCGGACTAATCTGCTGATGCCTCATCCAACAATTCAATAAACGCCTCTAACTGGCGGCTTTTCGCCCCACGCCGCCAGACCAGCCAGGTCGTCAGCCAGCGCCATTTCTCTGCCAGCGGCCAGGCTTCAACCTGGTGATGGCCGGGCATACTTTCGAGCATACTGCGCGGCATCAATGCTAATCCCGCTCCGGCTATTACGCAGGCCAGCATTCCGTGATACGACTCCATCTCATGAATTCTTCCGGGTGTGGCGTGATCGGCCTGAAACCAGCTCTCGAAATGACGGCGATAAGAGCAGTTGGCGCGGAAGGCATAGATACTGGTGCCGTTGACGTCGCTGGCGCGGGTGATTGTTGGGTGGCCGTTAGCCGCGACGATCATCATCTCTTCCTGATAAACCGGCATGCCTTCCAGGCCTGGGTGCATTACCGGGCCGTCGACAAAAGCCGCGCTCAACGAGCCTTCCAAAACGCCGTCGATCATCGTGCCCGATGGACCGGTTGCCAGGTCAAACTGAATCTTGGGGTAACGCTGGTTATAACGCGCCAGCGTTTCCGGAATACGAACGGCGGCGGTGCTTTCCAGTGCGCCTAGAGAAAACAAACCCTGCGGCTCATCTCCAGCGACCACCATTCGGGCTTCGTCGACCAGCGCAAGGATCTGCTGGCTGTAACGCAGAAAACTGTGCCCGGCCGGGGAAAGGCGCAGACGCTGACTTTCACGAATAAACAGGTCGACGCCCAGATCGGCTTCCAGTTGGCGAATACGAGTGGTGAGGTTTGAGGGCACGCGGTGAACAACCTGCGCCGCCTGGGTAATACTGCCGGTTTGTGCGACGGCGTTGAACATCTCAAGCTGCGTCAGGTCCATAATATTCTCAATTCGTGAATGATGAACTCAATATTATTCAGTTTTCATAAAGACAACAAGCATCCACAATGACAACATCACATCACCGGATAAGAGAGAAGAGAATGACTTCACCTGCAACTCACGCGATTTCCATCAACCCGGCTAATGGCGAAACACTATCGGCATTGCCGTGGGCGACAACCGCACAGGTCGATGAGGCTATCGCTCTTGCCGACGCGGGCTATCGTCAGTGGCGTAATACATCCGTCATGGCGCGCGCAGAGGCATTACGTGCTGTTGGTCGCGTACTGCGTCAACGTGGCGAAGAGATGG
>CAJYVI010000127.1 GCA_913778145.1 uncultured Pseudocitrobacter sp.
GCGGTGAGATGAATAATGCCAAGGGCTTGTGAAAGTTCCATTTAAAAAGGGTCCATGTGGAGACATGAACCCTTTTTACACCAGTCACTGGATCGGTCAACTGATCCTTAAATGATCGGCATTAGCCGCAAGGCTCCTTTTTTAATTATTCGCTTTTACGCGTTTTTCAGCACTTCACTAACAATCTCTACCGCTTCTTTCTCAATCTGCTTACGGTGCTCTTCACCAAGGAAGCTTTCGCAGTAGATTTTATACGCGTCTTCGGTGCCTGACGGACGCGCGGCGAACCAGCCGTTGTCGGTCATCACTTTCAGGCCGCCGATGGATGCGCCGTTACCCGGTGCTGCCGTCAGACGTGCGGTGATAGGGTCACCGGCCAGCGTGCTGGCACTCACCATCTCTGGGGAGAGTTTAGACAGCGCCGCTTTCTGTGCAGACGTCGCGCCGGCCTGCAAACGGTTGTAGCTTGGCGCACCGAAGCGTTTTGCCAGCTCGTTGTAATGCTCTTGCGGGTTTTTACCGGTGACGGCGGTGATTTCCGCGGCCAGCAGGCACATGATGATGCCGTCTTTATCAGTCGACCACGGCGTGCCGTCGAAGCGCAGGAACGATGCCCCGGCACTCTCTTCGCCGCCGAAACCAAAGCTGCCATCAAACAGACCATCAACGAACCATTTGAAACCGACCGGCACTTCCACCAGCTTGCGGCCCAGATCGTTAACTACACGGTCGATCATCGCGGAAGACACCAGGGTTTTACCCACGGCGACGTCTTTGCCCCATTGCGGACGGTGCTGGAACAGATAGTTAATAGCAACCGCTAGATAGTGATTCGGGTTCATCAGGCCCGCAGGCGTGACGATACCGTGACGGTCGTAGTCCGGGTCGTTGGCAAACGCGAGGTCAAACTTGTCGCGCAGCGCCAACAGGCCCGCCATCGCGCACTCGGAGGAGCAGTCCATACGGATTGCGCCATCTTTGTCGAGGTGCATGAAGCGGAAAGTCTGGTCAACCTGGTCGTTAACGATGGTCAGGTTAAGCTTGTAGTATTCGCCGATACGTTTCCAATATTCAATACCGGAACCGCCCAGCGGATCGACCCCCAGCGTCAGGCCTGCTTTCTGGATAGCCGCCATATCGACGATATCCGCCAGCCCTTCGATGAACGGCTGCACCAGGTCCATCTCTTTAACATGACCGGACGCCAGCGCGGCATCCAGAGAAATGCGTTTCACGCCTTTCAGGCCATCGGCCAGCAGCGCATTGGCGCGATCTTCCACCACTTTGGTAACGTTCGTATCGGCCGGGCCACCGTTAGGCGGGTTGTATTTGATACCGCCATCTTCCGGCGGGTTATGGGACGGCGTAATCACGATACCGTCGGCCAATGGGCCACCTTTTTTGTTGTGGACCAGAATGGCGTTCGACACGGCAGGCGTCGGCGTAAAGCCGTTATTTTCCTGCACAATGACATCCACACCGTTTGCCGCCAGCACTTCGAGCACCGAGATAAACGCCGGTTCAGAGAGCGCGTGGGTATCTTTACCTACGTAGCACGGGCCAGTAATGCCGTTTTTCGCACGATCTTCGGCGATTGCCTGTGCGATCGCCAGAATATGAGGTTCATTGAAACTCTGGCGCGCCGCGCTGCCACGGTGTCCGGAAGTACCGAACTTCACTGCATGCTCTGCGTTACCCACTTCCGGTTTCAGCACGTAGTACTGAGACGTCAATTGGGCGACGTTAATCAAATCACTCTGTTGTGCAGGCTGGCCCGCACGGTTATGGTTTGCCATTGCTTGATCCTTCTTATGCAAGGGTTAGATTGTGCCGCATACCTTTTCGATTAATTCAGCGGGGAACTGCATGATTTGCATAATGTGTTCCACCATACTGCATTTACGACCGGTGTTGGTATTCGTAATCACCCAATATGGGGTTTCCGGTACCTGTTTCGGTTTAGTCTGATTACCGTTTTTCAGCAGGGTTTGCTCGTTGGCGGCAAAGTAGACACGCGTGCGCCCATGAAGCGATTCCGTCGCTTCGGCAAACGCGTTGTTATCCAGTTTGTAGAGCGTCGTCAGGATCAGCATAAAGCGATTGACGGCTTTTTTCTGCTCAGCGTATTCGTCAGAGAGCAGCAGTTCACGCATTGCACGAACTTTGTCTTTCGCGGTTTTAACCGGTTTTACCTCGGCAACTGGAGCAACCTGAGCAGGCGCGACTTCAGCTTTGGCAACCGGAGCAGCAACAACAGGTTGTGATGCGGCGGAAAACTTCAGCATTCGCCGTAAAATGTCAGATGCGCTCTCGCCAATGTGCAGTGTGTGGGCGGCAATATAGCGATAGAGTTCGTCATCAACTTCGATCGTTTTCATCTTAATCCAGTGCAATAATTTTTCTGAATACAAGTTGCTGGGATTATATGTTCAAAACCCAACAGCGGATAGCGTCATACCAGGATAGCGGCAAAAATGGGATAAAAATCGTATCTTGCCCCTGAACGTGAGAATGTCCAACATAATACCCTAACCCGACAGAGCGAAAAAAAGAACTTTGCTATGAAATTGAATACCCGAGCGCAATCTGCACAAAACCTGCACAATAATTCCCCCATTCTGCTCGTTCACGGCCTTTTCGGCAGCCTGGACAACCTTGGCGTACTGGCGCGCGACCTGGTGACCGACCACGATATCCTGCAAGTGGATATGCGTAATCACGGTCTTTCCCCACGAGCAGATGAAATGAACTACCCGGCGATGGCACAAGATCTGCTGGATACCCTCGACGCCCACAACATTGAGAAAGCCACGGTGATTGGCCACTCAATGGGCGGCAAAGCGGTGATGGCCCTGACCGCGCTGGCCCCGGAACGCATCGATAAGCTGGTCGCCATTGATATCGCGCCGGTGGACTATCAGGTACGTCGCCATGATGAGATTTTTGCGGCGATTAACGCGGTCACCAACGCGGGTGTCTCCTCACGCCAGCAGGCCGCAACCGTGATGCGCGAATTTTTGGCCGAAGAAGGTGTGATTCAGTTTCTGCTGAAATCGTTTGTCGACGGCGAGTGGCGATTTAACGTACCTGCGCTGTGGGATCAGTACCCGCACATCGTCGGCTGGGAGACGATTCCGGCGTGGGATCATCCGGCACTGTTTATCCCTGGCGGAAATTCGCCTTATGTTACCGAAGTTTACCGTGACGCCCTGCTTTCGCAATTCCCGCAGGCGCGTGCGCACGTCATTGCTGGCGCCGGTCACTGGGTACATGCGGAAAAACCGGACGCGGTACTGCGCGCCATCCGCCGATATTTAGCAGACTGATTAAAAACTCAACGACCGCGCGCCATTATGGCCGTGGTCGTTGGCGTGTCGGTTGCACTGATGTATGATTGCGCGCTGTCTGCTCCGGGCGTTTCCCGGTAGCTTGTTTCCCCGAAGTCACTCTGAATCATGGCAAAAGAACAAACGGACCGCACGACAATTGATTTGTTCGCAAATGAGCGTCGGCCGGGAAGACCCAAAACCAATCCGCTTTCGCGTGACGAACAGCTGCGCATTAATAAGCGTAATCAATTAAAACGCGATAAAGTTCGCGGTCTGAAGCGCGTCGAGCTGAAACTCAACAGCGACGCGGTCGATGCCCTGAACGAACTGGCAACCGCGCGTAATATGAGTCGCAGTGAGCTTATCGAAGAGATTCTGATGAGCCAGTTAGCGCTGCTTCGTGCGCAGGAAAAGCTCTGAAAATTTCGTAAAATCCCGCTTTCATGTAGCAGAGTGTGCAGTCCGGTACGATTGCTGATTCCGCACCCTTCTCTGTTCTGCTATGATTGCCCTTATCTGTGGGCAATACGCCACCACCATATCATTAAGTTTCAAGAGGTTATTTAACTCATGGCAATCGTTGGCATTTTCTTTGGTAGCGACACCGGCAATACCGAAAATATCGCAAAAATGATTCAGAAACAGCTTGGTAAAGACGTTGCCGACGTGCATGACATTGCCAAGAGCAGCAAAGAAGACCTGGCTGCATTCGACATTCTGCTGCTGGGTATCCCGACCTGGTACTACGGTGAAGCGCAGTGTGACTGGGACGATTTCTTCCCGACGCTGGAAGAAGTTGATTTCAATGGCAAACTGGTTGCACTGTTCGGCTGCGGCGACCAGGAAGACTACGCGGAATACTTCTGTGATGCGCTGGGCACTATCCGCGACATCATCGAACCGCGCGGCGCCACCATCGTCGGCCACTGGCCAACAGCCGGTTACCACTTCGAAGCGTCTAAAGGCCTGGCCGATGACGATCACTTCGTGGGTCTGGCTATCGATGAAGACCGTCAGCCGGAACTGACCGCTGAACGTGTAGAAAAATGGGTAAAACAGATCTCCGAAGAGCTGCATCTGGAAGAGATCAAAAACGCCTGATTCTTGATGCGGCGTGATTATTTAAATCACGCCGCATTAATAGGTAGAAGCAATCAAAATAATAGCTACAATTTTTTAACTTTTGAGCGTAAATCTGTACAATATCTTCTGAATTTAGCGAGTTTGCTGGTCAAGCCTCGTTTTCGAAATCTTTATTCGCCCAGGTCTTGCTGTTTTCATTTAGAAGGCGTCATTCTATAATGAGACGCATTACACTCGGTGCACTCTCTGTGTTACTTCCGCGTTTGGAAGTCAATCGTTTAGCAACAGGACAGATTCCGCATGACTGACAACAATACCGCATTAAAGAAGGCTGGCCTGAAAGTCACACTTCCCCGGTTAAAGATCCTGGAAGTGCTTCAGGAACCAGACAATCACCATGTCAGCGCGGAAGACTTATACAAACGCCTGATCGACATGGGTGAAGAGATTGGTCTGGCGACCGTCTATCGCGTTCTCAACCAGTTTGATGACGCAGGCATCGTTACACGCCATAATTTTGAAGGTGGCAAGTCCGTTTTCGAACTGACTCAACAACACCATCACGATCACCTGATCTGCCTCGACTGCGGCAAGGTTATCGAATTCAGCGATGATTCCATCGAAGCTCGTCAGCGTGAGATTGCCGCGAAACACGGTATCCGCTTAACCAACCACAGCCTGTACCTGTATGGTCACTGTGCTGAAGGCGACTGCCGCGAAGATGAACACGCGCACGATGGCGTAGAGAAGTAATTTTCTTCGAGATTCTGAAAAGCCAACCTTCGGGTTGGCTTTTTTATTGCCTCTGTAAAGACAAAAAAACCGGAGACGCTTTAGGTCCCCGGCGCTGTGCAGGTCTTACTTTGTCGTATTGTTACTGCGAATTTCCTGCCAGATTAACCCGCAATCTTTCTTCACAGCCTGATCGTTACCGGTTTTTCTCGCCAGAATACACGCCTGGTAATCGCTTACCCGTACGCTTTCCTGGTTCGCAAACTGCTGATGCGCTTTCTCCTGCTTCAGCACGTTCAGCACCTGCTGGCAGGCTTCGATTTTTTCCGGCGAACCTTCGGCGGTGTTGATACAAGCGCTATAGGCCTCTTTTAAACGCGTATCTTCTTTGGGTGCTTCAGACTGCGCGCACCCAGACAGCGCCGCGACCAGTGCGGCAATCATCACGATTTTTTTCATGTTATTAGCCTTATACGACACGGTGGGCGCTGCGGCCCGCCTAAACGTTTATCAGAAGATGGTGAACGGTGCGATAACCATGAATTTCACGTCACGCTCATCCTGGAAGATGTTACCGTAACCGCCGCTCCAGCTCGGGATGTCGGAGTGGTTGTCGTACTGGGTGAAGTGCAGTTTGAACAGCGTACCTTTTGCACGCCCTTCCTGTACGGTGTATGCCACGTCAAAGCTGTAAGAAGACTCTTCGATGGTTCTGTTTTTGTCGTAGTACGCGTCCGGGTTGATCTGCCAGGTCGATGGTTTAGCATCCCAGGCGTAGACGTAAGATGCGCCCACGGCCCAGCCCGGCAGGTTCCAGTTCTTCAGGTCATACATCGCGCCGAAGAATACCGCTTTTTCGCCGTTGGCGTTGAAGTCGGAACGGTTATCCCACCACACATCGAGACGACCGTTTGAGGAGGCGTAGGTTGGCGTCATACGTTGCAGGAAGTAACCCTGCTGGCCTTCAGCCTTAACCCAGGTTCCTTCCAGACGCAGGTCAACCTGCCCCACTTTGTAACCGAAGGTCAGCGCCTGCAACCATGCGGTGCCGTCATAAATATCGTTTACAGTGCGGTCATCCACTTTATCGCGGGTACCGTAGAACTGATAGCTGGTAGACAGCGGGCTACCGGCGATATCAAATTTGTAGCTGGCTTTGGCGAAATACTGATCGACATAGCCTTCCGCCTGACCAAATGCCGCTTCCAGCACCAGATCATTTTTGAAGTCATATTTCATACCGATGGAGTGCAGATAATCGACTTTCGTGCGCTTATCGTTCTGGTAGAAATTATCCATTTCGATATGCCATGGGGCCTTGTATTCGTTGGTCCACATGTAGGAGAAACTCAGCGCGCCAGCATCGCCGTAATCAAAGTTCGCACCCGCTTCTGCCCCCTGATAGGTGCCAGGCATAAAGCTCCAGTGGGGCGCTAAAAGCGTTTGGCCGGTCGGCTGAATATAACCACCGCGCGCCCAAACCGGGCCGTACTTAAATTTCGCAGCAGCTTTATAAAGGCTCACACCGCTTTTATCGCCGGAGTAATCTTCCGAGTAGCCTTTATTTTTAGACGAGAACGCAATTTCGTTCGGGTGACCACTTTCTGAGGATTCCGCCATTTCGATAGCGGTAAATGCCGCAATATCGAGGCCGAACATATCAGCGGCATAACCGGACTGGAAATCAAGGTTGGCGTTCCAGGTGGAGTGAGAAAGGTTGGTTTTATATTTGTCGTTATCGGTCACATCTTTACGGTCACGCTCACGCTGCCAGTAATAGATGCCGCCCGTTAACGTGGAATCATCGATAAAGCCTGCTGCACTCGCCTGGGGAACAACGACCAGGCCCGACATTGCTGTGACACCGGCAATAGCCAGCGCCAGCGTACTACGTTTGCCACTGAACGTACGCATATGTGTATCCTCTTTGACTTTTAAAATGCCGCTGCAAAGCAGAGGCTAAAAATAAAAAACAGATAAAAAAGTAGCGTGGTGAAAAGCACCTTTTGCTACAGGATTAGATTATTTTTCGCGACGCGAATTATCAATCCTTTTTCGCAAGCAAAACGCAGGACTATGACAAAGCGCACATATTTCGTTGCGTCTTGTAACAAATGCGATTTATTAACATTAAGCGGCGCAACGCCTTATCTCATCAGGGGAAAATGTTAATAGTGCAGGTTGCGAGGATGTATCTTGATGAAATGATGCAAACGGGTGATGTCTGCATTAAAAAGATTAATTCGCATCGCGAATATGAGAGACAAAAAAAACGCCGCAAATGCGGCGTTTTTTCACAAACAGACGATTACTCGCCCGCTTTCGCCCAGGTATCACGCAGGCCAACGGTGCGGTTAAACACCAGTTTCTCTGCGGTAGCGTAGCGGCTGTCCAGGCAGAAGTAACCTTCACGCTCGAACTGATACGCTTTACCGGCAACGGCAGCTTTCAGAGACGGCTCAGCAAAGCCCTGCTTGATTACCAGCGATTCCGGGTTCATCACCGAAAGGAAGTCTTCCGCTGCGCCTGGGTTCGGCACGCTGAACAGACGATCGTACAAGCGGATTTCAACCGGCAGCGCGTGTGCCGCGCTCACCCAGTGAATAACGCCTTTCACTTTACGGCCATCTGCCGGGTCTTTGCTCAGGGTATCGGCATCGTAAGTACAGAAGATGGTAGTGATATTACCTTCTGCATCTTTCTCTACGCGTTCTGCTTTAATCACGTAAGCATTACGCAGACGCACTTCTTTACCCATCACCAGACGCTTGTACTGCTTATTAGCTTCTTCGCGGAAGTCAGCGCGATCGATCCAGATTTCACTGCTAAACGGTACTTCACGGCTGCCCATTTCCGGTTTATTCGGATGGTTCGGCATGGTGACCATTTCGCCTTCGCCCTGGTAGTTCTCTATAACCAGTTTCACCGGATCGATAACCGCCATTGCGCGCGGGGCGTTTTCGTTGAGATCTTCGCGAATGCAGGATTCCAGCGACGCCATCTCAATGGTGTTGTCCTGCTTGGTCACGCCAATGCGTTTGCAGAACTCACGGATAGCGGCAGCGGTGTAGCCACGACGACGCAGACCGGAAATGGTCGGCATACGCGGGTCATCCCAGCCTTCAACGTGTTTTTCCATCACCAGCTGGTTCAGCTTACGCTTGGACATCACGGTGTATTCCAGATTCAGGCGCGAGAATTCGTACTGACGCGGGTGAACCGGAATGGAGATGTTGTCGAGAACCCAGTCATACAGGCGACGGTTGTCCTGGAACTCCAGGGTGCACAGAGAGTGCGTAATGCCTTCCAGCGCATCGCTGATGCAGTGGGTGAAGTCGTACATCGGGTAGATGCACCACTTGTTGCCGGTCTGGTGGTGCTCGGCAAATTTAATACGGTACAGCACCGGATCGCGCATTACGATAAACGGCGACGCCATGTCGATTTTCGCGCGCAGGCAGGCTTTACCCTCTTCGAAGCCGCCGGTACGCATTTTTTCGAACAGCGCCAGGTTCTCTTCAACGCTGCGGTCGCGGAACGGGCTGTTTTTACCTGGCGCAGTCAGGGTGCCGCGGTATTCGCGGATCTCTTCCGGCGACAGTTCGTCAACATAGGCCAGGCCTTTGTTGATAAGCTCTACCGCGTACTGGTGCAGCTGATCAAAATAGTCTGAGGAGTAGTGAATATCACCGGCCCAGTGAAAACCTAACCACTCGACGTCGTGTTTGATCGACTCGACGTATTCGATATCTTCTTTTACCGGGTTAGTGTCATCAAAACGCAGGTTGCACAGGCCTTGATAGTCCTGCGCGACGCCAAAGTTCAGGCAGATCGATTTCGCATGGCCGATGTGCAGATAACCGTTCGGCTCAGGCGGAAAACGGGTATGGACTGTGGTGTGCTTCCCACTGGCCAGATCTTCATCGATGATCTGACGAATAAAGTTACTCGGGCGGGCTTCAGCCTCACTCATCGTGGATTCCTCAAAAGCGTAAATAACGTATAACGGCGTATGATCTTATAAGCCGGACGCCGAGACAACCCTTAACTTACAGAAAATGCGTCTTTGAAGAGGAATATGGGGATCATTTGCTGCAAAAAAAAGCGGCGGAGGAAAGTCCCCCGCCGCTTAAGGCAATCGCGAACTCAGGAGCGATTATTTACCTTTAATTTCATACAGCGCTGTTTGCCCTGCAACGACATGATCCTGCGCCTTAATCACCAGGCCGCTGAAGTCGTCGATGTTGCTGCAAACCACCGGGCTAATCATTGAACGTGCATTGGCGTTCAGGTAGTCGAGATCCATTTCCAGAACCGGCTGACCTGCTTTCACTTCTGCACCCTCTTCCACCAGGCGAGTAAAGCCCTGGCCGTTAAGCGCAACGGTATCGATACCCATGTGAACAACGATTTCCGCGCCTTTCTCGGTTTCCAGGCAGAACGCATGGTTGGTGTTAAAGATTTTCACGATAGTGCCCGCCGCCGGGGAAACCACGGTTTTATCCGTTGGTTTAACCGCAACGCCGTCACCCACCGCTTTGCTGGCAAAGGCTTCGTCTGGCACCTCTTCCAGCGCCACCACTTCACCGGTGACCGGGGAAACCAGCTCGGCAATCACGGTGCTGTTATTCGGCACTGCTTGCGGTTTGGCCGCAGGCGCTGCTGCCGGTGCTGCACTGGCTTCTGCCGCCGCGACCGGGCCTGTGGTTTTCATCGCGTTGGCGATTTTCTCTGCCACGAAGCCAACGATAATCTGCACGCTGGTTTTGTTCAGGCGAATCACGCCGGACGCACCCAGACGTTTCGCCATCGCGTCGTTCACCAGAGAAGAGTCTTTCACGTTCAGACGCAGACGGGTGATACAGGCATCAATGCCGGTCAGGTTGTCAGAACCACCAATCGCGGCGATGTACTGACGCGCCAGGCCGGAAACATCCTGCTCTTTATCGCTGCCTACATTGGTGTCCTGACCATCCGCTTCGCTACCGGCAACCGCCAGCTCACGACCCGGGGTCATCAGGTTGAATTTGGTGATGGTGAAACGGAACACCACGTAGTAGATAACGAAGAACACCAGGCCCTGCGGGATAAGCATCCACCAGTGTGTCGCCAGCGGGTTACGCGAGGAGAGCACCATATCCACCAGCCCGGCGCTGAAGCCGAAACCGGCAATCCACTGCATGCTGGCCGCGATGAACACGGAAATACCGGTCAGGAAAGCGTGGATCACGTACAGTACCGGCGCCACGAACATGAAGGAGAACTCCAGCGGCTCGGTGATCCCGGTGAAGAATGCCGCGAAAGCCCCCGCCATCATGATACCCAGCACTTTCGCTTTGTTCTCAGGACGCGCGCAGTGATAGATAGCCAGCGCTGCACCCGGCAGGCCGAACATCATGATTGGGAAGAAGCCCGCCTGATAACGACCGGTGATACCAACAACCGCTTTACCCGCTTCGATAGACTGTGCGCCACCGAGGAAGTTAGGAATGTCGTTAATGCCAGCCACGTCGAACCAGAACACAGAGTTCAGGGCGTGGTGCAGGCCAACCGGAATCAACAGGCGGTTGAAGAAGGCGTAAACGCCCGCGCCAACGGAGCCCAGTTTCTGGATGTGCTCACCGAAGTTCACCAGACCGTCGAAAATTACCGGCCAGATGTACATCAGAATAAAGGCGACCACGATCATCACAAACGAGGTCAGAATCGGCACCAAACGGCGACCGCTGAAGAACGACAGCGCCTTCGGCAGCTCAACGCTGCTGAAGCGGTTGTAGAGTTCTGCAGAGATAATACCAACCAGAATACCCACGAACTGGTTGCTGATCTTACCGAACGCCGCCGGAACCTGGTCCGCCGGGATCTTCTGGATCATTGCTACCGCCGCCGGAGAACACAGCGTGGTCAACACGAGGAAGCCCACATAGCCGGTCAGTGCCGCCGCACCGTCTTTATCTTTTGACATCCCATAAGCCACACCAATGGCAAACAGGACGGACATGTTGTCGATAATGGCCGAGCCAGACTTAATGAAGAACGCGGCAAGGGCGCTATCGCCACCCCAGCCAACAGGGTCGATCCAGTAACCAACCCCCATCAAAATTGCCGCTGCAGGCAGCGTGGCGACCGGCACCATCAGTGCGCGACCGACCTTCTGTAAATAACCTAGAATACTCACTTTATTCCCCCTATGAGACCCCGTTAGGCTCACGCTTTGCTGTTTTTTTATAGTGTCACAACTGATAAGTACGACGAATTATTCATTGACATGTGGAGTGTGTGAAAAATTAATTCGTATCGCAAATTAAACACCCATTTTTTGTGATTTTTGTCACCAAATATCGCTATACCTCCTCCCTTTTGCTGGCTAACTCGCAAAACTTATTTTATCATTCAAAAAATCAAAGCGGATTGACCCCTTGTTACCGCGAAAGTGCGTTACGCTTTATGATAAGCATTCGTCAATCCACGACCTTTTTAAATTAACTATAGAGGTGAACAATGAGACTGATTCCCCTGGCTACAGCAGAACAAGTGGGCAAATGGGCCGCGCGTCATATCGTTAACCGCATCAACGCGTTCAAGCCAACTGCCGATCGTCCGTTCGTGCTGGGTCTGCCGACTGGCGGAACACCGCTGACTGCCTATAAAGCACTGGTAGAAATGCATAAAGCGGGCCAGGTTAGCTTCAAGCACGTTGTGACGTTCAACATGGACGAATACGTGGGCCTGCCGAAAGAGCACCCGGAAAGCTATCACAGCTTCATGCACCGTAATTTCTTCGACCACGTTGATATTCCGGCTGAAAATATTAATTTGCTGAATGGTAACGCCGCAGATATTGACGCAGAATGCCGTCGTTATGAAGAAAAAATTCGTTCTTACGGCAAAATCCACCTGTTTATGGGCGGCGTAGGCAACGATGGCCACATCGCGTTCAACGAACCGGCGTCTTCTCTGGCTTCCCGTACCCGTATCAAAACCCTGACACACGAAACCCGCGTGGCGAACTCCCGTTTCTTTGACGGCGACGTCTCTCTGGTTCCAAAATACGCGCTGACCGTTGGCGTGGGCACCCTGCTGGATGCAGAAGAAGTGATGATTCTGGTGCTGGGCAACCAGAAAGCACAGGCGCTGCAGGCTGCTGTAGAAGGCAACGTCAACCACATGTGGACCATCAGCTGCCTGCAGCTGCATCCGAAAGCCGTTATGGTCTGCGATGAGCCGTCCACGATGGAGCTGAAAGTGAAAACGTTGAAATATTTCAACGAACTGGAAGCGGAAAACATCAAAGGTCTGTAATGTATTATCGCCCTGCGGCATGTGCAGGGCGCTTTTTAGAAACCCGGGGGTCGTAATGTATGCATTAACTCATGGTCGGATTTACACTGGCCGCGAAATTCTGGATGACCACGCGATTATTATCGCCAATGGCCTTATCGAACGTCTCTGCCCGCTGGCAGAATTACCGTCAGATATTGAACAACGTTCAGTCAACGGCGCCATTATTGCCCCTGGTTTTATCGACGTTCAGCTGAATGGCTGCGGCGGCGTGCAGTTCAACGACACAGCAGAAGCCGTGAGCGTTGAAACGCTGGAAATCATGCAGAAAGCCAACGAGAAATCGGGCTGCACCAGCTATCTGCCAACGCTGATTACCTGTAGCGACGATCTCATGAAACAGGGCGTGCGCGTGATGCGCGAGTACCTGGCCAAACACCCTAATCAGGCGCTGGGCCTTCATCTGGAAGGGCCGTGGCTGAATATCATTAAGAAAGGCACCCATAATCCGGCCTATATCCGCAAACCAGAAGCCTCGCTGGTCGACTTCCTGTGTGAGAACGCGGACGTGATTACTAAAATCACCCTGGCCCCGGAAATGGTGGAGCCTGAGGTTATCCGTAAACTGGTTGCCGCGGGGATCGTAATTTCTGCCGGCCACTCTAACGCGACGCTGGAAGAAGCCAAGACCGGCTTCCGCGCGGGCATTACATTTGCCACTCACCTTTATAACGCGATGCCGTACATCAGTGGTCGCGAACCGGGTCTGGCGGGCGCGATTTTTGACAATGCCGACGTCTACTGCGGGATCATCGCCGATGGTCTGCACGTCAACTACGCCAACATCCGTAACGCCAAACACCTCAAAGGTGAGAAACTGTGTCTGGTCACGGACGCCACCGCGCCGGCAGGTGCAAATATTGATCAGTTCATTTTTGCTGGTAAAACAATATACTACCGTAACGGTTTGTGCGTAGATGAAAACGGTACGCTGAGCGGCTCCTCTTTAACCATGATTGAAGGCGTTCGCAACCTGGTTGAGCACTGCGGCATTGCACTCGATGAAGTGCTGCGCATGGCGACACTCTATCCGGCTCGCGCAATTGGCGTTGATGACCATCTGGGTCAGATTGCCCCGGGCATGACCGCAAACCTGACCGCGTTCACGCGCGATTATAAAATCACCAAGACCATCGTTAATGGTAACGAGGTCGTTAACTGAGTAAGCGAAAGTATGACATCAGGCGGACAAGCTCAAATTGGTAATGTTGACCTCGTAAAACAGCTTAACAGTGCGGCCGTTTACCGCCTGATTGACCAGCATGGGCCAATCTCGCGCATTCAAATCGCCGAACAGAGCCAGCTTGCTCCCGCCAGCGTAACCAAAATTACGCGTCAGCTTATTGAGCGCGGATTGATTAAAGAAGTCGATCAACAGGCCTCTACCGGGGGCCGCCGCGCTATCTCTATCGTCACCGAAACCCGCAATTTCCACACGATCGGCGTGCGTCTGGGGCGTCACGACGCCACTCTCACCCTTTACGATCTGAGCAGCAAAGTCGTTGCCGAAGAGCACTATCCTCTGCCCGAGCGCACCCAGGAAACGCTGGAGCATGCGCTGCTCAATACTATCGCCACCTTTATTGATGCCTGCCAGCGCAAAATTCGCGAGCTGATTGCCATTTCCGTCATTTTGCCCGGCCTGGTTGACCCGGATAGCGGCGTGATCCGCTATATGCCGCACATTTCAGTGGAGAATTGGGGGCTGGTCGGCGCGCTGGAAAAACGGTTCAAAGTCACCTGTTTTGTTGGCCACGATATCCGCAGTCTGGCGCTGGCGGAGCACTATTTCGGTGCAAGCCAGGACTGTGAAGACTCCATTCTGGTGCGCGTACACCGGGGAACCGGCGCAGGGATTATTTCCAACGGGCGAATTTTTATTGGGCGTAATGGTAACGTCGGTGAAATTGGTCATATTCAGGTCGACCCGCTCGGCGAGCGCTGCCACTGCGGTAACTTCGGCTGTCTGGAAACCGTTGCCGCCAACGCTGCCATTGAACACCGCGTGCGTCACCTGCTGGAACAGGGGTATCAGAGCCGCGTCACGCTCGATGATTGCAATATAAAGACCATCTGCAAAGCCGCCAGTAAGGGCGATGCGCTGGCTACGGAAGTGGTAGAGCATGTCGGTCGCCATTTGGGTAAAACCATCGCCATTGCTATCAACCTGTTCAACCCGCAGAAAATCGTCATTGCCGGTGAAATCACCGAAGCAGAGCGCATTCTGCTGCCGGCCATCGAAGGCTGCATTAATACCCAGGCGCTGAAGGCGTTTCGTAAAAATCTGCCGGTGGTGCGCTCTACGCTCGATCACCGCTCCGCGATTGGCGCGTTTGCGCTGGTCAAACGCGCGATGCTCAACGGTATTCTGTTGCAGCATTTGCTGGAAGGTTAATCCTCATACGCGCAGGCGGCCTCTCGCAAGGCAGCCTGCGTAATTCCGTGTATAATTACGCCTCTTTCAGACCATGTCAGGTAGTCCATGACCATTCAGAATGTAATTTGTGATATCGACGGCGTGCTGATGCACGATAACGTGGCTGTACCGGGTGCCGCAGAATTTCTAACACGAATTCTGGAGAAAGGCCTGCCGCTGGTACTGTTGACCAACTACCCTTCCCAGACCGGGCAGGACCTGGCGAACCGTTTTGCCACTGCGGGCGTTGACGTGCCGGATAGCGTGTTTTACACCTCGGCAATGGCCACCGCGGATTTTCTGCGTCGTCAGGAAGGGAAAAAAGCCTACGTTGTCGGCGAAGGCGCGTTAATCCACGAACTCTACAAAGCCGGTTTTACCATCACCGATGTGAACCCGGACTTCGTGATCGTGGGTGAAACCCGCTCCTACAACTGGGAGATGATGCATAAAGCGGCCTTCTTCGTCGCCAACGGCGCACGCTTTATCGCCACCAACCCGGACACTCACGGTCGCGGTTTTTATCCGGCCTGTGGCGCACTGTGTGCGGGCATCGAAAAAATTTCCGGTCGTAAACCGTTCTATGTGGGCAAGCCAAGCCCGTGGATTATCCGCGCCGCGCTGAATAAAATGCAGGCGCACTCCGAGCAGACGGTGATCGTTGGCGATAACCTGCGTACCGATATTCTGGCAGGCTTCCAGGCCGGGCTGGAGACCATTCTGGTGCTCTCTGGCGTCTCGACGCTGGACGATATCGACAGCATGCCGTTCCGCCCATCATGGATTTATCCGTCGGTTGCAGAAATTGATGTGATTTAAGATTAATGTTGCCGGATAACCATTCTCTTATCCGGCAACCTCCACAAACATCGATCCATTCAATAAAAACGTCAAATTTTTGGTGATTCGTTAATTCCACAGTTCATAACCTGTCCATTTTTCAGCATCCGGCAACTCCTGTTGCACTATTTCTTTTTCAGCCCCTAAAACGCTTGCGCCCTCTCCCGCTTTGCGGCATTTTTTATGCCATAGCCACAACAATTTCACGACATTACAGGGTTAACGGAGAAGTCTATGTGTTCGATTTTTGGTGTACTGGATATTAAAACTGACGCGGGCGAGCTGCGTAAAAAAGCGCTTGAACTCTCCCGCCTGATGCGCCACCGCGGCCCGGACTGGTCCGGCATTTATGCGTGCGACAAAGCAATTCTGGCGCACGAACGTCTGTCAATTGTTGATGTCAACGCCGGTGCGCAGCCGCTGTATAACGAAAAGAAAACGCATGCGCTGGCCGTAAACGGTGAAATCTACAACCATCAGGCACTGCGTGCGGAATACGCTGACCGCTATCAGTTCCAGACCGGTTCTGACTGCGAAGTGATCCTCGCGCTGTATCAGGAAAAAGGCCCGGAATTCCTCGACGATTTGCAGGGGATGTTTGCCTTCGCCCTGTACGACAGTGAAAAAGACGCTTACCTGATTGGCCGCGACCATATTGGCATTATTCCGCTGTATATGGGTTACGACGAATTCGGTAACTTCTATGTGGCTTCTGAAATGAAAGCGCTGACGCCGGTTTGCCGCACTATCAAAGAGTTCCCTGCAGGCAGCTACCTGTGGAGCAAAGATGGCGAAATTCGTCAGTATTATCAGCGTGACTGGTTCGACTATGACGCGGTAAAAGACAACGTTACCGATAAAAACGAACTGCGTCAGGCGCTGGAAGAGTCCGTGAAAAGCCACCTGATGTCTGACGTGCCTTACGGCGTCCTGCTCTCTGGTGGCCTGGACTCCTCCGTCATTTCCGCCATCACCAAAAAATTCGCCGCACGTCGCGTAGAAGATGATGAGCGTTCTGAAGCCTGGTGGCCGCAGCTGCACTCCTTCGCCGTCGGCCTGGAAGGTTCACCTGACCTGAAAGCCGCGCAGGAAGTGGCAAATCACCTCGGCACTGTGCACCACGAAATTCACTTCACCGTGCAGGAAGGTCTGGATGCGATTCGCGATGTTATCTATCACATCGAAACCTATGATGTGACGACGATTCGCGCCTCTACACCGATGTATTTGATGTCGCGTAAAATCAAAGCGATGGGCATCAAAATGGTGCTCTCGGGCGAAGGTTCTGACGAAGTGTTTGGCGGCTACCTTTACTTCCATAAAGCGCCGAACGCCAAAGAACTGCAC
Organism: uncultured Pseudocitrobacter sp.; assembly: GCA_913778145.1. Taxonomy (GTDB): domain Bacteria; phylum Pseudomonadota; class Gammaproteobacteria; order Enterobacterales; family Enterobacteriaceae; genus Pseudocitrobacter. Next base: position 17,089 of record CAJYVI010000127.1, read on the forward strand.
GAAGAGACCGTACGTAAACTGCAGGCGCTGCACATGTACGACTGCGCACGCGCTAACAAAGCGATGTCGGCCTGGGGCGTGGAAGCGCGCGTACCGTTCCTGGATAAAAAATTCCTCGACGTGGCGATGCGTATCAACCCGCAGGACAAAATGTGCGGCAACGGCAAAATGGAAAAACACATTCTGCGTGAATGTTTTGAATCCTACCTGCCGGCAAGCGTCGCGTGGCGTCAGAAAGAGCAGTTCTCTGATGGCGTAGGCTACAGCTGGATTGACACACTGAAAGAAGTGGCGGCGAAACAGGTTACCGATCAACAGCTGGAAACCGCGCACTTCCGCTTCCCGTACAACACGCCGAGCTCGAAAGAGGGTTATCTGTATCGCGAGATCTTCGAAGAGCTGTTCCCGGTGCCAAGCGCAGCGGAATGCGTGCCGGGTGGCCCGTCTGTTGCGTGCTCTTCCGCAAAAGCGATTGAGTGGGACGAAGCGTTCAAAACCATGGACGATCCGTCTGGTCGCGCAGTAGGCGTTCACCAGTCAGCCTACAAATAAGCGAGTGAAATGCCCCGGCCCACGAGCCGGGGTTTTTTATTACTGTTTTTTCGTATCCTGTTCCAGGTACGCTGTCAGGAAATGTTCCGCATTAGCACCCGATCCGTTAGAAAGTTCCTCGCTATAGTTGATCCACCAATTGGATTGCTCATCAGGAAGATAAAGGCTTCCGCTGCCTTCTTTAATGCGCGCCAGTTCAAAAGGTTTTCCTTTTATTTCAGCGGTATAGCTTTTCTCGCCGTCTCGCGTAATTTGAATTTTGCAGCGGAAAATACGCCCGTCAATGTCGTTATCGACATGCGAAACCTGCACTAACGCTTCATTCGCTTCGCGTGGCCCAATGCGCATCAGCCAGACAACGGCACCTTCTTGCCCGCGATAAGCCTGCACATATTTGCTGGTTTCCGGGCGAGCCTGCTCGGCAAACGCGGACTGCATCAGCAGAAAAACACCTAAAAAAGCGGTAATCAAACGCAACATACTATTCCCTCAATAATGTAGCGATGAGGAGTTCCCCTCATGGTCGTGACAAATTTGCAGGCACAACGCTTCCTGCCCTGACAAATTTGGCGGCGTTAGTATTTCACAGAGCAATTTCTCAACACCATTGATGGAATCCGAATTTCATCCTTTACACTGAAATAACAGCTTCATGCCATGCATAAAAACATGAAGTAACCAATTTTTGCCGAATATTCCATCACGCTGTTCGCAACCTAACCAAACAGTCACATTCCGGCAATTTTCCGTGAAAAAGAGGTTGACGCTACAAGGCTCAATACGCATAATGCGCCCCGCAACGCCGATAAGGTAACGCGAAAAAAAAGATGGCTACGTAGCTCAGTTGGTTAGAGCACATCACTCATAATGATGGGGTCACAGGTTCGAATCCCGTCGTAGCCACCATCTTTTTTTGCGGGAGTGGCGAAATTGGTAGACGCACCAGATTTAGGTTCTGGCGCCGCAAGGTGTGCGAGTTCAAGTCTCGCCTCCCGCACCATTCACCAGTAAGCGTTGCACGGATGGGGTATCGCCAAGCGGTAAGGCACCGGTTTTTGATACCGGCATTCCCTGGTTCGAATCCAGGTACCCCAGCCATATTTCTTCGATATTTGCGGTTAACCGCGACGGTATTGGGGTATCGCCAAGCGGTAAGGCACCGGTTTTTGATACCGGCATTCCCTGGTTCGAATCCAGGTACCCCAGCCATAGAAGAAAGCAGTAAATTGGCTACGTAGCTCAGTTGGTTAGAGCACATCACTCATAATGATGGGGTCACAGGTTCGAATCCCGTCGTAGCCACCAAATTAGAAATTTATCGATTTTTTCGGTAAACTAGCAAGAATTGTTGGGGTATCGCCAAGCGGTAAGGCTCTGGTTTCTGATACCAGCATTCCGAGGTTCGAATCCTCGTACCCCAGCCATTTTCAAAAGACGTTCACGTTGTGAGCGCACCCTGTTGGGGTATCGCCAAGCGGTAAGGCACCGGATTCTGATTCCGGCATTCCGAGGTTCGAATCCTCGTACCCCAGCCACATAAAACAAAAAAGCTCGCTTCGGCGGGCTTTTTTGTTTCTGTCGTTCAGAAGAAAAAGCCGGATGCGCTACGCTTATCCGGCCTACGAAAAATTATAGCCCTAACGCATACTTCAGCGCCTGACGTTTTAACACGCCTGCGCGTTGGGCGGCCATCAGGCCGATATTACGCATCACTTTCAGCGGGCTGAGATCGTTGCTGAATCCGGCATAGAAAAGATCCATCCCCGACTGCATCAGCAGGTTATCCGCGCGACGGCGCGCCTGATAGCGCTTCAGCACCGTTTCACTGGCCCAATCCTCAGCATAACCGCGCGCATTTGCCAGCACATCAATCAGCGCCTCCACGTCGCGATAACCCAGATTCACCCCCTGCCCCGCCAACGGATGAATGGTATGCGCCGCATCGCCCACCAGCGCCAGCCCCGGCTGGACATACTGTAAAGCATGGCGACGCGTCAGCGGGAACGAACCGGCGGCAACCGGCGTGACGTTTCCTAACCGCTGCGGGAAATGGGTATGAATTTCCTGTTGCAACTGCGCCATGTTCAACGCCTGTAGCTGGCGGATACGCGCGGGCGTGTCGTACCACACCAGCGACGCCCAGTTTTCAAAGAGCGGTAAAAACGCGCGCGGCCCGGTGGACGAAAACTGCTGCCAGGTACTGTCGCCCGGATCGTTTTCACACTGCACGGTGATCAGCATGCAGGATTGCGGATACTGCCAGCCATGCGTGCCAATTCCGGCCATCTGGCGAACCTGCGAAAATGCGCCGTCCGCACCAATCACCAGACGCGCGGACAACGTTTCGCCTTTAGCCAACGTCACCACTCGACGTCCGGCGTCCATCGTCATTGCGCTAAGCGTTTGACCCGTTTTCAGCGTGACCTGCGGATGCGCCTCAAGCGCCTGCCACAGCGCCAGCTGCAAGACGTTATTCTCGACCATATAGCCCAGAGACGGCAGCTTCAGCTCGGCGGCATCAAACACCACGTGCGCGCTTTGCCACTCCCAGGTTTCCAGGCGACGCCAGGCATGCACGCGCATTGCCTGAATCGCATCCCAGACGTCCAGGCCGCGCAAAAGCGAGACGGACGCCGCGCTAATGGCCGAAATACGCACATCAGGCGGCGATGCCGGATCAAACGCAACAGGCGCAGATTTCTCCAGCACGGTGACGGAGAACCCTTCCCGCGCTAATCCCAACGCCAGTGCGCCGCCGACCATTCCACCACCGACCACAATGATGTCTGTTTGCTGAATTGTCATAGTCAATTATCCTTAACCGTTAATAGCTTAAGTTTACCGGATTTTGCACCGCTTGAGGTCATACTGGTCACAACCGCGTCAAAGCATTACAATACGCGCCCTGCATTCCTGGCTATTTCCCCGCCATTTTCGGGGTTTAAACATTTGAGCAAGAGCAAGTCGATGACAAAAAAACTCCATATTAAAACCTGGGGCTGTCAGATGAATGAGTATGATTCATCCAGGATGGCCGATCTGCTGGATGCCACTCACGGGTATCAACTCACGGATGTGGCTGAAGAAGCGGATGTGCTGCTGTTGAATACCTGCTCAATCCGCGAGAAGGCGCAGGAAAAAGTTTTCCACCAGTTAGGCCGCTGGAAATTATTAAAGGAAAAAAATCCAAAGCTGATTATTGGTGTGGGCGGCTGTGTCGCCTCTCAGGAAGGGAAACTGATCCGCCAGCGTGCGCACTATGTCGACATTATTTTTGGCCCGCAGACCCTGCACCGCCTGCCTGAGATGATTGATACCGTCCGCGGCAACCGCCGTCCGGTCATCGACGTCAGCTTCCCGGAAATCGAGAAGTTTGACCGTCTGCCGGAACCGCGCGCTGAAGGCCCAACCGCCTATGTTTCCATTATGGAAGGCTGCAACAAATATTGTACTTACTGCGTGGTGCCGTATACCCGCGGTGAAGAAGTGAGCCGTCCGTGCGACGACATTCTGTTTGAAGTCGCGCAACTGGCGGCACAGGGCGTGCGTGAAATTCACCTGCTCGGCCAGAACGTCAATGCATGGCGCGGCCTGAACTATGATGGCACGACCGGCTCGTTCTCTGAACTGCTGCGCCTTGTCGCGGCTATCGACGGCATCGATCGCCTGCGTTTCACCACCAGCCACCCTATCGAATTTACCGACGATATTATCGATGTGTATCGCGATACGCCGGAGCTGGTGAGCTTCCTGCATCTGCCGGTTCAGTGTGGTTCCGACCGCGTATTAAACCTGATGGGCCGCACGCACACCGTGCTGGAGTACAAATCGATTATCCGCAAACTGCGCGCTGCACGTCCGGATATTCAGATTAGCTCTGACTTTATCGTCGGCTTCCCAGGTGAAACGACGCAAGACTTCGAGCAAACCATGAAGCTGATTGGCGAAGTGAATTTCGACGTCAGCTACAGCTTTATTTTCTCCGCCCGCCCCGGTACGCCAGCCGCCGATATGGTTGATGATGTGCCTGAGGAAGAGAAAAAGCAGCGTCTGTACATTTTGCAGGAGCGCATCAACCAGCAGGCCATGGCATGGAGCCGCCGCATGCTGGGCACCACCCAGCGTATTCTGGTGGAAGGTTTGTCACGTAAGAGCGTGATGGAACTGACCGGACGCACGGAAAATAACCGTGTGGTGAACTTTGAAGGTACGCCGGATATGGTCGGTAAGTTTGTTGATGTTGAGATTGTGGATGTCTACACCAACTCACTGCGCGGCAAACTGGTGCGTACGGAAGATGAAATGGGGCTGCGCGTGGTTGAATCACCGGAGTCCGTCATCTCTCGTACCCGCAAAGAGAATGAACTGGGCGTCGGTATTTACCAGCCGTAAACCTTTCGGCCTGCCGCTCCGGCAGGCCTTGTTTTCTCTGCCTTTCACCCAAATATCCATAGCAATGCTTGCGCCTTTATTCACTGGCGTGAATAATTTCATTAATGAAGACCCGATTGTCGGGAAAGTCTGATCCCAGGCCGGATACGCGCATTGCTTTCCGGCAAACATGAAAGAGGAACAGTTTGAACATAGACACTCGCGAAATGACTCTGGAGCCAGCAGACAACGCCCGCCTGCTGAGCCTGTGCGGCCCGTTTGATGACAACATCAAACAGCTTGAGCGGCGACTGGGTATCGAAATCAACCGCCGCGATAACCATTTCAAACTCACCGGACGCGCGATTTGCGTCACCGCAGCGGCAGACATTCTGCGCAGCCTGTATGTCGATACCGCCCCAATGCGCGGCCAGATTCAGGATATTGAACCGGAGCAAATCCACCTCGCTATCAAAGAAGCGCGCGTGCTGGAGCAGAGCGCCGAAAGCGTGCCGGATTACGGTAAAGCTATCCACATCAAGACCAAGCGCGGCGTGATTAAACCGCGTACGCCGAACCAGGCACAGTACATCGCCAATATTCTGGACCACGACATCACCTTCGGCGTGGGCCCGGCGGGTACCGGTAAAACCTATCTGGCGGTGGCAGCGGCGGTGGATGCGCTGGAACGTCAGGAAATTCGCCGTATCCTTCTTACGCGTCCGGCGGTGGAAGCCGGTGAAAAACTCGGGTTCCTGCCGGGGGATTTAAGCCAGAAAGTTGACCCGTATCTGCGCCCGCTGTATGACGCACTTTTCGAGATGCTCGGCTTCGAGAAAGTGGAAAAACTGATTGAGCGCAACGTGATTGAAGTGGCTCCGCTGGCCTATATGCGCGGACGCACGCTGAACGACGCTTTTATCATTCTTGATGAGAGCCAGAACACCACCATCGAACAGATGAAGATGTTCCTGACCCGCATCGGCTTTAACTCGAAAGCGGTGATCACCGGCGACGTCACCCAGATTGACCTGCCGCGTAACACCAAATCCGGCCTGCGCCACGCCATTGAAGTGCTGGCGAACGTCGATGAAATTAGCTTTAACTTCTTCCACAGCGAAGATGTGGTCCGTCACCCTGTGGTGGCGCGCATCGTTAACGCCTATGAAGCATGGGAAGAAGCCGAACAAAAACGTAAAGCTGAGCTGGCTGCGGAAAGAAAACGCGAAGCTCAGGAACAGGAGCAGAAATGAGTCAGGTGATCCTCGATCTCCAGTTGGCCTGTGAAGACAACACCGGTCTGCCCGACGAAAGTCAATTTCAGACATGGCTGGATGCCGTTATCCCGCAATTTCAGGAAGAATCAGAAGTGACGATTCGTCTGGTGGATACCGCCGAAAGCCACGAGCTCAACCTGACCTATCGCGGAATGGACAAGCCGACCAACGTGCTCTCTTTCCCGTTTGAAGCCCCGCCGGGAATGGAAATGCCGCTGCTGGGCGATCTCATCATCTGCCGTCAGGTAGTTGAGCGCGAAGCCAAAGAGCAGAACGTGTCGCTTGATTCCCACTGGGCGCACATGGTGGTGCACGGTAGCCTGCATCTGCTGGGCTATGACCATATCGAAGATGACGAAGCCGAAGAGATGGAAGGCATCGAAACGGAGATAATGCTTGCTCTGGGCTATGAGGATCCGTACATTGCCGAGAAAGAGTAACTGCCGGGCTTCGGCCCGACAGTGTTTTATTGCCGCCCAACGCTGAGTTTGCGCGTGGCGGCCCTGATTAACTAACCATGAGAACCCAAACGACGCCATGAGCGACGACAATTCACACAGTAGTGACACAGTAAGCAGCAAAAAGGGATTTTTCTCCCTCTTACTCAGCCAGCTTTTCCACGGTGAACCGAAAAACCGCGATGAACTGCTGGAGCTGATCCGTGATTCCGGGCAGAACGACCTTATCGACGAAGATACGCGCGATATGCTCGAAGGGGTAATGGACATCGCCGACCAGCGCGTTCGCGATATCATGATCCCGCGTTCCCAGATGATTACCCTGAAACGTAACCAGACCCTTGATGAATGTCTCGACGTCATCATCGAATCTGCGCACTCCCGTTTCCCGGTGATCAGCGAAGACAAAGATCACATCGAAGGGATTTTGATGGCTAAAGACTTGCTGCCGTTTATGCGCAGCGATGCCGAAGCCTTCAGCATGGACAAAGTGTTACGCCAGGCGGTTGTCGTGCCTGAGAGTAAACGGGTTGACCGGATGCTCAAAGAGTTCCGCTCGCAGCGCTATCACATGGCGATTGTTATCGATGAGTTTGGCGGCGTTTCCGGCCTCGTCACCATCGAAGATATTCTGGAACTGATCGTCGGTGAAATTGAAGATGAGTACGACGAAGAAGATGATATCGACTTCCGTCAGCTCAGCCGCCACACCTGGACGGTGCGCGCGCTGGCCTCAATCGAAGATTTCAACGAAGCCTTCAGCACCCACTTCAGCGATGAAGAAGTCGATACCATCGGCGGGCTGGTGATGCAGGCGTTTGGTCATCTGCCGGCACGCGGCGAGACCATCGACATCGACGGTTACCAATTCAAAGTGGCAATGGCGGATAGCCGCCGTATCATTCAGGTTCATGTCAAACTTCCTGATGACGCGCCACAGCCGAAAATGGAAGACTAAACTAACAGGACATTTCGCCTAAATGGTATTTGCCTCTCTTATTGAACGCCAGCGCGTGCGCTTACTGCTGGCGCTGTTATTTGGAGCCAGCGGAACGCTGGCTTTTTCTCCTTATGACTTCTGGCCTGCCGCGCTCATCTCATTGATGGGCTTACAGGGGCTGACGTTCAATCGCCGCCCACTGCAAAGCGCCTGGATTGGCTACTTCTGGGGGCTGGGGCTTTTCGGCTCCGGCATTCACTGGATTTACGTCAGTATCGCCAAGTTTGGCGGTATGCCAGGCCCGGTGAACGTCTTTCTTGTGGCACTGCTGGCCGCTTACATGTCGCTTTATACGGGGCTGTTTAGCGGAATTCTGTCGCGTCTGTGGCCGAAAGCAACCTGGATTCGCGTCGCCATCGCCGCGCCCGTGGTATGGCAAATCACTGAATTCCTGCGCGGCTGGGTACTGACCGGCTTCCCCTGGCTGCAGTTTGGCTACAGCCAGATTGACGGCCCGCTGAAAGGCATTGCCCCGATTATGGGCGTGGAAGCGATCAACTTCCTGCTGATGTCGGTCAGCGGTCTGCTGGTGCTTGCTGCCTGTACCCGCAACTGGCGTCCAGCGGTTATCGCCGTGGTACTCTTCGCACTGCCCTTCCCGCTGCGTTACATTCAGTGGTATCAGCTTGAACCACAGCGTGCGACGCAGGTTTCTCTGGTACAGGGCGATATCGCGCAGTCACTGAAATGGGATGAAAATCAGCTGATTAATACGCTGAAAATTTATCTCAATGCTACGCAACCGGAGATGGGCAAGTCGCAACTGATTATCTGGCCGGAATCGGCTATCCCGGACCTGGAAATTAATCAGCAGAATTTCCTGCGTATGATGGACGACCTGTTGCGTTCAAAAGACACGACGCTGGTGACCGGTATCGTTGATGCGCGTCTGAATAAACAGAACCGTTACGATACCTACAACACCATCATCACGCTGGGTAAAGATAGCCCGTACAGCTACGAATCGAAGAATCGCTACAATAAAAACCACCTGGTTCCGTTTGGTGAGTTTGTACCGCTGGAATCGATTCTCCGTCCGCTGGCGCCATTCTTTGACCTGCCGATGTCGTCCTTTAGCCGAGGCGCATACGTGCAGCCGCAGCTGCTGGCGCACAACCTGAAACTGACGGCGGCGATTTGCTACGAGATTATTCTCGGCGAGCAGGTGCGCGATAACTTCCGTCCGGATACAGACTTCCTGCTGACCATCTCTAACGATGCGTGGTTTGGTAAATCTATCGGCCCGTGGCAGCACTTCCAGATGGCGCGCATGCGTTCACTGGAGCTGGCACGTCCGTTGCTGCGCAGCACCAACAACGGCATCACCGCCGTGATTGGCCCGCAGGGCGAGATTCAGGCGATGATCCCGCAGTTTACCCGTCAGGTATTAACCACCACCGTGACGCCAACGACCGGCTTAACGCCGTATGCACGCACCGGCAACTGGCCGCTGTGGGCGCTCACCGCGCTGTTTGGCTTTGGCGCGCTGGTAATGAGTTTGCGTCAGCGTCGGAAGTAACCCGCGCCCCTCACCCTAACCCTCTCCCCAAAGGGGCGAGGGGACCGATAGTGCACATTGTTGAATCCAGCACCGCCTTCCTCCCTCTCCTCTTTGGGGAGAGGGCCGGGGTGAGGGGCCCAGCGCGCACATTCCCCCCCAACACTCCCATTCTGGCACGCCAATTGCTTAATAAACTCAGGCAGTAACGAATTCTGCATGAGCGCAACCTGGTAGCACCAAAACGAATCACCGGTAGCACCTCTTTAGTGCAATCTGCGATTTTTGCCTCAAAAGGGTGCGGTACAGTTCGCAAAAATAAACAATAAATCAGCAAATTCTTTACATTAAGCCACACTAAATGTTAACAAACACAGATAACGCTGCACGCTTAAATTGCAGACGATAACAACACAAACATCACTATGGGTATCTAAGCGTCGATGACGCAGAGGATAAAGGAGTTGGATATGCAATTACGTAAACTGACCGCAGCCATGCTGGCGATGGGATTATGCGCCGGGCTGGCACACGCAGAAAATGCGCCAGCGGCAGGTAGCACCCTGGACAAAATCGCCAAAAACGGCGTGATCGTTGTCGGACACCGTGAATCTTCCGTTCCGTTCTCTTACTACGACAACCAGCAAAAAGTGGTCGGCTATTCTCAGGATTACTCCAACGCCATCGTTGAAGCTGTAAAGAAGAAGCTGAACAAGCCTGACCTTCAGGTCAAACTGATTCCTGTCACCTCTCAGAACCGTATCCCGCTGCTGCAAAACGGCACCTTTGATTTTGAGTGCGGCTCTACCACCAACAACCTCGAGCGACAGAAACAAGCGGCTTTCTCTGACACTATCTTTGTCGTCGGCACCCGTCTGCTGACCAAAAAAGGCGGCGACATTAAAGACTTCGCGGACCTGAAAGGCAAAGCGGTGGTTGTGACTTCCGGCACCACCTCTGAAATTCTGCTGCACAAGCTGAATGACGAACAGAAAATGGATATGCGCATCATCAGCGCCAAAGACCACGGTGACTCCTTCCGTACCCTGGAAAGCGGTCGCGCGGTTGCATTTATGATGGATGATGCCCTGCTGGCCGGTGAGCGCGCGAAAGCGAAGAAACCAGACAACTGGGAAATCGTTGGCAAGCCGCAGTCGCAGGAAGCCTACGGCTGTATGCTGCGTAAAAACGACCCGGACTTCAAAAAGCTGATGGATGACACCATCGCTCAGGCGCAAACCTCCGGCGAAGCGGCTAAATGGTTTGATAAGTGGTTCAAAAACCCAATCCCACCGAAAAACCTCAACATGAACTTTGAACTGTCTGACGAAATGAAGGCCCTGTTTAAAGAACCGAATGACAAAGCTCTGAACTAATTATAACAACCAGGGCGGGACTACCTGCCCTCTCGATTGTTGAATAGCACGGACAGACTACAGGTCTGGCGGTCGTTCCCCGCCGGGCCCGAATATCGCAGTACGCCGTTCACCAATCTTCGAGGGTAGCACTGCTACCCTTTTTTATCTGGAGTAGATTTATGTCAATAGACTGGAACTGGGGGATCTTTCTTCAGCAAGCCCCGTTCGGCAACACCACCTATCTTGGCTGGCTATGGAGTGGTTTTCAGGTCACCGTCGCCCTGTCGATTACCGCCTGGATTATCGCGTTCTTCGTTGGCTCCCTGTTCGGCATCCTGCGTACCGTCCCAAACCGTTTCCTCTCCGGTATCGGCACGCTGTACGTTGAACTGTTTCGTAACGTTCCGCTGATCGTGCAGTTCTTTACCTGGTACCTGGTGGTGCCGGAATTGCTGCCAGAAGATCTGGGGATGTGGTTTAAAGCAGAGCTGGATCCTAACATTCAGTTCTTCCTCTCATCGATGATCTGCCTTGGCCTCTTCACCGCGGCACGCGTGTGCGAGCAGGTGCGCGCAGCGATTCAGTCGCTGCCGCGCGGGCAGAAAAACGCCGCTCTGGCGATGGGCTTAACGCTGCCGCAAACGTACCGTTACGTGCTGCTGCCGAACGCCTACCGCGTGATTGTGCCGCCAATGACCTCAGAGATGATGAACCTGGTGAAAAACTCAGCCATCGCCTCGACCATCGGCCTGGTCGATATGGCGGCGCAGGCGGGTAAACTGCTGGATTACTCGGCGCATGCCTGGGAATCGTTCACCGCTATTACCCTTGCTTATGTCTTGATCAACGCCTTCATTATGCTGGTGATGACCCTGGTGGAACGTAAAGTTCGCCTGCCGGGCAATATGGGAGGCAAATAATGTACGAGTTTGACTGGAGTTCTATCGTTCCTTCCCTGCCCTATCTGCTTGCCGGGCTGATGGTGACGCTGAAAATTACCGTAACGGCCGTTATCGTCGGTATCGTCTGGGGCACCATCCTGGCGGTGATGCGTCTGTCGACCTTCGCGCCCATTTCCTGGTTTGCCAAAACCTACGTTAACGTTTTCCGCTCCATTCCGCTGGTGATGGTGCTGCTGTGGTTTTACCTCATCGTGCCGGGGCTGTTGCAGGATGTGCTGGGGTTATCGCCGAAAACCGATATCCGCCTGATCTCCGCGATGGTGGCGTTTTCAATGTTTGAAGCGGCCTACTATTCAGAAATTATCCGCGCAGGGATTCAGAGTATTTCGCGCGGACAATCCAGCGCCGCACTGGCGCTCGGGATGACCCACTGGCAGTCAATGAAGCTCATCATTCTGCCGCAAGCTTTCCGTGCGATGGTGCCGCTGCTGCTCACCCAGGGGATCGTCCTGTTCCAGGATACCTCGCTGGTGTATGTCTTAAGTCTTGCCGATTTCTTCCGTACCGCGTCCACCATTGGTGAGCGTGACGGAACCCAGGTCGAAATGATCCTGTTTGCCGGCGCCGTTTATTTTGTGATTAGCCTGAGTGCTTCGTTGTTGGTCAGCTACTTGAAAAGAAGGACAGTTCAATGATTACCCTGAAAAATGTTTCTAAATGGTATGGTCAATTTCAGGTGCTGACCGACTGCTCCACCGAAGTGAAAAAGGGTGAGGTAGTGGTGGTTTGCGGCCCGTCCGGATCGGGCAAATCGACGCTTATCAAAACCGTTAACGGCCTGGAGCCGGTACAGAAAGGCGAGATCCTGGTGAACGGGATTCAGGTTAACGATAAAAAAACCAACCTTGCGGCACTGCGCTCAAAGGTTGGGATGGTGTTCCAGCATTTTGAGCTGTTCCCGCATTTGTCGATTATCGAAAACCTGACGCTGGCGCAGGTAAAAGTGCTGAAGCGCGACAAAGCAGCATCCCGCGAAAAAGGGCTGAAACTGCTGGAGCGCGTAGGGCTTTCCGCACACGCCAACAAGTTCCCGTCGCAGCTTTCCGGCGGCCAGCAGCAGCGTGTGGCGATAGCCCGTGCGCTGTGTATGGATCCGGTGGCGATGCTGTTTGATGAACCCACTTCTGCGCTCGATCCCGAGATGATCAACGAAGTACTGGACGTGATGGTTGAGCTGGCTAACGAAGGCATGACCATGATGGTGGTGACCCACGAAATGGGCTTTGCCCGTAAAGTGGCGAACCGGGTGATCTTTATGGATGAAGGTAAAATCGTTGAAGACTCCGAGAAAGAGGCCTTCTTCGCCAATCCGAAATCGGAACGCGCCAAAGACTTCCTCGCGAAAATTCTGCATTGATCTTTTCGGCGCGCGCTTCAGAGTGCGCGCCGCTTCACGCTTTTCTGTATATCCCCTCGAATGCATTGCCATGCAGCGCTAACCTTGTCGCAAAAATGCCTGACCAGACAAGGAGTAACTATGGCAACCCCAATCATTCTCGACTGCGACCCAGGACACGACGATGCCATTGCCATCGTGCTGGCCCTCGCCTCCCCGGAACTGGACGTCAAAGCCATCACCTCCTCCGCCGGAAACCAAACGCCGGACAAAACCCTGCGTAACGTGCTACGCATGCTCACGCTGCTCAAGCGCCCCGACATTCCGGTGGCGGGCGGCGCGATTAAGCCGCTGATGCGTAAACTGATTATTGCCGATAACGTTCACGGTGAAAGCGGGCTCGATGGCCCGGCGCTGCCGGAACCCGGTTTTGCCCCGCTTACCTGCACCGCAGTGGAGCTAATGGCGAAAACGCTGCGTGAAAGTGCGGAACCCGTCACGATTGTTTCCACCGGCCCGCAAACCAACGTCGCCCTGCTGCTCAACAGCCACCCGGAACTGCACGCCAGGATCGCGCAAATCGTGATTATGGGCGGCGCCATGAGTCTGGGCAACTGGACGCCTGCCGCAGAATTCAATATCTACGTTGACCCGGAAGCCGCCGAAATTGTGTTCCAGTCCGGCATTCCGGTGGTGATGGCGGGGCTGGATGTCACGCATAAAGCGCAAATTCACACCGAAGATACGGAGCGATTCCGCGCCATTGGTAACCCGATTTCCACCATTGTTGCCGAGCTGCTCGACTTCTTCCTCGAATATCACAAAGATGAAAAATGGGGCTTCGTCGGCGCGCCGCTGCATGACCCGTGCACCATCGCCTGGCTATTGAAACCAGAGTTGTTTACCACCGTGGAACGTTGGGTCGGCGTGGAAACGCAGGGCAAATATACCCAGGGGATGACTGTCGTGGATTACTATTTCCTCACCGGCAATAAACCGAACGCGCAGGTGATGGTCGATGTGGATCGTCAGGGGTTTGTGGATTTGCTGGCGGAAAGATTAGCGTTTTACAATTGATAAACGCCCGATGGCGCTTCGCTTACCGGGCCTACGGATAAAACCATATTGTAGGCCGGATAAGCGTAGCGCATCCGGCACAAATCCTTACGGCTCGAACGGCCTTCTCTGGAACTGGTCATGCCCGCATTTCGGGCACAGCGGCAGCACGTCCGGCGTATAGACCGCGAGATGGAAGTGGCATTTCTCGCACACCAGATTGCCAAGCCCTACCACCTCACCGCTGTGATACACGCCGTGGTGATTGAGATCCTGGAAGACCTCGCGCCATTCCAGCTGCGTTTTATCGGTGATGTCCGCCAGCTCCTGCCAGATACTTTCCTTGATGACGCGTAAAAATACGCTGTCTTGTTCATCATCCTGACTTTCGCTGTAGCTCATGGCGAACTCTTCCAGATCGCGCTTAACCGCGCGTATCAGTTCATCCACTTCCGTACGCGTTAACTCGCCGGTCTGGATAACCCGCGCACGCGCCTGTTCCACCAGCGCATCGATATCACGCTCGCCGTTGCGTAGACGTTCGGTCAGCGTCGTCACCAGTTCGCGGTAAAATTGAGCAACCTTGTTCATTGTTTCCTCTCCCGGGCAGTTAACCTACTCTTATAATAGACCTTATTTCTTCACTACTCTGTCAGCTACCCCACAGAGTTCGTAAATCAGTGTCCGGGCTTTTCATCGCCATAATGTGTGAAAGGCTGTTTTGACGATGCGCTTTGGGCTATGCTATGCGGATCTGATTACCACATCCATTGGCTACATTGTAGCTGTATTGAAAACAGGACCACTGGCTGCCATGCAAGAGCAATACCGCCCGGAAGAGATAGAATCGAAAGTCCAGCAACATTGGGACGAGAAGCGTACCTTTGAAGTAACTGAAGACGAGAGCAAAGAGAAGTATTACTGCCTGTCGATGCTTCCTTATCCTTCTGGTCGACTACACATGGGCCACGTGCGTAACTACACCATCGGTGACGTGATCGCCCGTTATCAGCGCATGCTGGGCAAAAACGTACTGCAACCAATCGGTTGGGATGCGTTCGGTCTGCCGGCAGAAGGTGCTGCGGTGAAAAACAATACGGCCCCGGCACCGTGGACGTATGACAACATCGCCTACATGAAAAACCAGCTCAAAATGCTGGGCTTCGGCTATGACTGGAGCCGCGAGCTGGCGACCTGTACCCCGGAATATTACCGTTGGGAGCAGAAATTCTTCACCGAGCTGTATAAAAAAGGCCTGGTCTACAAGAAAACCTCTGCGGTCAACTGGTGCCCGAACGATCAAACCGTTCTGGCGAACGAACAGGTTATTGACGGCTGCTGCTGGCGCTGCGATACCAAAGTTGAGCGTAAAGAGATCCCGCAGTGGTTTATCAAAATCACCGCTTACGCTGACGAACTGCTGAACGACCTGGATACGCTGGATCACTGGCCTGACACGGTGAAAACCATGCAGCGTAACTGGATTGGTCGTTCCGAGGGTGTGGAAATCTCCTTCGACGTAAACGACTACGCCGACAAGCTGACCGTGTACACCACCCGTCCAGACACCTTTATGGGCTGTACTTACCTGGCTGTCGCTGCAGGCCACCCGCTGGCCCAGCAGGCTGCTGCCAACAACCCGACGCTGGCGGCTTTCGTTGATGAATGCCGTAACACCAAAGTGGCCGAAGCCGATATGGCGACCATGGAGAAAAAAGGCGTCGACACCGGCTTTAAAGCGATTCATCCGCTGACCGGCGAAGCGATTCCGGTATGGGCGGCTAACTTTGTTCTGATGGAATACGGCACTGGCGCAGTCATGGCCGTTCCGGGTCACGATCAGCGCGACTATGAGTTCGCCACCAAATACGGTCTGAACATTAAGCCGGTTATCCTGGCCGCAGACGGTTCGGAACCGGACCTCTCCGAGCAAGCTCTGACTGAAAAAGGCACCCTGTTCAACTCCGGCGAATTCGACGGCCTGAGCTACGAAGAGGGCTTTAACGCTATCGCCGACAAACTGGCCGCGATGGGCGTGGGCGAACGTAAAGTGAATTACCGTCTGCGCGACTGGGGGGTTTCCCGTCAGCGTTACTGGGGCGCACCGATTCCGATGGTAACCCTGGAAGACGGCACCGTTATCCCAACGCCTGAAGATCAGCTGCCGGTTATCCTGCCGGAAGATGTGGTTATGGACGGCATCACCAGCCCAATCAAAGCTGACCCGGAGTGGGCGAAAACCACCGTTAACGGTCAGCCTGCGCTGCGTGAAACCGACACCTTTGACACCTTTATGGAATCTTCATGGTACTACGCGCGCTACACCTGCCCGCAGTATCAGGAAGGCATGCTGGATTCCGACGCGGCCAACTACTGGCTGCCGGTGGATATTTACATTGGCGGTATCGAACACGCCATCATGCACCTGCTTTACTTCCGCTTCTTCCACAAACTGATGCGCGATGCCGGCATGGTGAACTCTGACGAACCGGCTAAACAGCTGCTGTGTCAGGGCATGGTGCTGGCTGACGCCTTCTACTATGTTGGTGAGAACGGCGAGCGTAACTGGGTTTCCCCGGTTGATGCTATCGTTGAACGTGACGAGAAAGGTCGTATCGTCAAAGCGAAGGACGCGGCGGGCCATGAGCTGGTTTATACCGGCATGAGCAAAATGTCCAAGTCCAAAAATAACGGTATCGACCCGCAGGTAATGGTTGAGCGCTACGGCGCAGATACCGTTCGTCTGTTCATGATGTTTGCTTCCCCGGCGGATATGACGCTGGAATGGCAGGAATCTGGCGTGGAAGGGGCTAACCGCTTCCTGAAACGTGTCTGGAAACTGGTTTACGAGCATACCTCTCAGGGCCCGGTTGCGGCGCTGAACGTCGATGCGCTGAGCGAAGATCAACAAGCACTGCGTCGCGATGTTCACAAAACTATCGCCAAAGTCACCGATGATATCGGTCGTCGTCAGACCTTTAACACCGCGATCGCCGCGATCATGGAGTTGATGAACAAGCTGGCGAAAGCACCGGTCGACGGCGAGCAGGATCGCGCCCTGATGCAGGAAGCGCTGCTGGCGGTGGTGCGTATGCTTAACCCGTTCACGCCGCACGCCAGCTTCACCCTGTGGCGTGAACTGGGAGGTGTTGGCGATATCGACAACGCACCGTGGCCGGTGGCTGACGAAAAAGCGATGGTAGAAAACACCACGCTGGTCGTCGTCCAGGTGAACGGTAAAGTGCGCGGTAAAATCACCGTGGCCGTTGACGCGACCGAAGAACAGGTTCGTGAACGTGCAGGCCAGGAACACCTGGTGGCGAAATACCTTGATGGCGTTACCGTGCGTAAAGTGATTTACGTGCCGGGTAAACTCCTTAACCTGGTCGTGGGCTAAGCGCGGGAGGAAGCGTGCGATATTTGACAACTCTGTTGTTATCTTTGGCGGTGCTGGTCACCGCCGGATGCGGCTGGCATCTGCGTAGCACTACGCAGGTGCCCAGCGAAATGAAAACGATGATCTTCCAGTCCGGCGATCCGAACGGCCCGTTAAGCCGTGCGGTACGTAATCAGCTGCGTCTGAACGACATCACCCTGCTGGAAGACAGCACTCTGCGTAAAGACGTGCCGTCGCTGCGTATTATCAGCTCCGGCATTTCGAAAGATACCGCATCCGTGTTCCAGAACGGCCAGACGGCGGAATACCAGATGGTATTAACCGTCCGCGCGTCGGTGCTGATCCCGGGTCAGGATATCTTCCCGATCTCGACCAAAGTGTACCGTTCGTTCTTCGATAACCCGCAGCGTGCGCTGGCGAAAGATGCCGAGCAGACGATTATCATCAACGAAATGTACGATAAAGCGGCTGAACAGCTGATCCGTAAACTGCCGAGCGTACACATCGCCGACAGCAAAACGGCGCCAGATACCGTTCCAATGGCGGAAGAATCGCCGATTGGTCCTGGCCGCGTCTCCACCACTCTGGGTAACTGATGATTCGGTTGTATCCAGAACAACTCCGCGCGCAGCTCTCTGAAGGGCTGCGCGCGGCGTATCTGCTGCTCGGTAACGATCCGTTGCTGCTCCAGGAGAGTCAGGACGCTGTGCGCCATGTGGCCACGGAACAGGGCTTTACCGAGCACCATACCTTCTCCCTCGACGCCAGCACCGACTGGAACGAGATCTTCTCGCTAAGTCAGGCCCTAAGCCTGTTCGCCAGCCGCCAGACGCTGCTGCTACTGCTGCCGGAAAACGGCCCAAACGCCGCTATTAACGAGCAGCTGGCGCGCCTTGTTTCTCTGCTACATGACGATTTGTTGCTTATTGTTCGCGGCAACAAGCTCACTAAAGCGCAGGAGAATGCGGCCTGGTTGACGTCTCTTGCCAGCAATGCCGTTCAGGTGAGCTGCCAGACGCCAGAGCAAGCCCAGCTTCCCCGCTGGTTAGCGGCGCGCGCGAAACAGCTTAATCTTCAGTTAGATGAACCCGCCAGCCAGCTATTGTGTTACTGCTACGAAGGCAACCTGCTGGCGTTATCGCAGGCGCTGGAGCGTTTATCGCTGCTGTGGCCGGACGGCAAACTGACGCTGCCACGCGTTGAGCAGGCGGTGAATGACGCGGCGCACTTTACGCCCTTCCACTGGGTCGATGCCCTGCTGGCGGGAAAAAGTAAACGCGCCCTGCATATTCTGCAACAGCTGCGGCTTGAAGGCAGCGAGCCGGTCATTTTGCTGCGTACCGTGCAACGCGAACTGCTGCTACTGGTGAACCTCAAGCGCCAAAGCGCTCATACTCCGCTGCGCGCGCTGTTTGATAAACATCGTGTCTGGCAGAATCGTCGCGGTCTGGTTGGCGATGCCATTAACCGACTGAGCGGCGACCAGTTACGTCAGGCGGTTACCCTGCTGACGCAGGCGGAACTCACGCTGAAACAAGATTATGGTCAGTCTGTCTGGGCTGAACTGGAAAGCCTGTCGCTACTGCTTTGCCATAAAGCCTTAGCCGACGTATTTATTGACGGATGATATGACAAAGCTCCAGGCCCTGTTTGGCGGTACCTTCGATCCTATTCATTATGGTCATCTGAAGCCGGTAGAAATTCTGGCAAATCAGATAGGGTTATCGCGCATTATTATTATGCCGAATAACGTGCCGCCACACCGTCCACAGCCGGAAGCCACCAGCGATCAGCGCAAACACATGGTGGAACTGGCGATTGCCGACAAACCGTTATTTGTGCTGGATGAACGTGAGCTGCGCCGTGACATGCCGTCTTATACCGCGCAAACCTTACAGGAGTGGCGTCAGGAAGAAGGGCCGGAAACGCCGCTGGCATTTATTATCGGCCAGGACTCACTGCTGACGTTTCCCACCTGGTACCAGTACGACACTATCCTCGATAACGCGCATTTGATTGTGACGCGTCGCCCTGGTTATCCGATGACCATGCAGCAGCCTGAGCATCAGCAGTGGCTGGATGACCGGCTGACGCTGCGCTCAGAAGATCTGCACGAACAGCCTGCGGGAAAAATCTTCCTTGCAGAGACCCCGTGGTTTGATATCTCCGCCACCATCATTCGCGAGCGATTACAAAACGGCAAATCCTGCGACGAAATGATGCCCGCGCCGGTGCTGGAATACATCATGCAGCAGGGCCTGTACCGCTAAAGACCTCATTTAACGCCTGGCACAGCCGGGCGTTTTCTTCCCGACTGCGAATCGCCACGCGGTAATAACGATCGTCCAGCCCCGGATAATTCGCACAGCTGCGGATGAGCACATGGCGCGTCAACAGCGCCTGCTGTAAATCCAGGCCCAGGACATTACAGCGTAAGAACAAGTAATTAGCCCGCCCTTCCCAGACCGTAAGCCCGGAAAAACTACGCAGCTGTGTCAGCAAGGCATCGCGTTCCTGCGTCAGCCACTGCCAGGTTGCTTGTTGATACACGCGATCCTGCAACACCATCTCACCCGCCAGCGCCGCAAATGCATTGATAGGCCAGGGCATCTGCCGCTGACGCAATCGCGCCACGGCGCCTGCGTCGCTGTTCAGCAGATACCCCAGACGCAGCCCCGGAATGGCATAAAATTTGGTTAGCGAGCGCAGAACCCAAACATGCGGGTTATTTCCCAACTGCGGGATCAGCCCCGGTTCATCAGGAAGGAAATCGAGAAATGCCTCATCCACCACCAGCGTGATCGACAGCGCCCGGCAGCGTTCAACAATCGACGACAGTAATGATGCGTCAGGATAAAGCCCGGTCGGGTTATTTGGCGTACACAGAAACAGGCAATCCAGCTCAGCGGTCAGCGTCAGAAGTAAGCGTTCGGTAAGCTGCCAGCCCTCGTCTTCGCACAGGGAAAATTCGCGGATCTGACAACCGACCTGCGCCAGCGCGCGTCGATATTCCGCAAAGCCCGGCGTCACCAGCATCGCTCGCTGAGGTTGAAGCGCTTGCGCCAGCGTATAAATTGACTCCGTTTCGCCATTACCGGCCAGAATCCACGCAGCGGGAACATTATGATGCGCCGCCAGCTGTTGATGCAGACGCTGATACTCCACATCCGGATATCGCTCCGCCACGCCAATTTGCGCAATTAGCGCTTCTTTGAGCGGTTCCGGCATACCCAGCGGATTGATATTCGCGCTAAAATCAACGAGCAAAGCAGGGTCAATGCCCAGCAGTTGCGCCGCCTCGCGAATATTACCGCCGTGGGTGCTGGTAAGCTTAGCCATGATACTTCTCCGCCAAAAAGCAGTATCTTACTTCAGTTTGTTGATTCAGGGAGAAACACGATGAAACTCTGGCTGGTCCGTCACGGAGAAACGCAGGCCAATGTTGACGGGCTGTACTATGGTCATTCACCTACCCCACTCACCGCCAAAGGCATCGGGCAGGCCGAAACGCTCGGCACGCTCCTGCAACACGTACCGTTTGATCATGTGATGTGCAGCGAACTGGAACGCACGCAGCTAACGGCGCGGCTGCTGCTGGGCGATCGCCCGCTGGTGCCCGAGATCGTCCCGCAGCTCAACGAGATGTTTTTCGGCGACTGGGAAATGCGCCATCATCGCGATCTGGTCATTGAAGATGAGACCAACTACGCCGCATGGTGTAACGACTGGCAAAATGCAGTCCCCACAAACGGCGAAGGCTTTCAGGCTTTCTCCACGCGGGTGAATAACTTTATCGACCAGCTTCCCCGGCTGGATTATCAGAACCTGCTGCTGGTCAGTCATCAGGGCGTCTTAAGCCTTTTGACCGCACTTTTACTGAAGATGCCGCAGTCGGCAATGTGGCATTTTCGCATCGACCAGGGCGCATGGAGCGTTATCGAGTTTACGCCCGCGTTTACCACGCTTCGCGTCCTCAACAGCCGCGCGTGCTGGCAGCCAGAGGCGGGATAATCCCGATTTATATCGCCGCGCCCGGCGCAGCCATTGACACCCGGCGACAGCCTGTTATTCTCCGCAGCCAGAATCATTCCAGATGCAGCTAACGGCAAAAATTGTTTTACAAAAATGGCGATGCATTCGTTATTAATGAATGGGATGATAGCCCGCCTTATGACCCGTCCGGTGACATTTGTCCCGACAACGCCTTCAGTTCGGGTATACTGTCGGGCTCTATGACTATTTTCTTCACACACCCAAGGGGAACACACTTGCAGGGTAAAGCACTCCAGGATTTTGTAATCGACAAAATTGATGACCTGAAAGGTCAGGACATCGTGGCTATCGACGTTCACGGTAAATCCAGCATCACCGATTGCATGGTGATCTGCACCGGCACGTCCAGCCGTCATGTCATGTCTATCGCCGATCATGTTGTTCAGGAATCTCGCGCCGCAGGCTTAATGCCGCTGGGCGTGGAAGGCGAAAACGTCGCCGATTGGGTTGTTGTCGATTTAGGCGATGTGATTGTCCACGTCATGCAGGAAGAGAGCCGTCGCCTGTATGAACTGGAAAAGCTCTGGAGTTAAGTTGTGAAGCTGCAGTTGGTCGCCGTCGGCACCAAAATGCCGGATTGGGTACAAACCGGGTTTACCGAATATCTGCGCCGTTTTCCGAAAGACATGCCGTTTGAGCTGGTAGAAATTCCTGCCGGCAAACGCGGTAAGAATGCGGACATCAAACGTATTCTCGATAAAGAGGGCGAGCTGATGCTCGCCGCCGCCGGTAAAAATCGCATTGTCACGCTCGATATTCCCGGTAAACCGTGGGATACACCGCATCTGGCGGTTGAGCTTGAGCGCTGGAAGCAGGATGGCCGCGACGTCAGCCTGCTGATTGGCGGGCCTGAAGGGCTTTCTCCAGCCTGCAAAGCCGCCGCAGAACAGAGCTGGTCGCTATCGAATCTGACGATGCCGCACCCGCTGGTGCGCGTGCTGGTCGCCGAAAGCCTGTACCGGGCATGGAGCATCACCACTAACCACCCTTACCACCGCGAGTAATGATGACCAGGGTAAATTAAGCAGCGAATGAAACTACAGAATTCTTTTCGCGACTATTCGGCTGAGTCTGCGCTGTTTGTGCGCCGGGCGCTGGTCGCCTTTACGGGGATTTTGCTGCTTACCGGCGTGCTGATCGCTAACCTCTA
>CAJYVI010000128.1 GCA_913778145.1 uncultured Pseudocitrobacter sp.
TCCCGCAGCAGGATCAGCGCATAGGCCAGCGGTTTAAACCAGGCTTCAACCGGCGCTTCCAGTGCCTGAAGCGGTTGGGTATCGTGATTGGCGACCAGCGTTACGGCGTGGAAGGGATCGGCTTCCACCAGCGTGCCGGTGAAAATCTGGCTCATGTCGTAATCTGCGCCCATGCGTGAGGCTTCATGAAAATGCATCTGCAATGGCGCATCGAACAGCATCGTCTGGCCGTCGACCTGATCGATATACTGTTGCAGTTTGTCCACTTCATGCGACCAGTATTCGGCCACGATAAACAGCGGTTTGGGCGCCACTTCCTGGACGTGCTCAATCCACTCTTTATAGAACCAGGCCGGAATATGTTTTACCGCGTCGAGACGAAAACCGTCGCAGTGGGTTTGCTCCATCACCCAGCGCGCCCAGTATTTAATCTCTTCGGTGACTGCGTGATTACGAAAATCGATATTTTCGCCCATCAGGTAGTCAAAGTTCCCCATTTCATCATCAACCTGATCGTTCCAGCCTTCGCCGGTATAGTCGTTGACGATTTTAAAAATGCCATCTTCATTCGGGTCCTCAATATGATCGATCCCGCTGAAGCATTTATAATCCCAGATAAATTTTGAATATTGTCCTGCGCGAACAGGGAAGGTGTAGCGTGTCCAGGCTTCACACTCCACTATCTCTTCATCGATCTGCGTGCGATCGTCCTGGTTGACGCGCTGTACGCGAATGCGCTCTTTCTCATCCGCCCCCATTTTGTGGTTAACCACCACGTCCAGCAGTACGGCGATATCGTGCTTTTTAAGGGCATCGATAGCTGCCAGTAGCTGGCCCTTGTCACCATATTTGGTGGCAACGCTGCCCTTTTGATCAAACTCGCCTAAATCGAACAGATCGTAGCTGTCGTAGCCCACAGAATAACCGCCTGACGCGCCTTTATAGGCGGGCGGCAGCCAAATCATATTGATACCAATTTCATTCAGATTCGGCGCAAGCGCCTCAACTTCGGGCCATAACTCGCCGCCCGTGGGGTAATACCAATGAAAGCACTGCAAGAGGGTGGGGTTGCGCATACCTGTTCTCCGTGAAAGGCGACACAAGAACTATAAGCAGGAAATGCGCGCGGCGCGAGATTTGTGCAATTTCACGCCGCGAAGGTTAATGGCTGGTGTCGCTACTGCTTTGCGGCACCAGAACATGTCCCCCTTGTTTACCATAGGTTGTCAGTACCGATTTTTGCATGGAGGACTGCCCTACAAGTGTGGCCAGTTCATCCATCCGCAGCTGTAAACGGCGCTTTACTTCGGCTTCGTTATCCAGCACCGTGCGCAGTAGCGGGCGGAGCTGTTCCTGAATGGCGCTTGAGGGTGGGTTCTGCTGAGTGAGGTCTGCAACCTGATGCACCGCACGCACGTACTCCATCTCGCTGGCGATCAATTCGTCCCACAGGCCTTCGGTGGCCAGGTGGAGCAGCGTTTTGCTTTTCTCAACCAACTGTTGCCAGGCAATATACAAGTGCGGTGCGTGGTTCATTAGACGGCGTCCTGAATCAAGTTAGGCGTAAGTAACGACTCCTTCCACGCATCTGCAATGTTGCGCAGCAAGCCTTCCACTTCCTCAACGGCGGCGACATCGTTGTGCAGGTTAGCCTGCAACAGGCGGCGCACCATATAGCTGTACAGCGACACGAGGTTGAGGGTGAGTTCATCACGGCTGTTCTCATCCAGCCCCACTTTCAGGCCGTTCTCGATGATGTTAATGGCCTTCGACAGCGAGAGACCTTTCCCTTCCAGTTGATTGTCCTGCATAAACAGGCGAGCGCGAACCAGCGCGCTAAGCGCCCCGTCGAAGAGCATGGTGACCAGCTGCGACTGACTGGCGCTCATGACTGCGCTCTCTACTCCGATTTGTGCGTAGGCCTGCGTGCCTTTTGCGCCGTACATGTCGTCTCCTGATAATTATTTAGAGTTGCTGCTGGACGTATCGAACTGCTGCGTCAGATAGCTGCTGGTTGAGTTCAGAGAGTTCATCAGCACGTCCAGTTGGGTAAACTGCGCTTTGTAGCGCGCCATCATCGTGTCGATACGATCGCTGGCGGCGTTGTACTGTTCCGTCAGGTTGTTCAGCGTTTTACTGACGCCATCTTTCGCTGCCTGGATAATCCCGGTGGTGGAAAGCCAACTGGTCAAGTTATTGCCAATGGTGGTGGTGACGCCGGTGTTTTTACCGTCGCCGATAAACATGTCGCCCACGCCGGAGGCGTCTTTTTTCAGCGCCGCCTGCAGTTTGTCGGTCGACAGTTCGAGCTTGCCGGTGCTGGCGTCGGTGGTAATGCCAATCTGCGATAACGTTTTGTAATCGGAACTGCTGTGGGTATTGCCCAGCAGGGTTTTCAGCTGCGTCTGAATCGTGCGCAGCGTGGAGTCCCCCAGCAGCGCGCCGTTGCTGGAATCCTGACTGTCGGCGCCTGCATCCACAGCGGTGTATTTGGTCAGGCTGCTGAAGGTATCCTGCAAAGCGTTGTAGGCATCCACCCACGCTTTAATCGCGCTTTCCGCTTTCGAGGTGTCTTTGGTGATGGTCAGCGTCTGGTTGCCGGTGGTGACATCATTCAGATTTAGCGTGATATCTTCCAGCGCATCGCTGATGGTGTTGCTGCTGTTTTCAATAGCAACGTTGTTTACCGTCAGTTTGGCGTTCTGCGCGGTGACGCTCTCTTCCATGCCGTTACTGGCAGCGCTGGGGTCGTAGCCCATAAAGCTTTGCAGGGCGCTGTCGCCGCTTACGCTCAGGGTCATCGCATTGTCGCTGCCCGTATCGTTCGAAGTGACTGACAGGCGATACTGACCGTTGCCGACGTTGATAATACTGGCGCTGACGCCCGCTTTGGCGTTGTTGATGGCGTCACGAATACCGGTCAGCGAGGAGTTGGCCGCGCTGATATCAATGGTTACCGGATCTTTCCCGCCGCCCTGCTGGATAGTTAGCACGCTGTCGCTACTGGCAATGGCGGTTTTGGTGTCGGTCTGGCTGGTTTTGGTGGTCAGCGTTTGCGCCTGCGCCAGCTGTGTGATGCTGATGGTGTATTTCCCGGCAATCGCGCTCCCGGTGGTGGTGGCGCTGAACGCGGTGCTGCTGCTGGTGGTTGAAGTGGCGGTAAACAGGTCGGCTTTATTCAGCGCGGTGTTGGCGGTCTGGAAGGTTTCCAGCGCGCTTTTTAATGTGCCATAGGCGCTTAGCTTCGCGGTATATGAACTCTGCTGCGTTGAAATTGGCGTCAGCGTCGATTTTTGCGCCGCTTCAAGACTGTCCAGAATGCCGCTCAGATCCAAACCCGACCCGACGCCCAGCGTTGAAATACTTGCCATTATGAATTCCTTAATCGTGTGACACGTAGAACGAATACCGGGGTTATCGGCGGGAATGGCACAAAGTTTACGATTAATTTTGCTTATTTAATGGCGAGAATAGGACGGTGAGAGGAGAGTATTTCGACGGCTAGAAAATAATTCTAAAGGTTGTGAGTGACCAGACGATAACAGGTTTGACGGCGACGAAGCCGAAGGGTGGAAGCCCAATACCTAAACCGTAGACTTGAAAACAGGAAAAGAAATCATGGCACAAGTCATTAATACCAACAGCCTCTCGCTGATCACTCAGAACAACATCAACAAAAACCAGTCTGCTCTGTCCAGCTCCATTGAGCGTCTGTCATCTGGTCTGCGTATTAACAGCGCAAAAGATGACGCAGCAGGCCAGGCGATTGCTAACCGCTTTACCTCTAACATCAAAGGCCTGACCCAGGCTGCGCGTAACGCCAACGACGGTATTTCTCTGGCACAGACCACGGAAGGCGCACTGTCTGAGATTAACAACAACTTGCAGCGTGTGCGTGAACTGACTGTACAGGCAACTACCGGAACGAACTCCGATTCTGACCTGTCCTCTATCCAGGACGAAATCAAATCCCGTCTTGATGAGATTGACCGCGTGTCTGGTCAGACCCAGTTCAACGGCGTGAACGTGCTGGCAAAAGACGGTAAAATGTCTATCCAGGTAGGTGCGAATGATGGGCAAACGATTACTATCGATCTGAAACAAATCGATTCCAACACATTAAACTTAAAAGGTTTTAACGTCGCGGAGCAGGCTGCTACAACGACTGCGGATGTCACCAAAATTGGCGGTACACCGGCAGAAATGGCTGATATCAGCTTAACTGATAGCAAAGGTGGCAGCACCGCGGGTGCAAAACTGTTGGCTAACGCTGATGCATCTGGCTATATCGTAACAACCTCAGATGGTAAATCTTACGATGCAACACTGACTAATGGCGTTGCAACCTATGATTCCACGACTGAAACAACTGAAACCGTTTCTGATTTCACGACCGAAGTCACTCAATACGAAAAAACAGCGGCGTCTGGCGGCGTTACGCCAAGCATCACTAATGGTGCAACCGGTGATTCACTGGTAGAGGCGCAAAAAGATGGGAAAGGTACTGGCGAATATTACGTCAAAGATGCAGCAGGTAAATTCTATGCTGCAACCGTGAACGAAACTGACGGTAAGGTCACCAAAGGCGACGAAGTTGATCTCTCTGCGAAAGCCAAAACAGCCAACCCATTGGCCGCTCTGGATGATGCAATTGCACAGGTCGACAAATTCCGCTCCTCCCTCGGTGCGGTACAAAACCGTCTGGATTCTGCGGTCACCAACCTGAACAACACCACCACCAACCTGTCTGAAGCGCAGTCCCGTATTCAGGACGCCGACTATGCGACCGAAGTGTCCAACATGTCGAAAGCGCAGATCATCCAGCAGGCCGGTAACTCCGTGCTCTCTAAAGCCAACCAGGTACCGCAGCAGGTTCTGTCTCTGCTGCAGGGCTAATCGCCTGATACCTCGCAAACCCCGCTCCGGCGGGGTTTTTCACGTTCCCACTTCCCCGACTGCGCAAATAACCCCTCATTTCACCCACTATTCCCTCAATTAAAAATTATGCAGAAACGGATAATTATGCCGATAACTTAATTAATGCAGGGCTGTTTATCGTGAATTCACTCTATACCGCTGATGGTGTAATGGATAAACACTCGCTATGGCAACGTTACGTACCTCTGGTGCGCCATGAGGCGCTGCGCCTTCAGGTGCGATTGCCGGCGAGTGTGGAACTTGACGATTTGCTCCAGGCGGGCGGCATAGGGTTATTGAATGCCGTTGAACGCTATGACGCTCTGCAGGGCACGGCATTTACCACTTACGCAGTGCAACGCATTCGTGGGGCGATGCTGGACGAACTACGCAGCCGTGACTGGGCGCCGCGTAGCGTTCGGCGTAACGCGCGTGAAGTTGCGCAGGCGATGGGGCAACTGGAACAGGAACTGGGCCGTAACGCGACCGAAACAGAAGTTGCGCATCGGTTGGGCATTCCCGTTGAAGAGTACCGTCAGATGCTGCTCGATACCAATAACAGCCAGCTGTTCTCCTACGATGAGTGGCGGGAAGAGCATGGCGATAGCGTCGAGATGGTGACGGAGGCAAATCAGCAGGAAAACCCGCTACACCAATTGCTGGAGGGGAATCTCCGCCAGCGCGTGATGGAGGCCATCGAAGCCCTTCCTGAGCGGGAAAAATTGGTGCTGACGCTCTATTATCAGGAAGAGCTGAATCTGAAAGAGATTGGCGCGGTACTGGAAGTAGGGGAGTCGCGAGTCAGTCAGTTGCATAGCCAGGCAATCAAACGCCTGCGCACTAAGCTGGGTAAGATGGAGTAATGCCGCATAAGACATGATAACGTGGAGTTTTCATCACTATGCAGCAATTAAAAAGACGGCCATTAAGCCGCTACCTAAAAGACTTTAAACACAGCCAAACACATTGTACTCACTGCCATAAAGCGCTCGATCGGGTGACGCTCGTCCGCCTTGGCGAAATCGTTAACAAGCTTGCTATCGCCCGCCTGGATATGCTGGTGGATGAAGAAACATGGTTACAGCAGCGTGGCGAGTGGGCAGCGCTATGCCGATTCTGCGGCGACCTGCACTGCAAAGAGCAGAGTGATTTCTTCGATATCATCGGCTTTAAACAGTTTCTCTTTGAACAAACCGATATGAGCCCCGGCACGGTGCGTGAGTATGTTGTGCGCTTACGGCGTTTGGGGGAGCATTTGGTCAAAAATAATATTCCCCGTCATCTGCTACAGGAAGGCGCGCCTGATGAAATATTACTTCCCTGGCTGCCGTTGACCAGCACCAATAATTATCGCATCGCGCTACGAAAATATACGCAATTTATTCATCTGGCAGGCAAATCGCCGGGGCAGAATCTCGCGTACCCCGCGACCTCTGATATATATTAAAACGGAATAGCTTATAACTGTATGGTGTTTGTCTGTTTTGACAAACAGCCTACACTACAAAAAAAGCAATCTTTTCGGTGGTATAATGAAATTAGCACTTTTCGGTCGTCAGGCGCTGATGGGCGTGATGGCAGTGGCTCTGATGGCAGGCGTCAGCGTGAACACGTTCGCAGCGGAAAATCTGCTTAACCAGGTGAAAGAGCGCGGCACGCTGCGCGTTGGCCTGGAAGGCACCTATCCGCCGTTCAGCTTCCAGGGCGACGATGGCAAACTGACCGGCTTTGAAGTCGATTTTGCCAACGACCTGGCGAAACATCTGGGCGTAAAAGCAGACCTCAAACCGACCAAATGGGACGGGATGCTGGCGTCGCTGGATTCCAAACGTATTGATGTGGCAATTAACCAGGTAACCATTTCACCTGAGCGTCAGAAAAAATATGATTTCTCCACCCCGTATACCATTTCCGGTATTCAGGCGCTGGTGAAAAAAGGCAACGAAGGTTCCATTAAAACGCCGGCTGACCTGAAAGGGAAAAAAGTGGGCGTCGGTCTGGGAACTAACTACGAAGAGTGGCTGCGTCAGAACGTGCAGGGCGTGGATGTCCGCACCTATGATGATGACCCGACGAAATTCCAGGATCTGCGCGTAGGCCGTGTTGACGCCATTCTGGTTGACCGCCTGGCGGCGCTGGATATGGTGAAGAAAACCAATGACACGCTGGCTGTCACCGGTGAAGCGTTCTCTCACCAGGAATCTGGCGTGGCGTTGCGTAAAGGCAATGAAGACCTGCTGAAAGCGATCGATGGCGCGATCGATGCCATGCAGAAAGATGGCACTATGAAGGCGCTGTCTGAGAAATGGTTCGGTGCTGACGTCACCAAATAATCGCACTTGCTTAAAAAAGGCGCTAACAGAGCGCCTTTTTTTATTTCCGCGGCAACTGGGTGCATAATCAAGATAATTTAGCCAGGAGGTTTCATGTCGCTGCAAAACTTAACGCGCTTCCCGCGCCTCGAATTTATAGGCGCGCCGACGCCGCTGGAATATCTGCCGCGTTTTTCTGATTACTTAGGACGCGATATTTTTATCAAACGCGATGACGTCACGCCGCTGGCGATGGGCGGCAATAAACTGCGCAAGCTGGAGTTTCTTGCGGCGGATGCGCTGCGTGAAGGCGCTGATACGCTGATTACCGCCGGGGCTATTCAGTCAAACCACGTGCGCCAGACGGCAGCGGTGGCGGCGAAACTTGGCCTGCACTGCGTGGCGCTGCTGGAAAACCCGATTGGCACTACGGCCGAAAACTATCTGACCAACGGTAACCGCCTGCTGCTGGACCTGTTTAATACCCAGGTGGAAATGTGTGACGCGCTGACCGACCCGAATGCGCAGTTGGCTGAACTGGCGACGCGCATCGAAGCGCAGGGTTTTCGTCCCTACGTCATTCCGGTAGGCGGCTCTAACGCGTTAGGTGCGTTGGGGTATGTAGAAAGTGCACTGGAAATCGCTCAGCAGTGTGAAGGTGCGGTGGCGATTTCTTCCGTGGTGGTGGCGTCAGGCAGTGCAGGCACTCACGCCGGGCTGGCCGTGGGCCTTGAGCAGGTGATGCCGGATGCGGAACTGATTGGTGTCACCGTTTCGCGCAGCGTCGCGGATCAAAAACCGAAAGTGGTCACACTGCAACAGGCCGTTGCCGAAAGCCTTGAGGTGAACGCCAGTGCGGATATTCTGTTGTGGGATGACTATTTTGCTCCGGCTTACGGTATGCCGAATGAAGCCGGCATGGAAGCGGTAAAACTGCTTTCTCGCCTCGAAGGCATTCTGCTGGACCCGGTCTATACCGGTAAAGCCATGGCCGGGCTTATCGACGGTATTACGCAGAAACGCTTTAAGGATGAAGGGCCGATTCTGTTTGTTCATACGGGCGGCGCGCCAGCGCTCTTCGCCTATCATCCGCATATCTAACGTAGAAAAAGACCTATGCAAGAGAGTATACAACTGGTTGTTGATTCGCTGCCGTATCTGCTCAAGGGCGCGGTATTCACGCTGCAATTGAGTATTGGCGGCATGTTTTTTGGTTTGGTGCTGGGGTTCCTGCTGGCGCTGATGCGCATGTCGCAAGTCTGGCCGGTGCGCTGGCTGGCACGATTCTACATCTCTATTTTCCGCGGTACGCCGCTTATCGCACAGCTGTTTATGATTTACTACGGCCTGCCGCAGTTTGGTATCGAGCTGGATCCCATCCCGTCGGCGATGATTGGTCTGTCGCTGAACACGGCGGCGTATACGTCTGAAACCTTGCGTGCGGCGATTTCGTCTATTGATAAAGGCCAGTGGGAAGCTGCCGCCAGTATCGGGATGACGCCGTGGCAAACGCTGCGCCGGGCGATTCTGCCGCAGGCTGCGCGCGTTGCGCTGCCGCCGCTGTCGAACAGTTTTATTAGCCTGGTGAAAGACACCTCGCTTGCCGCGACGATTCAGGTGCCGGAGCTGTTCCGTCAGGCGCAACTGATCACCTCGCGCACGCTGGAAGTGTTCACCATGTACCTCGCGGCCTCGTTGATCTACTGGGTGATGGCGACGGTGCTCTCCTCGCTGCAAAACTACTTTGAAAATCAGCTTAACCGCCAGGAGCGTGATCCAAAATGAGTGCCATCGACGTAAAAAACCTGGTGAAAAAGTTCCATGGTCAGACGGTGCTGCACGGCATCGATTTGCAGGTAAATGAAGGTGAAGTGGTGGCGATTATCGGGCCGAGCGGCTCGGGGAAAACCACACTGCTGCGCAGCATTAATTTACTGGAGCAGCCGGAAGGTGGCACCATTCGGGTGGGCGATATTACCATCGACACGGCAAAATCCATCAGCCAGCAGAAAGGGTTAATCCGCCGTCTGCGTCAGCATGTGGGGTTTGTTTTCCAGAGCTTTAATCTGTTTCCCCACCGGACGGTACTGGAAAACATCATTGAAGGCCCGGTGATTGTGAAAGGGGAAAATAAAGCCGAGGCCAGCGCGCGCGCACGTGAGTTGCTGGCGAAAGTGGGCCTGAGTGGCAAGGAAGGCAGTTATCCGCGTCGTTTGTCCGGTGGCCAGCAGCAGCGTGTTGCGATTGCCCGTGCGCTGGCGATGCGCCCGGATGTGATTCTGTTCGATGAACCGACGTCTGCGCTGGATCCCGAACTGGTCGGCGAGGTGCTCAATACCATCCGCCAGTTGGCTCAGGAGAAGCGTACCATGGTTATCGTGACGCATGAGATGAGCTTTGCGCGCGATGTCGCCGACCGCGCCATCTTTATGGATCAGGGGCGGATCGTCGAGCAGGGCGAGGCGAAAGCATTGTTTGCCAATCCGCAACAGGCGCGTACCCGTCAGTTTCTCGAAAAATTCCTGATGCACTAGCCAGAAATCAATTACCGCCCCTAATCTAAATCAGGGCGGTAATTGTCCTGCCATCCCTCTGCGTTCCACATACTTCCCTGACTTACTTCAGCCAGGTAGTCGAAAAGTAAGTTAATTTAACGAATTTGTAATATTTTATACATATCAGTACCCTTTATGTGTTAGTTTTCGGTACTGAAAAAAATAATTCTCACTAAGAGGCTTTCTCGTTCGTTATGAGGGACAGTGACTTTTTCAGTTGGCGGCGGGAGATGCTACACCGTTTTCAATCCGCATCGACCAGCGATCAAATTTATACGCTTTTGCAGCAGCAAACCGAATACCTTGAATATGACTTCTTCTCGCTGTGCGTGCGCCACCCGGTGCCGTTCACGCGCCCCAAAATGTCACTTTATACCACTTATCCTGATGCCTGGATGTCGCATTACAAAGCCGCCAATTATCTGGCGGTGGATCCGGTACTGAAGCAGGGGAATTTTCGTCTTGGGCATTTACGTTGGGATGATGCGTTGTTTTGTGAAGCCCAGGAGCTATGGGATGCCGCGCGAGACCATGGCCTGCGTGTCGGGGCAACGCAATGTTTGATGTTGCCTAATCACGCGCACAGTTTCTTTTCGGTATCACGGACTCACGCCACCGACGCGGGGCCACATCGCGATGAAATAGAACTTCGCCTGCAAATGTTATTAGAGATGAGTTCTCTTGCGCTTTTACGCATAGAAGATGAAATGGTCATGCCAAGAGAGATGAAGTTCAGTAAACGTGAACTGGAAATACTACAATGGACGGCGGAAGGTAAAACATCGGCGGAAATTTCGATGATTCTGTCAATTTCCGAGAATACGGTGAACTTCCATCAAAAGAATATGCAGAAGAAATTTGATGCGCCCAATAAAACGCAGATTGCCTGCTATGCGGCGGCGATTGGTCTTATCTGACGATGTTTCAGGTTCTGCGTGTCAGACGGAAAACCGGCTGTAGGCATTGCTTACAGCCGGTTTTTTATTACTGGCGATAAGCTTGTTTAATTTGCTT
Source organism: uncultured Pseudocitrobacter sp. (assembly GCA_913778145.1). Taxonomy (GTDB): domain Bacteria; phylum Pseudomonadota; class Gammaproteobacteria; order Enterobacterales; family Enterobacteriaceae; genus Pseudocitrobacter. The sequence continues at coordinate 10,799 of CAJYVI010000128.1, forward strand.
AACGGTGCTGGAAAATACAGCAGACTGGGCTTCATCTTCCAGCAGTGCAATTTGCTTTTCCATTTTGAGAATCACGCGGCCTGCATCTGCCTGACCCATAGCCTGTAGCATCAGCGTCAGCATGGCTTTCAGACAGGATACCTCCTGGGCCAGGTGTTGGTTATTCTCCGCGGTGGAAAAATCAGGTGTGCTCATTTATTGCCTCGTATGATTTCTGCGCTGGTGCGCGATACTGGATAGTGAAGGGCGCGAAGTATACCACAAGCCAGTAGAAAAAATGGAGTGCTTGTTTTTTACCCGCCATTCTCACCTTTCCGGATAATTTAAATAGACCAGAACAGTGATTATGCACACAAAATGTTTAAATCTGGTTCTCTCATCGTTAATTATTGTTACATATTATATTGCGTATTTCTCATCTGCGAAAAATTGTCCATTTGCGGACAACTTTCGTAGAAAGTTGTAAAAAGCATGCTATGCATCTCACTGTTTTTAAGACGTTTCCAGACGATGTACATTCTAATTTCCAAAAACGAGATCAAAATCGACGCTGTGACACTTTTAGACTTTCAAAATTGATATAAAACCCGGTACTATGGGGGTGAATTAAGAGGCAGTAGCGTTATCCCTATTCTGGAGATTATTCCTTTGATCAACGTCCTTCTTGTTGATGACCACGAACTGGTGCGCGCAGGGATACGACGCATTCTCGAAGATATAAAAGGTATTAGGGTCACCGGTGAAGTTAACTGCGGCGAAGACGCTGTGAAGTGGTGCCGCGCTAATCCCGTTGATGTTGTACTGATGGATATGAACATGCCGGGCATCGGCGGCCTTGAGGCTACGCGTAAAATTGCGCGCTCTGCGGTTGACACTAAAGTTATCATGTTAACCGTTCATACCGAAAATCCGCTCCCCGCCAGGGTTATGCAGGCAGGGGCGGCAGGTTATTTAACCAAAGGGGCAGCACCGCAAGAAGTGGTGAATGCCATACGCTCGGTCTTCTCTGGTCAGCGCTATATAGCATCCGATATTGCGCAACAGATGGCCCTGAGCCAGATTGAGCCGGAAAAGACCGAATCGCCATTCGCCAGTTTGTCTGAACGCGAATTGCAGATTATGCTGATGATCACCAAAGGCCAGAAAGTAAACGAGATCTCAGAGCAGTTAAACCTGAGTCCTAAAACGGTGAACAGTTATCGCTATCGAATGTTCAGCAAACTGAACATTCATGGGGATGTGGAGCTGACTCACCTGGCAATTCGCCATGGTCTGTGTAATGCGGAGTCGTTAGCAAGTCAGTGAGTGAAGTTTTTGATTCAAAAGCCTTCCTGAAAACGGTCACCAGCCAGCCCGGCGTCTATCGTATGTACGATGCCGGCGGCACCGTTATCTACGTCGGTAAAGCCAAAGATCTCAAAAAACGCCTCTCCAGCTATTTTCGTCGCCAGGTCTCTTCCCGCAAAACGGAAGCGCTGGTGGCGCAAATCGCGCAGATCGACGTGACCGTCACGCACACGGAAACCGAAGCGCTGCTGCTGGAACACAACTACATCAAACTCTACCAGCCACGCTACAACGTGCTGCTGCGCGATGATAAATCTTATCCCTTTATTTTCCTGAGCGGCGATACCCACCCGCGTCTGGCGATGCATCGCGGCGCGAAGCATGCGAAAGGGGAATATTTTGGCCCGTTCCCTAACGGTTATGCCGTGCGGGAAACGCTGGCGCTGCTGCAAAAAATCTTTCCGATCCGTCAGTGCGAAAACAGCGTCTACCGCAATCGCTCACGCCCCTGTCTGCAATACCAGATTGGCCGCTGCCTGGGGCCTTGTGTGGCCGGGCTGGTGAGCGAAGAAGAGTACGCCCAGCAGGTCGACTACGTGCGCCTGTTCCTCGCCGGGAAAGACGATCAGGTGTTGACGATGCTGATCGCGCGGATGGAAAAAGCCAGCCAGGCACTGGAGTTTGAAGAGGCTGCGCGCATTCGCGACCAGATTCAGGCCGTGCGCCGCGTGACCGAGAAACAGTTCGTGTCGAACAACGGTGACGACCTCGATGTCATCGGTGTTTCGTTTGAGGCGGGTATGGCCTGCGTTTATGTCCTGTTCATTCGCCAGGGTAAAGTGCTCGGCAGCCGTAGCTACTTCCCGAAGGTTCCGGGCGGTACCGAACTGGATGAAGTAGTAGAAACGTTTGTTGGTCAGTTCTACTTCCAGGGTAGCCAGATGCGTACGCTTCCGGGTGAAATTCTGCTCGATTTTGCGCTCAGTGATAAAACCCTGCTGGCCGATTCACTATCAGAACTGGCCGGTCGACGAATTCACGTTGAAACCAAACCACGCGGTGACCGCGCGCGCTACCTGAAACTTGCCCGCACTAACGCGGCGACGGCGCTCACCACCAAACTGTCGCAACAGTCTACAGTGCATCAGCGCCTGAAAGCGCTGGCAACGCAGCTGGAACTGCCCGAGATCAAACGGATGGAATGCTTTGATATCAGCCATACGATGGGCGAGCAGACCGTGGCCTCCTGCGTAGTGTTCGATGCCAACGGGCCGCTGCGCGCCGAGTATCGTCGCTACAACATTACCGGCATCACGCCGGGCGATGACTATGCGGCGATGAATCAGGTGCTGCGACGCCGCTATGGTAAAGATATAGAAGAGAGTAAGATCCCGGATGTCATTCTGATTGACGGCGGGAAAGGGCAACTGGGTCAGGCAAAAGCCGTTTTTGCCGAGCTTGATGTCTCGTGGGATAAAAACCATCCTTTACTGCTTGGCGTGGCGAAAGGCAGCGATCGTAAAGCCGGGCTCGAAACGCTGTTCTTCGAACCGGAAGGTGAGGGGTTCAGCCTGCCGCCAGATTCTCCTGCGTTGCACGTTATTCAGCATATTCGTGATGAATCACACGATCATGCGATTTCCGGGCACCGTAAAAAACGCGCTAAAGTAAAAAGCACCAGTACGCTGGAGACTATCGAAGGCGTCGGGCCAAAGCGCCGCCAGATGCTGCTCAAGTACATGGGTGGCCTACAGGGCTTGCAGAACGCCAGCGTTGAAGAGATAGCCAAAGTTCCGGGTATTTCACATGGCCTGGCAGAAAAGATCTTCTACTCGTTGAAACATTAGGGGCTCTGTAGCAACATAGGGCTAATATTTACTAACAACAGATAGTTACCTTGCATGCAATATAATATTCCTACGTTGCTTACCCTGTTCCGCGTCATCCTTATCCCGTTCTTTGTGTTGGCGTTTTATCTTCCATTTATCTGGGCGCCATTCGCCTGTGCACTCATTTTCTGTATTGCCGCGGTGACCGACTGGTTTGATGGTTATCTGGCGCGTCGCTGGAACCAGAGCACGCGTTTTGGCGCGTTCCTCGACCCGGTTGCCGATAAAGTGATGGTGGCCATCGCCATGGTGCTGGTGGTTGAGCATTATCACACGTGGTGGGTGACGCTGCCGGCAGCCATTATGATTGGCCGCGAAATTATTATTTCTGCCCTGCGTGAGTGGATGGCCGAACTGGGTAAACGCAGCAGCGTGGCGGTCTCCTGGATTGGTAAAGTGAAAACCACCGCGCAAATGGCGGCGCTGGCGTGGCTGTTGTGGCGTCCAAACGAGTGGGTTGAATGGGCCGGTATCGTGCTGTTCCTGTTTGCGGCTGTGCTGACGTTGTGGTCCATGCTGCAATATTTGAACGCTGCGCGTGCGGATTTGCTTGAACAGTGATCGTTTCGGCGTAATTTTCAGCAAACAACACAAAGTTGCTAAAAATACCGTTGACTCAGTGCGTCAGATAAGTAGAATGCAACGCATCGAACGGCAGCACTGATTGCCAGACGATAGCAAAATCAAGTGGTTAGCAAATCAACTTGATGATGCGGGAATAGCTCAGTTGGTAGAGCACGACCTTGCCAAGGTCGGGGTCGCGAGTTCGAGTCTCGTTTCCCGCTCCAAATTAAAACATCGGCAGTTGCGGGTGTTAAGTTTTAAAGGCGCGTTAGCAAAGCGGTTATGTAGCGGATTGCAAATCCGTCTAGTCCGGTTCGACTCCGGAACGCGCCTCCACTTTCTTCCCGAGCCCGGATGGTGGAATCGGTAGACACAAGGGATTTAAAATCCCTCGGCGTTCGCGCTGTGTGGGTTCAAGTCCCACTCCGGGTACCATGGGAAAGCAAAGAATAATCAAAGCAATAAGCAGTGTCGTGAAACCACCTCCGGGTGGTTTTTTTGTATCTGCGGTTTATTCGCTTCCATTAATTCCACTCTCCCCTGATACTTGCCAGGCTACGCCAGATGGCTCTTAATCAACTTTGTGAGATGAAAAATGAAAACAGGACCCTTAACCGAAAGCGAGCTGGAATGGCTGGATGAGACCATTGACAAGCATTCAACGGATAAGTCTATCCTCGATGTCTCGGAGCTGGACGGTATGCTGACGGCCATTCTTTCCTCGCCGCAGGACATTGAGCCTGCGGACTGGCTGCTGGCCGTATGGGGCGGAGCGGATAGCGTGCCGCGCTGGTCGGCGGATCGCGAACGCGATCGTTTCATCAACCTCACGTTGCAGCATATGGGCGATATCGCCGAGCGTCTGAATGACTATCCTGATCAGTTTGAACCCCTGTTCGGTACGCGCGAGGAAGAGGGTCAGGAACTGACCGTTGTCGAAGAGTGGTGCTATGGCTATATGCGCGGTGTTGGATTAAGCGACTGGTCAGGTTTGCCGCCAGCGTTACAGGAAGAGCTGGATGTCATCGCGCTGCACGGCGATGAAGAGAACGCGACGGCGCTTGATAACTTCACGGCTGACGAGTATCTGGCAAGCATCGACAAGATTCGCCCGGCGGCGCTGATGTTGCATGGCTACTGGATGGCGCATCCGAAGGTTGCCCCGGTGCAGCAGCCGGTCAGAAACGAAGGGAAAGTGGGGCGGAATGACCCATGCCCATGCGGTAGCGGCAAGAAATACAAACAGTGCTGCGCCAATAAATGATAAAAAATGCCGGGTTAACGACCCGGCATTTTTTTTAGCCCACAGCAGGCAAAAGGTTTGCCGCGATGGCCACCTGAATCGCAATCACCGCAATCCCACAGGCAAACACGAACCACAATACAGGCGTGCCGCCGACGACGCGATAGCCGCCTTGCGGATGATGTTTACGGCTTTGCATTGTCAGCAGTGATGGAATAATCAATGCCAGCACTGCCAGTGCCACGCCCGCATAACCCAGCGCCATGACAAAACCACGCGGATAGAAAAGGGCGAATGCCAGCGGTGGCAGGAAGGTGATGCCACCCGTTTGCAGGCGACCGCGTACGCCATTCTGACGCTGGAACAGATCCGCCAGGTAATCGAATAACCCCAGAGCAACGCCAAGGAAAGAGGTCGCCAGGGCCAGATCGGCAAACAAATGTACGGCCAGCTCGACATGCGCGGAGGCTACCACTGCGCGAATTGCTTCCAGCAGGCCGTTCAGCCCGCTATGTTGCGCCATCAACCCGGCAAAGACGCCAGACTCAATGCTGCCCAGGGTCGCCAGTTGCCAGAAGAGATAGGCGACCAGCGGAATGAAACTGCCAATCATAAACACGCGACGCAGCTTACGAATGTCGCCATTCATATAGCTCACAATGCTGGGCACACTGCCGTGGAAACCAAATGAGGTGAAAATCACCGGGATGGCCGACAGCGCCAGACCCTGCTGCAACGGCAGGGTTAACAAATTGATTTTATGAATATGCGGCAGCAGCAGCGCCAGCATCACTACCAGAAAAATAATCTTGGCGCTGAACAGGAAACGGTTGAAAAGATCGACCAGCGATGTGCCGATGCAAATCACCGTGCCGCCAATCGCCGTAAACAGAAGTACGCCGATGGCAGGGGGCATATCCACTGATAACCACTGGCTAAGGCTGGAGGCCAGCAGTTCACCGGCGCCGCTGATATAGGCAGCGGTCAGAGCGTACATTAAAAATAACATGCTGAAGCCGGTTACCCACTGCCCGTAACGGCCAAGATAACGTTGCGCCAGGGAACCCAGGCCGGTATCGGCAGGCACGTGCTGATACACTTCCAGCAGAAGCAGGGCGGTGTAGCACATCAGTGCCCAGAGCCCAATTAACAGCACCAGCGTCACACCAAAGCCAACGCCCGCCGCTGCCAGCGGCATCGCCAGCATCCCTGCACCAATGGTGGTGCCCGCTACGATTAAAATACTCCCCAGGGTACGGTTCTTCACGCTTTCCTCTGCTACAGCACGTATATACGACACAAATATGTCGCGCAGGTTATGTGAAACCAGACGATTCGTCAAATCACGATTACAGTGCGTGTAATTAAATGTTTACGAATTAGGCGAAGAACAAAAGCCTGCGCTAGCGCAAAACAGGTAAATCAAATGCAGGTTAATGTGCCGTTTTTAGCGGAGGCATTATGGAATCTATTCACGGTCATGAAGTACTGAATATGATGATCGCATCAGGTGAATCTTATTCAAAAGAAAGTCTGGTAGCGGCGATTGAAAGTCGTTTTGGCGAGGGCGCGCGTTTTCATACCTGTTCGGCAGAAAATATGTCTGCGGCTGAGCTGGTGGCGTTTCTGGAGAAAAAAGGCAAGTTTATTCCGGTGAACGCAGGTTTCACAACGACGGAAAGTAAAATCTGTCGACATTAATCAGCAGCGGCGAATTAACGCCGCTGCCTGTTGATTAATTCTGAGTATCGAGCGTAGAAAGTTCTTTATCAATAAAGTAGAGGCCTTCACCGCTTTTCCCAGCGAGGGTCAGTTTATCAATCACAGATTTAAACAGTTTCTCTTCTTCGTGCTGTTCAGCCACATACCATTGCAGGAAATTAAAGGTTGGGTAATCCTGATTGGTCATCGCGGCATGCGCCAGTTCATTGATTTTTGACGTGATAAGCTGTTCATGCTCATAGGTGGCACGGAACAGATCGTCTAGTGAGGCATATTCTGCCACCGGCGAGGCGACGCTGTTGATGCAGGGCAGGCTACCGGTATCGGTCAGGTAATCGAACAGACGTTGCATGTGCTGCATTTCTTCTTGTGCGTGGCGACGCAGAAATGCCGCAGCACCTTCAAAACTATTAAAGCTACACCAGGCGCTCATCTGTTGGTAAAGCAGGGAGGAGTAAAGCTCGAGATTCATTTGTTGGTTTAATTTCTCGATCATATCCGCTTTTAACATGGTCAGGCTCCATAAAGACGTTAATTAATTATGGAGGAACTATAAATTGTTATTAATTTATTTGCAAAAGGTAAAAATAAAAAACCTTATTTAATAATGCGAATGGGAATAAAACGCATTGGCATAATAATATCGCCGGGACTTATTCCGGCGAAATCTTTAATTCCAGTCCGGGGTTATGGCTACTCCCCTGCACTGATACTGTAACGTCACTCTTTCATTAATACACAATGGCCCACTGCTGCTAACGCAGGTGGTAATCGGTTGCCCGTAGGCAAAAGCGGTGGCGTAGCCCATCTGCTGACAGGCTTTGGTGGCGCTACCGTTAACAACATAATTATCGGTTTGGGCATTCTGAAGCATCGCCTGCCCGTAGGTCAGGCGCACAACACCGCTGGTTGCGTCCATCTCGCTCACAGTTGCTTGTCGGTGGACGCTACAGGCGGAAAGCACCAGCACGATAGCGCTAATCGGGATGAGAGTTTTCATGGTAGTACTCGGGGCAATCTATCATTGCCTTATCATGACAGCTTTAAGCGAGGGCAATCCCTGGAATAAAGGCGATAACCGCGCTTTCTTAAGGCGACGATTCTCCGCCAGGCACAGCAAAAATGTGAGCCTTGCTGTGAATTTTAAAACCATTTTTCATAAAATTTGAAAGTCTGTTTAAGAGGTTGTAAGGTTCATACATTGTTATCGAACCTTTGCGGGAGACGCCCGCGCTGCATTCAGGAGAGGAAAGAATGAAAATTGCACTGATGATGGAAAACAGCCAGGCCAGCAAAAACGCCATCATTCATAATGAGTTAAAAGCGGTTGCTGATGAAAAAGGTTTCCCGGTTTTCAACGTAGGTATGAGCGATGAGAACGACCATCATCTGACCTACATTCACCTGGGTATCATGGCCAGCATTCTGCTGAATTCCAAAGCGGTTGATTTCGTGGTGACTGGCTGCGGCACTGGGCAGGGCGCGCTGATGTCTCTGAACATTCATCCGGGCGTGGTGTGTGGTTACTGCATCGACCCGGCTGATGCCTTCCTGTTCGCGCAAATCAACAACGGTAACGCACTTTCTCTGCCGTTTGCCAAAGGCTTCGGCTGGGGCGCGGAACTGAACGTGCGCTTTATCTTTGAAAAAGCGTTTACCGGTCGCAACGGTGAAGGCTATCCGCCAGAGCGTAAAGAACCGCAGGTGCGTAACGCGGGTATTCTGAACCAGGTGAAAGCAGCGGTAGTGAAAGAAAACTATCTGGATACGCTGCGCGCCATTGACCCGGAACTGGTGAAAACCGCCGTTTCTGGTCAACGTTTCCAGCAGTGCTTCTTCGAAAACTGCCAGAATAAAGAGATCGAAGCGTTCGTGCGCCAGATCCTCGGCTAATTTTGCATGATATAAAAATCCCCACGTAGGTGGGGATTTTTGTTTCTACGCCTTCACTTTTTTGGATACCGACACACCGGCATCTTTAGTCAGCCGCAGGGTATCTATCATCCCAATCAGGCAGATAATGGCGATAAATACAAACGCCAGCCTGAAGCTGATTCCCGGCATTGCGCCGAGCGCCAGAACTTCGCTTACTTTCTCTCCCAAACGAATACCGATTGCCCCGAGGGTAATGCCAAGTCCAATGGCTAACTGGCTGGCGGTGCTGAACAGCGTGTTGGCGTAACTCATCTGCGGGCCAGGCACGTCGGCAAAAGCCAGTGTACTCACCCCTGTGAACTGGATGGAGCGGAATACGCCGCCTAAATAAAGCACCAGTAATATGGCCCACACGGGCGTTTGCGGCGTTAAAAAGGCGCAGGCGATCAGGGCCAGCACGTTCAGTGCGCCATTAATCAATAATAAACGGCGGAACCCCAGCCAGCGAATCAGCGGCGTGGTGGCGGGCTTGATGGTCAGATTGCCGACAAATACCGCCAGCACCAGCAGACCGGAATGGAAGGGATCCATCCCAAAACCGACCTGAAACAGCAGCGGCAGCAAAAATGGCACCGCACTGATTGAGGCACGGAACAGCGATCCGCCGTACATTGTGACCCGGAAGGTGGGCACTTTCAGCGCATCCAGGCGGATCATCGGCCATTTTGCCCGCCGGAAATGATACAGCGAGTAATAAAACGCTAACCCGCCGATGACGAACAGTGTCAGCACCAGTCCGTTTTGCTGAGTTTGCCCGCCAAGCGCCTCCATCGCACATACCAGGCTGACCATCGCCACCGACGTGGCGAGAAAACCGGGCAGGTCAAAGGGGCGGCGTTCGTCATCGCGAATATTCGGAATAATACGTAGCGACAGCAGAATGGCGATGATGCCCAGTGGAAGGTTAATAAAGAAGATCCACCGCCAGTCGGCGACGCTGGTGATAAACCCGCCCAGCGGCGGCCCGATAATGGGCGCGATGAGCGCGGGCCAGGTCAGCGTAGCGATGGCGGTGATAAGCAGATGTTTTGGCGTGGTACGCAGCACCGCCAGACGCCCAACGGGGACCATGAGCGCGCCGCCCATCCCCTGAACAATACGCATGGCGACGAAACTCTCCACGCTGGTTGCCAGCCCGCAGAATACAGATGCAACTGTAAAAATGGCCAACGCCAGCGTGAATATTTTACGTGCGCCGAATCTGTCGGCGATCCAGCCGCTGGCAGGGATAAGTACGGCCAGCGTAATCAGGTAGGCGCTGATACCGATATTCAGATCGACGGCGTCAACGCCGAAACTTTTTGCCATGTCGGGCAGGGCGGTGGCGATCACGGTGCCATCAAGAAATTCCATAAAAAACGCCCCAGCAACCAACAGAGCCGCGGGCGACAGGCCGCGCCCGTTTTGTGCCTGGAGAGGCTCACTCATTTTTTGTTTTACCCTATCAAAATAATCTGCAAATTTTGTAATTTAAGTTTCAATCTAAGTTACGGATTTGTTTCAGATAATAGGTCTTTATCGCTATTTGCTGAAAAAATAAACGTGATGTGCGTCTCATTTTGGTTGATTTTTGTGATGAATGTCATACTATGTGGCAAAAGACAATAACACCTGCGTAACAAAATAGGAGCATCACAATGAAACAACGCATGCGCAAAATCCTCAAAAGCATGTTCGAGAACTATTGCAAGACTTTCAAAGACGTACCGCCAGGCGCTATGTTCTGATAAAAAAACCTGCCACGGCAGGTTTTTTTATGTCTGTAAGGGGCGCGCTTCGGTCCTTTCGGGTACCATAGTACCCCTAAATGTTAAGGAGCGTATATGTCCCAGAACCTGACTGCTGATGAAGAACTGGTATCCGACGTAGTGGCCTGCCAGTTGGTCATTAAGCAAATTCTAGATGTCATCGATGTCATCGCCCCCGTCGAAGTGCGTGAGAAGATGTCCACTCAACTGAAATCGATCGATTTTGCCGGGCATCCGTCAGCGGATCCTGTCACGCTGCGCGCTATTCAGAAAGCCATCGCCCTGATTGAATTGAAGTTTACCCCGCAGGGTGAAGCGCACTGATTGGGTAATCAAGGTGTGTTTGCAACCGGCAGGTTTATGCTGCCGGTTGTGAATTGCAGAAGGGATTAATGCACCTGATGATTGACCACGTTCAGCAGATGCTGATCGGTTTGTTGCATACACAGGCCTGCTTTATTAGCGTTGCGCACTTCTTCAAGAATCGCCTGAAGTAATATGCCATCCTGCTGTTGTTCTTCTTCAAGATTAGTCAAAAAGCTCAGCGTGCTGTCGTCTCGCAGAACCTTCGCCTGCTCGGCCAACTCAGAAAGCGTGCTGCTGCGCTGGTTGTACTCTTCAATGGTTTTCAGGAAGAGTTCTTCGAGTGAGGCACACTGCTCTTCGTGCGGCTCGATGGCTTTCACTACCGGATACCCGCCAGATTTCTTCATGTAATCAAATACACGCATCATTTGGGTGACGCTGGTTTGTGCCTGCGCACGAAGAAAGGTTGCGGTACCGTTGAGGCGTTGTTCAGAACACCACTCGCTCAGACGGAGATAGAGATTAGATGCGTAAAACTCAAGGTTCATTTGAGTATTCAGTTTTTGAACCATTCCTGGGACTGCCATACCAATATCCTTATTTCCTGGAAGGGACAACTCGCGTGAACAACGTGCATTCTTGCTTTCATCTTTACGCTACGCCAACGCAGCATAAATTAACTCAAGCGAAAGTTGCGCTATTTACGCGTCAGAGAACAATGACAGAATGTAATATTCGACAGCCTCTGAATGTGACCGATGTACGATTCCTGAATCGGCTCAAAAAATAATAGCGTGCAGTTTCATTTAAGAAAACTCTTAAGTTCTCTCATTTACGTTTCGTTACAACTATATTCCAGAAATGGATTATCCCTCAGCATTCAGGCGGGTTGAATACTGTCACCTTAATGATTTATATGGTGAATATATTAATTCTCATATTTATTTGTGATCGACTTATCATTTTTTATGAACAAGCGATAAATCTTGCTTCATGTCTTGCCAGGTATTACGTACTATTCATATGATAAAATGAAACAATGGTTTATTTTATACTTGATTATTTCGTGAGACAGATAAGCATCCAGTGAATCAGAATTTGTTTTAGATCATTTTTTCCAATTAATAGACAAGGGATGTTGTGCGCTAATCCCTGTCCACCCCCTTATTACGATAAAACAGGAGTTACGATGAAACAGGTTGCCGTGCTGTTAGCACCCGGGTTTGAGGAAGGTGAAGCGATCGTCACCATTGATATCCTACGTCGTTTGCATCTTCAGGTTGAACTGGTCTCCTGCGCAGAATCGCGCGCGGTGGTGAGCTATCACGATATCCCAATGGTGGCGGATGCCACGCTTGCAGAACGCATGGATAAAATCTACGACGCCGTCGTTCTGCCAGGCGGGCCGCAGGGCAGCGTGAATCTGGCGGCGAATAAAGACGTGGTGAAATTTGTCGCCGCGCACGATGACGCCGGCAAATATATTTGCCCGATCTGTTCAGCCGCTGCGCGGGTGCTGGCGGGTAACGGCTTACTGAAAGGACGTCGCTACGTGTGCTCCGGTGACTTATGGCAGGATATTAAAGACGGCGAGTATATCGACGCCCCCGTAGTAGAAGATGGCAATCTTATCAGCGGGAAAGGCTTTGGCCACGTGTTTGATTTCGCCTTTACCGTGGCGGCGCGCTTATTAGGTGATGAAGCGCCAGTGCGCGACCACGCGGACCACATCTATTATCCCTGGTAATCCTTGGCGTGAGGATTAGCCAACTAACAATATAGATTATATTGCTATAAAGAGGGCGAATTGTCGGACAATTCGCCCTTTCCGTATGTCATTTTCTGCTAAATCCATGCATGCAACTACTGTAATTCTGCGATGTGATGCGGCTCTCTTATGGATAAATACTTTCCCGCTATTAATGTGCTAACAACCGTATACCGATTAACGAGACGGCTAATACGTTGTTTTACGTCCTAATTAAATATTAAAACCGATTATTTCCCTACAAATAAAAGCACAAAGGCTGGAGTATACCATGCACAAATTCACTAAAGCGCTGGCCGCCATCGGCCTGGCCGCGGTTATGTCACAATCAGCTATGGCGGAAAATTTAAAGCTCGGTTTTCTGGTGAAGCAGCCGGAAGAACCGTGGTTCCAGACTGAATGGAAGTTTGCCGATAAAGCCGGCAAAGATTTGGGCTTTAACGTGATTAAGATTGCCGTGCCCGACGGCGAGAAAACCCTGAACGCCATCGATAGCCTGGCGGCTAACGGTGCGAAAGGATTTGTTATCTGTACGCCAGACCCGAAACTTGGCTCGGCAATTATGGCTAAAGCGCGCGGCTACGACATGAAAGTGATTACCGTCGATGACCAGTTCGTCAACGCGAAAGGCAAGCCAATGGAGAGTGTTCCACTGGTGATGATGGCGGCAAGCGAAATCGGCGCGCGTCAGGGCCAGGAACTCTATAAAGAGATGCAAAAACGCGGCTGGGATGTGAAAGATACCGCCGTAATGGCGATCACCGCCAACGAACTTGATACCGCGCGTCGCCGCACTACCGGTTCGCTGGATGCACTGAAAGCCGCAGGCTTCCCGGAAAAACAGATTTATCAGGTACCCACCAAATCTAACGATATCCCCGGCGCGTTTGATGCCGGTAACTCCATGTTAGTGCAGCATCCCGGCGTGAAACACTGGCTGATTGTCGGCATGAACGATAACACCGTACTGGGCGGCGTGCGCGCGACGGAGGGCCAGGGCTTCAAAGCGGCCGATGTCATCGGTATCGGCATCAACGGCGTGGATGCGGTGAACGAACTGTCGAAAGCCCAGGCCACCGGCTTCTATGGTTCCCTGCTGCCTAGCCCGGACATTCACGGCTATAAAACCAGTGAAATGCTTTACAACTGGGTTGAGAAGGGCGTAGAGCCGCCGAAATTCACCGCGGTTACCGACGTGGTGCTGATTACCCGCGATAACTTCAAAGAAGAGCTGGCGAAAAAAGGTCTGTGAGTCGTGATGCCTCTCCCCCGGCGTTATTGCCGGAGGAGAGGTGCCCCTGCAATTCAGGAGTGGTTATGCAACAGTCAACCCCTTATCTCTCGTTTCGCGGTATTTCCAAAACCTTTCCGGGCGTGAAAGCCCTATCCGATATCAGCTTTGACTGCTATACCGGGCAGGTGCACGCGCTGATGGGCGAGAACGGTGCCGGGAAATCGACGCTGCTTAAAATACTGAGCGGCAACTACGCACCGACGGCGGGCACGTTGGCCCTGCGCGGCCAGGATATCGCCTTTGCGGATACCACCGCCGCGCTGAATGCCGGTGTGGCGATTATTTATCAGGAACTGCATCTGGTGCCGGAGATGACCGTCGCGGAGAACATCTATCTCGGGCAGCTACCCAGCAAAGGCGGCATTGTTAATCGCTCGCTGTTGAACTACGAAGCCGGGTTACAGCTGCAGCATTTGGGGCTGGATATTGACCCGGATACACCGCTGAAGTATCTCTCTATCGGCCAGTGGCAGATGGTGGAAATTGCCAAAGCGCTGGCGCGTAACGCCAAAGTCATCGCTTTCGACGAACCGACCAGTTCACTTTCTGCGCGTGAAATTGAAAATCTGTTTCGCGTGATCCGCGAGCTGCGCAACGAAGGCCGTGTGATCATCTATGTCTCTCATCGTATGGAAGAGATTTTTGCCCTGAGCGATGCCATTACCGTATTTAAAGATGGACGTTATGTCTGCACCTTCAGCGATAGGGAAAAAGTGAACCACGACAGCCTGGTTCAGGCGATGGTTGGTCGTGATATTGGTGATATTTATGGCTGGCAACCGCGCGAGCACGGCGCAGAACGCCTGCGGCTGGACCAGGTCAAAGCGCCGGGCGTGCGCTCGCCCATCTCTCTGACGGTGCGCAGTGGCGAAATCGTTGGCCTGTTTGGGCTGGTTGGGGCCGGGCGTAGCGAACTGATGAAAGGGCTGTTTGGCGGCAACAAAATTACCGGCGGTCAGGTTTACATCGACGGCGCTGCGGTCACCATCGATAAACCTGCGCATGCCATTCGCGCCGGTATGATGCTATGCCCGGAAGATCGTAAAGCCGAAGGGATTATTCCCGTTCACTCCGTGCGCGACAACATCAATATCAGCGCACGACGCAATAACATTCACGCAGGCTGCCTGATAGACAACGGCTGGGAAACGCGCAATGCGGATCAACATATTCAATCTTTGAATATCAAAACGCCGGGTGCCGAGCAGCTGATTATGAATCTCTCCGGTGGTAACCAGCAGAAAGCGATTCTTGGACGTTGGCTGTAGGAAGAGATGAAGGTCATTCTGCTTGATGAACCCACGCGCGGTATCGATGTGGGAGCAAAGCATGAAATCTACAACGTCATTTACGCGTTGGCGGCGTCCGGTGTCGCGGTACTGTTCGCCTCCAGCGACCTGCCGGAAGTGTTGGGCGTGGCGGATCGCATCGTGGTGATGCGAGAAGGTGAAATAGCCGGTGAACTGCTGCATGGCAGCGCCAATGAACAGCAGGCGTTAAGCCTTGCTATGCCTAAAGTGAGTCAGGCCGTCGCCTGAGAAAGGAGTTTATGATGTCATCTTTAACGACTTCCGGCGCACGCCGACCATCACTCAGCTTTGGACGTATCTGGGATCAGTACGGCATGCTGGTTGTCTTCGCCGTACTGTTTATCGGTTGTGCGATTTTTGTGCCGAACTTTGCTTCCTTCGTCAACATGAAAGGGCTGGGTCTGGCGATATCGATGTCCGGCATGGTCGCCTGCGGAATGCTGTTCTGCCTGGCTTCTGGCGATTTTGACCTCTCCGTCGCTTCGGTGATTGCCTGCGCCGGGGTCACGACTGCGGTAGTGATCAACCTGACGGAAAGCCTGTGGATCGGTGTTTTTGCCGGGCTGATGCTGGGCGTGCTGAGCGGTCTGGTCAACGGTTTTGTGATAGCCAGACTGAAGATCAACGCCCTGATCACGACGCTTGCCACCATGCAAATTGTACGCGGCCTTGCCTACATCATCTCTGACGGTAAAGCCGTAGGCATTGAAGACGAGCGTTTCTTCGAACTGGGATACGCTAACTGGCTCGGTTTACCGGCGCCAATCTGGCTGACGGTCGCCTGTTTAATCATTTTCGGATTATTACTGAATAAGACCACTTTTGGCCGTAATACCCTGGCGATTGGTGGCAACGAAGAGGCTGCGCGACTGGCGGGAGTGCCGGTGGTGCGAACCAAAATTATCATCTTTATTCTTTCCGGTCTGGTGTCGGCGGCGGCAGGGATCATTCTGGCCTCGCGCATGACCAGCGGACAGCCGATGACCTCCATCGGATATGAGCTGATCGTCATCTCAGCCTGCGTACTGGGCGGGGTGTCGCTGAAAGGCGGTATCGGGAAAATCTCTTATGTCGTGGCCGGAATACTGATTTTGGGCACGGTAGAAAACGCCATGAACCTGCTGAATATTTCGCCATTCTCGCAGTATGTGGTGCGCGGTTTGATTCTGCTCGCGGCGGTCATTTTTGACCGTTACAAACAAAAAGCGAAACGTACCGTTTAAAAAACAGACCCAATTTTTAAGTGTATGTACTGGCAACGCCGGTGGCGAATTCCACCGGCGTTTTCATTTGAAAATGGCGAGCCGCGTCACACTGTCTATACTTTAACTGCTAACTTTTTGTTAACACGTTACCGCGTAATTCACTGATAAGGAGGAACCCAGGGTGGCTGACCTGTTATCTGTACCCCCTGCGCCAACTGAAAATGTCGCTTTTTTCTTTGACCTCGATGGCACTCTCGCAGGGATCAAACCGCATCCCGATCATGTTGCTATACCTGAGCCCGTCCGTGATGCGCTGTTTCGGTTGTCACAGGCACATGATGGCGCAGTAGCGTTGATTTCAGGGCGCTCAATGGTTGAGCTGGACAGGCTCGCCAGTCCGTATCGCTTCCCTCTGGCGGGCGTACACGGAGCGGAACGCCGTGATATCAGCGGGAAAACGCATATCGTTGCCCTAGAAGATCAGACTGCGCATCGCGTTCATCAGCAACTGAGCGCGGCGCTGGCATTATTGACCGGGGCCGAGCTTGAAGCCAAAGGGATGGCTTTTGCGCTGCATTATCGTCAGGCGCCGCAGCATGAAGCGGCGATCGTGGCGCTGGCGCAGGATATCGTTGCGCAGTTTCCCGAGCTGGCGCTTCAGCCGGGTAAGTGTGTTGTGGAGATTAAACCAAAGGGGATCAACAAAGGCGCAGCGATTGTCGCCTTTATGCAGGAGGCGCCCTTTAGCGGCAAGCTGCCGGTATTTATTGGTGATGATTTAACGGATGAGGCGGGCTTTGCCGCCGTAAACAGACTGGGTGGAATATCGATTAAAGTGGGAACGGGCGACACGCAGGCTAAGGCACGTCTGCCTGATGTGGCGGCTGTTCACCAGTGGTTGCAAAACGCGGCTGAAAATCAAAAACAAAACGCGCTTACTAACAGGAGAGATGGC
>CAJYVI010000129.1 GCA_913778145.1 uncultured Pseudocitrobacter sp.
TGTAGGTAAAACCGTAAACATGATGGAGCTCATTCGTAACATCGCGATCGAGCACTCCGGTTACTCTGTGTTTGCGGGCGTAGGTGAACGTACTCGTGAGGGTAACGACTTCTACCACGAAATGACCGAATCCAACGTTATCGATAAAGTATCCCTGGTGTATGGCCAGATGAACGAGCCGCCGGGAAACCGTCTGCGCGTTGCACTGACCGGCCTGACCATGGCTGAGAAATTCCGTGACGAAGGCCGTGACGTACTGCTGTTCGTCGATAACATCTATCGTTATACCCTGGCCGGTACGGAAGTATCCGCACTGCTGGGTCGTATGCCTTCAGCGGTAGGTTATCAGCCGACCCTGGCGGAAGAGATGGGTGTTCTTCAGGAACGTATCACCTCCACCAAAACCGGTTCTATCACCTCCGTACAGGCGGTATACGTACCTGCGGATGACTTGACTGACCCATCCCCAGCAACCACCTTTGCACACTTAGACGCAACCGTGGTACTGAGCCGTCAGATCGCGTCTCTGGGTATCTACCCGGCCGTTGACCCGCTGGACTCCACCAGCCGTCAGCTGGATCCGCTGGTTGTTGGTCAGGAACACTACGACACTGCGCGTGGCGTTCAGTCCATCCTGCAGCGTTATCAGGAACTGAAAGACATCATCGCTATCCTGGGTATGGATGAACTGTCTGAAGAAGATAAACTGGTGGTAGCACGCGCACGTAAAATTCAGCGCTTCCTGTCCCAGCCGTTCTTCGTAGCGGAAGTATTCACCGGTTCTCCGGGTAAATACGTTTCCCTGAAAGACACCATCCGTGGCTTTAAAGGCATCATGGACGGCGAATACGATCACCTGCCAGAGCAGGCGTTCTACATGGTCGGTTCCATCGACGAAGCCGTGGAAAAAGCCAAAAAACTTTAACGCCTTAATCGGAGGGTGATATGGCAATGACTTACCACCTGGACGTCGTCAGCGCAGAGCAACAAATGTTCTCTGGTCTGGTCGAGAAAATCCAGGTAACGGGTAGCGAAGGTGAACTGGGTATTTACCCGGGTCACGCCCCGCTGCTCACCGCCATTAAGCCTGGTATGATCCGCATCGTGAAACAGCACGGTCATGAAGAGTTTATCTACCTGTCTGGCGGCATTCTTGAAGTGCAGCCTGGTAGCACGACCGTTCTGGCTGATACCGCCATTCGTGGCCAGGATCTCGACGAAGCGCGAGCCCTGGAAGCGAAACGCAAAGCGGAAGAGCACATTAAGAGCTCTCACGGCGACGTGGATTACGCTCAGGCGTCTGCGGAACTGGCCAAAGCGATCGCGCAGCTGCGCGTTATCGAGCTGACCAAGAAAGCGATGTAACACCGGCTTGAAAAGTCAAAAAGCCAGTCTGGTTTCCAGACTGGCTTTTTTTATGATTGCGACCCGTTATATACAAAATATTTATTAATATTCAAAAAGTTACCCGATCCCTTCAACGCTAATTGTCACCCTCTCGACGCAGTGCTATTTTGTCTCGCATGTAACTATTACAGCTGTAACTATATGAGGGATCATTAGCATGTCATTTAAACCGTTATTTGAAGGCCCGCAATCTGCTCGTCAGACTAACCGCGCTACGTTTATTCGCCAAACCTACATTCACCTTGCCGTTTCGGTGCTGGGCTTTATTTTGCTGAGCGCTGTGTTTATGAATCAGGGCGTGGGCGAGATGATGCTGGCAAAACTGGCCGCGGGCGGTCGTTATGGCTGGCTGGTGGTACTGGGGGCATTTATGCTGGTGAGCATGCTGGCGACGCGTCTCGCCGATAATGTGGCATCAGACAATACCCAGCAGATTGGTCTTGGGATTTACGTGCTCGCCGAAGCGTTAATCTTCGCGCCGTTGCTCACCATGGCCAGATACATCAACCCGGACATCATCCCATCCGCTGCGATTACTACGTTGCTGCTGGTGTGCGGCCTGACCTTTACCGCCTTCACCACGCGTAAAGACTTTTCTTTTATGCGCTCTTTTTTGACGATGGCGAGCTTTATCGCACTGGGCGCTATTGTGGCGAGCGTGATACTCGGGTTCTCTCTTGGCATTTGGTTCAGTGCCGCGATGGTGCTGCTGTGCGCAGGGTTCATTCTGTACGATACGTCTAACATCATTCACCACTATCCAACCAACCGTCCTGCGGGCGCGGCGCTGCATCTGTTTGCGTCAATTGCCACGATGTTCTGGTATGTTCTGCGTCTGTTTATGTCACGTAACTGAGTGGATGCGGTAAAGCGTGCTCATGCAGGTTTTACCGCACTGTTTCAATTTGCCTGAAACTGAAAAGGAGTTTTGATATTTTGTGATGAGCATCACAAAAACGTTGATCGTTTAAAAAATGAGGCGTAGACTTATTTTTGTGAGTTGAGTCACAAAAATTATCTTCCTACAAAGGTGCTATCATGAAACTGATCAACAAAATCATCGCTCTTTTCAGCTCAATGAATATCTCTTTCGGTACTATCAACCACTAAGGTTGCATGGCTGAAAGCCTCGTTTGCTGTGTTTCGTTTTGCGCTGTACCGCTAACTAAAACCACAACACATGCGGTGTGAACGAGAACCAAACGAAGAAGGTCGCCTGATGGCGACCTTTTTGTTTATGGGCAGTTTTAGTTTTTAGTCAGGAAATCCCCGGTCTTAAAGCTGCCATCCGCGTTACGCTCCAGCGGCTGCGGCAGGTCCAGCGAGAGATACTCTTTGCTGTTTACGCTTTCCCCTTCTGTAATAAAGATGTTACTGGCATCAATATTCCCCACCACCGCATCATCGTATTTTCCGGGCGTTGTGCGCAGCGACAGGTTGTTACTGAAGACACCCTGCGTTGACGCATCGCCATAAGGGCTTGGGCGGAAGATATAGTTAAAGCGTTGGTTGTCGACGGCAACGTTGTTCACCACCACCAGCTTGCCCGGATTAAAGTTATCGGTGAAGCCATCGAGGTGGTTGCCAATCGCAATACTGTTACGGATCTCATGCGCGACCGGTTGCCCTTCCCCACCTAACTTAAAGCCGTTGCTGGTGTTGTTACGGGCGATGGAGTTCTCAATCACCACTACGCCGTTGGCACCGTCTTCAATCTTGTTGAACAGATCGTAGCCGTCATCAATGTTGTCATGTGAATAGCATCCTTCCAGCCGGTTGCCTTCCCCCACGCGCATTTTCACCGCAAAGCCGTCGGCATTGATCTTACCCGGATCTTCATTGCTGAACGATTCTGAATTCACGACCCGGTTATAGCTGGCCCAAAGTGGGCGACCCAGTTTATCCGGCGAAGAGATCTGAATCCCGGTATCGTCGTTGTGATAGGCCACAACGTTCTCGATAATGTTATGGCTGCCCTGAATACGCAAACTCTTATCGGTAATATCAATACCGTTGAGATGCCAGTAGTTCGCGTCCAGCAGCATACCGTGGATCACCGCTTTACCGTTGGCCGTCAGCGTTTTCGG
The DNA here is from genome assembly GCA_913778145.1 of uncultured Pseudocitrobacter sp. GTDB lineage: Bacteria > Pseudomonadota > Gammaproteobacteria > Enterobacterales > Enterobacteriaceae > Pseudocitrobacter. The sequence continues at coordinate 3,495 of CAJYVI010000129.1, forward strand.
CTTATCCTTCAGGCCGCTGGCGCTGAGCGGAATATCCGTTTTCGGATAACTTCCCGCGGCAAGAATGATTTTTCCGCCGGGCGGCAGCAGGCTGATGGCGGTATTGAGATCCAACGGCGACGCCTGCGTCCCTTTCCCTTCCGCTTTTCCGTCTGGCGCGACATAAAGCGTGTTGCCCGTGATGGTCGTGACGAGTTGCACGTCCATACTCTGGGTTACCGGCTTGCCGTTTGCGGGTGTCCAGCTTATCTGGAAATTATTGTTCTCCTGAAGCTGAGTGGGCAGGGTAAACATCTCGCCGGCCTTCACTGCTTTATCAAGCCCGATCACCACTTCGTTGTGACGCACGGTAAAGTTTCCGTCACCGTTGGCACGCGCCTGAAGGGTGTAATCTTTGCTCAGACTTTTATCTGCGGACGCTACCTGCATCACCGGCGGCCAGCTTTTCGCCACAAAAGGTGCAGATGCCACGGTTTGCGCGGTAGACGTGGTGAGTGACGCATCGCTGACGGTGATTTTGGCATTACGCGAGGCAAAGAAGCCGACGTAGTAATGTTGCTTATCCTGCACAGAAATTAGATCGGCGCGCGGCAGCGTTTCGCTGACCCACTCTTCACTGCCCGCAGGCGCCCAGGCGGTAACGAAGCCTTCGTTCGTACGCTCAAGCTTCAGGCGGAAGGTCGGCGTCTTTTGCAGATCGACTTCTTCTTTGTAGCTCACCTTATTTATAGCCGACCCGGCATTGCCCCACGGTTGTGTAATACCTTCGCGCGCGATGGCCTGTAGCTTCACGCGGTGGGCATCCTTTTTGTCCTGCGTCATGATGGCATTCATCACCATATTGGATGCGGCCGGGAACTCTTCATAACCCTCTTTCAGCGGTTCCTGTCTCGGGGCGCCAATCACATCGCGCACCAGTAAACCCGCGCCCTCCTGCGCTGCCGGTTTGGCGCCGTTTTCCGGGCCAAACTGATCGATGGTCACCGTGGCCTGCAGCACAAAGTTTTCCTCTGTGGGAAGCTGGGTGTAGAAGAACGTCAGGCCATCATGCGAGTTAGCAATTTTACCGCCGCGACTTTCAAGGGTAATGGGTTTGCTTAAATCCGCCGTGCTGTCAGGGCCGAGCGTTTTACCCTCAATGGTGACGTTGTTCACGCCAACTTTTTCCGGCAGAACGTTGGAAGAGAAATTCATATCTGTCGATTGCCCAAAGGCGATCGCTTTCCAGAGTGGTGCATCTGCGGCCAGTGCTGGTAGGGTGATAGCAGCGCTGCACAGGGTTAAAGCCAGAGGTAATTTGTTTTTCATATTATCTTCCTGAATGGTTTCCCGCTGCGATTATCACCAAAATGAAATGCTGTTTCTTTTTTGTGCGTCACAAAACCGCTCAAATAAAACACTGTTTTATTTCCATGCGATCTTTATTCAGGTGACAAAAGAAGAACATAAGCAGTGGCATAGCGCGTAATTCGGCGTGTTGCCTAAACTTTTACAAGACAAAACCTTTTATGATGGTCGAAAATGGGCTCAGAAAGGCGTGTAACAACAGACGGTTGACCGTTTTAACAGCAGACCATTTCATGATGAAAAATATGTAGAAATTTCAAGGTGAAATGGGGTTTACTTCCTACTTAATTTACAGACAGGATGCATATGTCTAACAGTACAATGAGCGTCGTGATCCTTGCCGCAGGCAAAGGCACCCGCATGTATTCCGAACTTCCTAAAGTGCTGCACACCCTGGCAGGAAAGCCGATGGTGCAACACGTCATTGATGCTGCCAATAAATTAGGCGCAGCGCAGGTTCATCTGGTGTATGGCCACGGCGGCGAACTGCTCAAAAAGACGCTGACCGACGGTAACCTGAACTGGGTGCTTCAGGCAGAACAGCTGGGTACGGGCCATGCCATGCAGCAGGCCGCGCCGTTCTTTGCCGATGATGAAGACATCATGATGCTGTATGGCGATGTGCCTCTGATCTCGCTTGAAACGCTGCAACGCCTGCGCGATGCGAAACCACAGGGCGGTATTGGTCTGCTGACCGTCAAGCTCGACGATCCTACCGGCTATGGCCGCATCACCCGCGAAAATGGCAAAGTGACCGGCATTGTTGAACATAAAGATGCCAGCGATGAACAGCGTCAGATTCAGGAAATCAATACCGGCATTCTGATTGCCAGCGGTGCGGATATGAAGCGCTGGTTGTCGAAGCTGAATAACAACAATGCGCAGGGTGAGTTTTACATCACCGACATCATCGCGATGGCGTATCAGGAAGGGCGTGAAATTGCCGCCGTGCATCCTGACCGCCTGAGCGAAGTGGAGGGCGTCAACAACCGCCTGCAACTTTCCCGCCTGGAACGCGTTTATCAGTCTGAGCAGGCTGATAAACTGCTGCTGGCGGGCGTTATGCTGCGCGACCCGGCGCGTTTTGATCTCCGTGGCACCCTGACGCACGGGCGCGATGTGGAAATTGACGCTAACGTTATTCTGGAAGGCGACGTTACGCTGGGCAACCGCGTGAAAATTGGCGCGGGCTGCGTGATTAAAAACGCGGTAATTGGCGACGATTGTGAAATCAGCCCTTACAGCGTGGTAGAAGATGCGCGTCTCGACGCCGCCTGCACCATCGGCCCGTTCGCACGTCTGCGTCCTGGCGCGGAACTCATGGAAGGCGCACACGTTGGCAACTTCGTTGAAATGAAAAAAGCGCGTCTGGGAAAAGGCTCGAAAGCCGGTCATCTGACCTACCTGGGCGATGCGGAAATTGGCGACAACGTGAATATCGGCGCGGGCACCATTACCTGTAATTACGATGGCGCGAATAAATTCAAAACTATCATCGGGAATGATGTGTTTGTAGGTTCCGACACACAGCTGGTGGCGCCGGTTACCGTTGGCAATGGCGTGACCATCGCCGCAGGCACCACGGTAACGCGCAATGTTGCTGATAACGAACTGGTTTTAAGCCGTGTACCGCAGGTCCATAAACAGGGCTGGCAGCGTCCGGTGAAGAAGAAGTAATACTGTGATGTTGATCTATTTGTAGGCCTGATAAGGCGAAGCCGCATCAGGCAGACAGGGGTGAGGAGATAACATAATCTCCCGCCCAAAATGCAGTACTCAAAATAATAACCCCACTCTCTACAAAGGCTCGGGGCGCCCGAAAATACGGGCATACAGGTTGACCGACAACGACTGGCATATCGCCAAAATCGGAATTAAAAAACTATGTGTGGAATTGTAGGCGCAGTCGCGCAACGTGATGTAGCTGAGATCCTTCTCGAAGGTTTACGTCGTCTGGAATACCGTGGTTATGACTCCGCGGGACTGGCGGTCGTTGATGAAAAGGGCAACATGACCCGTCTGCGTCGTCTGGGTAAAGTCCAGATGCTCTCTCAGGCGGCGGAAGAACACCCGCTTCACGGCGGCACCGGTATTGCTCACACCCGTTGGGCAACGCACGGCGAACCATCAGAAACCAACGCGCATCCGCATGTTTCTGAACACATTGTGGTGGTGCATAACGGCATCATCGAAAACCACGAACCGCTGCGCGAAATGTTGCAGGGCCGTGGCTATACCTTCGTGTCCGAAACGGATACCGAAGTTATCGCACACCTGGTGCACTGGGAAATGGAGCAGGGCGGCACGCTGCGTGAAGCCGTACTGCGTGCTATCCCACAGCTGCGTGGCGCGTACGGCACCGTAATTATGGATACCCGTAACCCGGAAACCCTGCTGGCCGCGCGTTCAGGTAGCCCGCTGGTTATCGGCCTCGGTATGGGCGAAAACTTTATCGCCTCTGACCAGCTGGCGCTGCTGCCGGTAACTCGCCGCTTTATCTTCCTCGAAGAGGGCGATATCGCCGAAGTGACCCGTCGCGCGGTAACTGTGTTTGACAAATCTGGCGCAGAAGTCAAACGTCAGGATATCGAATCCAATCTGCAATATGACGCAGGCGATAAAGGTATTTACCGCCACTACATGCAGAAAGAGATCTACGAGCAGCCGAACGCCATCAAAAACACCCTGACCGGCCGCATCAGCCACGGGCAGGTTGATTTAAGTGAACTGGGGCCGAACGCCGACGAAATGCTGGCGAAAGTCGAGCATATTCAGATTATCGCCTGTGGTACCTCTTATAACTCCGGGATGGTTTCTCGCTATTGGTTTGAATCGCTGGCGGGCGTACCGTGCGACGTGGAAATCGCTTCTGAATTCCGCTATCGCAAATCCGCGGTGCGTCGCAATAGCCTGATGATCACCCTGTCGCAGTCTGGCGAAACGGCAGATACCCTCGCGGGCCTGCGTCTGTCAAAAGAGCTGGGTTATCTTGGATCGCTGGCGATTTGTAACGTGCCGGGCTCTTCGCTGGTGCGTGAATCCGACCTGGCGATGATGACCAATGCTGGCACTGAAATCGGTGTAGCGTCTACCAAAGCCTTCACCACGCAGCTGACCGTTCTGCTGATGCTGGTGGCGAAACTGGCAAGCCTGAAAGGTCTGGATGCGTCCATCGAGCACGATATCGTTCATGGCCTGCAGGCGCTGCCGAGCCGTATCGAGCAGATGCTGTCGCAGGACAAACGTATTGAGGCGCTTGCAGAAGATTTCTCCGACAAGCATCACGCGTTGTTCCTCGGCCGTGGCGATCAGTACCCGATCGCCCTGGAAGGCGCGCTGAAGCTGAAAGAGATCTCCTACATTCACGCGGAAGCTTATGCCGCAGGTGAGCTGAAACATGGCCCGCTGGCGCTGATTGACGCGGATATGCCGGTTATCGTCGTTGCACCGAACAACGAACTGCTGGAAAAACTGAAATCCAACATTGAAGAAGTTCGCGCACGCGGCGGCCAGCTGTATGTCTTCGCCGACCAGGATGCCGCTTTCACCAACAGCGACAACATGCACATCATTGAGATGCCGCACGTTGAAGAGGTGATTGCACCAATCTTCTACACCGTACCGCTGCAACTGCTGGCGTACCACGTGGCGCTGATCAAAGGCACCGACGTTGACCAGCCGCGTAACCTGGCGAAATCGGTTACCGTAGAGTAATCACCCAGGCTCCACCTTCGGGTGGAGCTTTTTTTTGCGCCATACCCCGCCTGAGATTTATGACAATCTGTCATTTTCAGCTACTGTTTCTGATGTCATAAAAAGAAAATATTGCTGAAATCTGTAATTCGCGAAAATAAGTAACTCATTGAATATAAATTGTTTTATATCCTTATTTTCGATAAGTACCTCCTTGTCATAAAACTGTCATATTCCATACATATAACTGTCACCTGTTTGTCCTATTTTGCTCATCGTAGCCATTAAACAATGCTTTATGAATCCTCCCAGGAGACATTATGAAAGTTATGCGTACCACCGTCGCAACTGTTGTCGCCGCGACCTTATCGATGAGTGCTTTCTCTGTATTCGCAGCAGCAAGCCTGACAGGTGCTGGTGCAACATTCCCGGCGCCGGTGTATGCCAAATGGGCTGACACCTACCAGAAAGAGACCGGTAATAAGGTGAACTACCAGGGCATCGGTTCTTCTGGCGGCGTAAAACAAATTATCGCTAACACCGTGGATTTCGGTGCATCTGATGCCCCGCTGTCTGACGAAAAACTGGCGCAGGAAGGTCTGTTCCAGTTCCCGACCGTAATCGGCGGTGTGGTTCTGGCTGTAAACATTCCGGGTCTGAAATCTGGTGAACTGGTGCTGGATGGCAAAACCCTGGGTGACATCTACCTGGGTAAAATCAAGAAGTGGGATGACGAAGCCATCACCAAACTGAACCCGGGTGTGAAACTGCCTTCGCAGAATATCGCCGTGGTGCGTCGTGCGGACGGTTCCGGTACCTCCTTCGTCTTCACCAGCTACCTGGCGAAAGTGAATGAAGAGTGGAAATCGAAAATCGGCGCGGGCTCTACCGTAAATTGGCCGACTGGCCTCGGCGGTAAAGGTAACGACGGTATCGCGGCGTTCGTACAGCGTCTGCCGGGGGCGATTGGTTATGTTGAGTATGCTTATGCGAAACAGAATAACCTGGCCTACACCAAAATTGTTTCTGCCGACGGTAAGCCGGTAAGCCCGACTGAAGAGAGCTTCTCTAACGCCGCCAAAGGCGTTGACTGGAGCAAATCCTTCGCCCAGGACCTGACCAACCAGAAAGGTGACGATGTGTGGCCGATTACCTCCACCACCTTCATCCTGGTGCACAAAGAGCAGAAGAAACCTGAGCAGGGCGCAGAAGTGCTGAAGTTCTTCGACTGGGCTTACAAAAACGGTGCGAAACAAGCTAACGACCTGGATTACGCATCACTGCCGGACAGCGTGGTTGAGCAGGTTCGTGCCGCATGGAAGACCAGCGTGAAAGACAGCAGCGGTAAAGCGCTGTACTAACGGGAAATATTGACGAAAATGGCGGGTGGCGCTGCGCTTGGCCGCCCTACGGTTCACACTGTAGGCCCGATAAGCGTTTGCGCCATCGGGCAACTTCGTAAAACGCGTTTAACGGAAAGAGTGATTTATGGCTGCAACCAAGCCTGCTTTTAACCCACCGGGTAAAAAGGGTGACATGATCTTCAGCGCGCTGGTAAAACTGGCTGCGCTGATTGTGCTATTGATGTTGGGCGGCATTATCGTGTCCCTGATCATCTCCTCCTGGCCGAGCATCGAAAAATTCGGCTTCTCATTCCTGTGGACCAAAGAGTGGGATGCGCCGAACGATATTTACGGTGCACTGGTTCCCATCTACGGCACCCTCGTCACCTCAATTATCGCGCTGCTGATCGCCGTTCCGGTGAGCTTCGGCATCGCGCTGTTCCTGACGGAACTGGCCCCCAACTGGCTGCGTCGCCCGTTGGGTATCGCTATTGAACTGCTGGCGGCTATCCCGAGTATCGTTTACGGCATGTGGGGCCTGTTTATCTTTGCCCCGCTGTTTGCCACGTACTTCCAGGAGCCGGTTGGCAACGTTCTCTCCAACATCCCATTTGTTGGCGCGCTGTTCTCCGGCCCGGCCTTTGGTATCGGGATTCTGGCGGCTGGCGTGATCCTCGCCATCATGATCATCCCGTACATCGCGGCGGTCATGCGTGATGTGTTCGAACAAACGCCGGTGATGATGAAAGAGTCGGCCTACGGCATTGGCTGCACCACCTGGGAAGTTATCTGGCGCATCGTCCTTCCGTTCACCAAAAATGGCGTGATTGGCGGTGTGATGCTGGGTCTTGGTCGTGCGCTCGGTGAAACCATGGCGGTGACCTTTATCATCGGTAACACCTACCAGCTCGACAGCGCCTCGTTGTACATGCCGGGCAACAGTATTACCTCGGCGCTGGCGAACGAATTCGCGGAAGCGGAATCTGGCCTGCACGTCGCGGCGCTGATGGAACTGGGTCTGATCCTGTTTGTGATTACCTTTATCGTGCTGGCGGCATCTAAGTTCATGGTGATGCGCCTGGCGAAAAACGAGGGGGCGCGTTAATGGCTACGCTCGACATGCAAAACACGGCGGCCCTGGCGGAATCTCGCCGCAAAATGCAGGCGCGTCGCCGCCTGAAAAATCGTATTGCGCTGACGCTTTCGATGGCGACGATGGCATTCGGTCTGTTCTGGCTAGTGTGGATTTTGATGTCCACCGTAACTCGCGGTATCGACGGGATGTCGCTTGCGCTGTTCACCGAAATGACGCCGCCGCCGAACACGGCGGGCGGTGGTCTGGCGAATGCCCTGGCGGGGAGCGGATTGTTAATCCTGTGGGCGACCGTTTTTGGTACGCCGCTCGGCATCATGGCGGGTATCTACCTGGCGGAATATGGACGTAAATCCTGGCTGGCTGAAATCATTCGCTTTATCAACGACATCCTGCTTTCTGCACCGTCGATTGTGGTCGGTCTGTTTGTTTACACCATTGTGGTGGCGCAGATGCAGCACTTCTCCGGCTGGGCCGGGGTTATTGCGCTGGCGCTGTTGCAGGTGCCCATCGTCATTCGTACCACCGAAAACATGCTCAAACTGGTGCCCGATAGCCTGCGTGAAGCGGCTTATGCGCTGGGTACGCCGAAGTGGAAGATGATCTCGGCGATTACGCTGAAGGCGTCCGTGTCGGGGATTATGACCGGTATCCTGCTGGCGATTGCCCGTATCGCGGGTGAGACCGCGCCGCTGCTGTTTACCGCGCTCTCGAATCAGTTCTGGAGTACCGACATGATGCAGCCGATCGCTAACCTGCCGGTCACCATCTTTAAATTTGCGATGAGCCCGTTTGCTGAGTGGCAGCAACTGGCCTGGGCCGGGGTGTTGATTATTACCCTGTGCGTACTGCTACTGAACATTCTGGCGCGCGTAGTTTTCGCGAAGAAGAAACACGGTTAACACTTTGCCGGATGGCGGCGTGAACGCCTTATCCGGCCTACGGTAAGCCTGATAAGCGAAGCGCCATCAGGCACGATGAGGAAGAGATTGAGATGAGTATGGTCAATACTGCCCCGGGTAAAATTCAGGTTCGTGATTTGAACTTCTACTACGGCAAATTCCATGCCCTGAAGAACATCAACCTGGATATCGCGAAAAACCAGGTGACGGCGTTTATCGGGCCGTCCGGCTGCGGAAAATCCACGTTGCTGCGTACCTTCAACAAAATGTTTGCGCTCTACCCGGAGCAGCGTGCGGAAGGGGAAATTCTGCTCGATGGCGACAACATCCTGACCAACACCCAGGATATCGCCCTGCTGCGTGCGAAAGTGGGCATGGTATTCCAGAAACCCACGCCGTTCCCGATGTCGATTTATGACAACATCGCCTTTGGCGTGCGCTTGTTTGAAAAGCTCTCGCGCACCGATATGGACGAGCGCGTGCAGTGGGCGTTGACCAAGGCCGCATTATGGAACGAAACCAAAGATAAACTGCATCAGAGCGGGTACTCTCTTTCTGGTGGTCAGCAGCAGCGTTTGTGTATCGCGCGCGGCATCGCTATTCGCCCGGAAGTATTGCTGCTGGATGAACCGTGCTCCGCGCTGGACCCGATCTCCACCGGGCGTATTGAAGAGCTGATCACCGAACTGAAACAGGATTACACCGTCGTTATCGTGACCCACAACATGCAGCAGGCTGCGCGTTGCTCGGATCACACGGCGTTTATGTACCTGGGCGAGCTGATTGAGTTCAGCGACACGGATGCACTGTTCACCCGCCCTGCGAAGAAACAGACTGAAGATTACATTACTGGCCGCTACGGTTGATTTGGAGTTAACCATGGACAACCTCAATCTTAATAAACACATTTCCGGCCAGTTCAACGCCGAGCTGGAAAGCATCCGCACCCAGGTGATGACCATGGGCGGCATGGTCGAGCAGCAGCTCTCCGACGCGATTACCGCGATGCACAACCAGGACAGCGATCTGGCCAAACGCGTGGTGGAAGGCGACAAACAGGTCAACATGATGGAAGTCGCCATCGACGAAGCGTGCGTGCGCATTATCGCCAAACGCCAGCCGACGGCGAGTGACCTGCGTCTGGTGATGGCGATTATCAAAACCATCGCCGAGCTGGAACGTATTGGCGACGTTGCCGACAAAATCTGCCGCACGGCGCTTGAGAAGTTCTCTTCTCAGCACCAGCCGCTGCTGGTGAGCCTGGAATCGCTGGGCCGCCACACGGTGCAGATGCTGCATGACGTGCTGGACGCGTTTGCGCGTATGGATCTCGACGAAGCGGTGCGTATTTACCGCGAAGATAAGAAAGTCGACCAGGAATATGAAGGCATCGTGCGTCAGCTGATGACCTACATGATGGAAGATCCGCGCACTATCCCGAGCGTATTAACGGCGCTATTCTGTGCGCGCTCTATCGAGCGTATCGGCGACCGCTGCCAGAATATCTGCGAATACATCTTCTACTTCGTGAAAGGGCAGGATTTCCGTCACGTGGGCGGCGATGAGCTGGATAAACTGCTGGCGGGGAAAGATCCGAAAGAGTAATAGGCTGCGGTAAAATGCCCGGTGGCGCTGCGCTTACCGGGCCTACCCAACATCTGTAGGCCGGATAAGCGATAGCGCCATCCGGCTTTGTTTAGCGAGTTATATCCCACCCGCGCGCTTTCCACAGCGCAGGCAATTGCGCCAAATCGGTAAACGTCGTCACCTTTGGATGATCAATCGGTTTGTTATGCGGGTCAGCACAGAAGTAGAACACCTCCATTCCCGCATCAATTCCCGACTGCGCGCCAGCGGAAGAGTCATCCACCAGAATGCAGTTCTCAACGTTGACGTTCATCGCCTTCGCCGCGTGGAACATCAGCGCCGGGTCCGGCTTCCAGCGCTGGATGTCGTAGCCGCTGAACAGTTTTTCCGGGAAATGGTGCAACATTTGCAGTTTACCCAATGAGTGCTGCATTTTGCTGACCGGGCCGTTAGAGACCACGCACATCGGCACTTTCATGGCATTCAGCAGCGTATCTGCCCCGGCGATTATTTCAAGTTCCGAGTCGAACAGGCGTGCGACCTCAGCGCGATAAACCGGTTCCAGATCGGCGCGGGCGAGATTTACCCCGTGCTCTGCGTTAATGATGTCGATGATCTCGTAGAGTTTCACGCCCTTGAAGCGTTTAAAGATCTCTTCGAGATCAAGCGTAATGCCAAACTCTTTGAACATGTGGACATACGCGCGAGAACAAATCACTTCGCTGTCGACCAGCGTGCCGTCACAGTCGAAAAATACTGCTTCAATCCCGGACATATCATTCCCTTAATAACAAGTTTAACGTTTTCGTACTGCTGAATTGAGAGACGCAATCGTTGCCGTATAAGCAAAACAGATGAAAAAAAGTATCTTGCAACCGCGCCTATTGTCGCATTTTGGTATAGGATAGCGACGAATTTTCCTTCCTTTCTGCGGAAATAGATGATGAGCCAACAACAAACTACCCAGGCTTCCGGTCAGGGTATGCTGGAACGCGTGTTTAAACTGCGCGAACACGGCACAACGGCACGTACTGAAGTGATTGCCGGTTTCACCACTTTCCTGACGATGGTCTACATCGTTTTTGTAAACCCACAAATTCTTGGCGTGGCGGGCATGGACACCAGCGCGGTGTTTGTCACCACCTGCCTGATTGCTGCATTGGGCAGCATCCTGATGGGCGTTTTCGCGAACCTGCCAGTAGCACTGGCGCCCGCGATGGGCCTGAACGCCTTCTTCGCCTTTGTCGTGGTTCAGGCGATGGGCCTGCCGTGGCAGGTTGGCATGGGCGCAATTTTCTGGGGCGCAATCGGCCTGCTGTTGCTGACTATCTTCCGTGTGCGTTACTGGATGATTGCCAATATCCCGGTTAGCCTGCGCGTGGGCATCACCAGCGGTATCGGCCTGTTTATCGGTATGATGGGCCTGAAAAACGCGGGCGTCATCGTGGCGAACTCTGAAACGCTGGTGGCGATTGGTAACCTGACCTCTCACAGCGTCCTGCTGGGTGTGCTGGGCTTCTTCATTATCGCCATTCTGGCCTCGCGTAACATTCATGCTGCCGTACTGGTCTCCATCGTGGTTACCACGCTACTGGGCTGGATGCTGGGCGACGTGCATTACAACGGTATCGTTTCTGCGCCGCCGAGCGTCATGACGGTTGTGGGCCACGTTGACCTGGCTGGTTCGTTTAACCTGGGCCTGGCGGGCGTGATTTTCTCCTTCATGCTGGTGAACCTGTTCGACTCCTCCGGTACGCTGATTGGCGTGACCGATAAAGCTGGCCTGACCGACGAAAAAGGCAAATTCCCGCGCATGAAACAGGCGCTGTATGTGGATAGCGTCTCGTCCGTCGCCGGTTCCTTTATTGGCACCTCGTCCGTCACCGCGTACATCGAATCCTCTTCCGGCGTTTCCGTTGGTGGCCGTACCGGCCTGACGGCGGTCGTTGTGGGTCTGCTGTTCCTGCTGGTGATTTTCCTGTCTCCGCTGGCCGGAATGGTGCCGGGCTATGCGGCTGCGGGTGCGCTGATTTACGTTGGCGTGCTGATGACCTCAAGCCTCGCGCGCGTGAAATGGGAAGACCTGACCGAATCCGTACCGGCGTTCATTACCGCCGTGATGATGCCGTTCAGCTTCTCGATTACCGAAGGTATTGCGCTGGGCTTCATCTCTTACTGCGTGATGAAAATCGGTACCGGTCGTTTCCGCGACCTCAGCCCGTGCGTGATTATCGTCGCGCTGCTGTTCGTGTTGAAGATTGTGTTTATTGACGGGCATTAATGCCTTTGTCGGAAATCAGGCATAAAGCCCAGATTGCTGACAAAGTGCGCTCTGTTCTTGCCGGATGCGGCGTAAACGCCTTATCCGGCCTACAAAGTAGTGCAAATTCAATATATTGCATAAACCTTGTAGGCCTGATAAGCGCAGCGCATCAGGCAATGTTGCGTTTGTCATCAGTCTCAAAGCCCGGCAATGCAGCCGGGCTTTTTCATTTACGCCCTAACCCGCAAAATATACTCGCCAAACGCGGTCAACTGACCGGTCAAATGATCCAGCGTGCCCTGCTCAATCACTTCACCCAACTGCGGGTCGACCTTGTTCTGAATCACACCGCCCATAAATTCCGGCTTGTTCATCACCATCGCATCGAGGAAGACCAGAATCTGACGCAGGTGATACTGGCAGCGCGCGCCGCCAATCGCGCCCATAGAGCTGGTCTGAATCAGCACCGGCTTACCGGCCAGCGGCTGTTCTGGCAGGCGTGACAGCCAGTCGATAGCATTTTTCAGGCCGCCCGGCACCGAGTAGTTATATTCCGGCGTCACAATCACTACGCCATCTGCCTGACGAATCTGCTCCGCCAGCGCTAATACGCTTTGCGGAAAACCGTCTTCCTGCTGAACGTCGGCGTCATACAGCGGGATATCGCCAATCGACGGCAGCGGAGCAACGTCCATACCCGCTGGCGCAATTTTCGGCAGGGTGCGCGCAACCATACCGTTAAATGAACCTTTGCGCAGGCTTCCCAGTAACGTAACAACTTTCAACGTTTCGGACATGATTACTCCTGTTTATCTTCTGGCCAACAACGGCCAGGCTAATTGAGTATAAGAGCCTTATCAGCCGACAGGCTGGTGAATCGCATCAGACGGGCATCTTCGGCATTCGCGCGCGTTTGCGCGTCGGGCAGGCTCTGCCAGCCGTGCTTGCCGTCAAATTGCCAGATTTTGAGCTTCTCGATGGCGGGCGTCGCGGCAAGCGACCAGACCAGCACATCCTCTGCATCGCTCAGGGCTTCCAGTTGCGCCAGGCTTGCCGAACGTAAGCGACCTGAGCCGGGTAACAGCTGGAGCAGTTCAGGTTTATCTTTATGAATTTCACCGGTGAGTTTCAGAATGCTGTGGCGCAGGGTCAGCAGCTGAACCTGTGCTTCGTTTGCGTCATTTTGATTTTTAATCCACAGCTTCTCATTACTGGAGAAGCCTTCGTTTTCCGGATTCTGGGCGCGTGATAGCGAATAGGCCGAACGTTGTAGTTCAAGATCTAGCCCGCATTTTCCTTCCGTCGTCAGGGCGACGCCGACAATATTTCCGGCATAGGCGAGAGAAAAATCGGGAAGGTTAAGATCCTGAAACACCGGCCTGCCATCAGGCTGATTGATGATTTCTGGCAGTTCGCTGATGCCGTAGAGCATGAACACCAGCTCGGCGAGCAGGGCGCGTGACGCCAGGAATCGTGTTCGTCGATGTGATGGTAACTCGCGGGCCGCATTATGACAGGCTGTCGACAGCCTGACCGAGAGCATATGCCCGTCGTTCAGTATCCCTCTTGCAAAATGTATCGCCATTTTTCGCTCCGTGATTAATGGTCCGTTAATAAATTTCACCCTTATATTATCGGTGAAACGTATACGTTTTAATGCGGAAGCGCAGACTTTGAAAGGGGCAGGACAGGACTTTTACAATTCCTTAGACGCAACAGTTAAATATGTCGCAAAAATCACATAAATAAGCAGGATCACTTAATATCCCGATATAACGATTTGATGGTCTCCTTAAGCCAGACGATTTTGGGGTTGTGACTGTTGCGCTTGTGCCACAGCAGCGTAAAAGGCACCTTCATCTTCTCGCGCAGGCTTTCCTCAAAGGGCAGCGGACGGGCGACCAGCGGCAGATGATGCAACTGATTGTAGTGCTGACAGTAGAGCGGCGCGGTGGCGATCAGCGCGTGATCCGGTTGGGCGGCCATAAACAGCGATTGCTCAAAACCCGGTAGGCTCAGGGCGATAGTGCGTTCGCGGCCCAGCTCCTGCAACACGTTATCCAGCGCCCAGGTGTCGCTTTGTTCCCAGCAAATGCTGATGTGCGGATAGCGCAGGAAAGTCTCCAGACTCCACTCTTCACGCAGCGCCGGATGATCCTCGCGCAGCCAGACCCACGGAAGATCGGTAAACAGCACCTCGAAGTCGATCGACAACGGCAGGGCGCTGAGTAATTCCCTTGAACGAGGATGCGTCTCGCGGCCTGTAAAACCAATATCCACCTCACCGCGCGTAATGGCATCCAGCGAATCGTAATCCCAGTTACGCACTTTTATCGATGCCTGCGGATAGCGCTGATAAATCTGCTGCGACAGCGCATTAAATTTCAGCATCATCAGCGGCGATTCCGCCGCCAGCTCGAATTTCAGCCCGCCCGGCGTGTCGTTGTGCGGCTTATCAAGGATTTGCTTACCCATCTGCATCCAGTCCGCCAGATCCTGCTCAATGCTCACCATCAGCGGTGTCGGCGTCAGCCCTAAAGGCGTATTAATAAACAGCGGGTCATCAAACCAGGCGCGCAGCTTCGCCAAAGACTTACTGACCGCCGACGGCGTCACGCTCATCCGCTTCGCCGCTTTGGTCACGCTGCGCTCCTGTGCCAGAAGTTGCAGGCATAACAGCAGGTTAAGATCGAGGCTGGTGATGGATTTCTTCATGGCGATGCGCGGTCCTGTTGGGCGTGACGGCGAGAATCAGCAATAGGCTCAGTATGCTACAGGCAATCAGAATCCCGATCAGCATATTCAGCGCATTGAGGCCGAGCACCGCCGCCAGCCAAATCCACAGCGATGACCCACAGACCTGAGCAATACCCAGCACCGAACTGGCGACACCCGCGCGCAGGGCGAACGGGCCGAGTGCCTGGCTCATCGCCACGCCAAAGCCGACCGAGAACCCGGCGCAAATCAGCGTAATGCCAAACAGCGTAACGGCGTGGGTTGGCGCAAGGATGAGCACCACGCCAGCCGCCAGAAACAGACACTGCGAGGTCGTCATCAGCGTACGCGGCTTAAAGATGCTCAGCGCAAACGGCGTCGAGAACGAGACCGCCATACTTACGCCCGCCGTTAACGCCATGGTGGTAGCATACTCACCGCGCGCAAAGCCCATCATCTCCATCAACAGCACTGGCGACGTATTCACAAAGGTGAGGATCACCGAGACGCTTAGCGTGGTGATGGCCAGGCGGCTGAGGAAGAAGCTGTCGAGCAGCGATTCGGTCGGTGGCGCGGTGTGGGCGGTAGCATGTTGTTGTTTATCGGGCCGTGTTTCTTTCAGCACCAGCAGTGAGAGCAGGAACACCAGTACGCCCATAGTCAACATGGTCCAGAACAGGCTCTGCCAGGGATAGCTGAGCATAATCAGATGGCCCATCACCGGTGCCAGTACGGGCACAATACAGGTGATACCGTTCAGCAGCGACAGCACTTTGGCACGCCGCTGGTCATCCAGCGTATCGCGCAGAATCGCAAAGGCCACGACGTAGCAGTTCCCGGCCCCGAACCCTTGCACGAAACGGCCCAGCAGAAACAGCGAACTCTCCTGCGCCAGCGCGCACAGCGCGGAGGCCAGCACAAATACCACCCCGCCAAACAGCGCGACAGGCCGACGCCCTGAGCGATCGGCGACGCGTCCGGCAAACAGCATCGCGGTCGCCATCCCCGCCAGATAGACCGAGAAGGCAATATGCAGCTGCGCCTCGCTGGCGTTGAGATCGGTGGCAATACGCGGTAAACCCACCAGGTACATGTCGATACCGGCAGGATAAAGCAAAACAAGGGCGAAACTACACAGGAGATAGCGGGCCATAGCGTCCTCACAATAAGCGTGGCGCTCAGGATACGGGGAGGGCGAATAGCTGGCGAGTTGCCATTTGGACAAGCGTGATTTCCTGTGGGGAAAATCAATGTGGCGGGCAGTGGTGCCAAACGCCCGGTGGCGCTGCGCTTACCGGGCCTACAGGGGTTGTGGCCGAAAACACGGCACGGCCCCCGTAGCTAATCAGCTACCTGTTCAAGATACAAGGTCGGATAAGGCGTTTGCGCCGCCATCCGGCGATGGGCGCGAAAGTCTGACAAAAAGACCGATACAGAAGTTGGAAAATCGAGCTAACTCATTAATCTATCGGCGATACGTTGCCTTGAAACCATGGCTAGGGCACATTCAAGGACACAAAACCCAAATAGCTGGTGGAACCACGGTTAAAACCATCACCCAATGAGGACTTAGGGGAGTTCAGCTTTTATTGCAGATGTTCCCGTAATGGCAATAGCTTTTGTCAATGAATCGAGTCTCCTGAATAACTGAGCGGACGATTTTATGCAGCGCGCATAGCCCTCTGTTATGAGGTGATAAGCATAGTTTTTGCGTACTGACTTGCGCTATAGTCCTCACGTTGCGGCAAAACCGTAACCGGAATTGGCGTTCCGAATTATCACGAGTGTCGGTAGCGATGTTTCAGTGCTACTGGCGCGGCCTGCGCTCGCCCCTTCAATGGTGGTCCAGGCAGGGGCTTCGAAAGAAGCGCCGGGTCGTGATAACCGGTACGCCAACCCTGTCTGGGTCACCACCAGTGAGCCTGGCGTCTCCGGTGGTGGAGTTAACCTGCTTATCACGAAGCGGAGCGCTGCGTATGTGTCCTGTCCCTGAATACCCATTTGCACCAGCCTCCGCCGGAGGTATTTATGAAAATCACCGTAGAACAACCCTCAGCCAGAGAACTGGTCGATCGCTCGCGGGTCCTGGTGCATGTGATGCTCGAGCATCCTGACTATATCGGCCCGAATTATGCGTTGCTTCTCATCCTTGCCGACCAGCTACAACTGTTAAGAGATGCTTTTGAAGAGGATGAGGTGAGACGACTTAGAGATGAAAAATTGCCAGTATAAACACGGCCCACAACATCCTTGAAGGGTGTTGTGGGTCCTTCATCATTTAAGCTGTAATTTATCTATTGTTTCACAAAATATTTGATAAATGTTACTTACAGGACTTCCTGAGATACTTGCCATTCTTCCAAGCCAATTCCCTTTAATTTCATCATTTATCTCTGGATGTAATATTTTTATTTCGCGAGTGTCTTTAAGTATATTAAATAGTACTATGATTATATTAGGTGTTTCATCTAAATTACGTTGTAGATTAAATTTATTTAAATTAAATAGCCCAAGAGTGGAACTAATGTCATAACTGCCATTAGCGATATTAATGGCTAAGTTTGTATTAAAGCAAAATATGTAAACAGCAATCAATTTAGCTAGCGCTTTACCATAAAGAATATTTCCAATTTCATTATTATCGATACGTTGTATTATCTTAATATATCTAATGAATTTTTCAGTGTCACGCAATGATAAACGATTGCATTCGATTAAATAATTCATATCTCTTATGAAATTTCTATTTATTTCTGTGAGATGGTTGTTCTCAGATGTTAATATTTTCCAATATATATGTGATGCCAGTATGTTTGAATCTTGTTCTGTCTTTGCTCTTTCTGGTAACTGATAGGTAAATTTAATAAATTTATCTAAATATTTTCTTGCATCTACACTTTCGCCATAAATGTGATTTATTGAAGCTACTAGTTGTTGAGTGTTTGTAACGAGTATGAAGTTAACATTAGGTACATCAAATATATGTTTTATACATTCAAGGATAGATACAGCGAAACTTGGTTTGCAGCGATCTAGTTCATCAATAAAAATATTTAATTTTTCATCACTACTAATTGATATTAGTGCGTCTTTTAGCGTCTGTATGTTCTTTTGTGATTCAATATGGTCGATTAAAATGTTTTCTACAGTATTATCGATTGCTGTGTTGCTAATTTCACTAATTGCACCTTGAAAATCATCTGCAATTTTATCTGCTTCTTGTTTTAGTACCCATGAAATGCCAGCTTTCATAGTTGTTTTAACTGCGAATTTTAGCGCTGGGATGGATTTCTTAATGAATTCCTTCTTTCTGTTATTTTCATCTGGAATTAATGATACTATTGCTGATAGTATTGTTAATAATGGCGCGTCAGCATGATCCTCAGCAAAAGCATTAATATAAACCACTTTCTTGTTATTATGTTGCATTGAGTTTGTGATTTTATGACAAAACTCTGTTTTACCCGTTCCCCACATTCCGTCGATAATCATAGGTGATATATCAATGTCTGAATCTAATAGCTTTATTAGATTTTCAGCGATTGGTTTTCGATTGAATTCATCACGATATTCAAAGGTTATTTCTGTGTTTTCCATTTTTAGCTCTCAAAAGCTTTTAGTGTATACTTCTGCTATCTAAAGATCTAAAAATTTATCTTCAAAAAATTAATAAGTGTGTTTATTGAAATATTCATTCATTTTGTGAATTAGTTGTGGCTGGCTCCCCCATATTCTCTGAGGTGAATTCCATGAGCACAGCAATGGCGCTGGTTGAAAGGGCATCCCCCATCTTTCGCTGTTAAAGGTGAATAATGTGGGGGGAGTCGAGTACCTGCCAGTGTATCCCCCCACAGATTCCGAGTTCCACCATCATTCCCCCGTATCCGGGAGCCAGATCTGTTCTCCATCGAGCACAATCAGTTGCTCGCGCAGCAGTTTCTCCAGCCAGCGCGAAAATTTCTTATCAATGTTAATTCCCTTAGCCCGTAGATCGTTGCGCAAGAGCGCGCGGGTACAGGGCTTATTCTGGCTGATGCGTTGGTTAATATAGCGCCATAGCGCCGTATGGAATGCCACTACTCAGTAAGTCATCGTCTGGTTGCTGGGGCTCGTCGTTCAGTACCAGCGAGGTCACTGGTTTGCCATCGCTATCGGTATAGATAACGACTTCCTCAAGATCGTAGGCGGTGACTTCAGGCATCTCCGCATCTTTCATCGTAGATACTCTCCACTCAATTCCCCGACGCGCGGTTGGGCACAGCGTGCTGTGCTGAACGATACCGGTGCGCCGGAGAATGCGCGGATGAGGTATGACGGGGTACGGTGATGCACGAATGCAGCCGCCTGCTCAGGCAGGTGTATCCCCACAGGTAAAATGACCTGTCCTCCAGTATCGGTTCGGTAGTGCTGGTTTCTCCTCCTGGTAAGTGAATTTCTGACATTTGTTTGAGTGTCAGCCTGTTTGTTGCAGTGAATTTGCAGGCAGTAGCTGGGTTGAAGCTGATCTGTGTGCTTCACTCGCTTACGCTCTTAAAAGTGACGCCGTGTTTTGCACATTCAGCAGGAAGTACGGACGCAATGCCGTCCGACTTCTCTACAGCGTCCTGTCTGTCGCTACGCTTGCAACAGGGTAGCGATAAAGGGTGTGGTCACCTGTATCGAGACAGGAGGTCAGTTTCAGACCACGCTTTGTTCCTGGTTGACCGGGGGAGTTGACCGCCAAAGGCGCTTCTTACAGGTCGCAGTTCGTCTTAGAACAGGACGCTTTTAGGGGTACTGCTATGAGTTGGAGATAGGGTAGATCTGGGGGAGGGGGAAGCTGTGGGAAACTGTTTTTGGGAATTGAAGATTTTAATTACGCTTGAAATTAATGAGTAAGAGTAGTGAAATTCTGGCAAGATTCATTGGGTTAACCATTGGAAGTTACTGTTATATGACGGTTACATCACGCTTTAAGAGGTTTCTATGAAAATTGCTATATTGATTGGTGTTAGTGAGTATGCTTCTCAGCAAAATTTAATGGCAAGTAAGAATGATGTTTTATTGATGAATTCACTGATATCGATTGGTAATAATTATGACTCGATATTAATGATCGACAACGAAACAAACACACAAACGGTTAAGGCTAAATTAACATCATTTTTGCAAGGTAATTTCGGGAAGGAAGTTGATCAGCTTTTTTTCTATTTTAGTGGACATGGCTATTTTGATGGTGAAGAATTTCACTATATAATGAGTGACTTTGATTCGAAAAGGATTAAATCAACATCTCTAGAAAACTCAGAGTTAGATATTCTCATCAAATCAATCTCTCCTAAATTAACTGTGAAAATAGTAGATGCTTGTAACTCTGGGATTCCATACATCAAAGATCCAACGGCTTTTGATAAGTATATAAATACATCTAAACAGAGTTTCGATAAATGTTATTTTATGTATTCTTCAGAGAGTTTGCAGTATTCTTACGCTGATGCTAAATTGAGTTTCTTTACTAAAGCTATTGGAGAGGCTGTACTTAGCAGTAAAACAGAATTAGTTAGATATAAAGATATTATTGATTATGTGTCTGATGAGTTTCAGGGAAATGAAAAACAATCACCAGTATTCGTTAGTCAAGCTAATTTTACAGATATATTTGTTAATGCATTACCAGATGAAAAGGTTTTTCTAAAAGAAATTCTCCGCCTGGATGATGTTAAAATAGAAAAAAAAGACAAGCATTATTCTTTAAAACAATTAATTGAAAACGATGCGAAAAGATTTTTTGAAAAAGATGCAGCTATGCAAATTTATAATTCCATACCTGAATTAATTGATTCTTCTTTTACACTTGATGGGGAGTTACAAACTCTGTTTGAAAGAGAAGTTATTATTCATAATGATTATAATTCAATCCCAAAAATAAAATCACTATCCGAATGGATTAGTAATAATAACGACGGTTTTTTTGTAAGATCTATAATTACAAATGAATCATATGAAGATAGAGTCCGGAAGCCTGGTGTCTTAGGGTTAGATATATTTAGTGAGGATGCTTATATAACGGTTACAAAATATCGAAGTGTACCAACTTCTTTGACCACGACTACAGAAGTGCCATTTCATGTTATACAAATAAAAGTTAAGCCACGCTATCCTAATCTTAATAGTGTAACAATGTTCTTTCTACCATTAATTTCAAGAACGAAGCTAATGATTTTTTCTACGATTGCTTCTTATAAAAGTGTTGGCTGGGATAAAGAGCAAATATTAACCGATGATTGTAAGTGGAGTCCTAAGATTGTAGAGCTTCTAGAGAAAGAAAAATTAACTGAATATATTGCTGAATCGTTTAAGCAATTTTACGATTCAATTTATCAGCCCTTACTTAGTAGTTTTGATGTAACATCCAAAAAAGAGAAAAAATAACATTATTAATGTTGGCCCTTTTAAAAGGGCCAATGTTCATTTTAAGCATTAGCTTCATATATTTACCAAACTTCCCGATAACCACTTTACGTCCCTCTTCGATCTGCGCATCAACAAAATCCACCCCGGACTGAAGCATCTCCTAGGCCAGCATGCGTTTAAGCACGTTTCGCGTCAGTAGGGCGACGTGATCGGAACCTCGTTGCTTGATGCGGTCGAGCACGACCTGAATATGGGCGGTTGTGAGTTCTTCGAGTTCCAGCTTCCCGATGACGGGAATAATGTCCTTCTCGATAGTGCGAGTGATGTTGCGCGGATCGCGGTTACTTTTTTCAACGATATCGGTTAGCCAGCGTTTGGCGAATGTTTTGTCTGTCGTCGGGTCTTTCTGTTTAAGCTTTTCTTCCTGCTTTTTCTGCGCGGGATTGATGTCATGGGCCACCATTGAACGGCACTTTTCACGCCAAAGCCGCGCTTCTGCAAGTGAGAAAGTCGGGTATTCGCCCAGCGTGATCTTTTGCGATTGGTTGTCAAAGTGGAAGCGGAAACGCCAGATTTTCCGTCGGTGGGAAGAACTTCAATCACCAGCCCGTCATGATCGGCAAGTTGCCATGGGTGTATGTAGTTTTGTATCTGAAAGTGCCATATCGAACCACTATGAGAAGGCAGGTTTGAGCATTTTTTAGATATTGTTTTTTAGTGCAAAAAATAAACAATGGCACGCGAGGAATTTAGAGATGGGCACAATTCAGGACACAAAAATCTCGGATGAACCCGCATGACTATGGACCAGTAAGGAAAGTAAAAAACCGCATTAACAGCCAGTTAATGCGGGTTAGTGAACGTTCACGAACGAGTACAAGCTAATCGCTACTTCCCAATACAAAAACTCGAGAAAATCCGCCCCAGCAAATCATCGGAGGTGAATTCCCCGGTAATCTCGCTCAGGGCCTGCTGTGCGAGGCGCAGCTCTTCAGCCAGTAATTCACCTGCCCATGCGCCTAACAGCTGCGCCTTGCCCTGCTGAAGGTGCTCTGCGGCCTGTTCCAGCGCCTGCAGGTGACGACGACGCGCCAGGAAACCGCCTTCCATATTGGTTTCAAAGCCCATGCTCTGTTTGAGATGGTTGCGCAGCACTTCCACGCCATCGCCGGTACGCGCGGAGAGACGGACCAGTGAGTGACCATTCACCTCGCTCAATCCCTGCGGTTCGCCGGTGATATCCGCTTTGTTACGAACCACGGTTATCGGCAGATTTTCCGGCAGACGGGCGATAAAATCAGGCCAGATGGCTGCCGGGTCTACAGCGTCGGTGGTGGTGCCATCCACCATAAACAGCACGCGGTCGGCCTGTTCGATTTCCTGCCAGGCGCGCTCGATACCGATGCGCTCCACCTCATCACTGGCTTCACGCAGGCCCGCCGTATCGATGATATGCAGCGGCATGCCGTCAATATGAATATGTTCGCGCAGCACGTCGCGCGTGGTGCCTGCAATATCGGTAACGATGGCGGCTTCGCGCCCCGCCAGCGCATTCAGCAGGCTCGATTTCCCGGCATTAGGGCGCCCGGCAATCACCACTTTCATTCCTTCACGCAGCAGGCTGCCCTGACGCGCTTCGGCACGCACGGCGTCGAGATCGGTCATCACATCATTCAGCTGCGCTTCGATTTTGCCGTCAGAGAGGAAATCAATTTCTTCATCCGGGAAGTCGATGGCCGCTTCCACGTAGATGCGCAGGTGAGTGAGTGCTTCCACTAATTGATTCACGCGGGCTGAAAACGCACCCTGTAATGAGTTCAGCGCGGAACGCGCCGCTTGCTCTGAACTGGCGTCGATCAAATCGGCAATCGCTTCTGCTTGCGCCAAATCGAGCTTATCGTTGAGAAACGCGCGCTCAGAGAACTCGCCCGGTTTCGCGATGCGAACGCCCGGAAGAGTGAGAATACGCTTGAGCAGCAGATCCAGAATCACCGGGCCGCCGTGGCCTTGCAGCTCCAGCACGTCTTCGCCGGTAAAGGAGTTTGGGCCGGGGAACCACAGGGCGATACCTTGATCGAGGGCGGTACCGTCGACATCTTTGAACGGCAGATAGTCGGCGTAGCGAGGTTTAGGCAGTTTGCCCAGTACGGCTTCTGCCACCTCACGCGCTTTCAGGCCAGAGATGCGCAGAATACCCACACCACCGCGTCCCGGTGGGGTTGCCTGGGCGATGATCGTGTCGTTATGGCTCATGATATGTCTCTTTCAGTACAAATAAAAAAGGCGGTCATAAGACCGCCCTTTCATTTATTTCCGTTTGCCGGATAGCGGCTTCGCCTTATCCGGCCTACAACCGAATCAGGATTTTTTCTTCTCGCGGCTATGCAGGCCACGTTTTTCCAGACCACGGTAAATCAGCTGCTGCTGAATAATGGTTACCAGGTTGCTGACGATATAGTACAGCACCAGACCAGACGGGAACCACAGGAAGAACACGGTGAAGATGACCGGCATAAAGGTCATGATCTTCTGCTGCATCGGGTCGGTTACGGTGGTCGGCGACATCTTCTGAATGAAGAACATCGTTACGCCCATCAGAATCGGCAGGATGTAGTACGGGTCCTGTGCGGACAGGTCGTGGATCCAGAGTGCGAACGGCGCATGACGCAGTTCAACGGAGCCCATCAGCATGTAGTACAGCGCAAGGAAGATTGGCATCTGGATCAGCAGCGGGAAGCAGCCGCCCAGCGGGTTAACCTTCTCAGCTTTGTACAGGGCCATCATTTCCTGGCTCTGACGCTGTTTGTCATCGCCCAGACGCTCACGCATTGCCGCGATTTTCGGCTGCAGCATACGCATCTTCGCCATGGAGGTGTACTGCGCTTTAGTCAGCGGGTACATGATGCCACGAACGATAAAGGTGATAACGATGATGGAGAAGCCCCAGTTACCCAGGAAGCTGTGGATCCATTTCAGCAGTTTGAACAGCGGCTGAGAGATAAACCACAACCAACCGTAATCAACGGTCAGATCCAGGTGCGGCGCGACGGCTGCCATTTTGTCCTGAATTTCCGGGCCAACCCACAGGGTGCTGCCCAGCGTACCGGTTTGACCCGGCTGAACCAGAACAGGCTGAGATTTGTAGCCGATCGCTGCAACGCCGTTACCGAGGTTAGCGGTATAGAAGTTGTTGGAGCCATCGTTACGCGGAACCCACGCGGTCGCGAAATACTGTTGCAGCATCGCTACCCAACCGCCTTTAGAGCTGACGTTCAGGTTTTCGTTATCGGCGATTTTGTCGAATTTGTATTTTTCATACTTCGCATCAGGCGTGGAGTATGCTGCGCCGCGGAAGGTGTGCAGCGCAAAGTTGCTGCTGCCGGTATCGCGGTGAGAGGGCAGATTGATGGACTGCTTAAGCTGACCAAAGGTGGACAACTCTAACGGTTTCTCGCTGCTGTTCTGCACGCTGTAGCCCACGTTCACCGCATATTCGCCCTTTTTCAGGGTGAAGGTTTTGGTGAAGGTGTTGCCCGCTTTATCGGTATAAGTCATCGGGATAACCAGTTCGTTCTGGCCATCGGCCATTACAAAGGTATCGCTGGTGACGTTATACAGCGGACGATCGCCATTTGCCGGATTATCCGGGCCATCACGACCGGTCAGGCCGCTTTGTGCCTGATAGATAAACTGCGGCGTCGTTTCCAGTAACTGGAACGGCTCAGAAGATTTGAGTTCTTTCGGGTAAGCCAACAGGAGTGCCTGCTCAACATCACCACCACGGGTGTTGATGGTCAGCTCGAGCACATCGGTTTTCACCGTAATCAGTTTCCCCTGGCCACTGGCCGGTACGCCCTGGTCGGCGGCGCTACCCGCTGCGGTGGTCGTAGTCTGCGTGGTCTGCTGCTGAGGTTGAGGATTGTTATCCTGTTCCCAAGCCTGCCAGATCATGAAAGACACGAACAACAAAGCGATGATGAGAAGATTGCGTTGCGAATCCATCGTTAGTGTTCTCTGGTATTAAAAGGTCCGGGGGGGACGGGATCGTCTCCACCTGGGTGTAAAGGGTGGCATTTTAATACGCGTTTCACTGTCAACCAACTGCCTTTTAACACTCCAAACCTGCGCAATGCCTCAATTCCGTATTGTGAACAGGTAGGAGTGAAACGGCAATGCGGCCCGAGTAGCGGACTAATCAGGCGTTGATAGACCCGAATGAGGGCTATCAGGAGCCGTGAGCCAGGCGACAATGGCGGCGCCATAATTTTTCCAACGCTTCCGAAAGAGCACGGTTATCGAGGTCTGCAACCCCCTTCTTCGCCACCACCACGAAATCCATCGACGGGAGTTCATGTTGACGTAAACGGAAGCTTTCACGCGTCAGACGTTTAATCCGATTGCGTTCATGCGCGCGTTTAACATTTTTCTTGGCGACTGTAAGACCGATACGGGGATGCCCCAGCGAATTTTGGCGGCCGAGGATGGTGATTTGCGGCGTGCCAGCCCGTTGTGGCTGCTGGAAGACGAATGTGAAATGAGTGGGAGTTAACAAACGTAACTCCCTGGGAAATGCTAGCTTAACCACTCAGGGGTTAGCTTTATTACTTGGAAACGGTCAGACGAGCGCGGCCTTTAGCACGACGACGTGCCAGAACCTGACGACCATTTTTAGTAGCCATACGAGCACGGAAGCCGTGAGAACGGTTGCGCTTCAGTACAGACGGTTGAAAAGTGCGTTTCATGGCGATTTCTACCTAAACTTGAATAAATTCAATGGCTTTATTGGATATCCGCCCGAAAATCGAACGATGGACACCGAAGCCATGGGTGATTAAAGAGGCCGGATTGTAATAATTGTACACTCCGGAGTCAATTCTCTTTCCTTATTTACCGCGCAATTTACCACGTTTTTTTGTAGCGATTAGCACGGAAAATGAGCAACATCTGACGCCTGTTGGCACGTAGCATGCGCTGGGTCGGGGATTATACGGCCTGACCATTAAAGCGCAAGGATCATCCAGGATCTTTGTTAGATCATTTAAGCAAAAATTTGTCGTCACTCATTAATTTTTCCAATATGCGGCGTAAATCGTCTCTTCTTCTCTTGCGGATCGTTTACACTTAGCCGGTCTCGATCCTTCCTGTGGATAAATCGGGAAGAATCTGTGAGAAACAGAAGATCTCTGGCTCAGTTTAGGCTATGATCCGCGGTCCTGATCGGATCCACGGATCCTGAACCGGGAAAACACACTGAACGCTTCCGGTGTTTCTGGTTGCGGTACTGCCCACGGGCAGCCCGAGGTGTTTTGTGGAAAACCGCAAAGAGCGGTTCGCACGTCACCCTTGTGCATTGGGTCTTTTCGACGTGTGCCAATAATCACGAACTTTTTAATCTTATACACAGCACTATTCAGGCTGCATCTGCGGCTACTGAGAGAGTCCCCGACAGTTTATGTCAGGCAGGTTCATCAACAGCACCCTGACAGGGTCGCCTGAACGATGATGTGTATCGACTTTTTTCGAGTGGAGTCCGCCGTGTCACTTTCGCTTTGGCAGCAGTGTCTTGCCCGATTGCAGGATGAGTTACCAGCCACAGAATTCAGCATGTGGATCCGCCCGTTGCAGGCGGAACTGAGCGATAACACGCTGGCCCTGTACGCGCCAAATCGTTTTGTGCTTGATTGGGTAAGAGACAAATACCTGAACAATATCAACGGGCTGCTGAATGATTTCTGCGGTTCTGACGCCCCACAGCTGCGCTTTGAAGTGGGTACCAAACCGGTTACCCATACGCTCAAAGAGACGGCAAACGTCGCGATCCCAGCACAGGCCGCGCAGGTGCATACGCCACGCGCTGTGCCCGCGCCGCGTCAGGGGTGGGATAACGTTCCGGCCCCGGCAGAGCCTTCTTATCGTTCCAACGTTAACGTAAAACACACCTTCGATAACTTCGTTGAAGGTAAGTCGAACCAGCTGGCGCGCGCGGCGGCGCGTCAGGTGGCGGACAACCCTGGCGGCGCGTATAACCCGCTGTTTTTATACGGCGGAACGGGCCTCGGTAAAACGCACTTATTACATGCAGTCGGTAACGGCATCATCGCACGTAAACCGAATGCTAAAGTGGTGTACATGCACTCCGAGCGTTTTGTGCAGGACATGGTAAAAGCCCTGCAAAACAACGCCATCGAGGAGTTCAAACGCTACTATCGCTCCGTCGATGCCCTGCTTATCGATGACATCCAGTTCTTTGCCAATAAAGAACGATCCCAGGAAGAGTTTTTCCACACCTTTAACGCTTTGCTGGAAGGTAATCAGCAGATCATCCTCACATCGGATCGCTATCCAAAAGAGATCAACGGCGTGGAAGATCGTCTGAAATCCCGCTTCGGCTGGGGCCTGACGGTGGCGATTGAGCCGCCGGAACTGGAAACCCGCGTTGCCATTCTGATGAAAAAAGCCGACGAGAACGACATTCGTCTGCCGGGTGAGGTGGCGTTCTTTATTGCCAAGCGTCTACGCTCTAACGTGCGTGAGCTGGAAGGGGCACTGAATCGCGTGATTGCCAACGCCAACTTTACGGGCCGGGCTATCACTATCGACTTCGTTCGCGAAGCGCTGCGCGATTTACTCGCGTTGCAGGAAAAACTGGTCACTATCGACAATATTCAGAAGACAGTGGCCGAGTACTACAAGATTAAGGTGGCGGACCTGCTCTCCAAACGGCGTTCCCGTTCGGTGGCGCGTCCGCGTCAAATGGCGATGGCGCTGGCTAAAGAGCTGACCAACCACAGTCTGCCAGAAATTGGCGACGCATTTGGTGGTCGTGACCATACTACCGTGCTTCATGCCTGCCGCAAGATTGAGCAGCTGCGTGAAGAGAGCCACGATATCAAAGAAGATTTTTCAAATTTAATCAGAACATTATCGTCGTGACGCTATGAAATTTACCGTAGAACGTGAACATTTATTAAAACCGTTACAACAGGTGAGTGGCCCGTTAGGTGGCCGCCCGACGCTGCCTATTCTCGGAAACCTGTTGTTGCAGGTGGCTGACGGTACGCTGTCATTGACCGGTACCGATTTAGAAATGGAGATGGTCGCTCGCGTGGCGCTGGTACAGGCGCACGAACCCGGCGCAACCACCGTCCCGGCGCGTAAATTCTTCGATATCTGCCGTGGTCTGCCGGAAGGCGCCGAGATCGCCGTGCAGCTGGAAGGTGACCGTATGCTGGTCCGTTCTGGCCGTAGCCGCTTCTCGCTCTCCACGCTGCCTGCCGCAGACTTCCCGAATCTGGACGACTGGCAGAGCGAGGTGGAATTCACCCTGCCGCAGGCGACCATGAAGCGTCTGATTGAAGCGACCCAGTTCTCGATGGCGCATCAGGACGTTCGCTATTACTTAAACGGCATGCTGTTCGAAACCGAAGGTGAAGAGCTGCGTACCGTAGCGACCGATGGCCACCGTCTGGCGGTGTGCTCCATGCCGGTCGGCGAATCGCTGCCGAACCATTCGGTGATCGTGCCGCGTAAAGGCGTGATTGAACTGATGCGTATGCTCGACGGCGGTGATAACCCGCTGCGCGTACAAATTGGCAGCAACAACATTCGCGCGCACGTCGGCGATTTTATCTTCACTTCGAAGCTGGTTGATGGCCGTTTCCCGGATTATCGCCGCGTATTGCCGAAGAACCCGGATAAACATCTCGATGCAGGCTGCGATATTCTCAAGCAGGCGTTTGCGCGTGCGGCCATTCTTTCCAACGAAAAATTCCGCGGCGTGCGTCTGTTTGTCAGCGAAAACCAGCTGAAAATCACCGCCAACAACCCGGAACAGGAAGAAGCGGAAGAGATTCTGGACGTCAACTATTCCGGCACCGAGATGGAAATTGGCTTTAACGTCAGTTACGTGCTCGACGTGCTGAATGCGCTGAAATGTGAAAACGTACGTATTTTGCTGACGGACTCCGTTTCCAGCGTTCAGATTGAAGATGCCGCATCACAGTCGGCTGCCTATGTTGTCATGCCAATGAGACTGTAATGTCGCTCACCCGCTTGTTGATCCGCGACTTTCGCAATATCGAAAGCGCGGATCTCGCCTTATCTCCCGGCTTTAACTTCCTGGTTGGCGCAAACGGCAGTGGCAAAACCAGCGTGCTGGAAGCCATCTATACGCTCGGCCATGGCCGGGCGTTTCGCAGTTTGCAGATTGGCCGCGTGATTCGCCATGAGCAGGACGCATTCGTGCTGCACGGGCGTTTGCAGGGCGAAGAGCGCGAAACCACTATTGGTCTCACCAAAGATAAGCTGGGCGACAGCAAAGTACGCATCGACGGTACCGACGGCCACAAAGTTGCCGAACTGGCACTGCTGATGCCGATGCAGCTCATCACGCCCGAGGGGTTTACTTTACTCAACGGCGGCCCCAAATACAGAAGAGCATTCCTTGACTGGGGATGCTTCCACAACGAAGCCGGGTTCTTTACAGCCTGGAGCAACCTCAAGCGCCTGCTGAAGCAGCGCAACGCCGCGCTACGCCAGGTCAGCCGCTATGAACAGCTGCGCCCCTGGGATAAAGAATTGATTCCCCTGGCGGAACAAATCAGCCGCTGGCGTGCCGAATACAGCACCGGTATCGCCGAGGATATGGCGGATACCTGCAAACAGTTTTTACCGGAGTTCTCCCTCACTTTCTCTTTCCAGCGCGGCTGGGAAAAAGAGACGGATTATGCCGAGGTGCTGGAGCGGAACTTCGAGCGTGACAGAATGCTGACCTACACCGCGCACGGCCCGCATAAAGCGGACTTTCGCATACGCGCCGACGGCGCGCCGGTGGAAGACACCCTGTCGCGCGGGCAGCTTAAGCTGCTGATGTGCGCACTGCGCCTGGCACAGGGCGAGTTCCTGACCCGTGAAAGCGGGCGGCGCTGCCTGTACCTGATAGATGATTTTGCCTCTGAACTTGATGATGCGCGTCGCGGGCTGCTGGCCAGCCGCTTAAAAGCCACGCAGTCACAGGTTTTTGTCAGTGCGATCAGCGCTGAACACGTTCTGGACATGTCGGATGAAAATTCGAAGATGTTTACCGTGGAAAAGGGTAAAATAACGGATTAACCCAAGTTTAAATGAGCGAGAAACGTTGATGTCGAATTCTTATGACTCCTCCAGTATCAAAGTCCTGAAAGGGCTGGATGCGGTGCGTAAGCGCCCGGGTATGTATATCGGCGACACGGATGACGGCACCGGTCTGCACCACATGGTATTCGAGGTTGTGGATAACGCTATCGACGAAGCGCTCGCAGGGTACTGTAAAGACATCGTTGTCACCATCCATAGCGATAACTCCGTATCCGTACAGGATGATGGCCGTGGTATCCCAACCGGCATTCACCCGGAAGAGGGCGTGTCCGCCGCCGAAGTTATCATGACCGTTCTGCACGCAGGCGGTAAATTCGATGATAACTCCTATAAAGTTTCCGGCGGCCTGCACGGCGTAGGCGTTTCCGTGGTTAACGCCCTGTCGCAGAAACTGGAACTGGTTATCCAGCGCGATAACAAAGTTCACCGCCAGATTTACGCGCACGGCGTGCCGGAAGCCCCGCTGGCCGTGACCGGCGATACCGAAAAAACCGGTACCATGGTGCGTTTCTGGCCGAGCCTTGAAACCTTTACTAACGTCACCGAATTTGAGTATGACATTCTGGCGAAACGCCTGCGTGAACTGTCATTCCTTAACTCCGGCGTTTCTATTCGCCTGAAAGACAAGCGTGACGGCAAAGAAGACCACTTCCACTATGAAGGCGGTATCAAGGCGTTTGTTGAGTATCTCAACAAAAACAAAACGCCTATTCACCCGAATATCTTCTATTTCTCCACCGAAAAAGACGGTATCGGCGTCGAAGTTGCGCTGCAGTGGAACGATGGCTTCCAGGAAAACATTTACTGCTTTACCAACAACATTCCGCAGCGCGACGGCGGTACGCACCTTGCAGGCTTCCGTGCGGCGATGACCCGTACCTTGAACGCCTACATGGATAAAGAAGGTTACAGCAAAAAAGCCAAAGTTAGCGCCACCGGCGACGATGCGCGTGAAGGCCTGATTGCGGTAGTCTCCGTAAAAGTACCAGACCCGAAATTCTCTTCTCAGACCAAAGACAAACTGGTTTCTTCTGAGGTGAAATCGGCGGTAGAACAGCAGATGAACGAACTGCTGAGCGAATATCTGCTGGAAAATCCGTCTGATGCGAAAATCGTCGTCGGCAAAATTATCGACGCCGCGCGTGCGCGTGAAGCGGCACGCCGTGCCCGTGAAATGACCCGTCGTAAAGGCGCGCTCGATTTAGCAGGCCTGCCGGGCAAACTGGCTGACTGCCAGGAACGCGACCCGGCTCACTCCGAACTGTACCTTGTGGAAGGGGACTCTGCGGGCGGCTCTGCAAAACAGGGGCGTAACCGTAAGAACCAGGCGATCCTGCCGCTGAAAGGTAAAATCCTCAACGTTGAGAAGGCGCGCTTCGACAAGATGCTCTCTTCTCAGGAAGTCGCCACACTGATCACCGCGCTGGGCTGCGGCATTGGTCGTGACGAGTACAACCCGGATAAACTGCGTTATCACAGCATCATCATCATGACCGATGCGGACGTCGATGGTTCGCACATCCGTACCTTGCTGCTGACCTTCTTCTACCGTCAGATGCCGGAAATTGTTGAGCGTGGCCACGTCTATATCGCGCAGCCGCCGCTCTACAAAGTGAAGAAAGGCAAGCAGGAACAGTACATCAAAGATGATGAAGCGATGGATCAGTATCAAATCTCCATCGCACTGGATGGCGCGACGCTGCACACCAACGCACACGCACCGGCGCTGGCTGGCGAAGCGCTGGAAAAACTGGTCTCTGAATACAACGCTACGCAGAAAATGATTGGCCGTATGGAGCGTCGTTTCCCGAAAGCGATGCTGAAAGAACTGGTTTATCAGCCGACGCTGACCGAAGACGACCTGTCGAATGAACAGACCGTCACCCGTTGGGTGAATGCGCTGGTTACCGAGCTGAACGAAAATGAACAGCACGGCAGCCTGTGGAAGTTTGATGTTCGCCATAACAGCGAGCAGAATCACTTCGAGCCGATCATTCGCGTGCGTACGCACGGCGTAGATACCGATTACCCGCTGGATCACGAATTCGTGGTTGGGCCGGAATATCGCCGTATCTGCACGCTGGGCGAGAAACTGCGCGGTCTGGTGGAAGAAGATGCGTTCATCGAACGTGGCGAACGCCGTCAGCCGGTTACCAGCTTCGAGCAGGCGCTGGAGTGGCTGGTGAAAGAGTCCCGTCGTGGTCTGGCTATCCAGCGTTATAAAGGTCTGGGCGAGATGAACCCGGAACAGCTGTGGGAAACCACCATGGACCCGGAAAGCCGCCGCATGCTGCGCGTTACCGTGAAAGATGCGATTGCCGCCGACCAGCTGTTCACTACCCTGATGGGTGATGCCGTTGAACCGCGTCGCGCGTTTATCGAAGAGAACGCCCTGAAAGCGGCGAATATCGATATCTAAACCGATGGCAAATGCCCGGTGGCGCTGGCCTACAAATCATCTTTTGTAGGCCGGATAAGGCGTTTACGCCGCCATCCGGCAAAGCAATGCTGACATAAAACGCCTGAATTTATTCAGGCGTTTTTTTTCGTCTGCCGATGTCGTTAAAAGGCAGCGATTAAAGCCCCATCATTTATAGGTGTGAAAAGAAATTCTCTTACCCACACTGACCTATACTTCTCTCATCACACATTCACCATTAAAAGGAGTGGAAGATGGGGCTTTTTGATGAGGTTGTCGGCTCGTTTCTCAATGGCGATGCCGGGAAGTATCAGGCTATCCTGAACTGGGTGAACGAGCAGGGCGGCATTCAGGCATTGCTGCAAAAACTGCAAAACGGTGGGTTGGGCGACATTCTGTCTACGTGGATCAGCAATCAACATAGCAATCAACCAGTGAGTGGCGATCAGCTGGAATCGGCATTGGGCACGCCGGCGGTCTCCGATCTCGGCCAAAAACTGGGCATTGATACCGGTTCTGCGTCGAATCTGCTGGCGGAATATCTGCCAAAAATCATTGATGCGCTCTCGCCGCAGGGAGAAGTTGCCCCGCAGGCGCATAACGATTTACTCAGCGCAGGAATGGATCTGCTGAAAAGCGGCAAACTTTTCGGCTAACCACGCCACAAAAGGGGAGCACGCCGGGCGCGTTGCATCCCCGTTTTAACCCGTCACGGCTGCTGTTTTTTGAGCGGAATCGCGTTAGCATGAGGAAGGACTCATCTAACCTGGGGTATTCATGGCTATCAAACTTATTGCAATCGACATGGACGGAACCTTGCTGTTGCCGGACCATACCATTTCTCCTGCTGTCAAAAAGGCGATCGCCGATGCGCGTGCGCGTGGCGTTAACGTGGTGCTGACCACAGGTCGCCCCTACGCAGGTGTGCATAGCTATTTGAAAGAGCTGCACATGGAACAACCGGGCGATTACTGCATCACTTATAACGGCGCGCTGGTGCAGAAAGCAGGTGACGGCAGTACGGTTGCGCAAACCGCATTGGGTTATGACGACTACCGCTATCTGGAACAGCTTGCGCGCGAGGTCGGCTCGCACTTCCACGCGCTCGATCGCAATACGCTTTATACCGCCAACCGCGACATCAGCTATTACACGGTGCATGAATCTTACGTCGCCACTATTCCGCTGGTCTTCTGCGAAGCCGAAAAAATGGACCCGGCGACACAGTTCCTGAAAGTAATGATGATTGATGAGCCAGCCATCCTGGATAAAGCGATTGCGAAAATCCCGGCAGAAGTTAAAGAGAAGTACACCGTGCTGAAAAGTGCGCCGTACTTCCTCGAAATCCTCGATAAACGCGTCAATAAAGGCACTGGCGTGAAATCGCTGGCCGATGCACTGGGCATCAAAGCGGAAGAGATTATGGCGATTGGCGACCAGGAAAACGATATCGCCATGATTGAATTCGCAGGCGTCGGCGTGGCGATGGACAACGCCATTCCGTCGGTGAAAGAAGCGGCGAACTTCGTCACTAAATCCAACCTTGAAGACGGTGTAGCGTACGCTATTGAGAAGTTTGCGCTGAATTAATTTTGGCGGGCAAATGACGCTAGCGCATTTGCCCGCTTTAATCGCTATTTGCTTGAGATGTAAAGAGCAGCAAATTGAAGTGGAGAGGTCACGATATCCAGCGTGATAGTGATGGGCAGTAGCGCCGTCGAAACACCTTGAGGAATTCCGCCTGAGGATTTGTACTCATAAAATCCCACCTTAAATGGATGGTAGAAAGCCATCATTTTCGAATAATCCACTTTACTATTCTTCTTATGGATGGTGCCTTCCAGACCATCCACAGTTAAGGTGCATCGTTGCTCGATACAGTTGAAACCGTAATGAGCCATCCGCTCTTTTTCATTCGCATTTTGCAAGGTATAACTGAGGGCCAGGCGACCAAAAAATTCTTTATGACCAGACTGAATGATAAATTGTGTATCGCCTTCAACCGCAAGGTTTTGCCTGTTGATCCCAGGATCATTTAGCAACTTAACAACGTCATCACCACCTTTGGTCAGCAGATAATCGAGCGATTCACCTATAAAAACGTAACCTTTCGTACCATTGCTGTCTGCCGCTAGCGATAAACCGTTGATGGTATCCGAACGCCACTCTTTCTGAACAGAATGTCCGCTGCTGGTGTTGGATACCATAGCGTAAGAAATACAACCTGATAGTGATAAAGCCACCGCGCCTGCTGAAATAAATTTTACAACTCCGTTGGTACGCATCTGCATTACTCATCCTTTGATAAACAGCGGTTTAAGCCGCAGGGATAATACCGCGAATGTTGTTCCCTTTAACGAGGATGCGATTCTTTCAGATTTGTGCCCGGCGGCAATATTGGGTGGTTTTGAGGAATATGGGAAACACCACTTTTCATGATCCACTGTCTCAGGACGGGGGCCGTTAAGCACCGGCTTTTTAGTATCTTGCTATAAAGTTTGAGGCGCAGTTTTCGTGTGGATCGCCAGTATGCCTGATTAGCGCTATTCGACGTTTTTAACAATACCTTATGTAAAATCTCCGCACTATCCAGCGCATAACTGATCCCCTCCAGCGAACTGGCGCTGATAAACCCCGCCGCTTCACCAATCAGAAACGCGTTCTCTTTGCCGCAGACAAAATCCCGCCAGCGCGACGGAAACAGCACCGTGCACTTCTCGCTTTTTACCGGCTCGCCAAAATGAAACGCAAAATCGGCCATTTTCGCTTTCAGCGCCTCAAAACGTGCCAGGCCGTCTTTCATTGGGTATGCGCCGCCAAAGATAAAATAGCCGTCTTTGCTGATGCTCCATGAATAACAGTCCGTTACGGCGTTATCAAAAATGCAGGAGTAGAACGGCACGGCGTGCGCTTCGGCAAACCACTGTTGGATGGCGACGTATTTACGAATTTTATGTTCGGGGTAAAGGTGACGCCGCACCAGTGAATTTGCCCCGTCGGCACCTACCAGCCAGCGGGCGGTGATGTGTTGTTCTTCGCCGTCAACCTGAAACCGAACGTGCCATAAATCTCCTTCGCGCCACACCTTTCGGCACAGGGTGTCGTGATGAACGGTCACCACGTCGGGAATTAACGATTTCATCCATAAATCAAACGCATGGCGATTAATATTGATATAACTACGCTGGTAGTTGCGGGTCAGCGCGGCGGCCACATCGATGGTTTTAACGCTGAATATTTGCGGATTGGCGATAACGTCAACGGGAAGGGTGATCCCATCGCGAATAAACGCCCGCTGCGCATCCGGCGCCAGCAGGCCGCCGCAGGGTTTGCTGAAGCCTTCGGTACCGCACTGGCGCTTTTTATCCAGTGCAATAACCCGCATTTTCCCTGCTAACTGCCGCGCCAGCGCCGAGCCAGCCGGGCCGAGGCCGATAATCGCTACGTCAAAATGATCCATCTTTCGCTCGCCAAAGTTGAGATGGCGATACGCTAAAGCCTGAAAGTGAACTCTGTGTGAAGTATGATGACGAAAATTGCCTTGCATCAGGACTGCACCATGAAACAGGTCACCTTCGCTCCTCGCCATCATCAGCTCACTAATATCAATACCTGGACGCCGGACAGCCAGTGGCTGGTGTTTGATGTCCGCCCTTCCGGGGCGTCGTTTACCGGTGAGACCATTGAGCGGGTTAATGTTCATACCGGTGAGCTTGACGTTATTTACCGCGCCACGCAGGGGGCGCACGTCGGGGTGGTGACCGTTCATCCTCAGCGTGAGAAATATGTGTTTATCCACGGCCCGGAGAATCCGGATGCGGACTGGCACTACGACTTCCATCATCGCCGTGGTGTGGTGACTGAGTACGGTGAAACCCGCAACCTTGATGCCATGGATATCACCGCACCCTACACGCCTGGCGCGCTGCGCGGCGGAAGCCACGTACACGTGTTTAGCCCCAACGGCGAGAAGGTGAGCTTTACCTATAACGACCACGTGATGCACGAATACAACCCGGCGCACGACCTGCGCAACGTAGGCGTCGCCGTACCGTGTGGCCCGGTGGAGGTCGCTGCTCAGCATCCGCGTGAATACAGCGGCAGCCACTGGTGCGTATTGGTGAGTAAAACCACACACTCGCCGCAGCCGGGCAGCGACGAGATCAATCGCGCCTATGAAGAGGGCTGGGTGGGGAATGAGAAGCTGGCGTTTATCGGCGATACGCTGTCGGTGAAGGGCGAGAAAGTGCCGGAGCTGTTTATTGTCGACCTGCCGCAAACCGCACAGGGCTGGAAGCAGGCGGGCGATGCGCCGCTGGCCGGAACGGAAACGATGCTGCCAGCGCCGCCCGCAGGCGTCGCGCAGCGTCGTTTAACCTTTACGCATCAACGGGCGTATCCTGGGCTGGTTAACGTGCCGCGCCACTGGGTACGTAGCAACCCGCAGGGCACGGAAATCGCGGTCCTGATGCGCGATGATAACGGAGTGGTGCAGCTGTGGCTGGTATCGCCAGAAGGCAGAGAGCCGCGCCAGCTTACTCATCTTGAGAGTGATATCCGGTCGGCGTTTAACTGGCATCCGTCGGGGAATGCGCTGGGCTTTGTGTTGGAAAATAGAATTGCGATAGCCGACGCGATGAGCGGAAGCGTGCGCTTTTTGACAACCGATCACGGTAACCCGCCGTCTGCGGATGCCGTCGTTTTCTCACCCGATGGCAATTACATTGCCTGGATGGAAGAGACGGTGGGCTTCCGTCAGCTGTGGATAACCGAAACCGGCCTCTGAATTACGGCGAAGGCATTGGCGCTGGCGGAATAACCGAGTTCGTCGCCAGCGTCTCCTGCTCGCTCTTCTCTACGCGTGAACGCACGGAGTTATCGGTGCGGAACATGTCCCACGGCAGCAGCAGGGTATCCATCACCGCGGTGAATGGCATATCGAGCGCCACCAGCGATTTGGTTCCCCAGTTGCTGTCGTCATCACCAAGCATGGTCGCGCTTGCGCGCGTACCCGGATACGTTCCCTCTTTGCCACCCGTATGCGACATCACGCTTGAACAGCCACCTACTAACATCATCCCACTGAACAGAGCCAGCTTAAGCAGATTATTTTTTATCATGATTTAATCATCGTATCGGAGCCGGGAGGGCTCATCTGTACGGGTTATATCCACCCGTAGCGTAAATGGATAGTCCTGGCTTTCCGCTCTGTGGCGGCTGTCGCACTTTAACCAATAGTGCTCTACCCAAGTCTATGCCTTCAGCAAGAAAGTGCAAAAAAAGTAAGACCCGCGCCCTTGAAAATCGTTCCTCAGAACACATTTTAAGAGTGTAGCCCAATGAGGAGCACGCCTGATGGGTGCTTCGGGTATCACCGCCTGTCCATGATGGAAGGCCGTAAAAATTCTCGCTGATTTCAGGAGCTATTGATTATGCGTAACTTTGATTTATCCCCGCTATACCGTTCTGCTATTGGTTTTGACCGCCTGTTCAATCTCTTAGAAAACAATCAAACCCAGAGTAACGGCGGCTACCCTCCGTACAACGTTGAGCTGGTAGACGAAAACCACTACCGCATTGCGATTGCCGTTGCCGGTTTTGCTGAAAGCGAGCTGGAAATCACCGCCCAGGACAACATGCTGGTGGTGAAAGGCGCTCATGCGGCGGAGCAGAAAGAGCGTACCTATCTCTATCAGGGGATCGCCGAGCGCAACTTTGAACGCAAGTTCCAGTTAGCGGAAAACATCCACGTGCGTGGCGCGAACCTGGTGAACGGCTTGCTCTATATCGAGCTGGAGCGCGTGATTCCCGAAGCGAATAAACCGCGCCGCATCGAAATCAACTAATTCCGTGAGCCGCTACGGCGGCTCAAATTACCCAGGCTTGCCGTCAGGGAGCCTTATGCGAATCTTCATGATCCGCAGGACTTTACTCGCTTCTTAGAAGGAGAATGTATTATGCGTAACTACGATTTATCCCCACTGCTGCGTCAATGGATCGGTTTTGACAAAATGGCTAACGCGTTGCAAAACGCTGGAGAAAGCCAGAGCTTCCCGCCCTATAACATCGAAAAAAGCGACGATAACCACTATCGCATTACGCTTGCGCTGGCCGGTTTCCGTCAGGAAGATCTGGATATTCAACTGGAAGGCACGCGCCTGACCGTGAAAGGCACGCCGCAGCCGCAGGAAAAAGAGACCAAATGGCTACATCAGGGTCTTGTCACCCAGGCGTTCAGCCTGAGCTTCACGCTGGCTGAAAATATGGAAGTGACGGGGGCAACCTTCACGAATGGCCTGTTGCATATCGATTTAACCCGCAACGTGCCGGAAGAAATCGCTCCACAGCGTATTGCCATCAGCGAACGCCCGGCGTTGAATAGCTAGCAATATATTGATATTTCGTGATTTTGTAGGCCGGATAAGGCGTTCACGCCGCATCCGGCAACAACAACGCGCACTTTGTCAGCAATCTAAAGCCTCGTCTAAACGACGGGGCTTTTTTGTGCCCGCTAAAAATCCAAAGTAATTGTGCGCAAATCCCCATACAACCCCCTGCATTTCTGCGAGAATCCCCACTACAGGTAATGTTATTCACAGGGAAAATAATATGAGTGATATAGCAATGACCGTCAGTGTGCTTGCTCTGGTTGCCGTCGTCGGCCTCTGGATAGGCAACGTCAAGATCCGTGGTATCGGCCTCGGTATTGGTGGCGTGCTGTTTGGCGGGATAATCGTAGGACACTTTGTTGAGATGGCGGGCGTCGAGCTTAGCGGCCCGATGCTGCACTTTATTCAGGAATTCGGCCTGATTCTCTTCGTCTACACCATCGGCATTCAGGTGGGGCCGGGATTCTTCGCCTCATTACGCGTCTCCGGGCTTCGGCTTAATCTTTTCGCCATTTTGATTGTGCTGCTGGGCGGTGTGGTCACCACGCTGCTGCATAAAATCTTCGCTATTCCGCTGCCGGTGGTGCTGGGCATATTCTCCGGCGCGGTGACCAACACGCCAGCGCTGGGGGCGGGTCAGCAAATTCTGCGCGACCTCGGCGTGCCGTTTGATGTGGTCGATCAGATGGGTATGAGCTACGCGATGGCTTATCCGTTTGGTATCTGCGGTATCCTCCTCACCATGTGGCTGCTGCGTCTGTTCTTCCGCATTAATGTCGAGAAAGAAGCCCGACGTTTTGATAAACAGGCGGGTAACAGTCACGAAAATCTGCAAACCATCAATATCTGCGTCGAAAACCCCAATCTGCACAGCATGGCGATTCAGGATGTGCCCATTCTGAACAGCGACAAAATTATCTGCTCGCGCCTGAAACGCGGTGACATCTTAATGGTGCCGTCGCCCGCTACGCTTATTGAGCAGGGCGATTTACTGCATCTGGTGGGCCGACGAGCCGACCTGCACGATGCCCAACTGGTGATCGGGAGAGAGGTTGAAACCTCGCTCTCCACGCGCGGTACCGACATGAAAGTAGAGCGCATCGTGGTCACCAACGAGAAGGTGCTCGGCAAGCGAATCCGCGATTTGCACTACAAACAGCGCTATGACGTGGTTATCTCGCGCCTGAATCGCGCGGGCGTGGAACTGGTTGCCAGCAGCCATGCGACGCTGCAATTTGGTGACATCCTCAATCTGGTGGGTCGCCCGGCGGCGATTGATGCGGTGGCGGCTGAACTGGGCAACGCGCAGCAAAAACTGCAACAGGTGCAGATGCTCCCGGTCTTTATCGGTATCGGCCTTGGCGTACTGCTGGGTTCCGTGCCGCTTTTTATTCCCGGTTTCCCGGTGGCGTTAAAACTGGGCCTGGCCGGCGGGCCGCTGATTATGGCGCTGATCCTCGGGCGTATCGGCAGCATCGGAAAGCTCTACTGGTTTATGCCGCCAAGCGCCAACCTGGCGTTGCGTGAGCTGGGCATTGTGCTGTTTTTATCGGTGGTTGGCCTGAAATCCGGCGGCGATTTTGTCGACACCCTGGTGCACGGCGACGGCCTGAGCTGGATTGGCTACGGCATCTTTATTACCGCGATACCGCTTATTACCGTGGGGATTCTGGCGCGTATTTTTGCGCGCATGAACTACCTGACCCTGTGCGGCATGCTGGCTGGCTCGATGACGGACCCGCCCGCGCTGGCCTTCGCCAACAACCTGCACGCCACCAGCGGCGCGGCTGCGCTCTCTTATGCCACCGTATATCCGCTGGTGATGTTCCTGCGCATCATTACGCCACAGCTACTGGCGGTGCTGTTCTGGGGAATGGGTTAACGGGCTATCGGCGTGGACGCGCCGTAAATGGTAGTCCACCTGATATTCACTGGCATTACGGAACATCACCGAATAATTAAGGAACTCGCCGCTGTCGCTGTAGGAAAGGGAGGTAATACGCAGAAGCGGCGTCTGTTCCGGCACATTCATCGACTGCGCCAGCTGCCTGTCTGCCAGTACGGGCGTCAGGCTTTCATAGTTACCGCTGATGGTTATTCCGCACTCCTTCTCGATGTAATCAAACTTTGACCCCTCCAGATGCCCCAGTGAGAGCGTACGAAACAGTTTCACCGGCATGTAGCTGTCTTCCAGCATTAACGGTTTCCCGTCTACATACCGCACGCGGCGTGAAAAGTAGATCCGCTCATTAATCTGGATGCGCAGCTGGCTGGCGATAGCGGGCGGCGCAGGCATCACTTCAAACACCAGTACCTTACTCACCACCTCTTTCCCCTGCTGGCGCAGCACTTCCGCCAGCCCTTCAAGATTGGTTGTTTCATGGTGAACATCCTTGCGCGCCACGTAGGTTCCGCTGCCGTGACGGCGAACGACCAGCCCCCATGCAATCAGCATA
The DNA here is from genome assembly GCA_913778145.1 of uncultured Pseudocitrobacter sp. Classification (GTDB taxonomy): domain Bacteria; phylum Pseudomonadota; class Gammaproteobacteria; order Enterobacterales; family Enterobacteriaceae; genus Pseudocitrobacter. Next base: position 45,230 of record CAJYVI010000129.1, read on the forward strand.
TCCACCGCTTTGCGAATGGTCATGCGTGCAACGCCAAATTCTTTGGCGAGAATCTTCTCGGCCGGAAGCGGGCTTCCCACGCTGTAATCGGAGGAATTGAGCCGTAAACGCAGTTTGTCAGCGATAGATTTGTAGATCACCAGTAGACCTCTGTTTTAGGGGAAGTGGTAAGAATCGAACCTCTGTTTCTAATTATTAATCCATATATATCATTAAGATAAACCGTATTCTCTCGGTTAATCTCTGCACGCAAATTCATGTTGTCTATTTTTCTGTGAAAAAGTAGACAACATCAGCGCAATTAAAACCATGAATGGGATCACGAATCGAACCGGCGCGGCATGTTGTCTGCCCGGCAAATTCCTATTCTCGAAGCAGGCTGATAGAGAAGATAAATAAAGCCACTCACCCTACAAGTTGTTAAATGAGGATTACCAAATGCTCAGTCAAATACAACGCTTTGGCGGCGCCATGTTTACCCCGGTATTGCTGTTTCCTTTTGCCGGGATCGTGGTGGGTATCGCCATTATGTTGCGTAACCCGATGTTTGTCGGCGAAGCGCTTACGGCTCCCGATAATTTATTTGCTCAGATTGTTCATATTATTGAAGAAGGCGGCTGGACCGTATTTCGCAATATGCCGCTTATTTTCGCCGTTGGCTTACCGATTGGCCTGGCGAAACAGGCGCAGGGCCGAGCCTGTCTGGCGGTGCTGGTGAGTTTCCTCACCTGGAATTACTTTATTAACGCGATGGGAATGACCTGGGGCCACTTTTTTGGCGTCGATTTTTCCGTCGATCCTACTGCCGGTAGTGGCCTGACGATGATCGCCGGAATAAAAACGCTCGACACCAGTATTATTGGCGCGATCGTTATTTCTGGCATCGTTACGGCGCTGCATAACCGCTATTTTGATAAACCCTTGCCGGTATTTCTCGGTATTTTTCAGGGCACGTCGTTTGTGGTGATTGTCGCTTTCCTGGCGATGATCCCCTGCGCCTGGTTAACCCTACTCGGCTGGCCCAAAGTGCAATTAGGCATTGAATCGTTGCAGGCGTTTTTACGTTCTGCCGGGGCGCTGGGGGTATGGGTTTATATCTTCCTGGAACGTATTTTGATTCCGACCGGTTTACACCACTTCGTCTATGGCCCGTTCATCTTTGGCCCGGCGGTGGTTGAAAGCGGAATTCAGGTTTACTGGGCGCAGCACTTACAGGAATTCAGCCAGAGCACCGAACCGCTGAAAGCACTGTTCCCGGAAGGCGGTTTCGCCCTGCACGGCAACTCGAAAGTCTTTGGCTCCGTTGGCATTGCATTGGCTCTCTACTTTACTGCCGCACCGGAAAACCGCGTCAAAGTTGCTGGTTTGCTGATTCCCGCCACGCTGACGGCGATGCTGGTGGGTATCACCGAACCGCTGGAGTTCACCTTTCTGTTTATCTCGCCGCTGCTGTTTGCCGTACACGCCGTTCTGGCCGCGACAATGGCGACGGTGATGTACATGTGCGGCGTGGTGGGTAACTTCGGGGGCGGTCTGTTGGATCAGTTCCTGCCGCAGAACTGGATACCGATGTTCCACAACCACGCGTCGATGATGTTTATCCAGATTGGCGTTGGCGTGTGCTTTACCGCGCTCTACTTCGTCATCTTCCGCACCCTGATTCTGCGCTTCAACCTGAAAACGCCGGGCCGCGAAGAAAGTGAAATCAAACTCTACAGCAAAGCTGATTACCAGGCCGCACGCGGCAAAACCAGCGCCGCAGGCGCACCGGACACCAAACTGGGCCAGGCTGCCGGATTCCTGCAAGCGTTGGGCGGTGCGGCAAATATCGAGAGTATCAATAACTGCGCCACCCGACTGCGCATTGCCCTGAAAGACATGGCGCATACGCAAAGTGACGAGATCTTTAAAGCGCTGGGCGCACACGGCGTCGTGCGCCGTGGCAACGGAATTCAGGTGATTGTCGGCCTGCATGTTCCTCAGGTTCGCGACCAGCTTGAAACCCTAATGAAAGAATCTTTCCCGACCGAACAATCCACCATGACGGAGGCAGTATCATGAAAAAATTCTCAGTTGTTATCGCAGGCGGCGGCAGCACATTTACTCCCGGTATCGTCCTGATGTTGCTGGCAAACCAGGATCGTTTCCCACTGCGTTCACTGAAATTTTATGACAACGACGGGGCGCGTCAGGAAGTGATTGCCGAGGCCTGTAAAATCGTTCTCAAAGAGCAGGCACCGGATATCGAATTCAGCTACACCACCGATCCAGAAACGGCCTTTACGGATGTCGATTTTGTGATGGCGCATATCCGCGTCGGTAAATACCCGATGCGTGAAAAAGATGAAAAAATCCCGCTGCGCCACGGTGTGCTCGGCCAGGAAACCTGCGGGCCTGGCGGGATTGCCTACGGTATGCGCTCCATTGGCGGTGTGCTGGAGCTGGTGGATTACATGGAAAAATATTCGCCGAACGCCTGGATGCTGAACTATTCCAACCCGGCGGCAATTGTCGCGGAAGCGACCCGCCGCCTGCGCCCGAATGCGAAAATCCTCAACATCTGCGATATGCCGATCGGCATTGAAGGACGTATGGCGCAAATTGTGGGCCTGCAAGACCGCAAACAGATGCGCGTACGCTACTACGGTCTGAACCACTTCGGCTGGTGGACTTCCATTGAAGATCTGCAAGGTAACGATCTGATGCCGAAGTTACGCGAATATGTGGCAAAACACGGCTATGTTCCACCTTCTAACGATCCACATACGGAAGCCAGCTGGAATGATACCTTTGCCAAAGCGAAAGATGTTTGCCAGCTCGATCCGCAAACCCTGCCCAACACGTACCTGAAATATTATCTGTTCCCGGACTACGTGGTCGCGCACTCCAACCCGGAACGCACGCGCGCTAATGAGGTGATGGATCACCGCGAAAAACACGTCTTCAGCGCCTGCCGGGCGATTATTGAAGCGGGGAACTCATCCGCAGGGGAGCTGGAAATCGATGAACATGCGTCTTACATCGTCGATCTGGCGGCGGCGATTGCCTTCAACACCCAGGAGCGCATGCTGTTGATTGTGCCAAACAACGGCGCCATTCCTAACTTTGACGCCGATGCGATGGTTGAGATTCCGTGCCTGGTGGGCCACAACGGACCAGAGCCGCTGACGGTTGGTGAAATCCCGCACTTCCAGAAAGGGATGATGGGCCAGCAGGTAATGGTCGAAAAACTGGTGGTAGATGCGTGGGAAGAGCGTTCATACCAGAAACTGTGGCAGGCGATCACGCTGTCGAAAACCGTGCCGAGCGCATCGGTGGCGAAAGCGATTCTCGACGATTTGGTTGAGGCGAATAAGGATTATTGGCCGGAATTGAATTAACCATCAGGGTCGGCGGCCTGTGGGCGTCGACCCTGATGTTTTAGTACCGCCGATGGCGTATAACCGAATTTCTGTTTAAACGCTTTGCTGAAATGAAAAGCATCAAAAAAGCTCAGCATATCTGCCACATTACCTACCGTATTTCCCTCCTGCTTTAATAATGACAGCGCGAGATCCAGCCTGGCATCCAGATAATACTCATTAGGTGTTTTGCCGGTGTAACGAAGAAAAAGACGACGCAGCCACGCCTCGCTACAGGGGATAAATCGTGCCATTTCAGTAACCGTCCAACGCTTTTGTGGGCTGGCATGCAATGCGGTAATTAACTTTTCGACCTGATTTCGCTGCGGATCTTTTTTCTCATTCTGGGAAATAAGATAAATCCACTGATATATGATTTTTGTGAGATAGGCGACAGCGAGATTATGTTGCATGGCATTATCGCTGGTAATTAAATCTGACACCTCTTTTAACTCAGTGTTAAAGATTTCTCCGTTATAAATAATACCTTTCTGTAATATCGGAATTTCCATTACGCTGGTGGGGATAAACTCCATCCAGTACTGTTCCCAGAGTAAACCATCACAGTGATAGGATTGGATGTCTGTAGGCTTCAAAAAGATAATGCAGTTGCCATTGAGTGTGATTAGATCGTTGTTTTTAAGCAAGATTTTACCGCAGCCCTGTACCGTGTAGACGGCTACCCATGAGTTCGCGATCAGCGGTTTTTTCTTATCGCGTGGCCAGAACACCTGATAACGTTCATCAGCAAAGGTATGCCAAAGAGAGAGCAACGAAATTCCGCTAGAGATCACATTTTCGTTAATCAGTAGCGGAATATTAAAAGTGGTTTCGTTTTTTACATGCGAAATACTCTTTTTTCCATTCATTTTAATTACTCGCCGGAGAATTATGCCTGCAACCTGACACAAACGTTATCAGAAAACGGTGATGCCAGGGAAGCGACGTATTTATTTTGAAAAATCTATGCCTGTAGACCGGTGGTATTCAGATATTACAGCCACCGGGGTTAGATTATGATTCAGGGCTAAAAAATGAATATTCAGCAAATTGTGAGCTTTATCGGATTTACGTTGTTGGTTGCCGTGATTACCTGGTGGAAAGTCCGCAAGGCGGATACCGGTTCTCAGCAGGGATATTTTCTGGCTGGTCGCTCGCTCAAAGCACCGGTGATTGCCGCTTCTTTGATGCTCACCAATCTGTCAACCGAGCAGCTGGTAGGGCTCTCCGGCCAGGCCTACAAAAGCGGGATGTCGGTGATGGGTTGGGAAGTCACTTCGGCGGTGACATTAATCTTCCTCGCGCTTATTTTCCTGCCGCGCTATCTGCAACGTGGCATTGCCACGATCCCCGATTTTCTTGAAGAGCGATACGATAAAACGACCCGCATCATCATCGATTTTTGTTTTCTCATCGCTACCGGGATCTGCTTCTTACCCATCATTTTGTACTCGGGAGCGTTAGCCTTTAATAGCATGTTCCATGTCACCGAAACGTTCGGTATTTCACATGGCGCCGCCATCTGGATATTAGTTACGGTGCTGGGATTATCCGGCATTTTGTATGCGGTTGTTGGTGGGATGCGCGCGATAGCCGTTGCGGATGTTATTAACGGCATCGGTCTGGTCATCGGCGGCTTATTGGTACCCTTTTTTGGTCTGGTGGTGATGGGAGAGGGAAGCTTTACTGCGGGTCTAAGTAAACTCACCACCGATCATAGCGAAATGCTTAACTCTGTCGGCAGCAACTCTGACCCTCTGCCAATCGGGGCTGCATTCACCGGTCTGATTCTGGTGAATACGTTCTACTGGTGCACGAATCAGGGCATCGTTCAGCGCACGCTGGCGTCAAAGAGTTTAGCGGAAGGGCAAAAGGGCGCGCTCCTGACGGCTGTGCTGAAAATGCTTGATCCGCTGATTCTGGTGCTGCCTGGCGTTATTGCATTTCACCTCTTTCAGGATTTGCCAAAAGCCGATATGGCTTATCCGGCTCTGGTTAACAGGGTTATGCCGTTACCGTTTATTGGATTCTTCAGCGCGGTGTTATTTGGCGCCATTATCAGCGCGTTTTGTGGCTTTCTGAATAGCGCATCAACGCTCTTTAGTATGGGGATCTATCGTCGAATTATTAATGAGCAAGCGACACCAGACAGGCTTGTCGTGGTTGGACGACGTTTCGGTTTTATTGTGGCTGTAGTCTCTATTTTAGTTGCGCCGTGGATAGCGAATGCCCCGCAGGGGTTATACAGCTGGATGAAACAGCTCAACGGAATTTATAACGTTCCGTTAGTCACTATTATCATCATGGGATTTTTCTTCCCCCGCATTCCTGCGCTTGCAGCGAAGGTGGCGATGGGATTGGGAATAGTCAGCTATATCACCATCAATTACCTGGTGAAATTCGACTTCCACTTTCTCTATGTGCTGGCCTGCACCTTCTGCATCAACGTTGTCGTCATGCTGATAATTGGCGCAATCAAACCTCGTGCGACGCCGTTTAAGTTTCACGACGCGTTTGCCGTCGACATGAAACCGTGGAAGAACGCGAAGATCGCCTCTCTTGGCGTTTTGTTCGCGATGATTGGCGTCTATACCGGCCTTGCCCAATTTGGCGGATACCCGACTCGTTGGATAGCCATCATCAGTTACAGCATCACCGCACTGGTCGTTATCTACCTGATTTTTGACAGCTTACGCAGCCGTAAAACAGCCTCTTACGTGAAGGATTCCCTATGAAACGCCCTAACTTTCTCTTCATCATGACGGATACTCAGGCCACCAACATGGTGGGCTGCTATAGCGGGAAGGCGCTCAACACGCAGCATATCGACCAGCTTGCCAGCGAAGGGTTACGCTTTAACTCTGCGTATACCTGTTCGCCCGTATGCACCCCCGCACGCGCCGGGCTGTTTACTGGTATTTATGCCAATCAGTCCGGGCCGTGGACGAATAACGTCGCGCCGGGGAAAAATATCTCTACCATGGGCCGCTATTTTCAGGATGCGGGCTATCACACCTGCTATATCGGCAAGTGGCATCTTGATGGACACGACTACTTCGGTACCGGCGTATGCCCGCCAGAGTGGGATCCGCAATACTGGTATGACGGCGCTAACTACCTGGCGGAGCTGACCGATGAGGAGATTGGCCTGTGGCGGAATGGCCTGAATAGCGTTGAAGATTTGCAGAATCACCAGATTGACGAAACCTTCACCTGGGCCCATCGCATCAGCAACCGGGCGGTGAAATTTCTGCAACAACCACAACGCGACGATGAACCGTTTTTGATGGTGGTCTCCTATGATGAACCTCATCATCCTTTTACCTGCCCGGTTGAGTATCTGGAGAAGTATCAGGATTTTTACTACGACCTGGGGCCGAAAGCGCATGACGACCTCGCGAATAAACCTGAACACCATCGCCTGTGGGCTAAGGCAATGCCTTCCCCGGTTGATAACAGCGGGTTGTATCATCATCCGATGTACTTTGCCTGCAATGATTTTGTCGATGATCAGATTGGTCGCGTCATCAATGCATTAACCCCTGAACAGCGCGAAAATACGTGGGTGATTTACACTTCCGATCACGGCGAAATGATGGGGGCGCATAAACTAATCAGTAAAGGGGCGGCCATGTACGATGACATCACGCGTATTCCGCTGATTATTCGCGCCCCTCAAGGCACCGCCGCGCAGGTAGATACGCCGGTTAGCCATATTGACCTGTTGCCCACCATGATGGCGTTGGCTGGCATCGAGAAGCCGGAGATTTTACCCGGAGAAAATATACTCAATATAGCGTCGCCGCGCGGCGTGATGGTCGAGTTCAACCGCTACGAAATCGAGCACGACAGTTTTGGCGGTTTCATTCCGGTACGCTGTTGGGTAGCGGATCGCTTTAAACTGGTGCTTAATCTCTTCACCACCGACGAATTGTACGATCGCGTCAATGATCCGGATGAGCTTAACAACTTGATAAATACCGCGGAATTTTCCACGGTACGGGATAAAATGCACGACGACTTACTGGATTACATGGATAAAATTCGCGATCCGTTCCGTACTTATCAGTGGAGTCTGCGCCCGTGGCGTAAGGGCGCGACGCCGCGCTGGATGGGGGCATTCCGTCCTCGTCCGGAAGATGGCTACTCACCGGTAGTGCGCGATTACGACACCGGGCTGCCAACACAGGGCGTCAAAGTGGAAGAGAAAAAACAGAAGTTTTGATGACCGATTAAGCCCAACGACAAGGAGCCACAATGAAAATTTCCCGCCTCGGAGAAGCCCCTGACTACCGTTTCTCGCTGGCGAATGAACGCACTTTTCTGGCATGGATTCGTACATCGCTGGGCTTTCTGGCGGCTGGCGTCGGCCTCGATCAGCTGGCGCCAGACTTCGCTACACCTATCATCCGTGAGCTGCTGGCTTTGCTGTTATGTCTGTTTGCTGGTGGTCTGGCGATTTATGGCTACCTGCGCTGGTTGCGTAACGAAAAAGCGATGCGGCTGAAAGAAGACCTGCATTACACCCGCAGCCTGTTAATCATTAGCATCATTTTACTCATTGTCGCCGTCATTGTGATGGGGCTGGTTCTGTATGCCGGCTAACCGAAAAGCACGCCGGGAAAGTGACCCCGGCCTGCAGCCTGAACGTACCTCGCTCGCCTGGTTTCGCACCCTTTTAGGCTATGCGGCGCTGATGATGCTGGCGATTAAACACAATTGGCATCAGGCAGGGAGTTTGTTCTGGATCTCACTTGGAATACTGGCATTAGCGGCAGTCGTGCTTTGGCGATATACTCGGAACCGCATTTTAATGGACGTTACGCAAAATGATTTTGCGCAACCCCGCGTGGTGCGCGATAAGTTTTTTATCGCGCTTGCGGTTCTCTCCCTGGCGTTGCTGTTTGCGGTAACGCATCTACGTCAGGTGGGGTTATTGATAAAGGATTATCTATGACAGGCTGCCAGGTCATGGTCAAACCGGCCAGTTCTCGCTGTAATCTGCGCTGCAGATACTGCTTCTATATCGAAAAACCACAACAGAACGTAATGGATGACGACACGCTTGAGGCGTTTATTCGTCAACATATCGATGCGCAGCCGGGCGATGAGGTGCTGTTTGCCTGGCAGGGTGGCGAACCTACGCTCTGCGGGCTTGATTACTTCAAACGTGTTGCGGCGCTTCAGCAGCGCTACGCCAATGGCAAACGCATTGCTAATGCCTTCCAGACCAACGGTATTCTGCTTAACGATGCGTGGTGCCAGTTTTTCCGCGAACATAACTGGCTGGTGGGCATCTCAATCGATGGCCCTGCGCCCCTGCATGATGCATTCCGCGTGAGCAATAGCGGCAAGCCTACCCATCATAAAGTTGTCGATGCTATCCATCTTTTGACCGCACATCGCGTCGAGTTCAACCTGCTGGTGGTCGTCAACAGCCTTAACAGCCAGCATCCGCAGGCGCTATATCGCTACTTACGTAAACTCGGTACACCGTTTATCCAGTTCATCCCTCTGGTTGAGCAGGATGAAAGCGGTAATTTAACGACAGAATCGCTGACCGGGCAGCGTTGGGGCGAGTTTTTGACGCGCGTCTTTTCCGTCTGGGTAAGAGAAGATATTGGGCGCGTTTACGTACAACTCTTTGATTCTACGCTGGGTGTCTGGTGTGGCTATCCTTCCCAGATGTGCGCGCAAAGTGAGCGCTGTGGTCACGCCTTTGCGCTGGAGTCTAATGGCGATCTTTATCAGTGCGATCACTATGTCTATCCGGCGTATCGGCTGGGCAATATTCATCAGCAACCGCTGAATGTGCTTAACGCACAGCCAGAGGTCGCGGCTTTTGGCGCTAACAAACAGCGTGCGCTTACGGAGGCTTGCCGACAATGCCCGGTGCTGCGCCTGTGTCAGGGCGATTGCCCAAAACATCGTCTGAATGCAGGGAAAAGCGCGTTATGTGAAGGGTATCGCCATTTCTTCACGGACACCGCGCCACATATGAAAATTATGCGCGATCTACTGAAGCACCACCGCTCGCCCGTTGAGCTGATGGTGATGCTTCAACAAAGCTAAGAGTTAACGCCCTTTCGCCAGATACTGCGCCATCTCTTCTTCCGGCACCATGCCGCCACCCGTCGCCCACACTAAATGGGTGGCGTGGTTAAGCTGTTCGGCGCTGAAACCGTGCATTTGCTGATACGCGCTAGATGCGCAGACGCGCTGCGGCCCGGCCATACCCGCCAGTGCTGAAGGCTCCAGGCGAATATTTTCTTCCTGCGCCAGCCAGCCCAGCATGTCGTACATCGTTTGATCGTCGAGCGTATAAAGCCCGTCGAGCAGGCGCTCCATCGCGCGGCCTACAAAGCCGGATGCGCGACCTACCGCCAGCCCGTCAGCCGCCGTCAGGTTATCAATGCCGATATCCTGAACGGAAAGCGCATCGTGCAAGCCGGTGTATACGCCCAGCAGCATGCACGGCGAGTGAGTTGGTTCAGCAAAGAAGCAGTGAACGTTATCGCCAAAAGCCAGCTTCAGGCCAAACGCCACGCCGCCAGGGCCGCCGCCCACGCCGCACGGCAGATAAACAAACAGCGGATGATCGGCGTCGACCACGCGCCCCTGCTGGGCAAACTGCGCTTTCAGACGCTGCCCGGCGACGGCATAGCCGAGGAACAGCGTGCGGGAGTTTTCATCGTCGATAAAGAAGCAGTTCGGGTCGGACTCCGCCGCTTTGCGCCCCTGTTCGACCGCCACGCCGTAATCTTCTTCATACTCGACGACCGTCACGCCGTGGCTGCGCAGCTTCGCTTTTTTCCAGGCGCGGGCGTCAGCGGACATATGCACGGTAACCTTAAAACCGATGCAGGCGCTCATAATGCCGATCGACAAGCCCAGGTTCCCGGTTGAGCCCACCGCGATGCTGTACTGGCTGAAGAACTGTTTAAATTCAGGGGAAAGCAGCACGCTGTAGTCATCTTCGGTGCTCAGCAGGCCCGCTTCCAGCGCCAGTTTCTCTGCGTGGGTCAGTACTTCATAAATGCCGCCACGGGCTTTAATCGAGCCTGAAATCGGCAGATGGCTGTCTTTCTTAAGCAGGATTTCGCCGCTAATTTTCCGGGCGAACTGCTTTTCGAGCCGCTGCTGCATGGCGGGAATCGCCACCACGTCAGATTCAATAATCCCCCCGGTGGCGGCGGTTTCCGGAAACGCTTTTGCCAGATACGGTGCGAAACGCGTCAGACGGTTGTGTGCGGCCTTAACGTCTTGTTCCGTCAGGCCAACATAGGGTAAACCTTCCGCAAAAGAAGTGGTGCCGGGGTTAAACCAGGTGGTCTCTTTGAGCGCGACCAGGTCGTCCACTAAAGGATATTGAGCGATGAGTTTTTGAATGTTTTCCATAGTACGTCTCTTTGCGCTTAGATGATAAAGGAAAGCAGGAATGTGCATGCCAGTGCAACGACGGAGGCAATAAATGTCGCCGTTGTATAGTATTTGAACGTTTCGTTAAGGGTTGCACCGCAATACTGTTTCACCAGCCAGAAAAGGGAATCGGTGACGATCGTGCAGCCAATTGCGCCGGAACCGATGGCAATGGCGATGATCTCCGGGCTTACGTTCGGGTACAACGGCAGCATCGGGGCGACAATCGCCGTTGCGCCCATCATCGCTACCGTGGCGGAACCAACCGCTGCGTGCAGAATCAACGCCACCAGCCACGCCAGCAGAATCGGGTGCATATGCATGTTGGAGAGGATCAGCGCCAGCGTATCGGCCAGGCCGCTGCTTTTCAGGATTGCGTTGAACGCACCGCCCGCGCCGATAATCAGCAGAATGTTGGCGATGGAACCAAAACCGTTCTCCGTATGGGTCAGCAGGGTGCTCATGCCAATGTGCTGACGCAGGCCAAGGATGTAATAGGCCACGAACACGGCGATAAACATGGCGGTAATCGGGTTGCCAATAAATTCCAGCAGCGTGTAAAGCGTGCTGCCTTTCGCCATATTCAGCTCGGCGAGAGTTTTCACCAGCATCAGGCCAATCGGTAGCAGAACGGTAAACAGTGTGGCACTAAGCGATGGCAGCGTTTTTTCATCGCGCACTTCAAGGTCTGAAAACTCGGCAGGCACAGCCTTAAACGGCAGACGGTTACCGAGAAACTTCAGGTACAGCGGGCCGCCGATAAGCGAAGCCATCAACCCAACCAGCAGGCCGTAAACAATAACCGAACCTAAATCCGCGCCCAGTTTATTCGCCACAAACAGCGCAGCCGGGTGCGGCGGCACAACGCAGTGAACGGCCATCAATGCGGTACACAGCGGAATCGCCAGCTTTAACAGCGACGTATTGGTTTTTTTGGCGATGGAAAACGCCAGTGGGATCAGCAGCACGACGCCCACTTCCACGAACAGCGTAATCCCGCAAATCAGCCCCACCAGTACCATAATGACGTCAGCAGAGAGCCAGCGGCAGCGCTGAAGCGTCAGCCCAATGCGTTCTGCCGCACCGGAGACTTCCATCATTTTGCCCAGAATGGTGCCCAGGCCGATAACAGCGGCCAGGAAGCCCAGCGTGCCGCCAATCCCGCTTTCCACGGCATTTACCATATCCAGCGGGCCCATGCCCATCATCGCGCCCACGAAGAAGCTGGCTAACAGCAGCGCCAGAAACGGGTGGAATTTAAACTTCACGATGGTCAAAACGATCAACACGATGCTTATCAGCAGCGTGCTCACAACCCATATTTGAGAGTGCATATCTCACCTTGCCCTGTGATTAACCTGCCCCTATTGGACAGAAAATGGGCATGGCCTGACAAACGATGTATTTGACCTTTCACATGAGCCAGATTGAATCAAGATGGTGATTCATGTCGAATAATGAGGGTAAATTGCGATATGGTTCACTTTGATTCATCCTTGCGCTGATTTTTGCAGCCTGTTTTTTTACACTGCTAAGCAATATTTGGGTTTGATGAGGTGGTTATGGATCCCTTGCGCGATGTGCGAAACCGGCTGCTGAACGGCTGGCAGTTATCGAAGCTCTACACTTTTGAGGTGGCGGCGAGGCATCAGTCTTTTGCGCTGGCGGCAGATGAGCTGTCGCTGAGCCCCAGCGCTGTCAGCCACCGTATTAATCAACTGGAAGAGGAGCTGGGCATCCAGCTGTTTGTCCGCTCGCACCGCAAAGTGGAGCTAACACACGAAGGAAAGCGGGTGTTCTGGGCCCTGAAATCGTCACTGGATACCCTCAACCAGGAGATTCTGGATATCAAAAACCAGGAGCTCTCCGGCACGCTCACGGTTTATTCGCGTCCGTCCATCGCCCAGTGCTGGCTGGTACCCGCGTTGGGCGATTTTACTCGCCGCTATCCAGCCATTTCGCTAACCATGCTGACCGGAAATGACAACGTCAATTTACAGCGGGCGGGCATCGACCTGGCTATTTACTTTGACGATGCGCCATCGACGCAGCTTACGCATCATTTTTTGATGGATGAAGAAATTCTGCCGGTGTGCAGCCCCGACTATGCGCGGCGTTTTGATCTGTATGGACGGCTGGTGAATCTGCCGCACTGTACATTGCTGCATGACAGGCAGGCGTGGAGCAACGACTCGGGCACCGATGAATGGCACAGCTGGGCGCAACATTTTGCGGTGAATTTGCCGACATCCTCGGGCATTGGTTTCGATCGTTCGGATTTAGCGGTGATTGCCGCAATGAATCATATTGGTGTGGCGATGGGGCGGAAACGGCTGGTGCAAAAACGCCTCGATAGCGGGGAGCTGGTGGCTCCCTTCGGCGACATGGCGCTGAAATGTCATCAGCACTATTACATCACCACGCTGCCTGGCCGTCAGTGGCCGAAAATCGAGGCGTTTATTGGATGGTTGCAGGAGCAGGCTGGCTACACCGGCTGCTGATGCTGATGAAAACGCGAAGCCAGCGGTAACCAGCACAGGAAAATCAGCAGGCCCATCAGCGTCATCAGCAGGCCGAGGCTGGCCTGACCGGTTTGCGGCATCATGGCTGAAAGCCATGCCAGCACGCCAGAACCGATATTTTGCAAGCCGCCGACCAGCGCGCCCGCGGTACCTGCGAGGAACGGGAAGGGTTCCATCGCACCACTGGTCGCCAGCGGGAAAAGCATACCCGCGCCGAAGAAGAACAGGGCGGCGGGCACCAGTAGCGTCCAGACGGTCATCACGCCGAACAGACCCGGTATCCACATCATCAGCCCGGCGACCAGGCAACTCATCACCGACTGCCACATCAGCGTAGAGAAACGTTTATTCGGACGCCCGGCGAACCATGCGCCAAAGAATGCCGCCGGGATCGGCAGAATAAACAAAATGCTCACCACCATACTGTTCAGGCCAAGCACCGCGCCCATCAGTACGCCAGAGCAGGCTTCAAACACCGCAATGCCTGCGAGGCCGCCAATCAGCATCAGCAGATAGCAGTTGAATGCGCTGCTGCCAAATAGCGTTTTATAGTTGCTGATAAGCCGCGTTTTCGGCGCACCAGTCGGGCGCGTTTCTGGCATCCAGCGCGCCATGCTGAAGGTGACAATCACGCACAGTGTGAGCAGGAAGCCGTAGCACGCACGCCAGTTCCAGGCAGTATCCAGCAGCCCGCCAATCAGTGGTGCGAGCAGTGGGCTTACCAGAATCCCCATATTCAACAGGCTGTTAGCGTGGCGAAGCTGGCTGCCCTCGTACAGGTCACGCGGCAGGGTGCGCGCCATCACGCCGCCCACGCCGGTCCCCATTCCCTGTAACGCGCTGGCGACAATCAGCACCGTCAGGTCGCTGGTGGAAATAGCGATAACCGTCGCCAGCATAAAAATCGACATCCCGACGAGGATCACCGGGCGACGCCCGACGCGGTCAGAAAGCGGGCCATAGAAAAGTTGCGAAACGCCATAGGTCAGCAGATAGGCTGCCATGACGCTCTGCACCGCGCCCTCGCGAACGTTGAGATCGCGTGCCATATCAGCAATTGCAGGGATATATATGGTTTGCGCCATCTGTCCGACAGCAACCAGCAACACCAGCATCAATAAGATAGTGACGTTTCTTTGGCTTTTCATTTCTCTGATATTTTATAAAAAAGGAAGATGTAAGAATAAGCTGCTGCTTATTACCCTAAATGCGGGTGGAATCTACCATATCAAGATGACAATTTAACCATTGGATATGTGAATGATTTGTAGCAACCAGGCAGGTTTTATAGACGCCTACGGCAACTAATCTTGCCAGTCTTAGTGTGGCGCTGGAGTGTGATCGCGCAAACATTTTTGCGCAGATGAATTTTTTTCCGTTGCCAGCATTCACAACCTGTGTTTGTATGAATTCAATTGATGAATTGATAAACAGGTCCCTAATGACTCCTACCATGATGACGTCGACCCTACTAAAAACCGCGCTACCAGCCGCGGTGGTCGTCGTGCGTGTGGTGGTGGTCGTCGGCAATGCGCCGTAGGGTCCGGAACAACACACGATTCCAAAACCCCGCCGGCGCAAACCGGGCGGGGTTTTTCGTTTAAGGACCCCTCCCCGGAAAGTCGGCTCAGAATAAAAGGACTGGAGCATGGCAAGTTCGGGCACAACATCACAGACCAGACGCTTTACTGGCGCAGAACTGATCGTACATCTGCTGGAACGTCAGGGGATCACCATGGTCACCGGCATTCCCGGCGGCACCGTGTTACCCCTGTACGATGCATTAAGCCAAAGCAAAAAAATTCGCCATATTCTGGCGCGTCACGAACAAGGTGCGGGGTTTATCGCGCAGGGCATGGCGCGTACGGCGGGGAAACCGGCGGTGTGTATGGCCTGTAGCGGCCCCGGCGCCACCAACCTGGTGACCGCTATCGCCGATGCGCGTCTCGACTCGATTCCGTTAGTTTGCATCACCGGCCAGGTGGCCTCCTCGTTAATCGGCACCGACGCGTTCCAGGAAGTCGATACCTACGGCATCTCTATCCCCATCACCAAACACAACTATTTAGTCCGCGACATTAAGGAATTACCGCAGGTTATCGCCGATGCTTTCCGCATTGCGCAGTCTGGCCGTCCGGGCCCGGTGTGGATAGACATTCCTAAGGATGTGCAAACCGCTGAAATCGAACTGAGTGAACTGCCGCAACCCGGCGACCGTGCGCCAACGCCAGAATTCAGCGCCGAGAGCGTGCGCGAAGCTGCGGCGATGATCAACGCCGCGCAGCGCCCGGTGCTGTATTTGGGGGGCGGCGTGATTAACGCGCCTGAACGCGTGCGCGAGCTGGCCGAGAAAGCGAATTTGCCGACCACCATGACCCTGATGGCGTTAGGTATGCTGCCCAAAGCGCATCCGCTGTCGTTAGGCATGCTGGGGATGCACGGCGCGCGCAGCACCAACTTTATTCTGCAACAGTCTGATTTACTGGTTGTTTTAGGCGCACGTTTTGATGACCGGGCGACGGGTAAAGTGGCCGAGTTCTGCCCGAACGCGAAGATCATTCACGTCGATATCGATCGCGCCGAGCTGGGGAAAATCAAGCAGGCGCACGTGGCGATTCAGGCCGATGTTGACGATGTTCTGGCACAGCTGTTACCGCAGATTGACGCGCAGCCGCGTAACGCATGGCGCGAAAAAGTCGCTGAGCTGCAACAGGAATTCCCGTGTGCGATCCCGCAGGAAACAGACCCATTAAGCCATTATGGTCTGATCAACGCTGTTGCCGCCTGCGTGGATGACGACGCGATTATTGCCACCGACGTGGGTCAACACCAGATGTGGACAGCCCAGGCGTACCCGCTCAATCGTCCACGCCAGTGGCTGACTTCCGGCGGCCTTGGCACAATGGGCTTCGGCTTGCCTGCGGCGGTTGGCGCAGCGCTGGCAAACCCGGATCGCAAAGTGTTGTGCTTCTCGGGCGATGGCAGCCTGATGATGAATATTCAGGAGATGGCGACGGCGGCGGAAAATCAGCTGGATGTGAAAATCATCCTGATGAATAACGAAGCGCTGGGCCTGGTGCATCAACAACAGAGTCTGTTCTACAAGCAGGGCGTGTTCGCGGCGACCTATCCGGGCATGATCAACTTTATGCAAATTGCCGCCGGTTTCGGCCTGGCGACCTGCGACTTAAACAGCGAAACCGACCCGCAGGGCGCGCTGCAGGCTATTATCAATCGACCTGGCCCGGCGCTGATCCACGTGCGTATCGACCCGCAGGAAAAAGTGTATCCGATGGTACCGCCAGGCGCGGCCAATACTGAAATGGTGGGGGAATAAACCATGCAAAACACAGCACACGATAACGTCATTCTCGAACTCACCGTTCGCAACCACCCCGGCGTCATGACCCACGTCTGTGGCCTGTTTGCCCGCCGTGCGTTTAACGTTGAAGGTATCCTTTGCCTACCGATTCAGGACAGCGATCAAAGCCATATCTGGCTACTGGTTAACGATGACCAGCGGCTGGAGCAGATGATGAGTCAGATAGACAAGCTGGAAGACGTGGTGAAAGTGCAGCGCAACCAGTCTGACCCAACGATGTTTAATAAGATTGCGGTGTTTTTTCAGTAAGTTATTCGTCTTCCGAATCTGGCGTGATGACTTTCACCGAACCGTTCCGGCAGTGCGTAACATAATCTGCCGGTAACGGGCGATCGCTTATCAGTATATCGAAAGCGGATAAAGGAGAGAGGCTGGCAGGCGCAACTTCATCAAAAAGGGCGTGGCGGGCCAGCAGAATTTTTCGTTGTCCCCGCTCCATGGCTTTACGTTTAGTGGCGAGATCGTCGGGGTTAAACCAGCTGACACCAAAATGCTCATGCACGCCGCTTGCTGAGATAAACACTTTACGCGGATTGAGCGCATCCAAAGGTGAAGGATTATTCGTGTCGTAGAAGGCATCGCTTCGTGCACGATAGGTGCCGCCACAAAGCACCGCCGTGGCGTTGGGTTTTTCGTTCAGCGCCATAAATACGCGGTGTGAGTAGCAGATGCCGGTGAAGCTAATATCGTCTGGAATCATACTGATCACTAACGGAATTTCTGGCCCATTATCAAAGAAGACCAGATCGTTTTCATTCACCATCCCCGCGGCCAGTATGGCAACCGGAAGATCGTCACGATGATGCGCTTTTTTCACTGAAGTTGAGGGGGATGCTGGTGCGGCGGGCTTGTTCACCATCACGATGTAGCCGCCCAGAAGCGCCAGCGGGAGTGGCTCATCGTCCTGGCTGAGATCCCGGCGAATGGTCATCACTGAAACTTCCAGCATTCGCGCCGCGTCTTTCAGATGGATTCGGTCGGTCTTCTTCAGTAACTCCATCAAACGTCGAATGCGTTCTTTTTGCTTCGTTTCCATTCACTCTCTCCGCAAAGCGTGTTGTATATGTTCCTTGCGTAACATCTGTGTGCGTTTTGGAACATCAACATAGTTGATTCACTATACGTCTGGTCTCGGTGAAATAAAAGGGCGAAATGACACGATTTTTGCGATTAACTTACGCTGTTTCAGCAGGTTGTGATGTTTTCCATGGTTTTTTATTGGCAGTAAACAATCTTGTTAGCTTAATTAATAATCAATAAAATGATGATGCAATCGCGATCGCAGTCACAAATGGTACAGAAGTAACATGATAATGTTATTTTATTATCATTGTTGTGTGATTGTTTCTGAGAGGTAGTAAAATGGATATCGCGGTTATCGGCTCTAACATGGTGGATCTCATCACCTATACCAACCAGATGCCTAAAGAAGGGGAAACGCTGGAAGCGCCTTCCTTTAAGATTGGTTGTGGCGGTAAAGGCGCAAATCAGGCTGTGGCAGCGGCCAAGCTCAATTCTAAAGTTTTGATGCTAACCAAAGTTGGCGATGATATTTTTGCGGATAACACCATTCGTAACCTTGAGTCCTGGGGCATTAATACGACATATGTAGAAAAAGTACCTTGTACCAGCAGTGGTGTTGCGCCGATTTTTGTGAATGCTAATTCAAGTAATAGTATTCTTATTATTAAAGGCGCGAACAAGTTTCTCTCACCTGAAGATATCGATCGCGCAGCGGAAGATTTGAAAAAATGCCAGCTCATTGTGCTGCAACTGGAAGTACAACTGGAGACGGTTTATCACGCCATTGAGTTCGGTAAAAAACACGGTATTGAAGTGTTATTAAACCCGGCGCCGGCATTACGTGAACTCGATATGTCCTATGCCTGTAAATGTGATTTCTTTGTGCCAAATGAAACCGAGTTGGAGATATTAACAGGTCTGCCTGTCGATACGTATGATCATATTCGTATTGCCGCGCGGTCTTTGGTTGATAAAGGGCTGAACAATATTATTGTCACGATGGGCGAAAAGGGCGCGCTGTGGATGACGCGCGACCAGGAAGTTCACGTTCCCGCTTTCAAAGTAAGTGCTGTAGATACCAGTGGCGCGGGCGATGCCTTCATTGGCTGCTTTGCTCACTATTACGTCCAGAGCGGCGATGTTGAAGCCGCAATGAAAAAAGCCGCTCTCTTTGCCGCTTTCAGCGTCACCGGGAAAGGCACCCAATCATCCTACCCAAGCATTGAACAATTTAATGAATATTTAACCTTAAACGAATAATTACCCTGCACTGTAAAAGGTAGCACTATGAACGATAAAAACATCATTCAGATGCCCGATGGGTATCTGAATAAGACCCCTCTGTTCCAGTTTATTTTGTTATCCTGTTTATTCCCATTATGGGGATGCGCAGCCGCATTAAATGATATTTTGATTACGCAGTTTAAAAGTGTGTTCTCACTCAGTAACTTTGCCTCAGCGTTGGTGCAGAGTGCGTTTTACGGTGGTTATTTTTTAATTGCGATCCCGGCATCCCTGGTGATTAAAAAAACCAGTTATAAAGTGGCGATTTTAATTGGCCTGACGCTCTATATCGTAGGTTGTACGCTCTTTTTCCCGGCATCTCACATGGCGACGTACACCATGTTCCTCGCGGCGATATTTGCGATCGCGATTGGTCTGAGCTTCCTGGAAACCGCCGCGAACACCTACAGTTCGATGATCGGCCCGAAAGCGTATGCCACCTTGCGCCTGAACATCAGCCAGACGTTTTACCCAATTGGCGCGGCTTCTGGCATTTTGCTCGGCAAATACCTCGTATTCTCTGAAGGTGATAGCCTGCAAAAACAGATGGCGGGTATGAATGCTGAACAGATCCATAACTTTAAGGTATTGATGCTAGAGAACACGCTTGAACCTTATAAGTACATGATTATGGTTCTGGTGGTGGTTATGGTGCTGTTCCTGCTCACTCGCTTCCCAACCTGTAAAGTGGCACAAACAGCCAACCATAAGCGCCCGTCTGCGGTCGACACGTTACGTTATCTGGCCCGTAATGCCCGCTTCCGTCGTGGCATCGTGGCGCAGTTCCTGTACGTTGGCATGCAGGTGGCGGTGTGGTCATTCACCATCCGTCTGGCGCTGGAGTTGGGTGATATCAACGAGCGCGATGCTTCTAACTTTATGGTTTACAGCTTTGCCTGCTTCTTTATCGGTAAGTTTGTCGCCAACATTCTGATGACGCGATTTAATCCGGAAAAAGTTCTTATCCTTTATTCCATTATCGGTGCACTGTTCCTGGCGTATGTCGCGCTGGCCCCGAGTTTCAGCGCCGTCTATGTCGCCGTTCTGGTGAGTATTCTTTTCGGTCCCTGCTGGGCAACGATTTATGCCGGCACGCTCGATACGGTGGATAACGAGCATACCGAGATGGCGGGGGCGGTGATCGTCATGGCGATTGTTGGCGCGGCGGTCGTTCCGGCGATTCAGGGCTATGTAGCGGATATGTTCCACTCGCTTCAGCTTTCATTCCTGGTTTCTATGTTCTGCTTTGTTTACGTCGGCATCTACTTCTGGCGTGAAAGCAAAGTACGCAACAACCTGGCGGAAGCGACTGCTTCCTGAGGAGAATGATGATGACAACGCGTATTGCATTGTGGCGTGAGCTTTTTGCTGAACAACCGCGCACGCTACTCAAAAAAGATGATTTCACTGCGACCGCTTTTCGTTACGCCAGCGGCGTGGAAGGGCTGAAAATAGAGAACAATCGTGGATACCTGGTGATTCTGCCCTGGATGGGGCAGATGATTTGGGATGCGCAGTTCGATGACCATGACCTGACTATGCGGAATATGTTCAGCCAGCCTAAACCGGCGACGGAAGTGGTGGCAACCTATGGTTGTTTCGCATTCCATTCGGGGCTGCTGGCTAACGGCTGCCCGTCAGCGGAAGATACACATCCACTTCATGGTGAGATGGCCTGTGCTGCAATGGACGAAGCCTGGCTGGAGCTTGATGAAGATGCATTGCGTATCTCGGGTCGCTATGAATACGTGATGGGGTTTGGCCATCACTACCTGGCTCAACCCGCTGTAACACTGCGTAAATCCAGCGCCTTGTTTGATATTCAGATGGCAGTAACCAACCTGGCGTCAGTGGCAATGCCGCTACAGTACATGTGTCATATGAACTATGCCTATGTGCCAGATGCCACGTTCAGCCAGAATATCCCGGATGAAGCGCTGAAACTGCGTGAGTCGGTGCCTGCACATGTTAAACCTACCGAGCAGTGGTTGGCGTTCAATCAACGGATTTTGCAGGGCGAAGCGTCACTGGCGACGCTTAATCAACCGGCGTTTTACGATCCTGAAATCGTCTTCTTTGCGGATAAACTGGATGCCTATACGGACCGTCCCGAGTTCAGCATGACAGCCCCGGATGGCACGACGTATGTAACCCGTTTCTCCAGCACAGAGTTGAATTACGTTACGCGTTGGATCCTGTACAACGGCGATCAGCAGGTCGCGGCATTTGCGCTACCGGCCACCTGCCGACCAGAAGGGCATCTCGCCGCGCAGCGTAACGGCACGCTTATCCAGGTTGCTCCCCAGGAGACGCGGACTTTCACGGTAACGACAGGGATAGCCTGAAGACACAAAAAACCATCGCCAGCGCTGAAATTCTCTTTATGATGTCGGGGTTGAACGACATTGAGAGGGCGCATGATCTGGATAATGCTGGCGACGCTGGTGGTGGTTTTTGTAGTGGGTTTCCGGGTGATGACATCCGGCCCGCGCCGGGCGATTCGTCGTTTGAGTGAACGTATGGGCATTACGCCAATGCCCATAGAATCGATGATCGATCAACTGGGAAAGGAACCCGGCAACGAGTACCTGCACTATCTTGAGCGTCCCAATGAAGCGCATTTACAGAATGCCGCACAGGTACTGCTGATTTGGCAGGTGTTTATTGTCGACAGCAGCGAAGAGAGCATGCATCGCTGGCATCGTCTGCTGCAAAAATCGCGTCTTGCGGCGCCGATTACCGATGCGCAGGTACGGCTGGCGCTGGGGTTTATGCGTGAGCTGGAGCCTGATGCGGGCGAATTGAATGCGTTTCAGATTCGCTACAACGCCCTGTTCCATGACGAAGATGGGGTGCGTTGGCTGCATTGATGCGCCGCGAGAGGTTAAGCGAGTGCGGTTTTCTCCCTCTCCCTGTGGGAGAGGGCCGGGGTGAGGGCATCAGCGCGCACGCTCCCCCTCTCTCCCCCCAAATAGTTGTCAAAACGTTAAATACGTCACACTCAGGATGTTACACTGCGCGACTTTCCCGCATAAAAACTAACGCCTGGTGACCTATGACCGAACCGCTTTCCTCCCCACAGCCCAAAGACACCGTGACCCGACCAAACTGGTCAGCGGTTTTTGCCGTGGCCTTTTGCGTCGCCTGCCTGATCACCGTCGAGTTTTTGCCGGTCAGCCTGCTGACGCCGATGGCGCAGGATCTGGGCATCTCTGAAGGCCTGGCCGGGCAGTCGGTCACCATGACCGCATTTGTGGCGATGTTCTCCAGCCTGTTTATCACTCACGCCATTGGGCGCACCGATCGCCGCTACGTGGTGGTGATGTTTGCGGTGCTGCTCACGCTCTCCTGCCTGCTGGTATCGTTCGCCAATAGCTTTGCGCTGTTGCTGCTGGGGCGCGCGTGTCTTGGACTGGCGCTGGGTGGATTCTGGGCGATGTCGGCGTCGTTGACCATTCGTCTGGTGCCGATGCGCGTAGTACCCAAAGCGCTGTCGGTAATTTTTGGTGCGGTGTCGATAGCCCTGGTGATCGCCGCGCCGCTCGGCAGTTTTCTCGGCGGAATTATTGGCTGGCGCAATGTGTTTAACGGCGCGGCGCTGATGGGCGCGCTGTGTATTCTGTGGGTAATAAAAGCGCTGCCCTCGCTGCCTGGCGAAGCGGCGCATCAGCAGCAAAACATGTTTAGCCTGATGAAGCGCCCCGGCGTGCTGGCGGGAATGAGCGCCATCTTCCTGGTGTTCGTCGCGCAGTTCTCTTTCTTCACTTACATTCGCCCGGTTTATACCACGCTGGCAGGCTTTAGCGTGGATGGCCTGACGCTGGTGCTGTTGAGCTTTGGGATTGCCAGCTTTGTCGGCACCTCGCTCTCTTCTGCCATTTTGAAACGTTCGGTAAAAGGCACGCTGGCCTGTGCGCCCTTCGTGCTGACGCTCAGCGCGCTGGCGCTGATATTCTGGGGGAGCTCGCCCGTTGTCGCGTCTGCGGTGGCGATTATCTGGGGCTTCGCGTTTGCGATGGTGCCGGTTGGCTGGTCGACGTGGATCACCCGCTCGCTCTCCGATCAGGCCGAGAAAGCGGGATCGATACAAGTGGCGGTGATCCAGTTCGCTAACACCTGCGGCGCGGCGCTGGGCGGCATCGCCCTGGACCATTTCGGTGTGCTGTCGCCTTTGGCGATTTCCGCCTGCCTGATGCTGCTGACGGCCACGCTGGTGGCGACGAAGGTGAGAGTGAATTAATGATGACCGGATGACGCGACTCGCATCCGGTCATCATAAACGGGGGATTACTCCGCTTTCGGACACTGTACCTGTTTCACCGCGGCGGCGTAGCGTTCGGCATCGTTTCTTTCCAGCGCCAGCGTCGCTTCCCGCACGCGCAGACGGTTCTCTTCCGTCGCCAGCACCAGATTCGCAAATTGATCGTCCGACACCGCGCCTGCCGGGGCGCAGTTTTTCTTCACGTCCTCAATCACCTGCCGCTTTTGCTGCTCGAACTTAAGCCCTTCCATCGGCGACTCGGCATACGCCGCGCCGGAGGCAGCCAGACAGGCCGCCAGAGAAAACAGCACCGGAATCATTTTCATGCTCATATCCTTATCGGGAATTCATTCCCTTTAACTATATGTGCAGCGGGCGATTCTGGACAATTTAGTGACGCTCAACCGGTGTGCTGCGACGGCGGGAATCCAGCGAAATCAGAATAACCGAGGAGAGGATCAGCAGCGTGCCCAGCCAGTCCGGCAGAGTGAAGGTGATACCGAGCAGCAGCAGCGACAGGAACGCGCTGCTCAGCGGTTCGGCGCAGCTTAAAATACTGGCGCGCGGGCCGCCAATCATCTGTGCGCCTTTTAGGTACAGGCTGAAGGTCAGCGAGGTGCCAATCACCACCAGATAAAAGAACGCCAGCACCACGTTGCCGGAAAGCGTGAAGCTCTCGCCCTGGCCTGCGTAGAACGGCAGCAGCACCGCGCCGCCGATGAGCATGCTCCAGCCGACAATCGGGAGCGTGCCGTAACGCGCAATCAACTGTGACGGATAGGTGGTGTAAAACGCCGCCGTAAAGGCAGAGACAATCCCCCAGAACAGCGCGCCTCCGGAGATAGAAAGCGATGTTGGGTTACCGTGGGTAACCAGCAAAAACGTGCCGATTAACGAGGTACCGATGGCGGCAAAGACCAGCATGCCGGGGCGAGATTTACGTACCAGCGAGAACCACGCCACGATGATCGTCGGGGCCAGAAATTGCAGCACCGTCGCGGTGGCAGCGTTGGATTTCTCGATGGTCATCAGAAACGACAGTTGCACCGTCAGGGCGCCCACCAGGGTAAAGAACAGCAGGCTGAGCGCGTCTTTGCGGTTCTTCATAATGCGAAAGATGCGGTCGCCGTGTACGAAAGAGAGCGTCAGCAGAATCAGCCCCGCAAACAGCAGGCGCGTCATGGTCAAAAACTGCGAGGACATCTGGCTTTGTTCCATAATGTACTGCGCGCAAACCCCTGAACTTCCCCACAGCACGGCGGCGATAAGGACGTTCATCATCCCTCTTCTGGTGGAACCCATGTTGTTGTGATCTCTTTTGATTTTTATCAGACAGGAATCATAGCATGCGGAACCAGAAGCCCCCAGCACAGGCCGGGGGCGGGGGATTAGCTGAGATCGACGTTTTTACTGCCGAACAACCAGGTGAGCAGGAAGCCGCAGAAGTAGGCTACCGCAAGGCCCGCGGCGTAAACCGCCATCCCGGCGTAGATACCGCTGTTGGAGGTCATTAACGGCAGCGCGACCAGGCCCGATGGGCCGAAAACGGTGTTCAGGCCGACCGGCAGGCCCATCCACGCCACCAGGCCGATGAAGAAGCCGCCGCACGCGCCGCCAAAACAGGCGGTGATAAACGGTTTCATGCGTGGCAGCGTGACGCCGTAGATCAGCGGTTCACCGACGCCCAACAGGCCGGGAATAATCGCCCCTTTAATCTGCGTGCGCAGCAGTGCGCCATGCTTCGCGCGGAAGTAGAGCGCCAGCGCCGCGCCAACCTGACCTGCGCCCGCCATCGACAAAATGGTGAACAACGAGTTGAAGCCCTGTGCATCCATCATCGCGAAGTAGACCGGCACGAAACCCTGATGCACGCCAAACATGACCGCCAGCAGGAACAGCCCGGCCAGCACCGCAGAGCCGAACGGGTTGCCGTTGAGATGCAGGAACAGCCAGGACATGCCGGTGAACAGGTAACCGCCGAGCGGCATAATCACCACAAAGGTGACCGCGCCCATAATCAGCAGCGTAATCGCGGAGGTGAGGATCATATCGAGGTTGGCGGGCATGATGCTGCGCACACGTCTTTCCACCCATGCGCCCAGAATCGCCGCGATCAGCACGCCGATGATGTTGCCGCGCGGGTCGATATCGTGACCGAAGAACTGCGTGATGCCGGAATAAAACCCAACCGTCGCTTCCGGGTTATAGCCCAGCACAAACAGCGAGGCGATAATCGCGCCGTTCACACCCGAACCGCCGAACGCCTTTTGCGTGTTGTAGCCAATAAGGATACTCAGGAAGGTGAACATCCCCTTGCTGAAGACCTTCATATAGCCGATCACTTCCACCAGCGTGGCGTTAGGATGCGCGCTTTTCAGCACGAACATCTGTTCCGCCAGCGTGGCGAAACCAAGCAGCAGGCCGACGGCAATAAAACCAGGGATTAACGGGGTGAAAATGGTGGCGAACTTCGCCAAAAACTTCTGAATTCCGCTGGTCTGTTTCTCTTTCAGCGCCTTTTTCTTTTCGCTGGCGACGTCAGCCAGTGAAGGTTCCGCCGTGGGCGAATCTTCCAGCAGCGTGTTCATCATTTCGGCGGCTGTCTGCGCTTTGCCGGGGCCGAGGATAATCTGGAACTGCTCTTCGCTGACCACTACGCCCAGCACGCCTTCCACCTGGCGGATGCTGGCGATATCGGCCTGTTGTTCATTACGCAGTGTTAAGCGCAGTCGGGTCATACAGTTCCCGGCCTGAACGACGTTTCCGGCTCCCCCCACCAGGGAGAGGAGACGGGCTATCATCTCTTTATTTATTTTCGCCATTCAATCTGTCTCCAGGACGGTTTAGCCTTGCTGTAACGCCTTGCGGATATAGCCGTTGTTGTCGGCCAGCAGCGTGGTGGCGTCGTCAGCGCTGAGGTTTGCCAGCACCATCACGATGGCGGTTTTACAGTGGCGATGGCAGGCGTTCAGCGCATTGACGGCGGTTTCGCGGTCACACTCGGTTGCTTCCATCACGATGGAAACCTGACGCTCAATCAGCTTGGCGTTAGTGGCTTCCACATCGACCATCAGGTTGCTGTAAACCTTGCCGCTGCGAATCATCGCGCCGGTGGTAATCATGTTCAGCACCAGTTTCTGCGCGGTGCCTGCTTTCAGGCGAGTGGAGCCGGTCACCACTTCCGGGCCAACAACCGGGGTAATGGCGATATCGGCCAGCTGTGCCATTTCACCGTGCGGGTTGCAGGTAATGGTTGCGACCAGAGCGCCCACGCTTTTGGCGTAGTTCATTGCGCCAATCACGTACGGCGTACGCCCGCTGGCGGCGATACCGACCAGCACATCATTGGCGCTGAAATTCAGTGCTTTCAGGTCTTCCGCGCCCTGAGCGACGTTATCTTCCGAGTTCTCAACGGCGCTGAGAATCGCTTTATGACCGCCAGCAATCAGGCCAACAACCTGTTCCGGGCGGGTACCGAACGTCGGTGGGCACTCGCTGGCATCAAGAATACCGAGGCGACCTGAAGTGCCTGCGCCGCTGTAAATCAGGCGGCCACCTTTCTGGAATGCCGCCGCGACGGCGTCGACCAGTTCGGCAATTTGCGGCAGATAGGGCGTGATTGCGTGAGCAACCAGCTGATCTTCGCGGTTAATCACCGCCAGCATCTCTTCGGTGGAGAGGGTGTCAATATTGGTACTGTTGGCGTTGCGGCGCTCGGTCAGCAGTTTGCTCAGGTCGATACTCATAGTGGCCTCGTCTTCGTCAGTGGCGGTCAGTATAAGGAATTTTTTATTCCTTTCGTGTGAAGAGTATCACGATTAAAGCCTGGTGAATAAGAGGGAATGCAGATGGATAGTGACTTACTGCGGTAATAAATCTGGAATATTTTATTACCGCAGTGAATTTTAGCGGGCTTTGCAGAGCGAGAAGAAGAGGGCGATGGCGTAGGAAATCGCCATGGCGAGACTCATTTTGAGCATAGTTTCGCCGCCTAACCCGGCCAGCGGCGCGGCGATGCCGCCGCAGACGAACATCAGTGTGCCCATCAGCGCGGATGCCGTACCAGACTGCTCGCTGCTGACCGCGCTCATCGCTTCAGAACCGGATACTGTGCTGATCCCACTCATAAACGAGACGGTAAAGAACAGGCCAACCAGCGCCGGAATGGCAAGATGCAGCCAGGCCAGCAGCAGCGTGACGCCTGCGCAGGCGACCGCCAGCAGTAACCCGCGACGCAACAGCACTTCCGCGGCCACGCGGTGAGAAAGCTTCGAGAAAATCAGCGCGGCGATAATCAGGCCAATGCCGTTCAGACCAAACAGCAGGCTGAACTGCATGGCGCTCATGCCGTACTCGCTCTGAATCACAAACGAGGAAGAGCCGATGTACGAAAACAGCCCGGCCATCATAAAGGCCTGAATCAGGCAGTAGCGCAGGAAACGGCGGTTTTTCAGCAGCGGCGTATTACGCGTTTGCTGGCTGGCGACGGCGCTTTTCGCAGGCAGCGTTTCATGCAGCACCACCAGGCTTAACAGCAGCAGAAGCACGCCGATCCCCGCCATACACCAGAAAAGAGTGCGCCAGTCGAAGGCGGTGATGATATAGCCGCCAAGCACCGGCGAGAGCACAGGCGCAATACCGTTGACGGTCATCAGCAGAGCGAAAAACTGCGTCAGCATTGCGCCCTGATAGCGGTCACGGGCAATGGAGCGCGACAGCACGGAACCGCCCGCCCCGGCGAACCCCTGCAAGAAACGCCAGCCGATCAGTAGGTGAATATCCTGAGTCATCGCACACATCGCGGAAGAGAAGATAAACAGCAGCAACGACAGAGCCAGCGGTTTTTTGCGGCCAATGCGGTCGCTTAGCGGGCCGAAGAACAGCTGGCCGAGGCCGAGACCGATTAACGCGGCGGTGAGTGAAAGCTGCGTTTGCGTGCCGGTTGCGCGCAGCTGGTCGGTGATTTCCGGCAGCGCGGGAAGGTAAAAGTCAGTACAGAGTGGGCCGATGGCGGTCAGCAGGCCCAGCGTCAGCACCCATGAGGGGGCGATGCGCGGCATAGAAGCTCCTTTTTATGATTGTGGGGGGGGTACCCCCTCACCCTAACCCTCTCCCTCAGGGAGAGGGGACCGATTGTGCACGGTGTTGATTTTTATCCTCTCCCTAAGAATTGTGGGAGGGACCGGTTGTGCACGGTGCTGCCTTTCTCCCTCTCCCTCAGGGAGAGGGCGGGGTGAGGGTGGCCCCACCGCCCAGCGACTGCCACAACGTAATACGGTTATCCAGCTCGGTCTGTTGCAGCGCAATCAACGACTGCTGCGCCGACCACAACGTACGCTGGGCGGTCAGCACCGTCAGATAATCGCTGCTCCCGGCCTGGTAACGCTTCATCGCGATATCGAGCGTCTGCTGTTCAGCAGCGACATACTGGCGCTGGGCGTCCAGCTCTTCACTCAGCGTCTGGCGACGCGCCAGCGCATCGGCGACATCCTTAAACGCGCTCTGAATCGTTTTCTCATAGGTCGCAATCAGCCCTTTTTTCTCTGCTTCCGCATAGCGAAGCTGCGCCATATTGCTGCCGCCGGTAAACAGCGGCAGGGTGATAGACGGCGCAAACGACCACACCTTCATACCATGGTTGAACAGCGAAGAGAGTGAATCACTTCCCACACCCGCGCTGGCGGTCAGTGAAATTGTCGGGAAGAAGTTCGCGCGCGCCGCGCCAATATTGGCGTTAGCGCTCAGCAGGTTATGCTCCGCTTCCTGAATATCCGGGCGGTTGAGCAGCACCGAGGAGGAGACGCCCGCCGGTACCAGCGTAATGGTGTTATCGCCTAAACTTTCCAGCGTCCCCGGCAGCAGTGAGTCGGGCACCGTTTGCCCGGCCAGCAGGTTGATGGCGTTTTTATCCTGCATCACCAGCGTCTGATAGCTGGCGACGCTGGCGCGCGCCTGCTGATACACGCTCATTGCCGAACTGACATCCGTCGCGGCGGCAGTGCCGACTTCCATCTGGCGTTTCACTATCTTCAGCGAATCCGCCGCACTGTTCATCGTCTGCTGCGCCAGCGCCAGATTACTGTTATCGGCGGCGAGCGTTACCCACGCGGTAGTGAGTTCGGAAATCATCGTCAGACGCGTGTTCTGCGCGGTGTATTCGCTGGCAAGCCAGGTTTCCCGCGCGGCGCGGGAAAGACTCTGGTTGCGACCAAACAGATCCAGTTCGAAGCTGGACACCGCGCCATCTGCCTGCGTAGAGGTCGACACGCCGTTCGCTAGCGTACGGCTACGGCTGCCGCTTAACTCGGCATCCACCGTCGGGAACAGCGAGGCACGCGTTTCGCCATACTGAGCACGCGCGGCATCAATATCGGCAATCGCTTTTTGCACATCGCGGTTGCTGTTCAGTGCCATGCTCACCACTTTGTTCAGGCGGGCATCTTTCACTACCTGCTGCCAGTTACCGATCACTGCCGTCGCCTGGCCCTGCGTGCCCGGTAGCGTTGCCGGGACGGGCGCGTCGGGGCGTTGATAGTTTGGATCGAGTGACACACAGCCGACGCTCAGGAAGGCAATAAATAAAACAGAAAGACGAAACATAACTTACCCCTGACGGCGTTTACCGGCGAACAGGCTCTTCACCAGCACAAAGAATAATGGAACAAAGAAAATCGCCAGCAGCGTCGCCGTCAGCGTACCGCCGATAATCCCGGTACCGATGGCGATGCGGCTGTTCGCGCCTGCGCCTGTGGCAATCGCCAGCGGCGTTACCCCAGCGACAAACGCCAGCGAGGTCATGATGATCGGGCGTAAACGCGTCTGCGCCGCACGCAGTGCCGCACGAGAAAGCGAGTAACCCTCGTTAACCGCCGCTTCGGCAAACTCGACAATCAAAATGGCGTTCTTCGATGACAAACCAATCGTGGTGAGCAGCGCCACCTGGAAGTAAACATCGTTGCTTAAGCCGCGCATCCATGCTGCCAGCGCCGCACCCAGCAGGCCGAGCGGGATAACCATGATGACCGAAATCGGCACCGACCAGCTCTCATACAGCGCCGCCAGGCACAGGAACACCACCAGAATGGAGATGGCATACAGGCTTAGCGCCTGACCGCTCGCCAGTTTTTCCTGCAATGACAGCCCGCTCCACGCCCAGGTAGAACCTGCTGGCAGATTGTTGGCGAGCGTTTCCATGGTGGTCATCGCGGTACCGGAACTGGAACCAGTGGCGTTTTCACCCTGAATTTCATAGGCGGCTGCGCCGTTGTATCGCACCAGGCTTTCCGGGCCGTATTCCCAGCGGGTGGTGGCGAAGGCGGAGAACGGCGTCATGCTGTCATCGCTGCCGCGCACAAACCATTTACTGAGATCCGACGGTGCCGAGCGGGAATCGCTATCGCCCTGGATATAGACTTTTTTCACGCGTCCACGGTCGATAAAGTCGTTCACGTAGGTGCCGCCCCAGGCGCTGGAAAGCGTCGAGGTGACATCGCTCAGCGACAGGCCCAGCGACACCGCTTTGTTGTTATCGATATCCACCTGCAACTGCGGCGTTTGCGGCATATCGTTAGCGCGCACCGCGTGCAGCGTGGCGTCCTGGTTGGCTTTGCCAATCAGCTCATCGCGCATTTTCAGTAGTTCAGCACGATCGGTGCCGCCACTCGCCATCAGTTCGAAGGTAAAGCCGTTGCTCTGACCGAGACCGTCGACCGACGGCGGCGTCATGGCGAACAGCGTTGCATCCCGAATCGTCCCCAGTTCTTTGGTGGCGCGCAGAGCGATGGCCTGTGCGGTGTTTTCCGCACCCTTACGTTCGGACCAGTTTTTCAGCGAGACGAAGGCCATCCCGGCGTTCTGCCC
This sequence comes from uncultured Pseudocitrobacter sp., assembly GCA_913778145.1. Lineage (GTDB taxonomy): Bacteria > Pseudomonadota > Gammaproteobacteria > Enterobacterales > Enterobacteriaceae > Pseudocitrobacter. The sequence goes on from CAJYVI010000129.1 coordinate 76,382, forward strand.
GCTGCCGCTAAAGCTGAAGCCATTAATGGTGAAGATAACGTTGGTGTTGTCTTTCTCGTTATTGAGGAACCAGTCGGAGACCTGCTTACTCACTTCAGCGGTACGCGAGTTGGTCGCGCCCGCAGGCAGCGTGTACTGCACCATGATCTCGCCCTGATCCTCGGTAGGCAGGAAGCTGCCAGGCAGTTTCCACATCGCCAGCGCCATGCCGCCACAGATCGCGAGGTACACCACCATCACCAGCCCGGAGCGGCTAAGGGTGTTGAGCACCTTGTGTTTGTATTTACGTTCGGTCGAGCCGTAGAACCGGTTAAACGCACCGAAGAAGCCTTTTTTATGCGGCGGCGTGTGGCGCAAAATCGAGCCGCACAGCGCAGGCGTTAAGGTCAACGCCACCACCACCGAGAGCATCATCGCTGAGATAATGGTGACCGAGAACTGACGGTAAATTACCCCGGTCGAGCCGCCGAAGAAGGCCATTGGCAGGAATACCGCCGAGAGCACCAGCGCGATCGCAATCAGCGCCCCGGAGATTTCTCCCATCGATTTTTCCGTGGCTTCGCGGGCGGGCAGCCCTTCGTCGCGCATAATACGCTCGACGTTTTCGACTACCACGATGGCGTCATCCACCAGAAGCCCGATGGCAAGCACCATCGCAAACAGCGTTAAGGTGTTGATGGAGTAACCGAACAGCGCCAGCACGCCAAAGGTGCCGAGCAGCACAACGGGCACCGCCAGCGCCGGAATCAGCGTCGCGCGGATGTTTTGCAGGAAGAGATACATCACGCAGACGACGAGGATAATCGCCTCGAACAGCGTCTGCACCACGTCTTCAACGGAGATTTTAATAAATTCGGTGCTGTCTTTCGGATACGCGACGTCATAGCCCTGCGGCATATTACGTTTGTATTCATTGATTTTGTCTTTCACCAGCGTGGCGGTGCTCAGGGCGTTCGCACCCGGCGCCAGCATTACCGCCATCCCGGCTGCCGGGTGACCGTTTAGTTTGGCAACGGCGGTATAGTCTTCACTGCCCATTTCCACGCGCGCCACGTCGCCGATGCGCACCACTGCGCCATTAGACTGGCTTTTGACGATAATATTTTTGAACTGATCGACCGTTTGCAGACGCGACTGTGCGCGTACGGTGGCCGTAAGTTGCTGCGTATCCGGTGACGGTAGTGCACCTATTTTACCCGCAGAGACCTGCACGTTCTGCGCTTCAATCGCCGTCTGCACATCCGATGGCATCAGTGAGTAAGACGCCAGCTTCGCCGGATCCATCCAGATACGCATCGCGTATTCCGCACCGAACACTTGCAGGCTACCGACACCGTCGAGACGGGCCATCGGGTCCTGCATGTTACTCACCAGCCAGTCGGCGATATCGGAGCTGCTGGCGCGGTCGGTTTTATCGTAAACGCCCATAATGAGCAGGAAGTTGCTCTGGGATTTCACCACCGTCACGCCCGCCTGCTGAACTTCGCTTGGCAGACGCGATTCGGCCTGCTGCACTTTGTTCTGTACCTGCACCTGCGCGGTATCCGGGTCGGTACCCTGTTCGAAGGTAACGGTAATGCTCACCGAACCATCGGAACTGCTGGTGGAGGTGAAATAGAGCAGGTTGTCCAGCCCGGTCAGTTGCTGCTCGATAACCTGCGTTACGCTGTTTTCCAGCGTTTGTGCCGATGCCCCGGTATAGGTGGCAGAGATTTTAATCGAGGGCGGCGCAACGTCCGGGTACTGCGCGACAGGCAGCGTTTTAATCGCCAGCATCCCGGCCAGCATGATCAGAATGGCGATAACCCAGGCAAAAACCGGGCGGCGCACAAAGAAGCTGGAAAACATCAGGCGTTTCCTCCGGTAGACTGCACTTCAACCGGCTTCACCTGTTGACCGACCACCACTTTTGCCGAGCCTTCAACAATCAGTTTATCGCCCGCTTTCAGGCCCGTTAGCACCAGCCATTTGTCGCCGTACGTGTCGCCGGTTTCCAGCTCACGCTGTTCCACTTTGTTATCCGCGCTGACTACCAACGCCGTGGCGACGCCTTTCGCATCGCGTGTGACGCCCTGCTGCGGCGCAAGGATGGCATCGTTCATGACGCCTTCATCGACTTTGGCGCGCACAAACATCCCCGGCAGAAGTTGCTGTTTCGGGTTCGGGAACACGGCGCGCAGGGTGACAGAACCGGTCGATTCATCCACCGCCACTTCGGTAAGCGCCAGACGGCCTTTCTCACTGTAGGTTGAGCCATCTTCCAGAATCAGCGCCACGTTCATGGTGTCGCTGTTGGTGGCAAGCGACTGCTTGCGCAGGCGCAGCAGGTCGACGCTTGAGCGGGTGAGGTCAACGTACATGGTATTGAGGCCGCGAATGGTCGCCAGCGCGGTGGTCTGCTCGGCGGAAACCAGCGCGCCAGGCGTTACAGAAGAAATACCAATACGCCCGGCAATCGGTGCGGTGATGGTGGTCCAGTTCAGGTTGATGCGCGCGCTCTCCAGCGCCGCTTTTTTCGACTCAACGCTGGCTTTGTCCTGCGCGCAGGTCGATGTCGCATCGTCTGCATCCTGGCGCGATACGCCGTTCTCTTTTACCAGTTGCGCGTAACGCTGGGCTTTGGAACAATCGGCGGTGACTAGCGCCTGTGCCTGTTTCAGCGCGGCGGCGGCTTCGTTATAGGCCGCGCGGAAGCTGTCCGGCTCAATCTGATACAGCGCCTGCCCGGCTTTGACGTTGTCGCCTTCATTAAAAAGCCGTTTCTGGATAATGCCAGTGACCTGTGGACGTACTTCCGCGCTCATCGCCGCGGTTGTGCGCCCGGTCAGTTCGCTGACGACCGAAACGGGTTGGCTTTTTAATGTCACGACACCCACTTCCTGCTCCGGACGTTGGGGCGCTGATGTTTGCGCATTATCGCATCCGGTCAGGAGAAATAATGCGGCAAGTGTGGTTGTGATGTATTTCATCTTTTTTCTCAAGGTGAATGACGTCCTCCCCGCAAATAGATTGCGAGGAATTACGGGTGAACGAATCCGCATCGCCGGTTGCCCGGAAATGACAAAAAAGGGGAAGTGAATTCCCCCTCTATTTACAGGATTAAATTACTTAGCAGTGATAAGCATATTTATAATTTCCTGATAGATCTTTTCTAACGCCTCGGGTGACACTTTTTGCGGCGTTAAACGGCGGTAGATGGAGCCTTCCATCATGACCGCAATCACTTCCACACAGCAGCGCACGCGTTCCGGGCTGAGGTGAGGGTGTTCTTTTTGCAACATGGTGCAGGCGTTATTGAACATACGTTCATCGGCCTCTGCCAGCCAGGCGGCGACCTGCGGGTTACGCGTGGCTTCCGCCGACATCTCGAGCATTAAGGCATCATCATCCTCGCTCAGGGTAAAGCGGCAGGCAAGCAGATGTGGCATCAGTTTTGTCTGGGTTTTGCCTTCCATCTCGGCGATGCGGTAGTCGATGATACGGCGGATCAACTCTTCGATAATGGCGTCTTTATTGGCGAAGTAGCGGTAGATTTGCCCGACGCTGAGCTTCGCTTCCGCGGCGATTTGCGACATGCTGGCCGCGTGGAAACCGCTGTTGCGAAAGCAGCGACGTGCGGCGGCAATGATGTCGTCTTGTCGTGCTCTCTGTCGGGCTTCCAGTTTGCTGGTCATGCATTTCTCCGCGTTTTGAAACAGTGAGAGTGATCGTTCTCATTTTTGCTCATTATACGTCGATGATGACCAATGGAAAGTATTTTTTGGCGCTGTTTTTTTTCTGTCTGTTTCGTACAAAAAATAATGGAGGAAAAAAGGAGATTTTGTGAAATTAACGAGGGCGGGAATAAAAATAATGGAGAAAATATGGGTTATGTAATTAAAAAACTTATTACATAGGTAGGTCATCAAAAGAATATTAATTGGGTGTGGGAGTTGCCCTCACCCTAACCCTCTCCCACAGGAGAGGGAACCGATCGCATGCGTGTTAATGTTCTGCGCTGGTTTTCTCCCTCTCCCTGTGGGAGAGGGCCGGGGTGAGGGCACTCACTACTCATGCCGCGTTTTCAACGGCGCTTCCTTCAGTAACCACGACAGCACAAACGCCAGCACCATAATGCACGCAGCCATAATAAAGGCCGCGTGGATGGCCGAGCCAAAGGCATCCAGATAATCCGTGCGCACCGCATCGGGCAGATGATGAATAGTGGCCGGATTCATATTGCGCGGCACCTCTGCACCTTCCGGCAGCAGACGCTTCAGGTTTGACTGCAACACGGAGGTAAACACCGCGCCAAATAGCGCCACGCCGATGGAACCGCCAATCGAGCGGAACAGGGTCACGCCGGAGGTCGCCACGCCGTACAGATTCGGCGCAACGGTGTTCTGCACCGCCAGCACCAGTACCTGCATCACCAGCCCTAATCCCATTCCCAGCACGCCGGTAAAGAGATAAAGATGCCAGGTCGGCGAGGTAATAGTAATGCGCGTCAGCAGCACCATGCCCACCGTGCCCAGCAGCGTGCCGAGAATCGGGAACAGGCGATACTTCCCGGTGCGGCTGATAATCCGCCCGCTGATGATTGAGGTCAGCAGCAGCCCGCCCATCAGCGGAATCAACTGCAAGCCCGCCTGCGTCGGCGTCGCCTCTTTGACCACCTGCAAATAGAGCGGCAGGAACGTTACCGAACCAAATAGCGACATACCGATGATAAAGCCAATCATGCTGCACAGCAGAAAGCTACGGTTGCGGAACAGCGATAGAGGAATAATAGGCTCCCACGCCAGCCGCTCTTCATAGATAAACCCGGCAATGCCCACCAGGCCAAAGGCGAGAATGCACCACAGTTGTGGGTCGCTCCACGGGCGAACCGTGCCGCCTTCGCTGGTGAACAGAATGATGCACACCAACGCCATGGTCAGATAAATCGCGCCCAGCCAGTCAATCTCATGCTGGTTGCGTTTGGTGTTGGCGTGGAATACCGCGCCGATCACCAAAAGGGCGAACAGCCCCAGCGGAATGTTGATATAGAAAATCCAGCGCCATGATGCGTGCTGGACGATAAAGCCGCCAATAAGCGGGCCAATCACCGTCGCCAGGCCGAACACGCCGCCAAACAGGCCCTGATAGCGGCCGCGTTCGGCGGGAGGAATGACATCCGCCACCGCCGCCATGCTGATCACCATCAGCCCGCCGCCGCCGAGCCCTTGCAGGGCGCGCATCAATACCAGTTGTGTCATGTTCTGCGCGACACCGCACAGGGCCGATCCCAGTAAAAACAGGACGATAGCGATTTGCAAAACCCGCTTACGGCCAAACAGATCGCCGAATTTCCCGTACAATGGCACCACAATGGTGGAGGTCAGAATATACGCCGTGACGACCCAGGAGAGCTTATCCAGCCCGCCCAGCTCGCCAACAATGGTGGGAAGCGCGGTCGAGACAATAGTCTGATCGAGCGCGGAGAGCAGCATCACCAGCAGCAATGCGCTGAACAACAGGCGGATAGAAGGCGCGCCCGCTTGTGATGATGACGTTTTTTGAGTCACGGTATCGGACTCCATAGTGTGCTCACTTGAAATTAATTAACTGTATAATTAATATTTATGGAATATGCTTTACTGGTCAAGAGATCGCTCCCTTATGACGGCACAAAAAGACAACTCAAAACTCCTAAAAACGCGTAAGCCTGGCCGCCCGCGCGGCAGTAAACCGAGCGGCGATAATCGTGAGCATCTGCTCGATATCTCGCTGCGGCTCTTCTCGCAGCAGGGTATTGGTCATACCTCACTGAATGCGATTGCGCGTGAGGCTGGCGTAACGCCCGCCATGCTGCATTACTATTTCAATTCGCGCGAACAGCTGCTGGACGTGGTGATTGAAGAACGTTTCTTACCGCTGCGCAGTGAGATCACGGCGATTTTTGCCGCGCATCCTGAAGATCCGGTGACGGCGCTGACCGAGATGGTCAAAACGCTGGCGGAACTTGCCGCGCGCTACGAGTGGTTTGCACCGCTATGGATGCAGGAAGTGATTGGGGAAATGCCTGTGCTGCGCCAGCATCTTCACAAGCGCTTCGGGGAGGAACGTTATCAACAAACGCTGGCCTCGGTAAAACGCTGGCAGCAGGAAGGGAAAATAAACCCGCATTTGACGGCTGAATTACTCTTTACATCTTTATTAAGTTTGGTGCTGGTACCATTTTCCCGAATGCGTAACGATGAAAGACTTGCCATGTTGACAACAGAAATAATCATCAGTAATGCACTGGCATTAATGCGTCAGGGAATAAAAAATTAAGCAATTATTTCTTAATGCTAATTAATGCTGATACGTTTTATCGATGTAAAATTAATAACTGTAAATGACCACTTCCCGCATTGTACGGGCGCCGATAGGGGAGATGTCTCTGACCGTAGAAACGACAGGTACCTCGCCCTCGGCGGTGCAGCGCTGTGCCTGCATGCGATAAATTGCATCGTCTACGCATTTACTGGTTGATGCTGTCGATACGCCATAAATCTCACCGGAGAAATGCACACTGCCACCGGCGTATGCCGGGACGATAAATGTTGAAAAAAGGAATGAAGTCATTAGAAAAATCAAGCCAGAAATATTTTTCATTTGTTTATTACACCTTATTGAGAAGAGCGCGAATAATATGCCTATTCTTTAAAGTTACAATATTGCGGGTTATTTTCTTTAATTACATAACCTGGCAATATGAATAAAACGCATACAGAGCCCACCTTTGCGTTGAAGAAATATAATTCCAGCTGTTTATGAACAAAATCGCAATAGTCTATTGCCAGAATGACCGTTTATCCCACCTGCTCCCCGCCGTATTCTTGTCGCCATCGAGTTGCCGAACGCAACGTTATGCCGAATACAGGATACCCATTATGAAAACCCTCACTCAGATTGCAGCTGCTTCTATTCTCTCCGTTATGGCCTTTGGCGCATCCGCGCAAAGCGTAACGGCAACCGCCTCAACCCTCGATTCTGCGGAAGCGGTGATTGCGCAGAAAGCGAAAGAGATGAATGCCTCTCAGTACAAAATCACCAGCGCCCACATGGGCAACCGCGTCACCATGAGCGCTGAGCTCTACAAATAAGCGTGCGGCAAGACGGTTTTCCAAAAAACATGAGAACCGCCTGTTTATTACCCTCACCAGGAGACGATGATGTTATTTGAAAACTATGCACTGAATGCCGTCGCGCTGAAAAACCGCATTGTGATGCCACCGATGACCCGCTCACGTGCCGGAGCGGGCGATGTCGCCACCGATATGATGGCGGAATATTACGCACAGCGCGCCAGCGCAGGGCTTATCATTAGCGAAGGTACGCAGATCAGCCAGCAGGGCCAGGGCTATGCCTGGACGCCGGGGATGTACACCGAATCGCAGATTGCCGGCTGGAAAAAGGTCACCGATGCCGTGCATCAGGCGGGCGGTAAAATCTTTGCGCAGCTGTGGCACGTAGGCCGCGTTTCGCATACTACGCTTCAGCCAGGCAACGCCGCACCGGTTTCCTCTTCTGCTATTCAGGCGGAAGGCGTAAAGGTGTTTGTGGATGTAAAAGGCTGTGGCCCGGAGAGCGGCGTGGGCGAGATGCTGCAACATACGATGCCGCGCGCGCTGACTCTTGAAGAGATCCCCGCTATCGTCAATGACTATGCGCAGGCCGCGCGTAACGCGATTGCCGCAGGTTTCGATGGTATCGAACTGCATGGCGCGAACGGTTATCTCATTAACCAGTTTATTGATTCGCAGGCCAACCTGCGCGATGACCAATACGGCGGCGCACTGCAAAACCGCCTGCGCTTTATGAAGGAAGTGGTCACCGCCGTGTCGAACGCGATTGGCAAAGAGCGCGTCGGTATTCGCCTTGCGCCATTGACCACCCTGATGGGTTCTCGCGACGATACGCCGGAAGCAACCTATCTGGCGGCGGCCAGCGTGCTGAACGATCTCGGCATTGCCTATATTCATATTGCCGAAGCGGACTGGGAAGATGCGCCGGTGATGCCAGCGGCCTTTAAAGAAGCGCTACGTCTGATTTTCCACGGTACGCTGATTTACTCCGGGAAATACACCAAAGCACGTGCGGAAGAGGCGCTACAAAACGGCTGGGCGGATTTGATTGGTTTTGGTCGTCCGTTTATTGCCAACCCGGATTTGCCGTATCGTTTACAGCATGATTTACCGCTGAATCAGCCAGTGAAAGAGCAGTTCTTTGGCGGCGGGAAAGCAGGATATATCGATTATCCGCAAGCGAAATAACACAGGCTGCCGGGTCTCGCATTGCGCGGGCCCGGCAAAACGCGTTACCAGAACTTAACGGCCAGGCTCAGAATAAAGACAAAGCCGACAATGGCAACCGCCCAGCAAAACGCCAACATATGGGCTTCGTGTTTTTGTTGTTTTAATACTGCTTCGTTTTCCATTTTTCTTTTCCTTGCTCACATCGTGTAGGGGCAGAGGCGCCCCATATTACCGTGGGACGTTAATCCCTCCCGGTACTCCGTGCGTCAGAACCACCTGCCAGAGCTGAATATTTCTGGCCCTGAAAGCACCGGCGCAGGCTTTCAGATAGTAGGTGAACATCCGTTTAAAACGTGCTGAATAGACATCTTCTAATTGGCCCCATGAATCCTGGAATCGCTGTTCCCAGGCCATCAGGGTTTTATCGTAGTCCGAGCCAAAATTGTGCAGATCTTCAATCACGAAGAAGGGTTCACAGGCGGAAGAGAGCTGCGAGACCGACGGCAGGCAACCGTTCGGGAAGATGTATTTATCGATCCATGCATCGACGTTCAGGTCGCTTTGATTGGAACCGATGGTGTGCAGCAGGAAGATGCCGTCTTCCGCCAGATTTTTATTGGCAACGGTGAAGTAGGTTTTGTAGTTTTTCGGCCCGACGTGTTCAAACATCCCCACCGAGACAATGCGGTCAAATTTGCTGTCGAGGTCGCGATAGTCCTGCAACAGAATTTCCACATCCAGCCCGGCGCAGCGCTGCTGAGCGAGCTTTTGCTGTTCAGCGGAGATGGTGACGCCCGTGACCTTCACGCCGTAGTTTTCCGCCGCATAAGCCGCCAGCCCGCCCCAGCCGCAGCCGATATCCAGCAGCGTCATACCTTTTTGCAGATTGAGTTTGCGGCAGATAAGCTCCAGCTTGTTTTGCTGTGCTTCGATCAGATTGCTGGCGTCGCGCCAGTAGCCACAGGAATACTGCATGTACGGGTCGAGCATCAGCGTGAAGAGGTCGTTGCCAAGGTCGTAGTGTTCTTTCCCAACAATCCACGCCCGTTTTTTTGATTGCAGGTTGATTATCTTCGCGCTCACCACGTGCATTAAATCTTTCAGGTTGTGCTTAATCTGCGACTCAATATCGATTTTCAGCAGGCGAGAGATAAACTCATCGAGCTGTTCGCACTCCCACCAACCATCCATATAGCTCTCGCCCAGGCCGAGAGAGCCTTGCTGAAGAACGCATTTGTAGAAGTGTTTGTTTTTGACCTGAATGTCGAAAGGCCGTTTGCCGTTGATTTCAATGTCTGCGCGTTGCAGTAAGTCACGGCAGATGCGATACCACTGATTGCCGCCATCGGGCATGATTAGTTTTTTGTTCATCGTTTGTGCGCCTGAGCGATAATCTATTTGTCATACAAATGTGCTAAGGGCAGGTTATACCCATGATGAATATTCGTAAAGTGAATCTCATCAATGGAAGGGATGCGGAAATGGAATGGGGGAGGGAGCACGTTGATGCCCTCACCCCGGCCCTCTCCCACAGGGAGAGGGGGAAAAGCGTGTAGGCCGGATAAGCGAAGCGCATCCGGCGTAACGTCAGAAGTCGTATTGCAAGGTTAAACGGTTCTGCCAGAAGTCTTTCTCATACAGCGGTGAAGTCTGCACGCCGACAAAATCGCTCAGGCTCAGGCCTTTCAGCGCACCCTGGAAGTTCCAGATAAAGTAAACCAGATACTCGGACTGGCGCAGGCTGCCGGTATTCACCGTCGGCGTCAGGTCCATCCACGAATAGCGTGCGCCCAGCGTCAGGTTTTCGTTAGCGTTCCAGTTGACGTTAGTGGCGTACGCATCGCCGCTGCCCAGATCCTGGGTACTGGTGAAGTATGGCTGCGCAAAGTAAGGACCAGACGAGCTGTTATGCGCGTACGGCGTTACCAGTGAACCATAGCCATAACTGTTGCCGCTGGAGGCGATATGGTCGTAACCCGCCGCCCAGGAGAGCGCTGGCGTGAAGTTCAGCGACAGTTGCGCACCGTAAGAGCGGTTATCTACTTCGCCCGCCAGCGCTTTGCCTTCGCTGGTACCGCGAATGTATTGCAGCGCCACATCCGGCGTGAACAGCGCCTGCTGCCACTGGAGGTGACCTTCGGTATAGAAGATGTTGGAGAAATCGGCGTAGCTTTCGTACCACATCTGGCCGGTCAGCTTTTTGTCATCCCACATCATGTGGCGACCCGCGCCAACGGCCCACATGCCATCGGTCTCTTCGGTGACTTCGGTATACGCGGTGGTGCGTTTCACCTGATCGCTGCCCCAGCCTTTATAACGCCAGATTTTGGTCGCACGCAGGAAGTCGTCGCCGCTGCCGTACTGCATATCCAGCGCCTGATAAAGAATTGGGGTAATACGCCAGTCATAGTCGCCGACAAACGGCAGGTCCAGACGCTGGTTGCCGCCGGTGATGCGGAAATCGCCATAGCGCCAGTTAAGATACGCTTCGCCAATATTGGTCTGGTTTTCGCCGATGTCGCTTATCACGCGCTCTTCCGGCGGATGGTTAATACCGCGCAGGAACAGGCCGCTGACGCCAACATTGAAGCCGTACATCGGCGCGGTTTCGTACTTCAGGAAGCCGCCGTAGCTGATGGTGTCCTGGTTAAAACCTTTGGCGAAATAGGCGTTGTGGGTGGTGTAGTAAAGAGATCGAACGCTGCCGCTAACTTTACCGCAGCTGAAAACATCGCTCAGGCTGCTGACGTTACCGTCAGCGTCAAAACATTCGCTGTCGGACTTAAAGGAGAGAGCCGCTTCTGCGCTGGCAGGAAGCGCCAGGGCTGCAAGCGTGACCAGGGCGGTGAGACCACCGGTTAATCGTGATGGTTTAACTGCACCTGCTGCCCGACACATCTTCATGCTAATACCTTGTAAACAGAGATAAAAAAAAGAAAAAATGTGCGAGCGCCGCCGCCACATTGCCGCGCTTTTCGCGGGCGGAGAGACCCCTGATAGACGCACAAAACGTATGGGCGGTTTCGCACAGGGCTGTGATTATCTTCATCGGAAGGGGGGTGATCCAGATTTAAACGCAAACGTTTGCTTTCTTTTCCCAGGCATTGATGCTGAATCAATGATTCAAACTGAATTAATCATAATGCTAATTATTAATGGGGAGGAGATTACACTACATATTGATTGGGTGAATGGAAGATAGTACTTATTTTGCCGTTTGGCTTAAACCGCACCGATTGGATAGTTTTCAGGCATTTCCCGCGCGAAAATGCGCGGGAAATCGGTCATCAAAAATAGTAGCCGATGTTGACGTTGGTGCGGAAATACCATTTCCCGCTGCCTTCAGACTGCGTGCTGGTCCAGCCCGTGGCGTTAAGCGCGCCGCCCCAGGGGTTAACGTTTTTCGCCCAGCTCAGGTCGACCCAGAACATGACCGGTAGCGCGAAGACCTGCACGCCGACGGTGTTCATCTGGGAATCGCTCCAGTCGCTTTTGTCTTTCCATAACACGCTGTAATCATTATAGAACCGCAGCTTTGATACCGCGCCCCATTTGACGTCCACATCGCGGGCCACGTTGAGCGACGCGGTGGTGGCTTTTGCCGGAATTAAATACGACGGCGTCAGGCCGTTGCCGCCCATCAGAATGGTATCGTCGCTGACGCCCGCCGGATTTTTCGGATCGTACTGGTAACGGATCACCTGCGAAGAGAGCTGCCACGGCCCGTTTTGCACGGTTCCGTGCAGGCCTGCCGCCCAGAAGGTACCGTCATCATCCGTTTCGCGATTGTGCAATCGCGCCACTGCCAGCGAGCCGCCCAGCTCATTATTCCAGTCACCGCCGTGGAATGTCCGCGCCAGCCGCACGTTCACCTGATCTCGCTTCTCATTACGCTGCTGATGCTGGCTGGGATAGTTGGTGTTTTTTAAGCGATCGTAATCTCCGACATCTGGGGCATAGCGCAGGTTCTCAGGCTCCATCCACGGGAAATAAGCAACATCCAGTGACCAGTTATTATCGTGATATTGATAATTTATCCCGCTTCCGGCATTGACGCCGAAGCCTAAATAAAAGGGAATACCGTATGACCAGCCAAATTGTGGATACGGCTCCAGGCCAAAAGGTTTACCGGGAATACCGAGCTGTACACTATTATTCTGATCTAACCGATATCCCACATAGGCGCGATCAACCGCATATTTATGGTGATCCTGGAACCAGAACCCGGCATCAAAGAAATAGTTATTATAAAAACCGCTGCTGTCGATACGGAATGTATCAAAGCGCAGATGCGGTGGATTGCGATAATTACTGCCTTTCCAGTCTTCATAGCGATAATTTGCCCGCAACGCCCCGCCAATATCCAGCCCCGCGCTGCTGTCCGCGCTGCGCCAGCCGATATGCGGGAAGGGTTTCCCGCCTTCCGCCAGCGCGGGTGCGGCGGTGCATGCGCCCAGCAGCAGCGCGAGAAATTGTTTACGCATAGCTCACCTCGGATTCCATATTTCAATAAGTAATAGCTCGCCGCCGCAGATAAAAATCAGCGAGAATAAAGTGATAATGTTTCGCCTATGAAACGAATGTTATTTCCTGAAGATTTGTTTCAAATATGAAACTCAGTTTATTATTTGATATAAGGAAAAATCGCACGCAAAGAGCGGAGCGTCAAGGTGTAAAGTTTGAGCTATAACGCAATATTATTAAACGTTGCTGCAGGTATTAATAATTGTGAGGTTAGTTTGGAAATATTCTCATATATGGAACAATAGGCCATACGTTGCATAAGGTTTATCCGACACCATTAGCTCTGTTGTCATCTTTCTCTGTCGCTGCGTCAAATTGACCCTGTCCAGTTGCATCGATTTTCATCTTAACCGGTGATTCCCCCGATCAGATGATAGAGTGCATTGTGGTGAGATGATTTGTGAGAGAGCACTCAAAATTAATTTGCATTTAAGTGATGAATGTCACGGTAACTCTTTTTAATAATTAGGATACGAAAAAACTGAATTGTGTGACATGAATAGCAATGTCTAAATCAGGGGAGTGAAGCTGAACTGGAGTTTTATCGATGTCCTATTTCCCTGATGTGTCCTGAACCTCAATCATATCTATTTGGCTGACATCTTTCTGCCCTACAGGATTAAATATGAGCACAAAAATGAACTCGTACACGCTGGGTGTCACACTAGTTGCTACCCTTGGAGGACTGCTTTTCGGTTATGATACAGCAGTAATTTCTGGCACCGTTGGATCACTCAATAATGTTTTTGTTGTTCCTCAAAATTTGGCTGAGGGAGCCGCTAACTCACTATTAGGCTTCTGTGTTGCCAGTGCTTTAATCGGCTGTATTATTGGCGGTGGCCTTGCGGGATTTCTAAGTAGTAAATTTGGCAGAAAACGCTCATTGATGGTTGCCGGTTTTCTGTTTTTTATTTCCGCATTAGGTTCATCATTCCCTGAATTAGGGCATCATTCGATAGATAGTACCGCAGGTGTCCCCACGTATCTGAGTGGCTATGTCAGTACCTTTGTTATTTATCGTATAATTGGTGGTATTGGCGTAGGCATAGCTTCCATGATTTCACCCATGTATATTGCGGAAATCGCACCAGCGAATATACGCGGTAGACTCGTTTCTTTTAACCAGTTCGCTATTATTTTTGGTCAGTTGCTGGTGTACTGTGTTAACTACTTCATTGCGCGCAGTGGTTCGCCAGAATGGCTGGATACAATGGGATGGCGTTATATGTTCCTCTCCGGAGCAATACCGTCAGTGATTTTCTTTGTGCTGTTATTTACCGTTCCTGAAAGCCCGCGCTGGCTGGCAACGCGTGGCCAGAATGCTCAGGCTTCCGCAGTTCTTGAGAAATTATTGGGTAAAGTGGCTGGTCAGGCTGAATTTAACAATGTGATGAAATCGGTAAACGGAGGTGCAGTACAATCGGCCCCTCTCTTTTCCTTTGGCATTGCGATTGTGGTCATTGGTGTCATGCTGTCAGTATTCCAGCAGTTCGTAGGCATCAATGTGGTGTTGTACTACGCACCAGAAGTTTTTAAAGAAATTGGTTCCAGCCAGGACACGGCATTATTACAGACAATCATTGTCGGTCTTATTAATCTGCTGTTCACGGTGATTGCCATTATGACCGTCGATAAATTTGGGCGTAAGCCATTGCAGATTATTGGTGCACTGGGTATGGCCTTTGGGATGTTGCTGCTGGGAACGGCCTTCTATGCGCATTGGGCTGGAGGCGTCGCACTCTTCGCGATGCTTCTTTATGTCGCCATGTTCGCGGTAAGTTGGGGTCCTGTTTGTTGGGTGCTTCTGGCTGAAATATTCCCGAATCGCATTCGTTCGAAGGCGCTGGCTATTGCTGTAGCCGCTCAATGGATCGCAAACTATTTCGTCAGCTGGACATTCCCGATGATGGCGAAGTCGACCTATCTGCAAACGCATTTCAATAACGGGTTCGCATACTGGGTTTATGGGGTGATGGGGATTCTGGCTGCGCTGTTTATGTGGAAATTCGTCCCTGAAACTAAGGGTAAAACACTGGAAGAACTGGAAGCACTCTGGAAAAAACCTCACTCTTTCGAGCAGAAAAAATCGGCGCTATAAAGCGGGAGAGACAGGGGTTGTCATGCATAACGTAGTATAGGGATGAACCCAGCTATTCACGCATGCCAACGAGTCACTGACAACGATAATGGAAAAGGCTCGCGAGGGCCTTTTTTCCTTCACAAAAACGTTTATCCGATCTTCATGAAGCGTCAGCTTTTCCTACTGGCGGAATTGCGTGCCGTGAGGCGAGCGAATGCGATAACCAACGGCGAGAGTAACGGATAGAACGCACTTTCAAGTGCTATTACAAGGAATAAATGGATGTGAGAAGAGGCATTTTGGCGATCACAGGAGTCGCATTTGGTGATTAATCATGTTGAATTTATTGATTATTTTACTATGCGGTTTACTGACATGCCCCCGATTATGCCCCCACATGTTTTCCTTAATGATCAGTTGGCTGATTTATGAGCGTTTCAAGCCAAGGTTGAACTGTGCCCGATGAACATCCAAAGTGCTGATTATCATGAGTACATCACCCGCCATATGAACCTCCTTACTCAAGACTTGAACAGGTCAATGCCATGGCAGCCCTTGGTACACTTACCGATGATCACATCATCGCAACAATCCACCATTATTAGTGCATTATCAGCACCAATACCTGTCATCTCCATCTGACATCCGAAAAAATTTAGAAACGGATCTTCAGTTTAAGATCCTGAGGTTTTGTCAGAAATGAAGTGGAAAAAGCGGGGATAAGGATGTAAGAACAAATCTTACATTCTGAACAAGAAGGTGTTAATTAGTCGCGAAATGCACTGGGCGAAACTAGAACAACGTAACAAGCAGTTGTAAAGGAAGGCGATAAAGAGATAAAAAACATATTTCCTGCTGAATATAAAATAAAAAGGATGATATCAATTCATATCATCCTTTTGAATATTGCTAGTTAGAACTGATACTTGATGCCGTACATCGCCGAAGCATCATGGTAGCCACTTCCACCGACTTGCACTGCTACGTTGCCCCACATATTAAATCGGTCACCGATTTTAGCTTCAACACCGGTTTTGATTTCACCAATGTTACGACTACCTTCCTGAGTAATGGTTCTGTCATCCAGAGTGGCCGAGAAGGTCCGTGTATTGTGCAGCCAGTTCATTTCAACAAAAGGCTCAAACTCACGGCGTTTTCCTTCATCGATCTTGTGATGGCTATTGATATAAGCCCTCATCCCCAACCGGGTCTGAATATTCCCGTCTCCGCCAAAGCTCACATTCGTTCCGTTTTGCTCGCGGTGTGAATCACTGCGTACCCCCATCCAGATGGCCTGTGCCTTCGGCTGGATATACCATGTGTTCAGCGTTCCCTGGCTTCCATAGAAGGTTCCCATCTCTTTGGTCCATCCCGACTCGACTGATGCTGTTACTCCCCGGGACTTATAACTTTCGGAAGCAAGCTGATTGCCACTGACATGGTTATTAAACCAGCTGTAAATGAGCCAGCTGTCAGTGTAAAGCCCTTCCTTATTTTCATTGTCGGCATACCAGGTGCCGTAAACTCCCACGCTATAGCCGCTCACAGTTCCGTCAGCTTTGTAATCACTCCAGCGAGAGCGGGTATTGCTCTGATTATTTGCATAGCCTCCCATCACGCCCAGATGCCAGCGGTCTTTCCCGTCTGATGACCATTCAGCAACGTCGCTACCGAGCTGGACAATGTAACGATTACTTTGTGTAGTGAGCTGTCCGGCGCTATGGAAAACGTTATGTCCTCCTACCTGTCTCAGCCACAAACTCGTCACTTTCTTTTCACCCGTCAGCGCATCGGTGTACTGAGTTTCGCCGAGTCTGTCGTGCAGCCGCATAACGAATAAATTGTTTGCTGCGGCGTGGTTAGCCAGATATGCACCTGGTTCAGGTCGTACAAGTGGTTTATTGGGTTCCGGAACAGGTTTAGGATCCGTGCCTGGGTCAGGTTTGGGATCCGTACCTGGGTCAGGTTTAGGATCTGTGCCTGGGTCAGGTTTAGGATCCGTGCCTGGGTCAGGTTTAGGATTCGTGCCTGGGTCAGGTTTAGGGTCTGTGCCTGGGTCAGGTTTAGGATCTACCGGTTTAGTAATTGAACTCGTTAAATACCAATCTTCTCCTTTTCTAACAACATCATAGTCATACGCACCTGCAACAATACGGCTCGCTTTTACAAATGACCCAAATGATTGGCCGCCAACAGTAATGATTTCTATGCCTTCGTTAGTAAGAGCACCCTTACCGCCAACATTATTAATGCTCACTTTAGTCGTGCCAGGTTCTACATTCCCTAAAATATGCATCTGATCAGTTTGAGAGTTATCGTCTCCAAGAACTGTATTTAATGTGAGAGTTCCATTATTGCCAGAAAAATTATCCACAACGGTAAGATAAGCCGGCGTGAAGTTGTCAGCACTTATAGGGGCTCGCCAGGTTATATTCGCGTCATTGAGAGTCATATTAGTTATGACAGAGCTGCTCGTCATATCCCAAAGGCTATCTTTTCCTTTGATGTCGAGATTAATATACCCGTTATCAGCGGTGTTGAGTTGCCCGAGAGAGTTAAGTTGAGTAGAGTTGGCTGCACCTGAAAATTTAGAACCCTGGATCATGCGCAGGTCTATCTCACCTTTTCGATTTGCTAGCATATCTCCGTATACAGTATACACGCCCTCGCTTGTAGGGCCATCCATGAAACCCGAACCGATATATGCATTCTTGCCTGTTGAATAAAAAGCGTAACTATCTGAGCTGTTTATCCGGACATCAACATCTCTGGTCAGATAAATACGGCCGCCATCAAAAACTCGCTCTCCTTGTGTATTTGTTTCAATCGGAGTGAGAGGCCAAAGTGGACTGGACATAGGTCTAACTGGAGAACCAGCAGCTGGTAATCTACTAATACCATCTTCAGCAACGAGCCCTGATGCGGAATTTCCATGGGTTACAACTGTAATATCACCCGATTCGATCAGACCAGTTTTGTTCGCATATACCGCATGGGCATCATTACCAAATGTCTCAACATACGCATTATGTCCTAATTTAATCAATGCAGAATATGTATAATGATGTAAACCTCTGGGATTATTTATATAATGATATGAACCAGCATATACACCGTATCCACGCGCTCTTGAATAAGGAGTGTAGTCTTTGTAGCCACCATTAAATCCCTCTCCAGTGGTTATAATCTTAGCATTTTCGCCTACAACAATACTGTTTACCAGGCCCTGACTAGCTTCACCTGCTGAAGTAATTTCTGCAGCAATACCCATACCATCTTTTGTGTAAACTTCGAGATTGTCACCAATTGAAAGTGTTGATACACCTCTGTTGTCCAAAAAGACACCGGCGCCTGCATTACCTGTGGTTTCAATAATAGTCTTACCTGTTAAAGTAGCATTACTACCCATCAAGTGAAGCCCATCGCTGTCTTCGTGGCTTGCTCTGAGTGACAGATTAGAAGTGATAGTGTCAGGATTGGCTCGATATAGCTCAATGGCATGATTTTCAACATATCTATTTTCGCTAATAACATTAATTTCAACATTATTCCATGCATTAATTTCATTACCTGGATTTGGGTTGTAAAGACCAGAATCACCAGTGCATACTCTCAATGCTGAGCTATCCGAAGAACAAGTTAAAGATGCGTTGGCTTGAATGGAAAAGGTGCTGCCAAGAATCGCAGCAATGCTGCATGCCAGTATCTTTTTCTTAATGTGAATATTAGAGGTAATTAAAGTATATCTATTCATAGTCACTTCCTGTGCACCACAACGGCTGCCGATTAGTATAGTAAAAAATTAATATGCAAATTCATTGGATAGATTCTATTTAAAAAGACGATATTCGTAAATTGCACCATGATTAATTAGGATTATTTTAAATGTGATACATAAATGGTTCACAGTCGATTACTCTTGTTGCGCATATGCTATTGATATTTAAGGGTAAAAATTCAATGCAAAAAAGTACGGCCAGCTTCAGTAAGTAGTTGTAGTAAGATTTTTCCTGCTGGTTATGTGGAGGGGGATAGTTAGAGAATGTAATGTCCATTAACACTAACGTTAGATTTTGCTTCTGAAGCCTTGAAATCATCAACAGGAAAAGCACTTCGTATGAGGCCCCCAAAAGGGGGCGATACATGAATCATAGATGATACAATTGTCGGCTGAATCAAAATTCGGCCCCATATGTACAGTATTTCTACCCAATGTATTTTATTGTTCAGAGGTAGTTCATTTTTGCTGAGTAACTGTATAATCCTTGAATTGACTTTACCCCGAATTTCTTATATGCGCTTGAGCGCAATGTATACACAGTTTTTTTATTTATACCCATTTTTCGTGCGATAGCCTGCATGTTTTCCCCCATTAAGACATAATTTATAACCATACCTTCTTTTCTTGTTAAAGAGATGGAACGGTTGAATATGTCCGGTAATATTTTTTCTGAAATAACATCACGAATCTGTCTTTTTAGTAAGTCTACAGGCATTCTTTTGTAGAAACAAACTTCACACGGTAAAGGTTTTATAATAGATTTGAAGATGATTAAGTTTTTATCTCTTGTTCCTAAGTTTAATAAGATCCCAAGAAAATTGGAGTTCAGATTACGCATAGAAGCCATATCCATAATAAAATAACTTTTTTCATTCCGATTGATTTTATCAAGGTTATGATATTTTTCGGATTTTATTAACTCAACGTCATAGGCAATCCCAGTCCTGGAAATCAACTCTGGCAAAATAGAATAAATCAAAAATCTTAATCCGTTGAAAAAATAGTTGTCATTTGTGATGATATATACTTTTGCTGTATCGCAATTTACTGCCTCAACATCCATTTGAAACCTCAGTGTTTTTATTTTATTGTTTATTAATATAATTAAAAAAGAATAATCTGCATAGGGATATCTATTTTGTCTTAAATTAGAATTATCTTAATTTCATTAATCTTCACTAAAAAAATATATGGTAGAATTAATTTGCACGATGCTTTTTATGGCTGATGACTTCCCTATCCCACTGAATTTAATAGATTTAATGAGGGTATAAACTTTTTTACTTATAAAAGAATTAATTATTATTTTATCTAATGATGCGCGAATTTTCCGAAAACACGCTTATTTCACCGCTGGCGAGGGCAATAAATGAATGTCCATATTGTGAGTCAGATCACGTTTAAACATAGTGTGATAGATATGATGCCAGTTCAGCTGGTAAATCCGTAGCATAGCTATAATTACTCATTAACAATTTAACGATTTATTTTTCAATTTCATTAACATATGTGATTTAAGTTTCCACTAACAAGTTCAATAGCTTTAAGCATGATTTATGTTATTTTTTGAAGAACCCCTGACTGGTGCGCATTCTGACGCAAGATTTGTAGCAATCTGAATACAATAAATTCATGTTTTTTGATGCGGCTTACTGTAAATCAGTGTAATTTTAAACATTTTTGTATATGATGTTTTGTGTTACGGAAGGTTCTCTTGAATTAAAGGCTACACTGTTCCCTTAACGTTGTTAAACCCGGCCTAAATAAATAATTAAAATATACCATGGGAATTTCAAGTCATGTAAGGTTTGGTGGATTTATATATATATTATATTTATATAACTTTAAACTAAACAGCTTTTATATTATTCAAAAGCTGCTTATCAAGCATAATGAGAATTGTCATGATATGATAGAGAAGTATCAACTGACGTGTAGAGGGTTAATTAATGAAGTCTGTAAGGTTACTCATTGTTAGTGATAATCATTTCCTGAGGTATGGGTGGGTTTGTTTTGTTAATAAGATTCAACCAGAACTAATATCACGTACGGGGAAGATATGTGACGTAACTACTTTCAAAAGTCCAGATTGTCTGAGTAAAAAATTTATATCTTCCGGTGTGGATTATTGCATCTTAATTGAACGCGCATTAACTAAAAAATTTTCATGGCAAAATTTTTTGAGTAAAAACAAGAGCATGGATAGCAGGGTTTTTATTATCAACGACGCAAGATCAGTTCCTAAGCTTCGTAACGATTCTATGCCATTTAAACCATCATTAGAAATGATAAGGAATTTAATAATCAAAGCAATGATTAATGATGATTATAGTTTAGAGAACGAAATAGCCAGGGTTATCAATCAGTTAAATAAAACTGAAAGTTTATTACTTACGTTACTTATAGAGGGGAAGTCGGTTTCAGATATTGCTGCAGCATTAAAAGTTCAATCGAAAACTATTTACTACATGAGAAGTAAATTACTTAAAACTTTTGGAGTTAGTCATTTGAATGAGCTTATACGCAAAAATAATCACTTAGATCTAGTTGATTGTCTTAAGTCAAATTGCACTGAGAATTCGTGAGTTTTTCTAAGGCCTTGATCCATTTCAGCGTATTTTACAGATTTGATGTGTACTGGGTGACTGAAAATGACGTTGAAGCCGTTCTCATTACAGATTTAAGTCACATTGCATACAGAGCTAACTATGAAGAAATATTTACTTCAGCAGGTTATGTCATGTACTGTCAGTCATGGCTATCATTCAATGTCTCCGTCTGAAACACAAAATAATACCTCGGGTAAACCTACAATACTAACTACTCCTTCGGTTAATCATTAATGATGCAGACCAGTTTTCGACGCTGGCGGAGATAATCCGTAAATATGACGGAGTGATGTACCAGACGAAAAACCCAAAGACCCTATCGCTGAAGACAGAACCGTGCCATGTTTCTTTCCAGCTGGACCTGATCACCTGACAAGAGGTTTTCGGTACAGGAAGACGGACTATTTTGACTGTCACGTTCATAAAGTCTTTTTTATTTGCTCTGCATGCAATAATCCAAAAATAACAATAATCATCTGTTTTTTTGAGTATCATGCAACAATCTCTCACTTCTGTTCCACAGATCCGAAAACCCCTGGTTCCGGATCTTTCTACCGCTCGCGGCGCGCAGCGGCGACAAAACACAATATGTGCCTCGCCGTCAGCTGCGTTTTCTTCTATATATAGTGTTTACCCTCCGCCCCGTGACCGGGTGCGCAGGAGCAGATATTGCCGCTTTGTTTATTCCCTCGCCGTGTTACACTTCCGGAAAGTTGTTATAAGACGTAAAGTCGGATCTGCCGGAAACGGTCATCCGGTAATTTAATGGCGTGGTTATAAGGCTGCTTATTATCATATCTGGTGATATTCATGTCAGGAAAAATAAGCAGAGCAATATTCAGGTGGGTGAATGATGCAGTCCTGTTCACAGTCAGTTGTGCTGCACATCATAATTACTCTGAGTTACTATTGCATATGAATACACCATCACATGAAAGCGAGCGCGTTCCGGTTTCACTTGAAACCGTCTGGCGGGCGCTGACCGCCCTCGGTCATCAGCGGCTCTGGCTCCGCCCCCCTGAGGACCATGGCGTACACACCTGGCTGATTGTCACCTGGGACGGCCTGACGGTGGCTGAACGTATCCGGGCCTCCGGCTCCGGCTCCTGGTGGCTGACCGGGGATGCCTGCGCCATCTACACCAATCCGGAACGGATCGTCCCGGACGGGCTGGAAGAGCTCACCTGGCTGTCGGTGCAGCGGCGAATGAAGGACGGATTCTGAGGACGTCCTGAGATAAGTGGGGGCAAGATTTACTATCGGCAACAAAAAATAGATGAGAAGTTACGTTGTGGAGCACTTCCATAGGGAAGCGCTCTAATGATATTTTTCCCTTTTCCTTATAAGAACAATTCTGTTAATAATTATTAAGAGGCAAGTATTAAATTCGACTTTCCGAATTGACTTATATAATCCGCATACCACTGCATCATTTCCCTCCTTCCCTCCAGATACTGCACATGGTTATATGTCCCACGTATCGCATTCTTATCCACATGCGCAAGTTGCGTTTCTATCCATGCTGAGTTAAAGCCTTTTTCATGAAGGATAGTACTCATCGTGTGGCGGAAACCATGCCCCGTCAGTCTTCCTTTATATCCTAATAGCTCAATCACCTGATTAACGCTCTCCTTTGAGATCGGCTTCGTTCGATCATTGCGTCCGACGAAAACCAGTGGGTATAGCCCCGTAATAGGCTTTAATGACTCAAAAAGTGAGACAACCTGATTCGACATCGGAACGATGTGTGGTCGTTTCATCTTCATCACTTCAGCAGGGATCTCCCATAGCTGCTTTTCAAAATTGATATCCTCCCAGCGGGCAAAACGTAATTCCTGAGTTCGTACCCCTGTAAGCATGATGATTTGAGTCGCAGTCTTAGTAATAACGCTACCGGTGTACCCGGCAAGATCCCTAAGAAAGTGAGGGAGTTCTTCGGCAGTCAGGAATGGAAAATGTGTTTTCTTAGGTGTTGCGAGGGCTGTGGCGAGATCGGGTGTTGGATTGTATTCAGCGCGTCCGGTCACGATTGCATGACGGAATACTTCACCGCAGCGCTGTCTGACTTTACGCATCTTTTCTAATGCGCCACGTTTTTCCATCCGGCGAAGAGTTTCCAACAATTCCATGGGCTTAATTTCAGCTATGGGACGCTTACCGATGTAGGGAAAAATATCCTTTTCAAAGGTATCAATAATTTCATCACGACAACGTAGCGACCAACGATCCGCTCTCAGTTGATGCCATTCCCGGGCAATAGCTTCGAAGGTATTTTCATAGTTAAGCTTTTGAGCGATTTTCTCTGCTTTTTTTAGCTCTCCGGGATCGCTTCCAGCAGATAGTAACTTTTTCGCAGCTTCACGTTTTTCACGAGCTTGAGCGAGAGAAACCTCGGGATAAACGCCGAAAGCAAGGCGCTTTTCTTTACCCGCATAACGATACTTTAAACGCCAATAGCGTGAGCCGTTGGTGGTTACTTCAAGGTAGAGGCCTCCACCATCAGATAGCTTGTACGGCTTCTCTTTGGGCTTGGCTGTGTCGATTTGTCTGACTGTTAGCTTCATTGGAGGCATCTCAAAATGGGGCTATAAATCATGCCCCCCATTATGCCCCCAGAATGCACTTGATTCTGGTGGAGACAGTTGAACTCGGGAGAACATAATTGGCAGTAATTGGGGGTGTTATAGGGGATTTACTTGAGACAGTGGAGTTCAGTAGAGGCAAATTGGCGGAAGATCACAGGAGTCGAACCTGCCCGGGGCCGCTGGCGGCCCCAACTGGATTTGAAGTCCAGCCACCTCACCGGAGATGACGATCTTCCGCGCCTCGATTGCTACATGGAGGCGGGGCGCATTATAGCTACTTTCAGGCATTTACCACATCTTTTAATGCATCTTTTTGGGATTCATTTGGTACTTATCACCCGCGTGAATGTCCTGTTCAGGACAAAACCCCATAAAATCCACGAGTTACACTTCGACACATTCTCTAGTCCTACCGCGATCACAGAAATCAAGAAACGTAATTTGATAACGAGATATCGGAATTCTCCTTGCCGATAAGATGGTTTACAAAAGCCGGAATTGGCGCCACCTGAGCACATTGTATTCAGCACGTAACTGGAACCCCGAAAAGGCATGGGCGAACTGGCGCGGGGCGCAATCAACAAGAATTTGGACATGTACCCGAAGCAAAATCATTACAGAGTTAAGAGGACGAACTATGAAAATCAGTGATGGAAACTGGCTGATCCAACCGGGTCTCAATCTTATCCACCCCATCCAGGTGTTCGATGTCGAACAGCACGGTAATGAGATGGTGGTTTATGCTGCGCCGCGCGATGTGCGTGAGCGTACCTGGCAGCTGGATACCCCAATGTTTACGTTGCGCTTTTTTGCTCCACAGGAAGGCGTGGTCGGTGTGCGTATCGAACACTTCCAGGGAGCATTAAACAACGGCCCGCACTATCCGCTGAATGTTCTGAAGGACGTGAAAGTCGATATGCAGAACACCGCCGAATTTGCCGAGCTGAAAAGCGGCAACCTCAGTGTGCGCGTCACCAAAGGTGAGTTCTGGTCGCTCGATTTCCTGCGCAACGGCGTGCGAATTACCGGTTCTCAGGTGAAAAACAACGGTTACGTGCAGGACGGCAATACCGGTAAAAACTACTTGTTCGAGCGTCTGGACCTGGGCGTGGGTGAAACGGTGTATGGCCTGGGCGAGCGCTTTACCGCGCTGGTGCGTAACGGCCAGACGGTTGATACCTGGAACCGCGACGGCGGCACCAGTACTGAGCAGTCGTATAAAAACATTCCGTTCTACATTACCAACCGCGGTTACGGCGTGCTGGTAAATCACCCGGAAAACGTCTCGTTCGAAATTGGATCAGAAAAAGTCTCGAAAGTGCAGTTCAGCGTGGAAGGCGAGTATCTGGAATATTTCGTGATCGACGGCCCGACACCTAAAGATGTGCTCAATCGCTATACCCAGTTCACCGGTCGCCCGGCGCTGCCGCCAGCATGGTCTTTTGGCCTGTGGCTCACCACGTCGTTCACCACCAACTACGACGAAGCAACCGTGAACAGCTTTATCGACGGTATGGCTGAACGCAACCTGCCGCTGCACGTTTTCCACTTCGACTGCTTCTGGATGAAAGCCTTCCAGTGGTGTGATTTTGAGTGGGATCCGGTGACCTTCCCGGACCCGAAAGGCATGATTCAGCGCCTGAAAGAGAAAGGGCTGAAGGTGTGCGTGTGGATTAACCCGTACATCGGCCAAAAATCGCCGGTTTTCCAGGAACTGAAAGAGAAGGGATATCTGCTTAAACGCCCGGATGGGTCGATCTGGCAGTGGGATAAATGGCAGCCCGGCCTGGCAATTTACGACTTCACCAACCCGGATGCCTGCCAGTGGTACGCCGACAAGCTGAAAGGCCTGGTGGATATTGGCGTCGACTGCTTCAAAACGGACTTTGGCGAACGTATCCCGACGGATGTTCAGTGGTTCGACGGTTCCGATCCGCAGAAAATGCACAACCACTATGCCTTTATCTACAACGAAATGGTGTGGAACGTGCTGAAAGAAACCGTGGGCGAGGAAGAGGCGGTGCTGTTCGCCCGTTCCGCCTCCGTGGGCGCGCAACAGTTCCCTGTTCACTGGGGCGGTGACTGCTACGCCAACTACGAATCCATGGCGGAAAGCCTGCGCGGCGGCCTGTCGATTGGTCTCTCCGGCTTCGGCTTCTGGAGCCACGATATCGGCGGCTTTGAAAACACCGCCCCGGCGGATGTCTACAAACGCTGGTGCGCATTCGGCCTCTTCTCAAGCCATAGCCGCCTGCACGGCAGCAAATCTTACCGTGTACCGTGGGCGTACGACGAAGAGTCCTGCGATGTGGTGCGTTTCTTCACCGAAATGAAGTGCCGCATGATGCCGTATCTCTATCGTCAGGCGGCGCTGGCGCACGAGCAGGGCACGCCGATGCTGCGCGCGATGATGCTGGAATTCCCGAACGACCCGGCATGCGACTACCTCGACCGCCAGTATATGCTTGGCGATGCCATGATGGTGGCGCCGGTGTTCTCGGAAGTGGGCGATGTGCAGTTCTACCTGCCGGAAGGCCGCTGGACGCACCTGTGGCACAACGATGAAGTACAGGGCAGCCGCTGGCATAAACAGCAGCACGACTTCCTGAGCCTGCCGGTGTATGTCCGCGACAACACCCTGCTGGCATTGGGAAACAACAACCAGAAACCGAACTACGCGTGGCATGAAGGTACCGAATTCCAGCTCTTCTGTCTGGATGATGGCCGTGAAGCTCTCTGCACCGTTCCGGCGGCGGATGGTTCAGCCGCATTCATCCTGAAAGCGGTGCGCGCGGGTAACACCATCACGGTGACCGGTGAAGGCAACGCGCGTGACTGGACGTTGTGCCTGCGTAACGTTGCGCATGTTGCTCAGGTTCAGGGCGGAACGGTATCTCAAAGTGAATGGGGTACGGTGATTACCGCCAGCGGAAATTCCCTCACGATCGCACTTTAATATCCTCAGCCTCTCTCATTTTTCGGGAGAGGCATTTTTTCCTAAAACGCCAGACGTATATTTGAGACGGCTATCACGTAATCTCATTATTTTACACTTTAGAGTTTTAATATCATGATGTTGCCTCCGGTGGTACTCATCATTAATAACTAAGGGTGAAAGGTATCCATAGAAATAACACTAATAAATAAAATATATCTTTCTGCCGGAAAAATAAACTTTTAGATATTAAACTTCTAATAAGGAGATTTTCCTATGGCCGAGTGGTGGAGAAATGCTGTCATCTATCAAATTTATCCCGCAAGCTTTCAGGATTCAAATAATGATGGAGTGGGTGATATTCCCGGCATTATAAGTCGTCTGGAGTACCTTAAAAAACTGGGTGTGGATATTATTTGGTTAAGCCCTGTTTACAAATCCCCACAGGTTGATAACGGTTATGATATTTCTGATTACCGTGATATTAACCCTACCTTCGGCACGATGGCCGATTTCGATGCCCTTCTGGAAAAGGCTCACGCGCTGGGTCTGAAAATAATGATGGATCTGGTTGTTAACCATACCTCCGATCAACACGCATGGTTTAAAGCCTCTGCTTCCGGGAAAGATAACCCTTACCGGGATTATTATATCTGGCGCGACGGTACGCAGGAGCAGCCGCCGAACAACTGGGGTTCTTTCTTTATGGGGCCTGGCTGGCAGTATGACTCCAGCACGGAGCAATGCTACCTGCATCTTTTTGCCAAAGAACAGCCTGATTTAAACTGGGAAAACCCGGCGGTACGTGCCGATGTGTACGACATGATGAACTGGTGGTTGGATAAAGGCGTGGATGGCTTCCGTATGGATGTGATCAACTATATTTCCAAACCTGATGGCCTGCCGGATGCAGTACGTTCTCCCGATGCCAGCTACGCGAACCCGGAACCGCTGGTTGCAAACGGGCCTAAAATTCATAGCTGGCTTCAGGAGATGAATCATGAAGTGTTGCGTAACCGCCGGGTAGTGACGGTGGGCGAAACGCCTGGGGTAACGACCGAAGAAGCGGAGCGTTACGCCAGCCTCAAGGGTAACGAACTTAGCATGGTGTTCCAGTTCGAACATATGGCACTGGATACCAGTCCAAACCCGGTTCTGGGGCGCTGGGCAGAACGGAAAGCATCGCTGCGCGACCTGCGCGCCAACCTGAGTAAATGGCAAACCGCTCTGCACGGAAAAGCATGGAACTCTCTGTACTGGAATAATCACGATCAACCACGCGTGGTTTCCCGCTTCGGCGACGACTCATCAGAAACCACCCGCGTACTTAGCGCGAAAATGCTGGCAACGCTGCTTCACATGCAGCAGGGCACGCCGTTTATTTATGAAGGGGAAGAGATTGGCATGACCAATGCCAATTTTACCCAACTGAGCGACTATGTGGATATCGATTCACTTAACGCATATCAGGAAATTGTCGTCGAGCAAAAATTACTGGATGACGCTACGATGTTACGCTGCCTGGCGAAGCACAGCCGTGATAATGCCAGAACGCCAATGCAGTGGAGCGACGCAGTGAATGCCGGTTTCTCGGAAAATAAAACATGGGAGAAAGTTAACCCGAATTACCGTGATATTAATGTTGAAAATGCGCTCAACGATCCGAACTCTATTTTTTATCATTATCAAAAACTCATTCACCTACGTCATACGTTACCGGTTATTACTGATGGAATGTATCAATTAGTTGAAGGGAATGAAGCTGACGACGAAATATACGCCTTTACGCGCAAAAATGCGGATACCACTCTGTTTGTCTTGCTTAATTACACCAACGACACGCATACCCGCGATTACGCTATTCCGGCCGGTGCGAAACGGATAATCAGTAATTACGCGGATGACGAAGGGCAAACGCTGCGTCCTTATGAAGCCAAAGTTTATCAATTCTGACACAGGGAAAGGTGAAGATGAAAAACGAAATAAAAGAGGGCGACGATAAAACAACGCCTGCGCCCACAGGGCGATTGCCTAATTTGCCGATGAGCACCATCCTGGCGATGACCTTTGGTGCGATTGGCGTCAACATGGCGTTTACCCTTCAGGGTTCACAAATGAGCCGTATTACCCTGACAATTGGCGTTGATCCCGGCGACTTAGGTTTTTTCTTTCTGTTGCCGCCGCTGCTGGGCATGATCGTTCAGCCGTTGATTGGTAAGTATTCCGACCGCACCTGGACGCGCTTTGGCCGCCGTCTGCCCTATCTGCTGGTCGGCGCTCCGCTAACAGTCATTGTGATGGTTATGTTGCCCTTTACCGGCTCGCTGGGATTCGGTTTTGGTTCGGCAGCCGCTTTTGCCTACGCGGCCATTGCCATCGCGCTGATGGATCTCTTCAGCAACGTGTGTCTGGCGCCATTTCGCATGATTGCTGGCGATATGGTTAACAATGAGCAGAAGAACCTGGTGTGGTCGTGGCAACAGATATTCTGTTATGCGGGCGGGATTCTGGCGGCTTTGCTCCCTTTTCTGTTAACGCATCTGGGGGTAGCCAACACGGCGGAAAAAGGCTTTGTGCCTGATACTGTTATCTGGGCGTATCTGATTGGCGCACTGGTACTGCTGTTGACCAACTGTGTCACCGTGTTCAAAGTCAAAGAATATGACCCGGCAACGTTCGCCCGTTACCATCAGATTGAGGAGCATCATCACAAAGAGAACAGTAGCCTTTGGGCGCTTATCAAAAAAGCGCCGCGTTCATTCTGGGAACTGGCAGTGGTTCAGCTTTTTAGCTGGATAGGGATTATGTACACCTGGACATACGCGACGGGGGCGATGGCGACGAACATCTGGCATACCAGCGATCCCACCTCCGCAGGGTTCCAGGAGGCGGGTAACTGGTACGGTGTAATGACGGCGTTTTACAGTGTCGCCGCGTTACTCTGGGGGTTTGTTTACGCCAAAACGCGCGCGGATAAACGCAAATTCTGGTACGCCTTCGGGCTGTTTGCCGATGCTATCAGCATTATCATCGTTGCCACTACCGACAGTCAGTGGGTGGCATTGTTTGCCTTTGCGCTTTACGGTATCGGTAATTTCACCATTAATACGCTGCCGTTCACCATTCTGACCTCATCGCTGCATGGTAAGAATGAAGGCGCATATCTTGGGCTGTTTAATATCGTGGTTTGCGTGCCGCAAATCCTGGGTTCGTTACTCAGCTTCTGGCTGTTCCCATTACTGGGTAACAGCCAGTCAATGATGATGGTTATCGGCTTTGGCGCTATGCTGGTAAGCGCCGTGACGGTAGCGATTATTCACGAAGGGCGATAAGCCATAGCGGCCCGGGTTAACGGGCCGCCATATATCACGGGGCGCTGTTCAAAACCCCACCCCGCATCGTCTGCGTCACCTGCTCCTTCGCCATGTTTACTGCGCTTAGCTGCCCGTTTACCGTTGGCTTGAGCGGTGCGTCAGCCTGCACCGCGCCGGTGGCGGTGAGTTGAAGGTCACCGTCGCCGCTGATGGGCAGCGCTGGCCATCCCCAGGCTTGTAGCGTATTCAGCGGCACACCGCGGGCGTCGAGGCTGACGTTCACCTGCCGTTGCGGCAACTGAGAAACCGTAGCGGTGGCTTTGAGCATACCTTTCTCGGTATACGCCGCAAGTTCGCTGATATTGACCGTCGAGGCGTTTGCTGACAGCGCGAGGCTCGGTCTGTTGACGTCCACGCGATTAAACGTCGCGGCAGCGGCGTTGAGTTGCGCATTTCCGCCCCATACGCCCCACAAGCGATTCTTCACCAGTTGCAGATTAGTGGCGCTGCCTTCCAGCGCCGTAATCTGCCACGGGAAAGCCGGGTCAATATCGATAACCAGGTTGCGGCTGGCGGTAAATTTTTTCAAAGTAACGCTATTGAGCCACTCCGGCAGCGCATCCATCCATAACTGCTTCCAGTTATTCGACAACGTGTACTCCAGGCCGACAATCGACGCATCATCCAGCGTCAGTGCCTGCCCGTTGCGCAACCAGAAGCCGGACGTTCGCACCGTGCTGCCCTCCCAGCGGGTGGTGAACTGACGCAGGGCGATGCCCTGGTCTGAAAGCTCCCCATTAAAAATAGGGTCCAGCAGATGCAGCGAGCCATAGATAAATTCGCTGGCGTTCAGGGTAATTTTGCCGTCCGTACTTTGCCAGCCGCCCTGGCTTAGGGTCAGGTTGCGCACATTCATATCAAGGTCGGTTACCGCCCAGTCCGGCCCCTGTAAACGGGCATCCACGACCTCAAGGCGGCCAATTTGCAGCGACGGAACGGTGCTAAGCGGAGCGAAGAAATCGATCAGCGTTTTGTCGCTTTGCAGACGAATATCGTTCAGGCGCAGATTATCCACTACCCAACTTCCATCCGCGTTGCGGCGGGCATTTCCGGCCAGCGAGCCGCGCGCGACCTCCGCGCCAAGGCTGGTGAGCGTCACAATACCGTTATCAATATCCCCTTCAATAACCGCGTTGCTGGTGGGTACGCCATTGAGCGTCAGGGAACCGGCATTCACCTGCAGATGTGTTTTCTTGCCCAGCACGTTGCCTGCTTCCGGCGTCCATGGCGCAATGCTGCCGTTAACCCGTTGCGCACTCAGTTCCCAGCCGGTTTCCGGGCTATTGAAGGCCATATTGTTGAGCTGCAGGCGATCGGCGGCGAAGGGAAGCGGCGCATTTGAGGGCGAGAGGTTTAACGTGCCGTCTTGCAGCAGGATGGTGTCAACGTGTAGCGGATCGGTCACCTGGCGGGTGCTCAGGCCGATATCGACGGCTTTAGCGACCAGCGTCGCGGGTTTGCCATCGCGCCCGAAGGTGACATTCCTGAACAGAATATGTGAGGGCGATGAAAAACGGTGATCCATCGCATCGAACGTCACCTGGTAATCGGTGTTCTCAGTAAGCCACTGACTGACTTCACGCGCGCCCCAGCGGGTTTGCAGCAGGAAGTAGAAGGCGAGAATAACCAGCAGCAGTGCAACGAGGAGCCAGAGAATCAGCTTTCCAATAAATTTCATGATCTTCCATCCTGAGAAGGGCACATAAGGCAGTTATGCACGAATTATGCGCAATGCTCAAGGTAAGAACGGTGAAATTCAGTGTCAGCGTAGGGGGATAGCGCCGGATGACACAATAGCCATCCGGCAAAGCGGATTACTCTTTTTCTGGTGGGAAAACCAGATTCAGCACAATCGCGGTGATACCGCCAGCGGCGATACCGGAGGAGAGCAGGTTTTTCAGCCAGTCTGGTGCGAACTGAAGGATCTGCGGCTGCTGGGAAACGCCCAGGCCGATGGCCAGTGAAAGGGCAATAATCAGGATTGCGCGGCGGTTCAGCGGTTCGCGGGAGACAATACGCACGCCGGACGCGGCGATAGTGCCGAACATCACCAGCGTTGCGCCGCCCAGAACCGGTTCAGGGATGTGCTGCACAAAACCGCTTACCGCCGGGAACAGACCCAGCACGATAAGCATCAGCGCGACCACGAAACCGACGTAACGGCTGGCGACGCCGGTCAGTTGAATCACGCCGTTGTTCTGGCCGAAGCAGGAGTTCGGGAAGGTGTTGAACACCGCAGAGACAAAGGAGTTCAGGCCGTTGGCCAGCACGCCGCCCTTCAGGCGCTTCATATATACCGGGCCGGAGACCGGTTGCTCAGAGACGTCAGATGTCGCCGTAATATCACCAATCGTTTCCAGTGAGGTGATCATAAACACCAGCATCAGCGGCAGCAGCAGGTTCCAGTCAATGCCCAACCCATAGTACAGCGGGGTTGGGATCATCAGCAGGTCGGTGTTGGTCGGCGCGGTGTTTTCCGGCAGCATGCCCAGGAACCAGGCCATCAGATAACCCGCCGCCATGGCAATCACCAGCGATGCAATGCGCAGGTACGGATTACGCTGGCGGTTAAGCAGAATAATCAGCACCAGCACGATACCCGCCAGTAGCAGATTTTTCGGCGCGCCAAAGGTGTTGTTGCTCATTGCCGCATATCCACCGCCAATGGACGTCAGGCCGACCTGAATCAGCGACAGGCCGATAATCATCACCACCACGCCGGAAACCAGCGGGGTGATGATTCGACGTGCAAGATGCAGCACGCGTGACAACACCATCTCGGTGCAGCTTGCCAGCATTAAGGTACCGAACAGCGCCGCCATCATGGTCGGCACATCGGCACCGCCGGTTTTCAGTGCGGTACCGCCCATAATCAGCGGCGCAACGAAGTTGAAACTGGTGCCCTGAATCGACAACAGACCCGAACCCACCGGGCCCCAGGCTTTAATCTGGATGATGGACGCTACACCGGAAGCGAACAGCGACATGCTGATAATGTGCTGAGTATCGGCCGCCGGCAGCCCCAGTGCCTGACAAATCAGCAGGGCGGGCGTGATCACGGCAACAAACATCGCCAGCAGGTGTTGCAGTGCGGCAAAAAGCGTTTGTGGCAGCGGCGGGCGGTCTTCTAAGCGGTAAATCAATTCGCTGTTTTGAGTGTGCGCAACCGGTTGCGCATTTTCTGACTCAAGGGTGTTGGCGGACATCAGAGGCAATCTCGTGGTGGAAAAGTGGCGATTTTATCGGACTGACAGGTAAAAGCAAACGGTTGCTTTGTGATGCCGGTAAAAAATTAGCGGACCTTAATTTTTATCAATTATTCACCGTATAAATGATTAATTATCGTGAGTAACCTTTTTCTGTCATTTTTGCGCATTTATTGCTTACAATCTGTTCCAGATCTTAAGAGGAGATCTCAACGACACAGGAAATACGTCGCGTATGAATGAATCATGCGTTTGGTAAGGAGCTTCAACTATGTTTCATCTCGATACATTATCTACGCTGGTCGCTGCGACAATGGTGCTGCTGTTAGGGCGCAAGCTGGTTCACTCCGTTCCCTTCTTTAAAAAATACACCATTCCTGAACCCGTCGCCGGTGGGTTGCTGGTGGCGCTGGCGCTGCTGGTGCTGAAAAAAAGCATGGGCTGGGAAATCGACTTTGATATGAGTCTGAAAGACCCGCTGATGCTGGCCTTCTTCGCCACGATTGGCCTGAATGCCAATCTCGCCAGCCTGCGCGCGGGCGGTAAAGTATTAGGTACCTTTCTGATTGTGGTGGTGGGGCTGCTGCTGATGCAGAACGCCATCGGTATCGGTATGGCAAAAATGCTGGGGCTGGACCCATTGATGGGCCTGCTGGCTGGCTCGATTACGCTTTCTGGCGGCCATGGCACCGGGGCGGCATGGGGCAAACTGTTTACCGAGCGCTATGGTTTTACCAGCGCAACGGAAGTCGCGATGGCCTGCGCAACGTTTGGCCTGGTGCTGGGCGGGCTGATTGGCGGGCCAGTGGCGCGTTATCTGGTCAAACACTCTTCCTCACCGGATGGTACGCCAGAGGATCAGGAAGTGCCGACGGCGTTTGAAAAGCCGGACGTTGGGCGCGTCATCACCTCCCTGGTGTTGATTGAAACCATCGCATTGATTGCTATCTGTTTGACGGTTGGTCGAGTAGTTGCGCAACTGCTGACCGGCACCATGTTTGAATTGCCAACCTTTGTGTGCGTACTGTTTATTGGCGTTATCCTGAGTAACGGCCTGGCGCTGGTGGGATTCTATCGCGTCTTTGAACGCGCAGTGTCGGTGCTTGGCAACGTCTGCCTGTCGCTATTCCTGGCGATGGCGTTGATGAGCCTGAAACTGTGGGAACTGGCGTCTTTAGCGCTGCCGATGCTGGCGATTCTGGGTGTGCAGACGCTGGCGATGGCGCTGTACGCCATTTTCGTCACCTACCGGATGATGGGCAAAAACTACGATGCGGCGGTGCTGGCGGCGGGTCACTGCGGCTTTGGCCTGGGTGCGACGCCAACGGCGATTGCCAATATGCAGGCGATTACCGAACGTTTCGGCCCGTCGCATACGGCGTTTCTGGTGGTGCCGATGGTGGGGGCGTTCTTCCTCGATATCGTTAATGCGCTGGTGATTAAGCTCTATTTGATGTTGCCGATGTTTGGCTAATCAGTGTGGCGAATTTGGCGGGGGCGCTTCGCTTGCCCGCCCTACAAAGAATTGCGATCTAATGTAGGGCGGGCAAGCGAAGCGCCCCCGCCATCGTTTTTACTCGTCGTGATCTTCCCACGCCAGCGCGCGTTTCACCGCTTTTTTCCAGCCGCTGTAACGATAATTACGTTCGGTGGTTTCGATACCTGGGCGGAATTCACGCTCAATCACCGCTTTCTCCTGCAACTCGTCCAGGTTCTGCCAGAAGCCTACCGCCAGGCCCGCGAGATACGCGGCGCCTAACGCGGTGACTTCACGCACTTCCGGGCGCTCTACGCGGGTACCCAGAATGTCCGACTGGAACTGCATCAGGAAATTATTGGCAACCGCGCCGCCATCGACGCGCAGGGCGTGCAGACGAATACCGGAGTCAGCCTGCATCGCTTCCAGCACGTCGCGCGTTTGATAGGCGATGGATTCCAGCGTGGCGCGGATGATGTGGTTCGAGTTGACGCCGCGCGTCAGGCCGAAAATCGCGCCGCGCGCATACGGATCCCAGTACGGTGCGCCGAGGCCGGTAAACGCTGGAACCACATACACACCGTTGGTATCTTTCACTTTGGTGGCGAAATATTCGGAGTCGAATGCATCGCTAATCAGCTTCATTTCATCGCGCAGCCACTGAATAGACGCGCCAGCCATAAACACCGCGCCTTCCAGTGCATAGTTCACTTCGCCGCGCGGGCCGCAGGCGATGGTGGTCAGCAGTCCATGCTCAGATTTCACCGCTTTTTCGCCGGTGTTCATCAGCATAAAGCAGCCGGTACCATAGGTATTTTTCGCCATCCCTTCCTTCACGCATAGCTGGCCGAACAGCGCCGCCTGCTGATCGCCGGCGATCTCGGCGATCGGAATACGCGTGCCGCCTTTCCCGCCGATGTTGGTCTGACCATACACCTCAGAGGATTTGCGCACTTCTGGCAGCATGGCGCGCGGGATGTCGAGTGCCTCGAGCATTTTGTCATCCCAGTCCAGCTCGTTGATGTTGAACAGCATGGTACGTGAGGCGTTGGTGTAGTCGGTGACGTGCACGCGCCCTTGGGTCATCTTCCAGATAAGCCAGGTGTCAACCGTACCAAACAGCAGTTCGCCGCGCTTCGCGCGTTCGCGGGAGCCTTCAACGTGGTCGAGGATCCATTTCACTTTGGTGCCGGAGAAGTATGGGTCAACCACCAGGCCGGTGGCTTTGCGCACATACTCTTCCATGCCGTCGCGTTTCAACTGTTCGCAGATGTCGGCGGTGCGGCGGCACTGCCAGACAATCGCGTTATAAATCGGTTTCCCGGTTTCGCGTTCCCACACCACGGTAGTTTCACGCTGGTTGGTGATACCAATCGCGGCAATCTGATCGGAATTAATATCGGCTTTTGCCAGCACTTCAACCAGGGTGGAGCTTTGTGTCGCCCAGATTTCCATCGGGTCGTGTTCAACCCAGCCGGGCTTAGGATAAATTTGTTCAAACTCGCGCTGTGAAACACTGATGATATTGGCGTCGTGATCCATCACCACGGCGCGGGAACTGGTGGTGCCCTGGTCGAGCGCAACGATATATTTTTTGTCAGTCATAATGCGTGTTCCATAGTCAGATTACAGCGAAGCATTGTGTTGAGCGTTACCGGAGGTGGTTTCTTTCTCTTCAACCACACAGGTATCACACGGCAAATGGCGGCCAATCAGTTTGCGATAGCTGAATGCACCCAGCGCCGCGCCCACCACGGGTGCGAACATCGGCACCACGAAATAAGGAATATCTTTGCCGCCGGTGAAGGCGACGTCGCCCCAGCCTGCCAGCCAGGCGAAGGTTTTCGGCCCGATATCACGCGCCGGGTTCATCGCAAAGCCGGTTAATGGCCCCATCGACGCGCCGATAACGGCAATTAACAGGCCAATCAGCAGCGGTGCCAGCGGCCCGCGTGGAATGCCGTTGCCATCGTCGCCCAACGCCATGATCACGCCCATCAGAATAGCGGTTATCACCATTTCTACCGCGAAGGCCTGCACAAAATTGATATGTGGGTTCGGGTAAGTGGAGAATATTCCAGCAAGATCAAGACTTTCTACGCTACCGCGCACCATATGATGGGTTAATTCGTAGTCGTAGAAAAGGTTGTAGTAAAGCCCGTAAACCAACGCCGCTGCGCAAAACGCACCGGCAAACTGAGAAAGGATGAAAGGGACCACTTTACGGCGTTCGAAGCAGGCGAACAGCCACAGCGCAACGGTGACCGCCGGGTTAAGATGTGCGCCGGAAACCCCTGCGGTCAGGTAGATGGCCATCGCCACGCCCAGACCCCAGATGATGCTGATTTCCCACTGGCCAAAGCTGGCCCCCGCGACTTTTAATGCCGCAACGCATCCCACGCCGAAAAAGATCAACAGCCCGGTACCAAGAAACTCTGCAATGCACTGGCCTTTTAGGGTTGAAGTTTGGCTCATAATCGGTTCCTGAAGACAGTTTGCTAGTTATTGTGTCGTGGTGGTCGAAGACACCCACGCTGCCATGTAGGCATAGTGTTAATTTATCGTTAACGAACATAAACGAGAAATATCGAAATCAAAATGTGTGTACTGCGTCATAAAATGAGCGATTTCGCGCCACATTGTGTGTCTTTACGGAACTAAAAAAAGAGAGCTGAATCATTTCATTCACCTCTGGTGTTAACAAATAAGGGGTAAATGCGCCGAAAGCTCCAGGTCTAGACTGAAAATTGTTGCAAACCGCAATCTACGTGCCCTGGCGCTGGACAGGGGGAGCGGCGCTCCATACAATCGAAGGTCAGAAGTGCGCTTATTTTCGTTAAGGCGTCGCCGGGTTCCCGGGACGATATCAACGCCTTGCAAGATCAGGAGAGGTATGACGATGTCATTAGAAGTATTTGAGAAACTGGAAGCAAAAGTTCAGCAGGCGATTGATACCATCACCCTGTTGCAGATGGAAATCGAAGAACTGAAAGAGAAGAACAACGCGCTGGCGCAGGACGTTCAGTCTGCACAGCACAGCCGTGAAGAGCTTGAACGCGAAAACAACCAGCTGAAAGAACAGCAGAGCGGCTGGCAGGATCGTCTGCAAGCACTGCTGGGCCGTATGGAAGAAGTGTAACCTTCCTCTAAGTTTGCTGCCTTCATCGGGCGTTATGCCAGGAAGGCAGCGGCTTCTCTTCGCGTTATCTCCCCGCCGTATATTTCAAAATCACATAATCAATCTTTTTTTATTCTTTAATGTTCAATTCGCTTTCTGGCACGCTAGCCTCATCAACGACATAACATAAGAGAGCGGGCGATGAACAAGTGGGGCGTAGGTTTAACTCTTTTGCTGGCTTCCACCAGCGTACTGGCTAAGGATATTCAATTACTTAACGTGTCTTACGATCCGACGCGCGAACTGTACGATCAGTACAATAAAGCGTTCAGCGCGCACTGGAAAAAAGAGACCGGTGATAACGTGGTGATTCGTCAGTCGCACGGTGGCTCCGGTAAGCAGGCAACATCGGTTATCAATGGTATCGAAGCCGACGTGGTGACGCTGGCGCTGGCCTATGACGTTGACGCGATTGCTGAGCGTGGCCGCATTGATAAAAACTGGATTAAACGCCTGCCGGATAATTCCGCGCCTTACACTTCCACCATCGTCTTCCTGGTGCGTAAAGGCAACCCAAAACAGATTCATGACTGGAACGATCTGGTGAAACCGGGTGTGTCTGTCATCACACCGAACCCGAAAAGCTCCGGTGGCGCTCGCTGGAACTACCTGGCGGCATGGGGCTACGCACTGCACCACAATAATGGCGACCAGGCTAAAGCGCAGGAATTCGTTAAATCACTGTTTAAAAACGTTGAAGTGCTCGACTCCGGCGCTCGCGGCGCAACCAATACCTTCGTTGAACGCGGCATTGGCGATGTGCTGATTGCGTGGGAAAACGAAGCGCTGCTGGCAACCCATGAGCTGGGTAAAGACAAATTTGAAATCGTGACACCGAGCGAGTCTATTCTGGCGGAGCCGACGGTTTCAGTCGTCGACAAAGTGGTTGATAAAAAAGGCACTAAAGAAGTTGCAGAAGCCTATCTGAAGTACCTGTACTCGCCAGAAGGCCAGGAGATCGCGGCGAAAAACTTCTATCGCCCACGTGACCCGGAAGTGGCGAAGAAATATGAAAACGCGTTCCCGAAACTGAAACTGTTCACCATCGACGAAGAGTTTGGCGGTTGGGCGAAAGCGCAGCAAACGCACTTCTCTAATGGCGGTACCTTTGACCAGATTAGCAAACGTTAATCGCGGTTGAAAGAAGATGGCCCGGTAATCATACCGGGCTTTTTTATTTGTCACGATTATGCGGTACCCTTGCCAGTCATCGAATTACAGGGAACGCACAATGAAAAAAGCTGGTTATCTTATTCTGGCGATGATCGTCATCGCTCTTGCGGCGGGCGCAGGCTACTGGAAGTGGGCCGGAAACCCAAACGCGCTGCGCACCATCGTTTTCGATCAGTGTCTTCCTAATCAATTACAGCACCAAAACCCCGCGCCGTGCGCCGATGTGAAACCGGATGCCGGGTATGTCGTGTTTAAAGACCGCAATGGCCCGCTGCAATATTTGCTGATGCCTACTTACCGCATCAACGGCACGGAAAGCCCGATGTTGCTGGAGCCGTATACGCCGAATTTTTTCTGGCTGGCCTGGCAGGCGCGCAGCTTTATGAGCCAAAAATATGGTAAAGCGATCCCGGACAGCGCGGTCTCGCTGGCGATTAACTCACGTAGCGGGCGCTCGCAAAATCACTTTCACATTCACATCTCCTGCCTGCGCACGGACGTGCGTCATCAACTGGATACGAATATGGCGAAAATCAGCACCCGCTGGTTGCCCCTGCCGGGTGGACTGCGCGGCAATGAATATCTGGCGCGCCGCGTCACCGAAAGTGAAATGGTGAAAAGTAGCCCGTTTATGATGCTGGCGGAAGAGGTGCCTGACGCGCGCGAGCATATGGGAAGCTATGCGTTAGCGATGGTACGCTTAAGCGATGAAAGCTTTGTCCTGCTGGCTACGCAGCGCAATTTACTGGCCCTGAATCTCGCGTCTGCCGAGGAAATTCAGGATCATCAGTGTGATATTCTAAAGTAACCCTACCCGTTCTGGCGTTTACCTGACTTGCCTGCCGTCGTATTCTTGCTGAAAAAAACGACAGGAGTCAGGTATGTCGCTCTGGTTTTCCCATCCTCTGTTCCTTCCATCGCTGATTGTTGGCATTACCATCATCCTCTGGGCGACCTCGCTGTTGCCTGAATTTATCACCGCGCTTTTATTTTTTACCGTTGCGATGGCGGCGAAAATCGCCCCGCCGGAGGTGATTTTCGGCGGCTTTGCGTCATCGGCTTTCTGGCTGGTATTCAGCGGGTTTGTCCTCGGCGTGGCGATCCGCAAAACGGGGCTGGCCGACCGGGCGGCGAGGGCGCTGTCGGCAAGGCTGACCGATTCGTGGCTGCGCATGGTGGCGAGCGTAGTCTTGCTGAGTTATGCACTGGCGTTTGTGATGCCCTCCAATATGGGGCGAATCGCGCTGCTGATGCCGATTGTCGCCGCGATGGCGTCTCGCGCTGGCATTAAAGAGGGCTCGCGCCCGTGGTACGGATTGGCGCTGGCGGTCGGTTTTGGCACGTTCCAGCTTTCCGCGACCATTTTGCCCGCCAACGTACCCAACCTGGTAATGAGCGGCGCGGCGGAAGGCGCGTGGGGCATTCACCTGAACTATCTGCCCTATCTGTTGCTGCACACGCCAGTGCTGGGCTGGTTGAAAGGGGCACTGCTCATCGGGCTGATTTGCTGGCTCTTCCCCGGCAAACCACAGCCACCAAAAGCCGTAGAGGCTGCGCCGCCCATGAGCGGGGCAGAGAAGCGCCTGGCCTGGCTGCTGGCGATCGTGCTAACCCTGTGGGTGACGGAGAGCTGGCACGGCATTGGCCCGGCGTGGACGGGGCTGGCAGCGGCGTGCGTGACGCTGCTGCCGCGCGTCGGGTTTATCAGTGGCGAAGAGTTCTCAGCGGGCGTGAATATTCGCACCTGTATTTACGTCGCCGGGATTCTGGGGCTGGCGATAACCGTCACCCAGACGGGCATTGGTGATGCGGTAGGCGAGGCGCTGCTGCGCGTAATGCCGCTCGACCCGCAACGCCCGTTCACCAGCTTTGTGGCGCTGACGGGGATCACGACTGCGCTTAACTTCATTATGACCGCCAACGGCGTGCCGGCGCTCTACACCACCTTTGCGCAAAGTTTTGCCGAGGCGACGAATTTCCCGCTGTTAAGCGTGATTATGATTCAGGTGCTGGGCTATTCCACGCCGCTTCTGCCGTATCAGGCGTCGCCGATTGTGGTGGCGATGGCGTTAGGGAAAGTGCCTGCAAGGGCAGGGATGATGCTGTGTCTGGCGCTGGCGGCGGCGAGTTATCTGCTGCTGTTGCCGCTGGATTATCTTTGGTATCAGGTGCTGGGAAAGTTGTGAGTTTTTGCCGGATGCGCTGCGTTTATCCGGCCTACATCGTCAGGACTGTAGGCCGGATAAGGCGAAGCCGCCATCCGGCTCGTAAACAGGATTAAGCCTGTTTAGCCGCTTCTGCTGCTTTAACGATCACCGCGAAAGCGTCTGCTTTCAGGGATGCGCCGCCAACCAGCGCGCCGTCGATGTCCGGCTGGGTGAACAGTTCTGCTGCGTTGCTCGCGTTAACGGAACCGCCGTACTGGATGATGACCTGTTCAGCGATTTTCGCGTCAGCTTTAGCAATGTGGTCACGGATAAATTTGTGAACGGCCTGAGCCTGAGCCGGGGTCGCAGATTTGCCAGTACCGATTGCCCATACTGGTTCGTAAGCGATAACCACGCCTTCGAATGCCGCCGCGCCCTGGGTTTTCAGGACTGCGTCGATCTGACGTGCGCACACTTCTTCAGTTTTGCCCGCTTCGTTTTCTTCTTCGGTTTCACCGATGCACAGAACCGGAGTCAGACCCTGTTCTTTCAGCACGGCGAATTTTTTCGCGATCAGTTCGTCAGACTCTTTGTGGTAAGTACGACGCTCAGAGTGACCGATAATGATGTACTGTGCGCCAATGTCTTTCAGCATGGCAGCAGACGTTTCACCGGTGAACGCGCCAGACAGGTTCAGGTCAACGTTCTGCGCGCCCAGCATGATGTGGCTGCCTTCAGCTTCACGCTTCGCCATATCGATGTACAGTTCCGGCGGCGCGATCGCTACGCCACAACCCGCAACACCTGCCAGTTCTTTACGCAGGTTAGAAAGCAGTTCGTGAACCATGTGGCGGCTGCCGTTCAGTTTCCAGTTACCCATCACTAATGGATGTCGCATTTTAATTCTCCACGCTTGTTAGCGAATTAAGGAATATGGCCGCCCGAGTGGGCGGCATGGTCTGTGAATCAGTATAGAGAGTGTTCATCCTGAAGGCTTTGCTTTTTATCATTTATTCGCCTCCTTCAAGATTTTCAGATAGCGCCAGCTTAATCGGTTCAACAGCGAAGGTCAGCCCTTTTTCGCCATTATCTGCGACAACATAACGAATTGCGCCTTCGCTGGTGGTGAAGTAGTGCTTTCCTTTGCCCTGGGCCAGCAACTTTTGCAGTTTCTGCTGGCTTTGCGCTTTGGTGAGCGTCGGGGTAAACAGACGCACTATCGCAGTCATATACTCCAGCGCTTTCGCTTTTGCCGACTTTTGTTCCGGGCCGGGAATAGGCAGCCAGGTTATCTGCATCGACTTGATTTTCAGCGTTCCGCGTTCGAGCGCGGTGGACGCATACAGATTCTCGTTAATTTTACTCGCCGCGCGCGTCAGGTTGAGCTTGTCGCGGCTGGAGGAAATCGAACGAAACTCACTGAGGGGCAGCGACGGGTTATCAATATTAAACCGCTCGCGGAACTGACTGATGGAGAGATCGAATGTGGGCGCGCCGGAAAGCAAATAGGGCGCGGTGGTATCCGGAGACTCAACGGCAAACGCGAAGCGGCCAGCGCTCAGGG
Organism: uncultured Pseudocitrobacter sp.; assembly: GCA_913778145.1. GTDB lineage: Bacteria > Pseudomonadota > Gammaproteobacteria > Enterobacterales > Enterobacteriaceae > Pseudocitrobacter. The sequence goes on from CAJYVI010000129.1 coordinate 119,279, forward strand.
CGATAACGCCTGCAAGACACACAGAGATCCACTTCTTCATGTTGGTCGCCCTCATATTCTCCAGCAGACGATTAAAACGGGAACGGCCTCGCTTGTCAAAAAGAGAGGGTTTCAGGGTACACTACGCCGCATGATGAGAATAAGGAATCAGACATGACCCTACAGCAATGGTTGTTTTCAATTAAGGGCCGCATTGGTCGCCGCGACTTTTGGATCTGGATGGGGATCTGGCTGCTGGCGATGGTGATTCTGTTTACCCTTGCTGGCGGCGCGATGCTCAGCATTCAGACCGCGGCGTTTATTCTGGTGTGCCTGCTGTGGCCTACGGCGGCAGTCACGGTAAAACGGCTGCACGATCGCGGTAAATCCGGCATCTGGGCCCTGCTGATGGTGCTGGCGTGGATGCTGTTGGCCGGTAACTGGGCGATGCTGCCGGGCGTCTGGCAGTGGGGCGTGGGGCGATTCATTCCCACGCTGATTATCGTGATGATGCTGATTGACCTGGGCGCGTTTGTTGGCACCCAGGGCGAAAATAAGTACGGTAAAGACACGCAGGACGTGAAGTACCGCTGATTACCAATAATGTTCCGCCGTCATATGGCCTGGGCGGCGGCGCAGATGTTTGGTCATCTGGCGGGTATCTTTCAGCAACTGCTGGGTATCGCGCACCATCTGTGGGTTTCCGCATAACATCACGTGGCTGGTTTCGGCATTCATCGGCAGGCCAACCGCCTCTTCCAGCGCACCGCTTTCAATCAGCGCGGGCACGCGTCCGGTCAGGGAATCCGCCGCCGTTTCGCGACTGACAACGGTTTTAATGCGCAACTTCCCTTCGTAGCGTTTCTCAAGCTCCTGCATTAACGGCAGATAGCTTAAGTCGGCGGCAAAGCGCGCGGCGTGAACCAACACGATATTTTTAAAGCGCTCTAAATCTTTCCCTTCCTGCAAAATCGACAGATACGGGCCAATCGCCGTGCCGGTTGCCAGCATCCACAGGGTTTCGCAGTCTGGCACTTCATCCAGCACAAAGAAGCCAGCCGCTTCACTGACAATCTGTACATCATCACCCGGCTTCAGCGCGGCGAGGCGCGGGCTTAGTTTTCCCTCTGGTACGGTGACCAGATAGAACTCAAGATCGGGATTGCTGGGGGCGTTAACGTAGGAGTACGCGCGCTGCACGCGCTCGCCGTCGACATCCAGACCCAGCTTGGCAAACTGCCCGGCGGTGAAGGGATTAACGGGGGCGTGAACGGTGAGGCTAAACAGTGCATCGGTCCAGAAATGCACCTTTGTGACTTTACCTGTTACCCAATCGGCCATGATCGTCTCCTCTGCACGTTGTTATCCTATCTTCGCTGTGTAGGGAGAAGATTTCCAGCCCCACGGGGCTGGAAAGCTCAATTCAACAAATGATTTACAGGATGTGATTCTGGATCTCAGGGTCTTTGCGATCGAGATAATGAATCGACTGAATGCGGCGAATAGTGCGTGATTTTCCGCGGATCAGCAGCGTCTCGGTGGTGGCGATATTGCCTTTGCGGCTGATGCCGTCCAGCAGGTCGCCTTTGGTGATCCCGGTGGCGGAGAAAATAACGTTGTCGCTGCGCGCCATGTCGTCCAGCGTCAGCACTTTCCCGGCTTCGATGCCCATCTCGTGGCAACGACGCAGTTCGTCTTCGCCAATGCGGCGGTTCTCGTCGCTGTCGCCTTTCACATGATGACGCGCCAGCAAGCGACCATGCATATCTCCGTCCAGCGCGCGGATCACTGCCGCAGAGACCACGCCTTCCGGCGCGCCGCCGATACCGTAAAGTACATCAACTTCGCTGTCCGGCATGCAGGTCAGAATGGACGCCGCGACATCACCGTCAGGAATGGCGAACACGCGCACGCCCAGTTTCTGCAACTCGGCAATCACCGCATCGTGGCGTGGTTTCGCCAGAATGGTGACCGTCAGCTCTTCAAACGGCTTATTCAGCGCGCTCGCGATATTGCGCAGGTTTTCTTCCAGCGGCTTGTTAAGATCGATAACGCCTTTCGCGCCCGGCCCGACAATCAGCTTTTCCATGTACATATCTGGCGCATTCAGGAAGCAGCCTTTATCGCCCACGGCCAGTACTGCCAGCGCGTTCGCCTGGCCCATCGCGGTCATGCGGGTGCCTTCAATCGGATCGACAGCGATATCTACCGCATCGCCTTTGCCTGTACCGACGCTTTCGCCAATGTAGAGCATCGGCGCTTCATCGATTTCGCCTTCTCCAATGACGATGGTGCCATCAATGTTGACCTTGTTGAGCATGATGCGCATCGCGTTTACCGCCGCGCCGTCAGCGACATTTTTATCGCCCCGGCCCAGCCATTTGTAACCTGCCAGCGCCGCCGCTTCCGTGACGCGCGAAAATTCGATAGCCAGTTCTCGTCTCATAGCAAACTCGTTTCAGAAGAAAAATTGCGCGAAGTTTAGCACAGCGCCCTGGGGCGGAAGGCTGCACTACGCGTTGGAATAACGTTCCGTTTCCGGCATCCAGCGCTCAATCAGTGCGGTGGCCTGTTGTGGATAACGTTCATGCACGTGGCGCGCAATGCGCTGAACTTCGGGGATCATTGCCTGATCGCGTAGTAAGTCGGCCACTTTGAATTCGGCATTACCCGTCTGGCGCGTGCCGAGCAGCTCGCCGGGGCCGCGAATTTCGAGATCTTTTTGCGCAATCACAAAGCCGTCGTTGCTGTCGCGCAGTACCTGCAGGCGCATTTGCGCGGTTTTCGATAGCGGCGATTTGTAGAGCAGCACACAGTGCGAGGCCACCGCGCCACGGCCTACGCGGCCACGCAATTGGTGGAGTTGCGCAAGGCCCAGACGCTCCGGGTTTTCGATAATCATCAGGCTGGCGTTGGGCACATCGACACCTACTTCAATCACCGTGGTGGCAATCAGCAGATGCAGCTCGCCCTGCTTGAAGGATTGCATTACCGCCTGCTTTTCGGCAGGTTTCATACGCCCGTGAACGAGGCCGACGTTCAGTTCCGGCAGCGCCAGTTTTAACTCTTCCCATGTGGCTTCTGCCGCCTGCGCTTCCAGTAGTTCCGACTCTTCAATCAGCGTACAGACCCAATAAGCCTGACGGCCCTCTTCGGTACAGGCATGACGCACGCGGTTGATGATGTCGCTGCGACGCGTGTCCGGGATCGCGACGGTGGTGACCGGTGTACGGCCCGGCGGCAGTTCGTCAATCACCGAGGTATCGAGATCGGCATAGGCGGTCATCGCCAGCGTTCGCGGAATCGGCGTCGCGGTCATAATCAGCTGATGCGGATGGAAGCCCTGCTGCTGTCCCTTCTCCCACAGCGCCAGACGCTGGTGGACGCCAAAGCGGTGCTGTTCATCGATAATCACCAGCGCGAGGCCGTTAAACTGCACCTGCTCCTGGAAAATGGCATGGGTGCCGACAATCATCTGCACCTGGCCGCTGGCGATGGCTTCCTGCTGCGCCAGCCGCGCTTTACCTTTTTGCTTCCCGGCAAGCCAGCCCACTTCGATACCGAGCGGCTCAAACCAGTTGCGGAAGTTATTGGCGTGCTGCTCGGCGAGCAGTTCGGTTGGCGCCATCAGCGCCACCTGCTTGCCGTGAGCAATTGCCCGGAGTGCTGCCAGCGCGGCAACCAGCGTTTTACCGGAGCCCACATCGCCCTGCACCAGACGCATCATCGGCACGTCGAGCGCCATATCGCGTTCAATTTCAGCCACCACGCGGGTTTGCGCGCCGGTCGGTTTGAACGGCAGTGAATCGAGAAAACGGTTTTTAAGCTCGCCCTGTTCATTCAGCGGCAGGGCGTGATAACGCTGTGCCCCGGCGCGGAGCGCCAGCATGCTTAGGTTATGGGCGAGTAACTCTTCCAGAATTAAGCGCCGCTGGGCCGGATGCTTACCGGTTTCCAGGTCGCTAAGCTGCAGCGATGGCGGCGGGCGGTGCAGGGTACGCAGCGCTTCCGGCAGGCTCATCATGCCGGAGGCTAATTCTGGCGGCAGCAGTTCGGCGATGGCGCAGGTATCGAGGAGATCCAGTGCCTGGTCGGTCAGCTTGCGCAGCGTCGCCTGCTTGATGCCTTCGGTGGTCGGATAAACTGGCGTGAGCGTCTCCTGCAATTCAGGCGTGCTCAAATCGCCCTGTACGCGGTATTCCGGGTGGATCATCTCCGCGCCAAATTTACCGCGCTTCGCCTCGCCGTAGGCCAGCACACGACGTCCGGTCGCAAGGCTGTTTTTCATTGCCGCATTGAAGTTGAAAAAGCGCATGGTGAGGATGCCCGTGCCGTCGCTAATCTGGCAGGTCATCATTCGCCGTCCGCCGAACGTAATGTTGGAGTTGAGAACTTCGCCTTCTACCGTGGCATAAATACCCGGCAACAGTTCGCCGATAGGGTAGAGGTGTGTGCGGTCTTCATAGCGTAGCGGCAGATGAAGCAGCAAGTCCTGCACCGTGTGCAGGCCAATTTTGGCGAGCTTCTGGCTTTGTGCTGCGCCAACGCCCGTTAGCGAACTGAGCGGAACAGCATCTAACAGGCGACTTTGCATGGGTTACCTCGTGGCCTGCATGGTGGCCCACCAGGTCGCGTCGGCTTCAATCTCGCCGCGATCGTTAACGTGCGGGTAGGGAAGGCCTTTGCGTTTCGCGACGTTTGCCAGCACAGGATAGCCGCCTTCAAACAGCAGGCGCTGTTGTTCGTCGTCCGGCAGCATACTGTTTTCACGCTGATACATACCGGCGTTCTGCCGCTGACGCTGTGCTTCATACAGAATAAGCGCGGAGGCCACGGAGACGTTGAGCGACTGCACCATGCCGATCATCGGAATGATGATGTCCTGGTCTGCGAGTGCTAACGCTTCCTGAGTGATGCCGGTTTTCTCCTGACCCATCAAAATACAGGTCGGGCGGGTATAATCGATTTCGCGAAAATCGACCGCTTTATCAGAGAGATGGGTCGCCAGCACCTGCATGCCGCGCCCTTTCAGATGTGAAACCGCCTCGCCAATCGTCGGGTGCGTTTTCACCTGCACCCAGCTGTTGCTGCCCGCCGCCGCTGATGCCATGGTGCGCATGCGGCTGCCTGGCCAGACGGCGTGAACTTCATGTACGCCAACCGCATCTGCGGTACGAATAATCGCAGAAACGTTATGGGGTTTGTGGACCTGCTCCATGCAGACGGTCAGATCAGGCTGCCGCCTGGCGAGCATTTCGCAAATTCGCGCATAACGCTGTGCATTCATAAGACTAGTTTCGATTTCGGGTGACTTTAATCACATCTGGCATTACGCGGATTTTGCGCATGATATTCGCCAGATGCACGCGGTCGCGCGCCGTCAGGCGGATAAAGGCGCTGTAAACGCGGCCATCTTTCTCTTCAGTATTCAGGCTCTGAATATTGGACGTCGCCGTATTGATTGCCGCCGTCAGGTTGGCCAGCGCCCCCTGATGATTGAACATATCCACCTTAATCTCGGTGATAAATTCCTGCTCAGTCTCTTTATCCCACTCTACCGCCATGAACTTCTCTGGCTCTTTCTGGTAGCCACGGATGTTACGGCAGGATTCATGGTGGATAACCAGGCCTTTGCCTGGGCTGACGTGAGCGATAATCGGGTCGCCAGGAATTGGACGGCAGCATTTTGCGAAGGTGATCAGCACGCCATCTGCGCCTTTGATAGGCAGATGCGCATGGCCCGAAGCACCCGGTGCGGAAGGTGTGGCTTCGCCTTGTTGCAGGTTTTTCGCCACCACCACGCTCATGGCGTTGCCGAGGCCGATTTCAGCCAGCAGATCGTCGAGCGAAGTGAGTTTCATGCGGTCGAGTTCGCGCTGAATATGCTCTGGCGGAATTTCCGCGAGCTTGCGGCTGCCACCCAACGCATGGTTGAGCAGACGGCGGCCCAGACTAACGGAATCGTCACGCTTGAGGTTTTTCAGCAACTGACGAATTTTGGCGCGCGCTTTCGAGCTGACGACAAAGTTCAGCCAGGCGGCATTCGGGCGAGCGCCCGGCGCGGTAATGATTTCAACGGTTTGTCCGCTGAAGAGCGGCTGCGACAGCGGATAAGGCTGACGGTCAACGCGCGCGCCTACGCAGGCATGGCCGATATCGGTATGCACCGCATAAGCGAAGTCGACAGGTGTGGCACCGGCAGGCAGTTCGACAATGCGCCCTTCCGGTGTGAAAACGTAAATCTCATCCGGGAAGAGATCGGATTTAACGCTTTCGATAAATTCAAACGAGCTACCGGCGCTCTGTTGCAGCTCCAGCAGGCTCTGCATCCAGCGCTGAGCGCGGATTTGCGCGGTAGTACTGGTTTCGCCGTGCTCTTTATAAGCCCAGTGCGCGGCAACACCCATCTCCGCCATCTGATCCATATCTTCGGTACGGATCTGGACCTCAACCGGCACGCCGTGCGGGCCAATCATCGAGGTGTGCAAAGATTGATAGCCGTTCGCTTTTGGAATGGCAATGTAATCTTTCACGCGACCCGGACGCGGCTTGTACAGGCTGTGCATCTGGCCGAGCACGCGATAACAGGTGTCGGAATCATTGACGATCACGCGGAAGGCGTAGATGTCCATGATCGAGTGAAAACGCTGCTCCTTGAGCACCATTTTGCAGTAAATCGAATAAAGATGTTTCTCGCGACCACTGACGCGGCACGGTATTCCCGCTTCCTGCAAACGCCCTTCGATTTCCGAGAGGATTTTTTGGATCATCTCTTTACGGTTGCCGCGCGCGGCTTTCACCACTTCTTTAATAACGCGGTAACGGTTGGGATACAGCGCTTCAAAACCCAGCTCTTCGAGTTCGGTTTTAATGTGGTGGATACCTAAACGGTGTGCCAGCGGGCTGTAGATTTCGAGAGTTTCACGGGCGATGCGGCGGCGTTTGTCCGGGCGAAGTGAGCCCAGCGTGCGCATGTTGTGGGTACGGTCTGCGAGTTTGATGAGGATGACGCGGATATCCTGCACCATCGCCATAATCATCTTGCGAAAGTTTTCGGCCTGCGCCTCTTTCTTATCGCGGAACTTGAGCTTATCAAGTTTTGACACCCCCTCTACCAGTTCGGCGACGCTTTTACCAAAAAGCTGTTCCATATCCTGGTAGGTGGCAGGGGTATCTTCAATCACGTCATGCAGCAGCGCTGCCATCAGCGTTTCATGGTCGAGTTTCATCTCGGCCAGAATGCAGGCAACCGCTACGGGATGGGTGATATAGGGTTCACCGCTTGAACGTGTCTGGCCCTCGTGAGCGTCACGTGCAACGAGGTACGCCTGCCGAAGACGTTTGATTTGATCTTCTGGCAGGTAGTTTTGAATCAGCTGATTCAGGCTTTCAAACAGATACAAGGGCAACCCGCTCTGTAATTAACGACGACCTTCAGCAATAGCGGTAACGGCCTGTAATTCAGCGGCTTCCTGCTCTTGCTGCTCCTGGCGCTCGCGCACGTCGAGGATCTGGTTGTTGATCAGACCTTCTTCGATTTCGCGCAGTGCGATGACTGTGGTTTTATCGTTTTCTTCCGGTACCAGCGGATCCTTTCCGCCTACCTGCATCTGACGAGCGCGACGCGCGGCGACCAGTACCAGGTCAAAACGGTTACCAATTTTCTCTACAGCGTCCTGAACAGTTACGCGTGCCATACTTTAATGCTCCACAGGTGAAGAAATGACTGGGCATGATACTGAAAGTGGGTTCAGTCTGCCAATAGTTTGCTGATTAAAGCGTCATGTCGCTGCTTTTGGCGGCTCATGCGCAGACGTTCAGCACGGATAATCGTTTTCAGATCGCCTAAAGCGGTATCGAAATCGTCGTTCACGATCAGGTAATCATATTCCGCGTAATGGCTCATTTCTGCAACTGCCTGCGCCATTCGTTTGGTGATCACCTCTTCGCTGTCCTGGCCGCGGCCACGCAGGCGGCGATCCAGTTCAATTTTGGACGGCGGCAGGATAAAGATACTGCGCGCGTGCGGCATTTTGTTGCGAATTTGCTGCGCGCCCTGCCAGTCGATATCAAGGAAAACATCGACGCCCGTTGCTAACACTTGCTCAATGGTTTCGCGCGAGGTGCCGTAGTAATTACCGAACACTTCCGCATGTTCAAGAAACGCGTCTCTGCCAATCATGGATTTGAATTCGTCATGATTCACAAAGTAATAATGTTCACCGTGCACTTCACCCGGACGCGGCGCGCGCGTGGTATGCGAAACAGAAACCTGAGTGTCGTATAACGGTTGGGTTTTCAATAAAGCCTGAATCAGGCTGGATTTACCTGCGCCACTGGGGGCAGAAACAATATAAAGCGTGCCTTGAGCCATGAGTATTTGTGTATGTTGCCAGCAATGAAGTTCTACATACGGGCTTATTATACACGTCGGCGCATCGTGACGTAGTCTTTGTCACACTTTTTGCGCTGCTTTCTTTCATTTTGCGTGCCACTTTCCTGATTTCCTTACCAGTTGCTGCAACAAATCAATTTCCCTGGAAGCCTCCTCGGGGATTTCGCATCAGTCGTTCGCAATCTTTTTCGCCGGGCGGTAAAACACCGCTACAGCGCAAATGGAGGGGCGAAAGTGAAAAGGATACTACTGCTGTTCATCGCGACCGTAACGGGGGCTCAGGCAACTTGCCCTGCCTGGGCTCCCGCACGAGCGGAACGGGAAATTACACAGCTCACGGCACAAATCGCACGCTGGAACGACGAATACTGGCGGCAGGGCGCAAGCGAAGTGAACGATGGTGTTTACGATCAGCTCTCGGCGCGACTGGCGCAGTGGCAGCGCTGTTTTGGTTATGCCGAAGGTGGCGAGAGCGCGCCGCCGCGTCTGGCTTCCGGCGTTATGCATCCGGTCGCCCATACGGGTGTACAGAAGCTGGCGGATGCGCGTGCGGTGAATCAGTGGATGGCGGGTAAACGTCATCTCTGGGTGCAGCCTAAGGTAGATGGCGTCGCGGTGACGCTGGTTTATCACCAGGGGCGCCTGCAGCAGGCCATCAGCCGTGGCGATGGCCTGAAAGGGGAGGACTGGACGGAAAAAGCGCGACACATCCCGGATATCCCCCAAACAGTAACAGGCAGGCTGGCAGAAAGCGTGCTGCAAGGGGAGATTTTCCTGTTGCGTAACGGCCACATTCAAAAGCAGATGGGCGGCATGAACGCTCGCGCTAAAGTTGCTGGCGCCCTGATGCAGCAGGGCAAAAGTAAAACGTTGGCGAACCTTGGCGCGTTTATCTGGGCGTGGCCCGATGGGCCGCAGTCCATGGAAGAGCGTCTAACCTTGCTGAGTCAGGCCGGGTTTTCGCTGGCGCAGCGTTATTCGAAACCGGTGATGCAGGTTGACGATATCGCGAGGTGGCGCGATCTCTGGTTTACCTCACCGCTGCCGTTCGTGACCGATGGCGTGGTGATTCGTTCGGCCGATGAGCCCGAAGGAAAACACTGGCTGCCCACTCAGGGGAGCTGGGTTGCCGCCTGGAAATATGTTCCGGCGGCGCAGGTGGCTGAGGTCAAAACCGTAAGTTTTACGGTGGGGCGCACAGGAAAGATTGCCGTCGTCGCGCAGCTTTTGCCGGTGAAACTGGATGATAAACAGGTTCAGCGGGTGAGTATCGGTTCAGTTGCCCGCTGGCAAACGCTGGATATCGCCGAGGGCGATCAGGTGCTGGTTAGCCTGGCCGGGCTGGGGATCCCACGCATTGATAGCGTGGTCTGGCGCAGTACGCAGCGTATCAAGCCCACGCCGCCTGCGCAGAAATACAATGCGCTCACCTGCTTTTATGCCACGCCGGGTTGTGAAGAGCAATTTATGGCGCGGCTGGAATGGTTGAGCTCAAAAGGGGTTTTTGATATTGAGGGCCTGGGCCGCGCGGGCTGGCAGACGCTACATCAGGCACAGCCTCTGGAGCATCTTTTCTCGTGGCTGGCGTTAACGCCGGAGCAGCTACGCGGCATACCGGGGTTCACGCCGTCTCGCGCGACGCAGTTGTGGCATCAGTTCAATCTGGTGCGTCAGCAGCCGTTTAAGCGCTGGGTGACGGCGTTCGGTTTACCGCTGAGCAGAGCGGCGCTGGATGCGCTGGCGGATAACCACTGGGAGACGTTGGTGTCGAGAAGTGCTCAGGACTGGCAACGCCTGCCGGGGATGGGAAGCCTGCGTGCGCAGCGGATGGTGGAGGCGGTGCATCATCCGGACATTTCCCGGCTGGCGCAGTGGCTCGCCGGCCAGAAAATCCCCGGATTTTGAACTCAGTGCGCGTTGTGTTTGTAATAAAACACCGGCAGACCCAGCTTCAGGCGCAGCGCCAGCAGGCGGGCGGTGAAGCCAAACAGCAGGGTGGCGATCACCACGATATCCTGGTTGCTGACATAGTGCTGCAGGGCAACATAGAGTACGGCAGCGGAAAACGACACGCCCGCGTAAAGCTCTTTCTGGAACACCAGAGGAATGCGCTTGCAGAACATATCGCGCAGCACGCCGCCAAATACGCCGGTGACGACAGCGGCAATGGTCGCGATAACCGGGCCTTCGCCCATGTCCAGCGCGATTTGTGCACCGATGATAGAAAAGACCACCAGGCCGAGCGCATCCAGCACCAGAAACAGCTTACGCAAATAGGGCATGACCGGGGCCACGATGGTGGTCAATACCGCTGCCGTCGCCACAATAATCACGTATTCAGGGTGCTTTACCCAGCCCAGCGGATAATGACCTAACAGGATATCGCGCACTGAACCGCCGCCCAGCGCAGTGGCGGTCGCAATAATGATTACGCCAAAGGTATCCATGCGACGACGACCGGCGGCTAACGCGCCAGTCATGGCTTCGGCGGTAATGCCAATAAGGTAAAGTACGTGCAATAACATATGAGCCCCCAAAATCGATGGCGGAAGGGTAGCGATTTGTGCGCAACGTCACGATTGAGATTTTCTAAGGTGAAGGGGTTTGGCTTAGAAAAAGTAATGGGTAAATATGAACTTTCTTAAGGTTTGCGGGCTTTGTGTTGTTATATTTTCAATATTTAGATTAGAAAATTTAAATGTGGTTCATGTTCGGGTTTGTATGAACCACATCTGCGTCATACTGTTATTTTTTATCCAGCTTTTTCGCCACCGTTTCCAGTTGTTTGATACTTTTTTCTGGCACGGGAAGGCTCTCAGGCATCGTACCACCCAGTTCCTTGATGGTTTGACGCACCTTTTTGCCCACCTCCAAATGGGTTTTATTAGCCTGTTTCTTCGAGCTCACCTGATCCCGTCGCAACTTCTCTTCCGTCTGGGTCGCGCGGAACAGGTTAGCGGCAAGCTCGGTTGAACCCATATGGTCGAGTATTTTTTGACTCTTTTTCAATCCCTTGCGTTGATGAATAGCTTTCTGATCCAACCCACCATACAGGCCTTGATAACCGTGGTTCTGGAATACGGCAAAATCGAGAGTGGTTTCAACACCGGCCTGCTGAGCCGCTTCAACCAAATGTTTATTATGTTCTTTCATTTCGTTGCGTAGAAAAAGACGCTTTTCGTCTTCACGAAGTTTTTTAAATGCCTCGTCGTCCGCAAGTTCCTGTCGGCGTGTCTGAATAGCGAAGTAAGTCTGTCCGGCAGCGATAACGGGTTTAGTTGGGTCGCCATTTTGTACGACCAGGTAGCATGCGTAGCGGGACAGGTGAAAATCCTCTACTTCACGTTGAGCACCTGACCCGAGAGTAACCATTTTGTTGGTCTCAACGAAATGGTCCGCAATAGCCTGATTGCTTGACTGGCAGGCTTGTTCTGCACGGGATAAAACTTTAAGGAAATTCCTCCAGTCTCGATAATCAAGTAAGGGGGCAAGCTCTCTTGCTGACCAGTATTCTTGACCTTCGCCTTCTGACTTACGTAAATCTTCAAACGGCTGATGTTCGTTCATCGCTCACTCCTTGATATGCGCGTTGTATAAGAGATCTCTCCAGAATCTTCCCTGGAACAGCCGAAGCATAACAAAAAGGCCCACAGAATCTGTGGGCCTGACAGCATTCAGGAGCGACGAGAATTACTCAATATTCTGAATCTGCTCGCGCATCTGCTCGATCAGAACTTTAAGTTCAATCGCAGAATTCGTGACATCCGCATTGATGGATTTAGATGCCAGGGTGTTCGACTCGCGGTTAAATTCCTGCATCATAAAGTCGAGACGACGGCCCACGGCCTCTTTCTTCTTCAGGATGTTGTAGGTTTCTTTAACGTGCGCTTCCAGACGGTCGAGCTCTTCGGCGACGTCGATGCGCTGTGCCATCAGCACCAGTTCTTGCTCAAGTCGATTGTTTTCCAGCTGAACTTCGGCATCTTCCAGTTTGGCGACCAGGCGTTCACGCTGCCATTGCAGTATTTCCGGCATATGGGCGCGCACTTTGGCGACTTCATTGCTGACGCCTTCCAGACGCTGCTCGATCAATGCTTTCAGCGCCTGACCTTCCGTTTCGCGGGCAATAATGAAAGCATCCAGCGCTTTATCCAGCGCTGAAAGAATTTCAGCGGTGATGGCGTCCAGATCTTGTTCCTGTGCCGCCATTACGCCAGGCCAGCGCAGAATATCGACCGGGTTAATCTCGCCTTCGTCGCTCTGCATTTTGACCCAGTTCGCGGCGTTAACCAGCTGCTTAGCCAGTTTCTCATTGAGGATCAACTCGCCCTGCGCGCTGGCGTCAGGCTCAAAACGGAGTGTGCATTCAACTTTACCGCGCGTCAGACGCGTGCGCAGCCGCTCGCGGACAACTGGCTCCAGGCTGCGGAACTGCTCCGGCAGACGGAAGTAAGTTTCAAGATAACGCTGGTTCACTGAGCGCAGTTCCCAGGCGGCGCTGCCCCACTGGCCCTTGATTTCATGGCGGGCGTAGGCGGTCATACTGCGGATCATAGACGTTCCTGTTTTTAAAGGAGTGATGGAGGGATTATAGCTATCCCTCACCTGCCAGGATAGGAATAACCGCCGGAAGTCCGTATAATGCGCAGCCACATTCGTTTCAAGCCGGAGATTTTATCATGCGTCCAGCAGGCCGTAGCGCTAACCAGGTGCGTCCCGTCACCCTGACCCGTAATTACACAAAACACGCTGAAGGCTCCGTGCTCGTCGAATTCGGTGAAACCAAAGTTCTGTGCACCGCCTCTGTTGAAGAGAGCGTGCCCCGTTTCCTGAAAGGTCAAGGCCAGGGTTGGATCACCGCAGAATATGGCATGCTGCCGCGTGCCACCCACACCCGTAACGCGCGTGAAGCGGCGAAGGGCAAGCAGGGCGGCCGAACCATGGAAATTCAGCGCCTGATCGCGCGTGCGCTGCGTGCGGCGGTTGATCTGAAAGCGCTGGGCGAGTTCACCATTACCCTCGACTGCGACGTGATTCAGGCCGATGGCGGCACCCGTACTGCCTCTATCACCGGTGCCTGCGTGGCGCTGGCCGATGCGCTGAACAAACTGGTTGCCTCCGGTAAACTGAAAACCAACCCTATGAAAGGGATGGTGGCCGCGGTCTCCGTTGGCATCGTCGACGGTGAAGCGCGTTGCGATCTTGAGTACGTTGAAGACTCAGCGGCAGAAACCGACATGAACGTGGTGATGATGGAAGATGGCCGCATGATTGAGGTGCAGGGCACCGCAGAAGGCGAGCCGTTCAGCCACGAAGAGCTACTCACCTTGCTGGCGCTGGCCCGAGGGGGTATCGAATCCATTGTAGCGACGCAGAAGGCGGCGTTGGAAAATTGATTATTAAGGCGACTGATGAGTCGCCTTTTTTTTGTCCGTAGAAAAGTAAGTAAGGAGCGAATCCATGAAACCGTATCAGCGCCAGTTTATTGAATTTGCGCTTAGCAAGCAGGTACTGAAGTTTGGCGAATTTACGCTGAAATCCGGGCGCAAGAGCCCCTATTTCTTCAACGCCGGGCTGTTTAATACCGGGCGCGATCTGGCGTTGTTAGGCCGCTTCTATGCCGAAGCGCTGGTCGATTCCGCGATTGATTTCGACCTGCTGTTTGGCCCGGCCTACAAGGGTATTCCGATTGCCACCACTACGGCCGTTGCGCTGGCCGAGCACCACGACCGCGACCTGCCATACTGCTTCAACCGCAAAGAAGCGAAAGATCACGGCGAGGGTGGCAGCCTGGTAGGTAGCCCGCTGGAGGGACGCGTAATGCTGGTGGATGATGTGATCACCGCCGGCACGGCGATCCGTGAATCGATGGAAATCATTCAGGCCAACGGCGCAACGCTTGCTGGCGTGCTGATCTCTCTCGATCGTCAGGAGCGTGGCCGTGGCGAGATTTCAGCGATTCAGGAAGTGGAGCGCGACTACGGTTGCAAAGTTATCTCCATCATCACCCTGAAAGACCTGATTGCGTATTTGGAAGAAAAACCAGAAATGGCCGAGCATCTGGCCGCCGTTCGCGCCTATCGCGAAGCCTACGGCGTCTGATTCATTACGCTGCGGGTATCCCCCGCAGCGTGATGTGCCGAATAGTTTTCCCCGCAATGCCCGTGCTATGCTTTCTGTGCCAGCAGTGGCGATAGCGTTTCTGGAGTTATCCAGAAGGGTCGGCGAGTCGCCGACTTAACGCCCGCAGTTCACTCATATACCCAAAGTCGTTCCATTGTACCTCGGCACGTTTCACGTGCGCGCGCTATCGCGCGAAGTACATTTCCACGCCTTCGGGATGGTTTTCGAGTATCGCCGCTGTTGGCGCCCACTTTTTCTCAGTGATGTGGAGCGTTGAATGGATGCGACCCGGGTTTGCCTTCTGGCGCTGGACTTATTTAGCGCGCCGGGCTGGCGCGCTAACGAAGAGATACGCAGGCTGTATGCGCTCAGCAACAGCACGGCGAAGCATTATCGCCCCATTACGCTGTCGAAGCGCGACGGCAGTGAACGGCAGATTCTGGCGCCTGATTACCTGCTTAAAACCGTGCAGCGCAATATCCTGAAGAACGTCCTCGCGCATTTCCCGGTTTCACCCTATGCAACGGCCTATCGACCCGGCAGTACCGTGGCGCACAACGCGCGGCCTCATCTTTCTCAACCGCAGATTCTGAAGCTTGATATTGAAGGTTTCTTTGACAATATCAGTTGGTTACAGGTATGGCGAGTTTTCCGGCAGACCACATTACCCCACGCTGTGGTGACGATGCTGACCCATCTTTGTTGTTATCGCGATGCGTTACCGCAAGGCGCGGTGACCTCGCCGGCGATTTCTAATCTGGTTATGTCGAATTTTGATGAACGGATGGGCGGTTGGTGTCAGGAACGTCACATTATTTATACCCGTTACTGCGATGATATGACCTTTTCCGGCGCGTTTTCCGCCCGACAGGTGCGTAATAAAGCAGCAGCGATGCTGGCTGAACTGGGGCTGCGGTTGAATAAACGTAAAACCTTACAGATACCTGCGCATAAACAACAGACGGTGACGGGTATTGTGGTGAACGAAAAGCTGCAACTTTCCCGTGAACAGCGGCGATTGTTGCGTCAGGAAGTGCATTTCTGCCGGAAATTTGGCGTTGCGTCGCACCTGAGCCGCAGCGGTCAGCCGACAGAATCGGCTCTGCGTTATCTTCAGCGTTTACAGGGGAAAATCGCCTGGCTGCTACAGGTTAACCCGAACGATTGCGCATTCAGACAGGCACTGCGTGACGTGCAACAAATGATAAGGCAGATTGCTCTGCCTGAGACACGTTAGCGAAGCTGCGTGGCCATGAGCGGCCAGCGGGCGTCAAAATCGTCGGTGGGGCGATATTTAAATTCGCTGCGGACAAAGCGAGAAAGCATGCCTTCACAGAAGGCGAGCAGCTGGCTCGCCAGCAGGGTTTCATCCGTTTCGTAGCCTTCACCTTCACGCATTTTTCGCTCGCGCAGCACCTGGCGCAACTGGGCTTCAATGCGTTCGAAAAGCTGGTTAATGCGTCCCTGAAGACGGTCCTGCTCGAACATCAACGCGTGACCGGTGAGAATACGCGTCAGGCCTGGGTTACGTTCACCAAACCCGAGGATCAGCAGAACAATCAGGCGCAGGCGCGCGGTGGTGTCCTTTTCATCCTTTAAAATCAGGTTGATGCGGGTAATCAGGCTATCTTCGATAAACTCGATAAGGCTATCGAACATGCGTGTCTTGCTGGGAAAGTGACGGTAGAGCGCCGCTTCGGAAACGCCAACAGAAGCCGCCAGTTTTGCCGTGGTAATGCGTTGGCTACCATCACTGGATTCAAGCATCAGCGCCAGAGATTGAAGTATTTCTTCGCGACGATTCCGTTTCGCAGTTTGCTTTTCTGCCATGTTCTAAAATACCCCTGAAAATAAATGCTCGTCAGGCAGACATCCACACAGTGACCGCAAATCCGAATTTGCAGTGATGTTATTGCATTATGACGCTATGGGATGCGTTTAAATGCCTCTGCCCCGCGTGACGCCGGGCAGAGACAGGACCGGTTACTGACGGCCGGAGTGGCCGAAGCCGCCTTCGCCACGCTCGGTGGCATCGAAATCTTCAACCAGATTAAACTCGGCCTGCACGACCGGGACAATAATCATTTGTGCAACGCGCTCGCCCGGTTCGATGGTGAAGGTGGTTTGCCCACGGTTCCAGATGGAAACCATCAGTTGACCCTGATAATCAGAATCGATAAGGCCGACCAGGTTGCCCAGAACGATACCGTGCTTATGGCCCAGGCCCGAGCGCGGCAGCATCATTGCGGCCAGAGACGGATCGGCGATATGAATCGCCAGGCCGGTTGGCAGCAGTGTGGTTTGCCCCGGTTCCAGCACGATGGCGCTATCAAGGCAGGCACGCAGGTCAAGACCGGCAGAGCCAGGCGTTGCGTAGGTCGGCAGCGGGAATTCCTTACCAATACGCGGGTCCAGAATTTTAACGTCGATTTTTTTCATCATAACGGGTAACGATCTCGTTCAGTAAAAGTTGGCCCAGCAGCGCTTTGCTGCTTAACGGTAAGCGTTTATCGCCGTCCTGCCAGAAAAGATGCAATGCATTATTATCGCTATTAAATCCTTGATTTGACTGTGATACATCGTTAGCGCAGATCAGATCGAGGTTTTTGCGGGCGCGTTTTTGCCGCGCGTATTCTTCCACATTATTCGTTTCGGCGGCAAATCCGACGACGTAGGGGCGGTGCGTTTTTAGCGCTGCAACGCCTGCCACGATGTCCGGGTTTTTCACCATTTTAATAATGAATTCATCGCCCTGCGTGTCCTGCTTTTTGATTTTTTCATCGGCAATAACGGCGGCACGATAATCCGCAACGGCGGCACAGCCAATGAAAATATGCTGTTTTTGCACACCAGCCTGAACGGCTGCGTCCATTTCCTGCGCCGTCGTCACGTCAACGCGCTGCACGAAGGCTGGCGTCGCGAGCGACACCGGGCCGCTCACCAGAGTCACGTTGGCGCCGCGCTGTGCGGCAGCTTCGGCAATAGCAAAGCCCATCTTGCCGGAGCTGTGGTTGCTGATATAGCGAACGGGATCTAACGGCTCGCGGGTGGGGCCAGCCGTAATCATGATGTTCAGATGTTGCAGATCTTTGACAGGCGAAAAATGCGCCGCCGCCATATCAACGATGGTTAACGGGTCGAGCATACGCCCTGGGCCGATATCGCCGCAGGCCTGGCTGCCGCTGTCCGGGCCCCAGATAAGCAGGTCGCGAGATGCCAGAACCGACAGGTTATGCTGCGTGGCCGCCGCGCGGTACATCTGCTGATTCATCGCGGGCACCACGGCAACCGGTGATGGTGTTGCCAGGCAAATGGTGGACACTAAATCGTTAGCCATCCCGGCCGCTACGCGAGCGATGAGATCCGCCGTGGCCGGTGCGAGAATCACGAGATCCGCCCATTTTCCCAACTCGATGTGGCCCATTGCCGCTTCTGCCGCCGGGTCGAGCAGGCTATCGGAAACCGGATAACCGGAGACGGCCTGCAGGCTCAGCGGGGTGATGAAAGCTTTCGCCGCCTCGGTCATGGCAACGCGCACTTCGGCGCCACGGTCGCGCAGACGGCGCACCAGTTCAGGGGCTTTATAGGCCGCGATACCGCCGCTCACGCCGAGAACAATTTTTTTTCCGGCCAGGCTCATCATGATTCTTTCCTGTCGTGTTCATCTGAAAGTGGGATTTTATCACAATATTTTCGGGGTCGTGCGGTTAGGGAGTATCCACTTTGCGAGGGGCTACGCAAGAGTAAAAAGTGACCCGCGCAGGCCGCGGCTGGCTGTGGCAGGATGGCGATCATCATCAGGGAGGAACCGTTATGGATAGCTCAGATGCGCTGATGCCGCGCGAAAAAATGCAAAAAATGGGTATCGAATCACTGTCCGATGTGGAGTTGCTGGCGCTGTTTTTGCGCACCGGCACGCGCGACAAAGACGTCATGACCTGGTCGCGCGATTTACTGCACCACTTCGGTTCTCTGTATGGGTTGCTTTCGGCTTCGGAACAGGAAATCACCGAGCAATACGGCATGGGGCTGGCGACGTGCGCCCAGCTAAAAGGCATTGCCGAGCTGGCGCGGCGCTATTTCAGCCTGCGGGTGTTGGCGAAGAATGCATTACTCAGCCCCGAGATGACGCGTGAATTTTTGCAAAGCCAGCTCAGCGACGAAATGCGCGAGATCTTTATCGTGATCTTTCTTGATAATCAAAATCGGGTGCTAAAACACAGCCGACTTTTTGCCGGCACATTAAGCCACGTGGAAGTGCATCCGCGCGAAATTGTACGAGAAGCCATCAAAGTGAACGCTGCGGCGGTGATCCTGGCGCATAATCACCCGTCAGGTAGTGCGGAGCCCAGTAAATCAGACAGACTTATCACCGAAAGAGTGGTAAAATCATGCCAATTCATGGATATACGCGTCCTTGACCACCTTGTCGTGGGGCGCGGTGAGTATGTTTCTTTTGCCGAACGTGGCTGGATTTAGCAGATTATTACGCGATCCACCGGGATCTTTGTCTGTTCGGGACTTGAGCATAACGCCGGGTCAGCGTATACTACGCCACCTTTGAGAATCTCGGGTTTGGCATTTGGGCCTGGCAATCGAGAGTTCACTTAGAACTATGCGATGACCGGGCTGTAAAGCCTGACGAGGCGCCGATACCCCATACGAAGCTCGAGCTAATTTGATTTTTGGAGAATAGACATGTCCCGAGTCTGCCAAGTTACTGGCAAGCGTCCGGTGACCGGTAACAACCGTTCCCACGCACTGAACGCGACTAAACGCCGTTTCCTGCCGAACCTGCACTCTCACCGTTTCTGGGTTGAGAGCGAGAAGCGTTTTGTCACCCTGCGCGTATCTGCTAAAGGTATGCGTGTAATCGATAAAAAAGGCATCGATTCAGTTCTGGCTGAACTGCGTGCCCGTGGCGAAAAGTACTAAGTACTTAGAGGAAATAAATCATGGCTAAAGGTATTCGTGAGAAAATCAAGCTGGTTTCTTCTGCTGGTACTGGTCACTTCTATACCACCACGAAGAACAAACGTACTAAACCGGAAAAACTGGAACTGAAAAAATTCGATCCAGTTGTCCGTCAGCACGTTCTGTACAAAGAAGCTAAAATCAAATAATTTTAGATTCGATGTCACGAAAAACCTCGCCTCGGCGGGGTTTTTTGTTTTCTGGCCGTCCCCATATTGAAGACATCAGTTAAACCGTCGGAGACGCTATGCCTGAATTACCTGAAGTTGAAACCAGCCGCCGCGGTATTGAACCGCATCTGGTGGGCGCAACCATCCAGTACGCGATTATCCGCAACGGACGCCTGCGCTGGCCCGTCTCCGATGAAATTCACCGACTGAGTGACAAACCTGTGCTCAGCGTTCAACGTCGTGCCAAATATCTGCTGCTGGAACTGCCGGATGGCTGGATTATCATCCATCTCGGTATGTCGGGTAGCCTGCGCATATTGACGGAAGAGCTCCCTGCGGAGAAACACGACCACGTCGACCTGGTGATGAGTAACGGCAAAGTGCTGCGTTATACGGACCCACGCCGCTTTGGCGCCTGGCTGTGGACCCAAGAGCTGGAAGGGCACAACGTGCTGGCGCACCTCGGCCCCGAGCCGCTGAGCGACGAATTCAACGCTGATTACCTGCAACAGAAGTGTGCGAAAAAGAAAACGGCGATTAAGCCCTGGCTGATGGATAACAAACTGGTCGTCGGGGTAGGGAATATCTACGCCAGCGAATCGCTGTTCGCGGCGGGGATTCACCCTGACCGACTCGCGTCGTCGTTGTCGCCGCAGGAGTGCGCGCTGCTGGTAAGCACCATTAAGGCGGTGTTATTGCGTTCGATTGAGCAGGGCGGAACCACCCTGAAAGATTTCCTGCAAAGCGACGGTAAGCCGGGCTACTTTGCCCAGGAATTACAGGTGTATGGTCGCAAGGGCGAGCCGTGCCGGGTATGCGGCACGCCGATTATCGCCACCAAACACGCACAGCGCGCGACGTTCTATTGTCGTCAGTGTCAGAAATAAGTGGGCTGCGAGCCGGATGACGCCATCCGGCAAACAACTATTTGAGCTTTTCCATTAACGCCTGATGGACGTTAGCTGGCAGGAAGTCGGTGACATCACCCTGATGACGTGCCACCTCTTTCACTAAAGATGACGAGATAAACGACCACTCTTTGGACGGCATCAGGAAAACGCTTTCCAGGTCTGGCATCAGATGGCGGTTCATGTGCGCCAGCTGCATTTCATATTCAAAATCCGCCACCGCACGCAGGCCACGAATTAAAATATTGGCCTGCCGATCGCGCGCGAAATTGGCCATCAAATCGCTAAAACCGACGACTTCCACGTTATTCAGATGCGCAATTGCCTGTTGCGCCAGCGCGACGCGTTCATCGAGATCGAACATCGGTTTCTTACTGGGGCTGGCGGCAATCGCCAGAATCACCTGGTCGAACATTTTGCTCGCGCGGGTAATGATATCGATATGACCGTTAGTAATGGGATCGAACGTACCCGGATAAATCGCCCGTTTTTGCATGACAGCCTCAGTGCGCTCTGGGTGGCAGATAAGGTTCCAGCAGTTGCAGCATGCGCTGTAGCGCGCCCTGATTTTGGTAGAGCACTTCAACTGCGTGACGACCGTAGAAGTTACGATAATCTTCGTCAGTCAGTAAAGCGGAAATCTCTTTTACCAGCGCGGCGGCATCGGTCACTGTAATCAGCCCGCCGGCCTGATCGAGACGTGCGCAAATATCTTTGAAGTTGAACGTGTGCGGGCCCATTAAAACCGGAATAGCGTGCGCTGCGGCTTCCAGTGGGTTATGGCCGCCGCGCTCAACCAGCGAACCGCCGACAAAGGCGAGATCCGCAATGCCGTAAAGTAGCATCAGTTCGCCCATCGTATCGCCCACGACAACCTGAGTGCCTGGTGAAGGAACGTCGCCTGAAGAGCGGGTAATAAAGCTTAAACCAGCCTGGCGCACCAGATTGATGGTGTCCGGGAAACGTTCCGGGTGACGCGGCACCAGAATTAATAGCAGGTCGGGGAAGGTTTTCAGCAGTTGCTGATGCGCTTCCAGCATGATGCTCTCTTCGCCTTCGTGCGTACTGGTGGCAATCCATACCGGGCGATGTGGCGCCCATTGGCGGCGCAGAGTAATGGCTTTCGTCGCCAGCTGCGGCGTCACGGAGATATCAAACTTCAGGCTGCCGGTCACGGAGAGTTGATTGCGTTTCGCGTCCAGCGCGATAAACCGTTCGCCGTCTTCTTCATTTTGCGCGGCGATGAGCGTAATACGGCGCAGCAGCGTCTGCACAAACTTGCCGAGTTTTGCATAACCCGCCGCAGAGCGCGCAGAAAGGCGAGCGTTAGCAATCACCAGCGGGATTTTACGTTTATGCAGTGCGGCAATCAGGTTAGGCCACAGCTCGGTTTCCATAATCAGCACCAGTTTGGGGTCGACTTTATCGAGAAAGCGGCTGATGGCGTCCGGGAGATCGTAAGGAAGATAAACGTGCTGAACATCGCTGCCGAAGGCGGAAAGGACGCGCTCAGAGCCGGTTGGCGTCATGGTGGTCACGGTAATCGGCAGGTCGGGATAGCGATGGCGCAGTGCGCGCACCAGCGGAATGGCGGCCAGCGTTTCGCCGACGGAAACCGAGTGCAGCATAATGCCGCCCGGCGTCAGCGGCTTACGATAAAAACCGTAGCGCTCGCCCCAACGTTTGCGGTATGCCGGCGCTTTACGTCCACGCACCCAAAGCCGTATCCAGATCAAAGGCTGAATAAGGTACAGGAGTGATGTGTAGAGCAATTGAAGCATAGTACGCAGCTGGCTTAGGAATGTGCTGAGGATTCTATGTATTTAGCCCAGCCTTTACCATCATTTTTGCCGATTTGAGCGGATTTAACGGGAAAAAGGGCAATGCGCCATTAAACGTTAAACTATATTTGCTTTTTTATATGATTAATTGATGTTGTCTAAGCGTGCGCCTAAGGACTTACGCCTAAACGAAACGCCTTACAAAGTTCTATTACTCATTGTTTTAACAGAGAATAAACTTAACAAAGGTTAAAAAATATTCAATTCGGATTGCTTAGGAATAAGTGATACACTAAGCCGCAATTAGAGCACGACGTCAGTATTCAGGTAACTGTTGAGCCTGGGGCGGTAGCGTGCCTTTTTTTCAATTCCGACTGGTTATTATCATAAAGAGCCGCTTGTGGAAAAAACGTTCACCCGAATTCTGGTTATTAAAATGCGTTTTCATGGGGATATGTTGCTGACAACGCCGGTCATCAGCACGCTGAAACGTAATTATCCTGATGCGAAAATTGATATGCTGCTGTATCAGGATACGATCCCAATTATTTCGGAAAATCCGGATATCAATGCGTTATATGGCATCAGTAATAAAGGCACAGCGGCGAAAGCGAAAATAGCCAATTTTTACGCGTTGGTGAAAACCCTGAGGGCGAATCAGTATGACCTCATTGTCAATCTGACTGACCAATGGATGATTGCGGTGCTGGTGCGCCTGCTAAATGCAAAGGTCAAAATCTCTCAGGATTTCGCCCACCGCCAGTCGGCGTTCTGGAAAAAAAGTTTTACCCACCTCGCACCGTTTCAGGGCGAACACTGCGTACTGCGTAACCTTTCTGCGCTGGCGCCGCTGGGGTTAAGCCAAACCTGTCTGGAAACATCCATGCCCTATGCGCCAGAACATTGGGAGCGTATGAGACAACAGCTGGATGCTTTTGGCGTGGGTGACAATTACGTGGTGATTCAGCCGACCGCGCGTCAGCCGTTCAAATGCTGGGATAACGACAAATTTGCGCAGGTTATCGATTCGCTTCAACAGCGCGGTTATCAGGTCGTCCTGACCTCCGGGCCCGGCGCTGAAGACCTCGCTTGCGTAGAGGATATTGCGGCACAGTGCACGTCTCGCCCGGTGACTGGGCTTGCAGGCAAAACGCGCTTTCCTGAACTGGGGGCGTTAATCGACCATGCCGTACTGTTTATTGGCGTCGATTCGGCACCTGGTCACATAGCCGCAGCGGTAAAAACGCCGGTAATTTGCCTGTTTGGCGCGACCGACCATGTTTTCTGGCGTCCGTGGACCGAAGACATTATTCAGTTCTGGGCCGGGAATTATCAGGCGATGCCGCCGCGCTCGCAGCTCGATCGCAATAAAAAGTATATGTCCGTTATTCCCGCCGCTGATGTGATTGCGGCAACGGAGAAAATGTTGCCGTCGGGAGAGGCGCTATGATTGTCGCCTTCTGCCTTTATAAGTATTTCCCCTTCGGCGGTTTGCAGCGCGATTTTTTGCGCATTGCCCAAACCGTGGCGGCACGCGGTCATCACGTACGCGTTTATACGCAATCCTGGCAGGGCGACTGTCCGGCAGAGTTTGAATTGATCACCGTGCCGGTGAAATCGCGGACCAACCACGGGCGCAACGCCGAGTATTACGCCTGGGTGCAGGCGCATCTGAAAGCGCATCCGGCGGAGCGTATCATCGGTTTCAATAAAATGCCGGGGCTGGACGTCTATTACGCCGCCGACGTCTGCTATGCCGAGAAAGTGGCGCAGGAGAAAGGCTTTTTCTATCGCCTGACCGCCCGCTATCGTCACTATGCAGCGTTTGAACGCGCTACGTTTGAGAAAGGCAAACCGACACAGTTACTGATGCTGACGAATAAGCAAATCGCCGATTTCCAGAAGCATTATCAAACCGAGCCTGAGCGCTTCCATATTCTGCCGCCGGGGATTTACCCGGACCGTAAATATAGCCAGCAAATTCCCGACGCCCGCGCGGTTTATCGCGCGAAAAACGGTATTGGTGAACACGATTTCCTGTTGCTTCAGGTCGGTTCCGATTTCAGCCGAAAAGGCGTGGACCGCTCGATTGAAGCGCTGGCGGCGCTACCGGATGCCCTTCGTTGCAAAACCACACTGTATGTTGTGGGTCAGGATAAGCCGGGGCGATTTGAAGCGCTGGCAACAAAGCGCGGCGTGCGTGAGAACGTCCACTTTTTCTCGGGGCGTAACGATGTCTCTGAACTGATGGCCGCAGCAGATGTTTTGCTGCATCCGGCCTATCAGGAAGCGGCCGGGATTGTGCTGCTTGAAGCGATCACTGGCGGACTGCCGGTGCTGGTGAGCGAAGTTTGCGGCTACGCACACTACATCGCGGCGGCAAACTGTGGCGAAGTGCTGGGCGAGCCCTGGAAGCAGTCGGCGCTAAATGATGCGCTACGCAATGCATTGACGAATCCGCAACTCCGTCAGGCGTGGGCTGAAAATGCCCGCCATTACGCGGATACGCAGGATCTCTACAGCCTGCCTGAGAAGGCGGCTGATATCATAATTGGTGATGTTCATGGTTGAGTTGAAAGAACCTCTTGCGACCCTCTGGCGCGGAAAAGATCCGTTTGAAGAGGTGAAAAAGCTGCAGGGGGAAGTTTTCAGAGAGCTGGAAACGCGCCGTACGCTGCGTTTTGAACTGGCCGGGAAAAGCTACTTCCTGAAGTGGCACCGCGGCACCGCGATGAAAGAAGTGGTGAAAAACCTGCTTTCGCTGCGTATGCCGGTACTCGGCGCGGACAGAGAGTGGAACGCGATTCATAAACTGCGCGATGTCGGCGTGGACACCATGTGCGGCGTGGGTTACGGCGAAAAAGGCCTGAACCCGGTGCGCAAAGTGTCGTTTATCATCACCGAAGATCTGACTCCGACCATCAGTCTGGAAGATTACTGCGCCGACTGGGTTAATCATCCGCCAGAACCGCGCGTGAAACGAATGATCATCAAGCGTGTCGCGACGATGGTAAGAAAGATGCACCAGGCGGGGGTTAATCACCGCGACTGCTACATCTGCCACTTCCTGCTGCATTTGCCGTTTGATGGCAATGAAGAGAACCTGAAGATTTCGGTTATCGACCTGCATCGCGCGCAAATGCGCAGCCATGTGCCGCAGCGCTGGCGCGATAAGGACCTGATTGGGCTATATTTTTCTTCGATGAATATCGGTCTGACTCAGCGCGATATCTTCCGCTTTATGACCATTTATTTTGCGAAACCGCTGCGTGAAATTCTGCATGACGAGAAAAATCTGATAGCACAGGCGGCGACAAAAGCTGAACGTATCAGAGAGCGGACGGCGAGAAAGCATCTGTAACCGCGCGTCATTTTAATTATTTGTTTCGCAAGATGAAAAACTCGCCTACGATTTTCCTGTAAGCCGTTTAATAACAAACACCAATGCGAGATGTAGATTCATCGTGCTGATGAGAAAGAGTGATTAATGAACCAGACTTACTTTGATGAGAGAGAGGTCATTCTCTCGGTCAATGATTATAACTATCTGCCTGATTCAGAGAATGGCGCGTTTGATATCGCTTACGGGATTGATAAAAATTTCCTGTACGGTTGCGGTATTTCGATGGCATCGATCCTGTTTGCTAATCGCGATCGCCGTCTGGCGTTTCACGTCTTTACCGATTTTCTGACCGACACCGTGCGTGAGAAGTTTGCCGCGCTGGCAAAACAATATCAGGCCCGCATCGTTATCTACCTGGTGAATTGCGATACGCTGAAGTCCTTACCCAGCACCAAAAACTGGAGCTATGCGACCTACTTCCGCTTTATCATCGCCGACTATTTTGCAGGTAAAAGCGATAAAGTGCTTTATCTTGATGCCGATATCGGTTGTAAGGGAAGTGTCCAGGAACTTATTGACCTCCGCTTTAACGATAATGAGATTGCGGCGGTGGTGATGGAAGGTAATACCGCCTGGTGGACAAAGCGTGCGGAAACGCTGTCGACGCCAGGCCTGGCAGAAGGTTACTTTAATGCCGGGTTCCTGCTCATTAACATTCCCGCCTGGAATGCTGAAGAGATATCGAAGCAAGCGATTGAAATGCTGCGTGACCCGGCGGTGACCAGCAAGATAACGCATCTGGATCAGGATGTCCTGAATATGCTGTTGGTCGGTAAAGCACGCTTTATTGATCCGAAGTTTAATACCCAGTACAGCCTGAACTATGAACTAAAAAAATCCGTTGTCAGGCCGGTGAATGATAAAACGGTGTTTATTCACTACATCGGTCCCACTAAACCATGGCACCTTTGGGGCGATTACCCGGTCTCGGCGTGTTTTCTGAATGCCAAAAAGCATTCGCCATGGCAGGATGATGCACTTCTGGCACCGAAAACGGCGGCCCAATACCGATACTGTGCCAAGCATCAGCTACATCAGAAGCAATATGTTAAGGGTATTTTGAGTTACGTTCTTTATTTTAAAAAGAAAATCACAAAATAAAATATATATAGGTGATGCTGTGAACTCACTTCCTGTAATTGAAATATC
Organism: uncultured Pseudocitrobacter sp.; assembly: GCA_913778145.1. Taxonomy (GTDB): domain Bacteria; phylum Pseudomonadota; class Gammaproteobacteria; order Enterobacterales; family Enterobacteriaceae; genus Pseudocitrobacter. Next base: position 146,161 of record CAJYVI010000129.1, read on the forward strand.
TGAGTATAAAGTCTTTGATGATAGAACAAATACTCGTGATGATATTGATGCGTTGAATATTGCGTATGGCGTAGATGGAAACTACCTCGATTGGGTCGGTATTTCTATTACGTCCGTGGTCATTAATAACAGTATTGATATCAATTATCATATTGTTGCTGATGAGTATAATCCCTCTTTTCTCGCCAACATCGAAGCATTAGCGAAAAAATACAAATTAAAAATAAGTTTGTACTTAATCAATGCAGAACGCCTGGACTGCCTGCCACGCACCAAAGTCTGGTCTCGCGCGATGTATTTCCGGCTGTTTGCGTTTGAGCTGTTCAGCAGTAAGCTGGATAAACTGCTGTATCTGGATGCCGATGTATTTTGTAAGGGACGTCTGGATGAACTGGCCGCCTGCGACCTGACCGGCCTGATTGCCGCAGTGGTTAAAGATGTCGACTCAATGCAGAAAAAAGTGGTCGATCGCTTAAAAGATCCGGAACTTAAGGGCAACTATTTCAACTCCGGCGTGGTCTACGCGAATTTGCAGGAATGGGTGAAACATGACTTAACCCACCGAATTCTGGCGATGCTCACGCATGAAAACCACGACAATATTGTCTATAAATATCCTGACCAGGATGTATTGAATATCTTGCTCAAAGGGAAAATTAAATTCCTGCCGAGAAAGTTTAATACGATTTATACAATAAAAAGTGAGTTAAAAGACCGAACGCATCAAAAATATAAAGAGACTATTTTTGATGAAACGGTACTGATTCACTACACCGGCGTGACCAAGCCCTGGCATAAGTGGGCCATTTATCCTTCTGTACGTTACTATCTGCAGGCGTTGGCAGTATCACCGTGGAAAGACCAGCCTCCTCGCGATGCGCAAACTATTGTTGAATTGAAAAAGCGTTACAAGCATCTGCTGGTTCAACATAAATATTACTCCGGGTTTGTTGCAGGCGTGTCCTATTTGCTGAGAAAACACTCCATCCGCTGAATATTTTATTAACTTTTGGTTTATTATGAGTATTAAACATCACATTAACGATTATGTCGTTTTCACAAAGTCTGATGGTGAAAAGTACATCAGCGTGTTTAACGATTTTTTATCCTACAATATCAAAATTATAAAAGTTTTCCGTAATATTGAAGATACAAAGGTTTTATTGATTGATACCCAATACGGGAAAATGATCTTAAAAATCTTTGCGCCAAAAGTTAAGCAGAATGAACGTTTCCTGAAAGCAATGGTGAAGGGCGACTACTACGAGAAACTCTTCGAGCAAACCGAGCGTGTCAGAAAAGAAGGGCTTGATTCAGTCAATGACTTCTATCTGTTGGCAGAGAAGAAAACGTTACGCTTTGCGCATTACTACATCATGCTGATTGAGTATATCGAAGGTATCGAGCTGGTTGATATTCCTGAAATAGACGACGAACTCAAACAAAAAATCAAAGCGTCCATTTCCGGATTACATCAGCACGGAATGGTTTCCGGCGACCCGCATAAAGGCAACTTTATTATCGAAGATGGCGTTGTCAGAATTATCGATTTATCAGGTAAATCGCCTTCCGCTATGCGTATGGCCAAAGACCGAATCGACCTTGAACGTCACTATGGTATTGTTAATGAAGTAAAAGATGCTGGATATTATCGCTTGATCTTTAAGAAGAAGTTCCGTAACTTTATTAGACGGCTAAAAGGTAAAGAGATTCGCTGAATCCTGGGATGAAATTTAGCTAATGAATATTTACTTTATTAACTGGACTGCCAGCTATGAGATCAGAATGATCGACTATTTGGCTAATTATTATCCAGTTCGCCGGGTTACTACGCCAGCATCATTAAATTGGCTAAGCCGAAAGTTTAAAAGAGTTAATTTCATCAAAAGGCTTTTAGCAAACATTTTTATTAGACGATATCTGCCAAAACTGACTTCAGAGGATATCGCTATTTATAATGATAGCCATGTACTCAAAAGACTTAACCCCGAGATTATAGAAGCCATAAAGTGTCGGCGATTTTTGTTGCTCAGGAACCCAGTCGACGATGATTTCGTTCAAAAGATGAAAGCGACCTTTGAGAGCGTTTACGGCTTTGAAGAAATAAACTGCCAGAAAAATAATATCGCTTATATCCCACAGTTCTTTCCGGTTGGGTTTAATGAACGAGATGTGGGGACAGTCTCATGTAATCCCACGCTTCATCGCCGTTGCTATTTTATTGGCAAAGATAAGGGGCGATTTGCAGCAATCACAGCGTTATCAGAAAAATTACATACATTCGATTGTGAACTTAAATTTCAAATTGTTCGTGATAGTTCTTCTAAAGAAATATCTCAACTGTATTGTGATAAAAATATCACGTATGAGCAAAATCTGGTGAACGCACGCAGGGCTGACTGCATTGTAGATATTACTCAGGATTCTCAGACAGGATGGACGTTACGCGTACTCGAAGCACTTTATTTCAACAAGAAGCTTATAACAAATAACATTTCACTTTTAGATAGTAATATTTACTCTAAAAATCGTGTTTTCATTATTGGTTATGATTCATGGGATCGTTTTAACGAATTTTTGGATGCTAAGTTAAAACCCCTGAGTGATGATATTCTCTATCAATATAGTCCGGATTATATGATTGAAAAAATCATTGATGATGCCAATGAATATAATCAGCTATAGACAAGGCTAAGTTTTAACTGTATATGCTATATAAGTTTTTGTGGAGTTCACCGTAATTAAAGGTTTGCTGTACTTGCCGGCGAAAAGTAGCCTATCTCTACAGGTTTTTTATGAAACACATTAAATATATTACACATGCTGATGTACAAAGCCTGATTGAGCAGAAGACATCGGATGATACAATCATCTTTCTGTCAGGTCCTACATCAAAGAAGACGCCAATTTCTGTACTGGAGAGTAATGACGTCATCACCGTCAATGGATCTGCAGATTATTTACTCAGCCACAATATTGTACCTTTTATTTACATTTTGACGGATGCCCGATTTTTGCATCAGCGTCGTGATGACTTCTATCGTTTTAGTCGCGGTAGTCGCTTTACGATTGTAAATACGGATGTGTATGAAGAAGCCTCGGAAGAGGATAAAAAATATCTTCGTGAGAATTGTTATATTCTCAGAGCGTTCTACAAACGTGAAAAGGGTGGCATCGCGAAAAAAATTAAGCTTGCCATCTTGTCACGCCTATATCGTAACCTGATGATCAAAGTTCCTTTCTCTAAGAAAGGACGCCTAGTTGGCTTCTGCAAAGATATCGCGATTGGTTATTGCTCCTGCCACACCGTCGCGTATACGGCGATTCAAATTGCCTACTCGCTCTGTTATTCGCGAATTGTCTGTTCTGGGCTAGATCTTACTGGTACCTGTCAGCGTTTTTATGATGAAAGCAATAACCCTATGCCTTCTGAACTGAGTAAGGACCTGCATAAAATATTACCGTTCTTTAAGTTTATGAGCCGTAATGTTCCTGATATGCGGATCTACAATCTGTCAGATGATACAGCAATCGGATACGATATTATTCCTTTTATCGACGTTGCAGTACTGGCTGATGCCTCGCCAAGAAAGGCTGCGATGACTAAAAAAAAATTCACTTCTGATAATGCCCGCGCTCATGCGTGAGTAGAAAACGAAGCTGTTACTTAATAAAACCATGTGCTGGTAAAAACGATGCGCCTTGGAACATTTCACAAGAAAAAAAGATTATTAATAAATAAAATCAAAATAAATTTTCTCTCTTTTCTTTTTAGTCATAAAGGTGCAGCGCTTTTACCCGCTAAAAATATCAAAAGCTGCTTATTGATTCATGATAATAGTAAGCTTGGTGATCTGATTGTCTTAAGTGCTTTATATCGTGCGCTGGCCGAACGAGGCATTGAGTTATCTATCATTTCCTGCGGCGTTGGGCATGCCTTTCTAAAAGCTAATCCTGGAATAACTCATTTCTTCATTAAAGACTCAAATAGTATTTCAGATGTGCTTAAGTTGCGAAAAGAGCTCGCACAATACCAATTTGATGTTGTGCTGGATCCTTTTGAAACGATGCCCAGCTTCGGCCATGCCCTGCTTTTGTCAGGCTTAAGAAATCATTATATTCTTGGTTTTGATAAGTGGTACAAGCGCTATTATTCCAGCTATCATCCACATGATGAGCAACTCACCGAGCATATGGCCACGCGTACGCGCGTAATCTGCGAGCATCTGTTTGGGGAGGGTGTTCAATATGATGATCGCTATGATTTGCCGCTTCCTGCGGATGTGGAACAGCAATTACGAGACTTTGTCGGCGATACAAGGGTGGTGATTGTTAACCCCATTGGGGCAAAGAAAATTTGTCGTTTATCGACACGGCAAATTCAGCTTATCGATAGGTGGTTAAAAGAAAACCATCCCGAACTGCGAATTATTTATACGGGGCATCCAAAAGATCTCCCGCTGATCCCAGTCGATAATATCGAAACGCTGCCGTATAAAGATTTCATCCATGCTGTCGCACTGACCAAATATTGTCAGTATGTTATCTCCGTTGATACCGCGCTGGTTCACATCGCTTCAGCTTACGACAGGCCTACACTTGCCTTCTACCCTAAAGCACGTCACGAGGATTATCCGTCACCGATTATTTGGGCGCCTAATAATCTGCGGGCGCAGCAGGTGATATCGCCCACGTGTAGCGCGTGCGATATTGAGGAGACGGTATTGCTGGATGCGTTAAAGCGGTTATTCCAATAAAAAAGTGAGCCATTATGGCTAATGCCGATCATTTAAGGATCAGTTGACCGATCCAGTGACTGGTGTAAAAAGGGTTCATGTCTCCACATGGACCCTTTTTAAATGGAACTTTCACAAGCCCTTGGCATTATTCATCTCACCGC